>JAKKUQ010000041.1 GCA_021890755.1 Thermosediminibacteraceae bacterium | reverse complement strand
TAACCTGCCCAGAAATAAAAAGCTATTGAACGAAACTATGGCACATTACATTCTTAAATATTTTTTAAGAGGGAACTTGGACATGCGGCTCTTATTCAAAAAAATCATGGAATGTTCCTTAACAATTGTTTTTAAAAGAGTATTTCGGTAGCCATGAATATACCTTTTGTCACGGTCTCGTACTGATGCCATGGATACTCGCAGTTTTCATCATACATTGGAATGTGACTAGAGCCCGGTGCCATGTATTCTTCACGATACAGTGTATTCAGATCCCGATCGTAGTACTGTTGCATCTTTCCTATTCCAACGATTTGCGTATGAACCTCTTTTATCGGAGGTCCTCCCCAATGCGTTTTGTGAAGCCCAACATTCAGCGGAACAGAACCGGCAAAGCACATATTTACCGCCAAATCTCCTATTTTCACCTTGGGAGAGCGCCAAAGTGCTACACCTCTGTGCCTTTCTTCATGAGTTACATCGTAAGCAAGTGGCCATACCTTTTTAACCTCTTCGAAGAGGGCCTCTTCATCAGGGTAATCCGCAAATTTTTCAACTACAATGCACCGTTTTACGTTAAATATAGATGTATTCACTACCACTACCGATTGAAAAAACTTAAGTGGTCTGTTATTTATCAATATGGGTTCTTCTGATACGTTTAGTACTATACACTTTCCATTCACGAAGTACTCTTTTTCATCCACTATGTACTTAACCGGAAAAAAGGGTTCTGCAAAATCCAGCGGCATCACACTCATTTTGTCCTCTCCCCTTTTTCAAAATTAATGTCAATTTGGGCGGGACTCTTTTAAGAGCTCCGCAATATGTTTGAAGGCTATTTCTCCGGCAAAAAGCACCGGAACCTTAAAAGACGCCTCCTTTATTTTATCCTCCATAATTGCAAAGGGTATCTGCCCCATTAAGATGCAATCAACCCCTTTTAGTTCCAATTTTTTCATATCTTCCAGCACTATCCTGTCATAGGCTTCAAATTCTCCTTTATTAAATAGATCCAACGCCCAGGTATTTTCAGAAAATATAATTTCAACTTTTTTCCCTAAAGCTAATGCCCTTGACTCCAAACCTTCCTTTACATATGGAATAACGTACTCGGTCGTGACTTCAACGCCGATTTTGCTATAATTTTCCACGGCTTTCTGAAGCAATATAGAATCCAACTGTATTACCGGAATGTCCACCACTTTGCTTGCGTACTCCGTTGCCCGGGGCATTAAGCTACAGCAAGATACAATCAGATCACAGCCAGCGTTTTGTAACTCCTGTGCAATATTTGCATAACGCAAGAGGTTTATCTTTGGAGTGACTCCAACAAGAGACGAAAAGTTATCCCTTTTTACCAGTCCATTGTAAACATGGACATATTCTACATCCGGTAAATATCTTTTCATAAAATTTTCTACCATTCCAATGGTCACCGGAG
Source organism: Thermosediminibacteraceae bacterium (assembly GCA_021890755.1). GTDB lineage: Bacteria > Bacillota > Thermosediminibacteria > Thermosediminibacterales > Thermosediminibacteraceae > JAKKUQ01. The sequence continues at coordinate 15,377 of JAKKUQ010000041.1, read as the reverse complement.
TAGTGTGAATAAACCCTACCAATTTTGAAGGCATAATATCGCCGCCCTTTCCCCTAAAAAACTTTTAAAAGATTCATACCGTCATCCATCTTTTTTCTTTCGCCGATTTTACCAATTTATCCAATACGTTCTGAATATAAGCCCCGTCCTCTAAAGAAGGAGCCGCAGCTTTATTTTCCTTTATAGCTTTGAGAAAACTATATATGCTGTGGAGGTGCCCTCCAAGCCAGCCGGGAGAATGCCTCGGGGATGGAAAGCTTCTTTCAGGGTATCTATTGAAGCACTCTATTTTCTTATACCCCCTATTCCCTCCGTAGGGACCGGGTTCTTCATTTGCATCGTAAAACAAAAGCCAGTCCGGATTCTCAATATCAAACTTAAGTGCACCTTTCTCGCAGTAAATCTCCACAATGTATTCATTATTCGCTCCATATGCTATCTTGCTTGCCTCAATGACACCTTCAGCCCCGTTCTTCATCTTCACTATAGCAAAAAACGCGTCTTCCGCTGATTTTGCAGTGTTTTCATTTAGGTATTTAACATCCGCAAACAAACTGTCAAAATCCCCCATAAGGTAGCGCGCCATATCGGCAAGGTGACATCCCAAATCTATTATCGCACCTGTCGCAAGGGCATTGGGGCTTGCCGTTCCTTCTAATCGATTCATGGTGTAGTACCTTATATGAAAACCTATGGGTTTACCTATTCTCCCACTGTCGATTATTTCTTTTGCTCTAATTGCACATGGGTAAAACCGAGAATGAAACCCGATTCTGTTTACCACATTTTTACCCTTTAGAGCGTCTAGTATTTCCAAAGAATCCTCGTATTTATCCGTGAGAGGTTTTTCGCAGTATACGTGAATGTTTCTCTTTAAGGCTTCAAGTATAACTTCTTTATGGGTATCATTGGGGCTACATATGTGAACTATATCCAAGTCGTTTTCAAAAAATTCTTTTATATCAGTGGTCCACGTCTCAAAACCAAACTCCTCGGCAGCTTTTTTAGCCGCGTCTTCCGGTAGAGTCCATACCGCTTTTAGCTTAATATCGATAGGAAGATTACCGTAAAAAAAGGGTATCGCTTTATAAGCATAAGTATGGGCTTTCCCCATGAAACCGAATCCCACTATACCCACGTTATACGTTTTCATTTTTATTCACTCTCCTTATTAAATTCTTAAAGTTCTATAGCCCTACCTTCTTCCGCTGACCAGTATGCGGCATATATTATCTTTATGGTTTCATATGCTAAATTAAAATCGGACATGGGTTTTCTGTTATATACTACGCATTCCATGAAATCCTGCAGTTCACCGGCGTATCCCCTTAAAATCTCATCGCTAATAAATACATGCTGCCATCCTATGTAAGTAGGTAGCATTTCCGCCAAGTTTACGTCTTCTAGCCCCTTTTGATCCAGAAAATAAGCATCCATATTACCTGGCGGAGTTATCCGGCAAATCAACGAGGAATCGTTGGTATATACCTCAACGTAATTAACGGTGCCGCCCAATACCGTATCGGATGCTATTACGAGGGCTTTCGTCCCATCTGAAAAGGTCAACGTTAGGGTAGCTATATCCTCCACATCATACGGATTGGCTTTAATGTAAGATTTATCGGTTTCAGAGATGGCCTTAGTAGCATTCCCCACATCGCAGCACACTTTCGTGACCTTTATCTCCTCACCCCTCGCCTTTGCCTCACACTGTTTTAACCAAAGTATACCCGACAGCGGATGGCATCCCGTCCTTATAAGCGGTCCGCCACCAATTTTATCCCAGTATCCGGCAACGGGGGAACTTGAGCCGCTGAGGCTTTCCTCTCCCTTCATAAAAAGAATCTTGCTTTTTTTCTTCTCTATTATTTCGGCTACTTTTTGAATGGTGGGAGCGTATACGTAATTTTCCGCATACATAAATAATTTATCGCTACTTTCTACCACCTTTTTCAGTTCTTCGATTTCTTTCAATACATGCTCGTACATTACCTTTTTGGGAACCATTTTGCCAATAGGCCTAGGATCACCTTCTCTTCCAAAATACCCTGTTAAAGGCTTTTCGCATATTACATGTTTGCCAGCCTGTAAAGCCTCACGTGTTATTTGAGGGTGTAAAAATGGTGGGGTGCATATATCCACTACATCTATTTCCTCATCCTCCAAAATTTCATGGTAATCCTTGCAGGTCCTTTCTATTCCATAAACTTTGGCATATTTTTTGGCCTTTTCCTCATCTATATCCGAAAGAGTCTTCAACCTCAGCGGTATACCGCTGACTTTTTTATATCCGTTACAGTGCAGCTGACAGGCATATCCGCTTCCTATAATGCCTACTGTAACGGGCTTATTTAGAAAAGTACTTTTCATCATTCTTTCACCTCTCTTCTCAAATTCATGTGCTATTCGGCCCAGCCACACCCGGCTCGGGCTATGTCGCCGATGCAGAAGCGTTTTAGGTTCTTGATAATCACTGGTGACTTTGCGAAAATTATTTGGGTTGGTCTGGGGCTTGGTGGAGGAGAAAAATCCAGGGTCCTGGCCGCTAACTCGTTGCAGGTGCACGGCATAAAAGAGCACTGGTGGCTCGTAAACTAGTTTGGCTTATCTTTGCTATATGCGCCAAAATGGGAAAACCCTTTCTTGTCCCCAATATATACCTACGATATAAGACTGATATATCACCTTTTTCATAAATTATATTATTATGACTATTAATACTTGTCAAGATTTAAAATAAATTATATCATTGATATATCAATATTCATATGATTTTACTTTCGTAGTAAACCAGGTTTTCTTAAAAAAAGAAGTTGGGCCTTCCGCACCATTTTGATTCTCAGGTGAGGAAGGCCCGTTAGTGCTAAAATATTCCCAAGTATTGATCCAGTTCCCACTGGTGAACCTGGATCTTATAAGTCTCCCATTCTATGAGCTTAGCTTTCATAAAATGCTCGTATACGTGTGGGCCAAGAGTTTCTTTTACTAATTCATCCCTGGAAAGGTACTCAAGTGCTTCTTTCAAGCTGCCGGGGAGGTTTTCTATTCCAGCAGCCATCCTTTCAGCCGGCGTCATCTTGTAAATATTGTCAAAAGTCTGGGGCCCTGGGTCTATTTTGTTTCTAATTCCATCAAGACCTGATGCCAGAATTACAGCTAGCGCCAGGTACGGATTGGCCGATGGGTCCGGACTTCTCAATTCTATCCGGCAAGTTTCTCCTTTAGCCGCCGGGACCCTAATAAGGGCGCTGCGGTTTTTTGTCGACCATGAAATATATACAGGAGCTTCGTATCCCGGAACCAGCCTTTTGTAAGAATTAACAGTGGGGTTAGTCACCGCCGTGAAGCCTTTGACATGGCGCAATATGCCACCGATGAAATATTTAGCCAATTCCGAGAGTCCTGTCTCTTTGTCGTTTTCGTCGTAGAACGCATTTACTCCGTCTTTAAAAAGCGACATATTAAGATGCATGCCCGAACCGTTTTCTCCGAATATGGGTTTAGGCATGAACGTTGCATAAAGCCCGTGTTCCATAGCGATCGCTTTGGTAACGAACTTGAAAGTAACAATGTTATCTGCCGTCTTAAGCGCCGGGGCGTACTTAAAGTCAATTTCGTGCTGTCCAGGAGCTACTTCATGGTGAGAAGCCTCCACTTCAAACCCCATTTCCTCTAAGGCTAGAACAATATCCCGCCTGGCATTTTCACCTAAATCCACCGGCGAAAGGTCAAAATAACTCCCCTTGTCATTAGTTCTTGTAGTAGGCCTGCCTTGTTCATCCATGTGGAAAAGGAAAAATTCCGGCTCAGGTCCGACGAGAAATTCATAACCCATTTCCTTAGCCTGTGCGCACACCTTTTTCAATATCCCCCTGGGGCAACCTATAAAAGGCTCCCCATCCGGGGTATAGATATCGCACATCAGCCTTGCTTCAGCCCCTTTCCTAGGCCTCCAAGGCAGGATGGCAAAGGTATCATAGTCAGGCATAAGGTGCATATCAGACTCCTGAATTCTAGTAAAACCCTCAATTGAGGAGCCGTCGAACATAATCTTCCCGTCCAGGGCGTCTTCAAGCTGATCTACAGTAATTGTCACATTTTTTATTATTCCCAGAATATCCGTAAACTGGAGGCGGATAAATTTTACATCCAGCTCCTCGGCCTTCTTTATGATATCTTGCTTGGTATACTTTGACATAAAGCTCCTCCTCCGTCTATTATTTTTAACGAATAGATACTATCACAAAATGTAAAGTTGCGTCAAATTTTTGTAAGGTTTTTTTATACCAAGTGGAAGTATCTTACACTATTATTGACTATACTATTGCTTTTTGTTAGAATAATATAAAAATAAAAGGGAGGTCATCTCTATGACACCCGCAGAAAAAGGCCTTTATCCTATCAGTGAGGTAGAAAAGAGGACCGGCCTATCTGCAAGGCAGATCAGGTATTATGAAAGCATGGGACTCGTAAGCCCGACTCGCACAAACGGCGGCCAAAGGCGATATTCGGAAAAAGATGTGCTCAGACTCATCCAAATCAAACAGATGAAGGAAAGCGGCTTTGGCCTCAAATCAATAAAAGAAAAGATTCAAGTATTTGAACGGAATTTAGAAGAGCTTTCCCTTTCTGATGTCAATCATGATCGAGAAGTACTCTCTTCCCTTTTTCCGGTGTCCAACAGAGCGGTGCTGATGAAACTTCTAGAAAAAAAATAAAAATCCTTGCTGTTTTAGCAAGGACTTTCAGGGCGCTGGTATACCTTATGGCTTTCCAAATATGGGTGAAGATTTTTCCTTGCCCTTTCAACGTGCTTTATCATGGCCTTTTCCGCCGCGTCAGGATCTCTTGCCAAAAGAGCATTATATATTTCTTTGTGCTCTTCTAGAGAAACCGGTGCTCTGCCACCGCTTTTGATAGATACTAGCCTCGCTCTCTGAATGAAGTGGTGGAAATTGGTGAGCACCGATTCAAGAGGCCTACTTCTGCACGCCCTAAAGATAATATCATGGAAGCGGGTGTCCAGTTCCGAAACCTTGTCTATTTCGCCCTTTGCTGTGTAAAATTCCATCAGGTCCACCACATCTTTGAGTTCTTTTAGCTGGTCAGGAGTTATCTTTTCAGCGGCCCACCTGGCAGCCAGGCCCTCAATCATCTTCCTAATCGTATAAATATCTTCCACATCCTGTTCGGTAATACCCTCAACTATTACTCCTTTGTTGGGGATGCTGGAAACTAAACCCTCCAGCTCCAGCTGTCTTATTGCTTCTCTCACAGGAGTGCGGCTTACTCCCAGTTCACGCGCTATCTTCATCTCTATCAGACTTTCACCGGGCTTGTAGACACCGTTCAGGATGGCGTTTTTCAGATGCTGGTATATCTTGTATCTGAGGGAGTACCCGGCTTCCTGGGTTTGGGTTAACATAGAATTTGCCCTCCTCGCTCCACACCTTCTATTACTATTTTACTACAGTTTTTTTTATTTTGAAAGCAGGGATTTTCCGGGGCCCGAAATGGTATAATTATAAAGGCATGTGCCGGCGGTCGTGCCGGCACATAAACATCCCATGAACATATCTATAAGGAGGATACGACATGAAATCCTATATATTCGCCCTGCTCACGGCTGTATTCTGGGGAGCCGCACCCATTCTGGGAAAAATGGGCCTTGCAAAGCTGCCACCCTTTCTGGCCCTGTCGCTGCGTTCCTTTACGATAAGCGCCGTCCTGCTCGTCGTCGGCCTGCTGTCGGGCAGTTTTAAAAATCTCCATATAGATGCCAGGTCTTTCCTGTTCATCGCCGGGGAGGGCCTTATGGCGTCATTGCTCGGACAGCTGGCTTATTATTACGCCCTCAAGTACAGCGAAGCTTCAAAGGTCGTGCCCATAAGCTCTTCTTTTCCGCTAGTCACGGTCGCCCTGGCCTTTCTCTTCCTGCACGAGAGCATGACGCTCAAGAAAATTTTCGGCACCCTGCTGGTCATTCTGGGAATTATTCTGATAAGGGGCTAGGCCTCCTCCTTCATCCTCACAGCCAGTATCTCACCAAAATACAGTACGTGGTAGTCCTCATCGCCGTAGTATAATCTTTTTATTTCTCCTTGAAGTTGGTCGGGATGCATCGGGGACTTATATATAATTTTGCATTCCAAGTGAAGGTCGCATCCATCTATAACAGGAGTATCTACCTTTTCACCGGGCAAGAGTGAAAGGCCGCATTCCTTGAACTTGTCTATATGCCTTCCCGATTTGGTGCCGCATACGTTTAAGGCATCCTTCATTTGACCGTTCAAAGGAAAACTTACGGTGAAACTATTGGCCTTTTCTATCAACTCGAAGGTATACCTGGAATGCCTGACCATGGTAATAAAGACGTGTCTTTGCCAAACGTATCCTATAGTCCCCCAGGCAATTGTCATGGTATTTACCTTATCACCACTTTTTACGGTTAAAAAAGCGCCTTTTTTCAGTTGTTCCAGGATCTTACCTGCCACCTGTTCGATACTCACTTCTTTATACACGCTCATTCCCCCTCTTTTTATGGCACTTTTGACTCTTTGCAGGGATATCCTCCCTTAATTAAAGCCCATTTTGGTGGTTTTGTTTCAGGTAGCGTATTATCTCCCTCATAAAGGCCGGCAGGTCTGGAGGTCTGCGGGAGGTTATCATGTTCCTGTCTACCACTACTTCCTGGTCCACGTATACGGCTCCGGCATTCACAATATCATCCACTATGGCCTCTACACACGTCATCTTATATCCCTTCACGACGCCGGCTGAGATGAAAACCCACGGTCCGTGGCAGATGGTGGCTAACAGCTTTTTTTGCTCCGCGAATTGCCTCACCAGCTTCTTTACAGCATCATACCTGCGCAACCGGTCGGGTGCCCATCCTCCCGGGACTATTATACCGTCGTAGTCGTCCGCCGAAATGTCTCCGATATTTCGGTCAACCTTCACTGGAACTCCGTGCTTGCCTTTGTATGTATCGCTGCTGCCACTGCCCGCTATCGTAACTTCGCACCCTTCTTCCCTCAGCCTCAAAACCGGATACCAAAGCTCCAGATCCTCAAAGGCCTCTTCGGCAAGGACCACTATTTTCCTGCCTTTCAAATCCATAGATCACCCCTCCTTTTACGGCCTAAAAGTAAAAACTTCCGGGCTACCGAAGGGGGATGTGGATTTGCTTTATGATAAATAATAAAAGCACCTCCGGCAACCCGGTCTTATAGCTTAAGAAGCTTTAGGTCACAGATTTCGCGACCTAAATTATAGTTTTTTGCAATCCTGGAAAACTTCTTGTATTATTATTATACCATATATTTCTATTTTTGACAATCATATCTATCGTAATTAGTTGGAATTTTAAATAAATTTAAGCCTGTATGTTAAACAATTTCAGCAAAACCTGAAAGAATCACTCTACACCCCTTATGCCTACCTTAACATCGTAGAGCGCGGCACAGCCTCCCATTTCGCTGACCCGGGAAGGTATTAGGAAATTGGGGCAAGCCCCACTTTCCACACTCCAGCCCGACTCCAGGCTTACGGTGTCCCTTCTCATCCTTGAATCAAAATATACTTTCGCTCTTATGCTGCCCCTGTCGTTGTAAATTTCCACTTCCTGTCCCTCTCTTAACCCCAGCCGAACCCCTTCTTCGGAATTTATATACACTTTTGGAAAGGGATTTAAACTTTTTATATATTCGCTTACCTGGAATTGAGAGTGTATACGGTACCGGGAATGAGGGGTTATAAAGTGATAGGGATACTGGTCTTCTTCGCTTTCCGCTGCTACATAAGTGGCCGTGGGCGGCTGCCCTTCGGCAAGGGCTTTTTCCGAATAGAATTCAAATTTGCCCGATGGCGTCAGGAATTTTTTGTCCTGCCAGGCCACATCAGGTACAAATGAGTTCTTTATATGCCCCTTTTCTCTTAGAATGGAAAGGTTTACGCCGAATTTCCTGAAGGCCTCAGCTGCGTATTCTAGGAACTGCTCGCGGCTCTCCCAGGGAAAATCCTTAAGTTCTATTCTCCTTGCAAGCTCAATGAAGATCTCCTCATCGGGTCTTGCCTCCCCGACGGGTTCTATGACTTTCGGGCAGTAGTAAATCCAGGGGCTCCAGGAGCTTACCTTGATGTTTTCCTCCTCGAAAAAGGTGGTGCACGGCAGCACCACGTCAGCCTCTCTTGCGGTGTCGGTCATGAAAAGGTCTATAACGACGACAGTGTCAATGCTGTTCAGGGCTTTTTTCATCATGGCAGTATCCGGCACATTTACGACGGGGTTTGCGTTAGTGATGAAGGCCATTTTCACGGGCGGGTCCTGGGCGTTTAAAATCCCCCGCGCCAGGTCCCACACATTAATAGTCCGCCCGGCAGGCGCTTCTCCCTTCACGAAACTTCCTACGTACCAGTAGGTATCGCTGCAGTAAGATACCCCAGCCCCCGGCTTTCCAATGTTGCCCGTAATGGCAGCGAGGGCATCTATTGCCCTTATGGCGTTTCCTCCTCCCCTGTACCTCTGCAGTCCGAAACCAAGCAGCGTGGTGACGGGAGTATTTTCGGCATAAAAAAGCGCAAGGCGTTCGATATCGCCAGAGTCAACCCCTGTAATCCTCGAAACTTTTTCCAGGGTATAATCCTCCAGCACCTTTTTGAATCGTTCAAATCCGTAGGTGTATTTTTCGATAAATTCGCGGTCTATTTTTCCTTGCTCCACTAGGTAGCGGCACGCCCCGAGGGCAAGGGCAGCATCGGTTCCTGGCTTTGGCCTTACCACTAGGTAGGCGATGTCCTCCATGCCGGTGGGGAGCGGGTTTACCACAGCAATCCTGCCTCCTTGCCTGCGGCATTCAGCAATAAAGGGAAGGGCGTGAATATTGGTGGATTTCACGTTTCTGCCCCACAATACGCAGCCTTTGGCATTAGGCAGGTCTTCTATGCTGTTTTGCAAAAGGCCTCCGAAGTCGTAAATCTGAGCGACAAGACCTGCGCTGAAGCAAAGGTCTCCTGCAACCCGGGTAATGCCGCCCAGCAAATTGAAAAACCTGGTATCCAAATTTTTGGTGAGCGCTTCAGAGCCACTGTAGTGGTAATGGAGGATGGATGAGGGACCGAATTTTTCTATGTAGTTTTTTAGCTTTTCCGCTATAAAGTTCAGCGCTTCCTCCCAGGTTACCCGCTTGAATTCGCCGTTTTTTTTCATTAATGGATATAGGAGCCGGTTCGGGTGGTACACCAGCTCCACATACGAATTCCCCTTAGGGCAAAGAAACCCGCGTGTAACGGGGTGTTCCGGGTCTCCCTTTACCCTTACCAGCCTTCCCTTTTCGTCGACGTAGGCTAGCATAGAGCAGCAGTCGAGGCAATCCCTCGGACAGGCGGTGCGGTAAACTTTCATCTTTGTTCCCCCTTTACTTACGGGCACACCGTAAAATAACCGGCTTTGCCGCCAAACTGCCTTTCTACTTGGCTTGATACCGTCACATTTTATTATACTGGTACCCTGGTTACCCAAACTGTGCAAAATTGAACAGTTTGAGTAGCTGGGCTACTTATTGTCCGCCCTTTCAGAAAGTGCTCATTCCCAGCAGGCGGTATTTAAGCACTCCCATAGCCCCTGCCCCAAGAAGCAGGAACTTACGCCCTTACGGGTCTCCCCACTTGCCCTGAAAAGATTACCCGCTTCAGGACAGAGATGTCTCGCAAGACCTTCTCAGGGGAGAGTGGCGTCACCACCGCTACCTTGAGAACTCGCCAGAGATTGTAGCGTTCGCTACAGGCACCAAGACTTGTTCCATCCAGAGGCCTTGATGCCTTCCCAGGCTCACTCCCAAGGCTTTGTATTAGCTTTATTGCTTTGTCTATTTCCTTTAGCTGCCTTTTCTTTTGCTCTTTGTTCTTAACTGTTTTTCTTACGTGCTCTTTTAATTCCTTCAGTTCGTCATCGTCTAATTCTTTTAGAATCGCCATATATCCTTCGGGAATTTGTTCTTTTAACCCAAGTCCTCTTCTTGCTATGACATACGCTGCTGCCACGTCCTTGCTTATCATATACTGCGGTGCATATTTTAGCATACCTATCACTGACGTGTAGGCGGGATTGACTTCTATTACTTGTATGCCTTTTCTCTTCGCTAAAATTTTGATTTTCTCAAGAAGCGACCTGTAGCTGAAGCTGTGCCTTATCCTCCTCGATTTTCTCCCCGAAAAGTCCCCTCTTTCTCCTTTGTCTTTTATGTCCAATCTCTCGATTGCTATTGCTTTCTTCTTTTCTTCTGCCAGCCTTACTATCTCATGGGAATACTGCCATCTGTAATATTCCCTCTTATCTGAACTGCCGCTTGCAAGTTCAGGCATCGGTATTTTGCCGTAACTTGCAAGGTTAGCGTTTTCATCTGTTTCCGACCACGCTATGTGGTCCGGATATGCGTTGATGTCTATTCCTATGATTCCGTTTTCCTTTGTTATCACAACTTCCGGGAAGTTTTCTTCAATCGTAAAGTAGGCATATACCTTCCCATTTTTGAGCTTTAGCTCGACAGAATAAGGCTGTCCACAAGTGCTAACTGCTTCAAGCAATTCCTCCCGGCTCTTTCCTTTTTTACATCCTGCTTGTATCCTTGCATAAACATACTTTCTTTGTCCTACGTTGATTCTGAGTACAGCACCGTTTTCGTCTATCACGATCCTCGTGTTGAGATTCCCTTTCTTGGTCTTATCTCCTCTTGAGTAGAGATTGCCTTTCCTTCTTTCTTGCCATTCTTGTCTTAGCTTCTTGTATGCTTCTCCATTTATGTGCCGTTTCTTGAGCTTCTCAAATAAATTAGGATTTTCTTCTCTTTCTTTGCATGACTGTAAAACGTTTTTTGCCTTCATTATCGCATCATCTACATACCTTGAATTTAGGTTGAAAACTCCTTGAAGTTCTCTCTTGAGTTCTTTTCTGCTTTTGCCTTCTAAAAGCCTGTTATATGCGAATCTTACGCAGGATGACCATCTTCTCATCAGATCCGCTACCGCTTGTTCTTCTTCCTTGCTTTGAAAACCAAGTTTAGCCTGTATTGTTATCACGCTTTTTTCCACCTCTTTGCCCGTAAATCCTGGCTGCAAACGATGTAACAATAGCTATTAAACCCTCTGCAAGTTCTATGTTTACATCTTCCTCGTTCTGTTTTCTGTTTAAAACTATAAGCTCTACACCGAAACTTTTCATGAAAAATTTGAGATATTTTAGGTTTTGGTTTTTCTTCAATCATGCCCAGTAGCTTTTCTTGGTACCTTTTGGAGTTCTAACAGGCGTTATCAATCCTTACTTTTCCCAGTTTATAAGTGTTCTTCGACTGATTGAGTATTTTTCCTTTACTTTTTGCATACTTAACAACATCTATTATCACCTAATCATATTTGTATCATTTTGCATTACTATCTTCAACTGTTACCAGCCTCCTTTTACCGCAAACCGATCTTCCTTTTCGTCTGGATAAAGCACCTTGCACCCAAACCATAGCTCCCGTTCCATATTCAGCCTATTCAATTTTATTTACTGTTACACTACCACCTATAACATTCACAGTATGCCCGCCTTTTCCAAAAGTCACTTCTCAGTTAGTATTCTGACGCGCGTGAGTATTTTCCTCGTTATCGCCAATCACTTTCCAGGCCACATTACCTCCCAGTAGCTCCTTGCCGTCAACTACAGCTTTTATCTTTGCATCAGCGCTATTCTGCACAATTATACCCACATGCCCGGTGTTTTCCATGACCCAGTTGCTCTTAATATTCTCCAGGTGGATGCTTAAAGAGCGCCTGTTTTTTATCTCTACATCGATATCTTCCGGAACCAGTATGGTATAGCTGGGCATATCGGCGCGAAACCCGACGCCGCTGTGCGACCGAGGAGCATTAAAAGAAACCCGCAAAAGTTCGCCTGATTTGTGGAAAAGCACTTCTTGGGCAGATAATAGTTTTTCTGCCGTTTCCTTTGAATCAGCTACAACCCTGGCTGACCCGTAAACTGTAACTGTACGGTCTTTAACGAGACGGACGGTGAACTTTCGACTTCAAGCTTCTGCGGCTCTACTGCCAGGACAAAACTTTGAGACGAAAGCGTTTGATTTATCAAGGGTATTATCCCTGTTTCCCACAAGCCGTAAATACCCAAGCTGAACAAACCTATGAAGCAGATTACCAGTATGCTGAAAATATCGAAATTCACTGTGACGCAAATAGGACCACGCCCATCGCTACCAATAACGCGCCCAAAGAAAGAAGGCCTACTTTCCATTTGCGCATTGATCCGAATCTCCTCCTTTTTCTTCACTTTTGCCGGCTTTGGATATGCCTTCCTTAATCAGCTTGGCTCCAGTGACAATCAATATGAAGGAGACCATACCCGTTTGAAGGTAATTGCGGGTTTGCCAGTCAATGTTTGGAAAAATCAATCTGTCTAAAACAGCAATACACCCCAACAATACGAGTCCCAAACCTGCAAGCCTGGGATTCCGGTTTATCCACGAAAGCGGAGAGCCTTCCAGATTTTCCGGCGGGATGTTCCCCTCCGCCCGGTGAATGGCGTCAAAAAGGCTGTAGAACCAGATCACCGGCAGTAGGAAAAGAAAGAAAGGCATATTAAGCCATCCCATTAAGAAAATTGCCATAAAAAATGCTCCCATAAGCTCCGCACCGTATTTTAAATAGCCCAGGTACATGTGACCGGCACCAGGTATCAGAGATAAAGCAGCGGCAATCAAAGTCCGGTTAACCCCTACCGCAGGAGTATGAGCCCCCCTAACGTTACCTTCCTCCTCCCCCTGAACTCCTTCTCTATCCGGCACATCAGCAAGAGATATGGCATCGACCAAAGAAATAAACCAGATCACCGGCAGCCCAAAGGACCTAAGCATATTAAAGAAATCTGTACGTAAGGTCAAAATACCCATGACCTGACAACCGAAGATAACGCCCAAAATTAACCCAAAGAATACGAAGCCCCTGGTTCCATACCCCACGTATAAATGTCCCAGTCCCGGGAAGACAAAAGACAGCAGAAACGTAATGAATTTACTCTTTTTATTCAACATTAAAACCTCCCTTTTCTCCAAATTCGAAATTTCGTATAAAGTCACTGGTCTTTTCCACAATCTCCAATGGCCAGGAAAAGTTTACGCTGTACTGAACTTTCTCCTGCCGAACTGATGAAACCGCAAGTGCTTGGGCCTTCCCTGCCAAGGCCTGAAAGAACCCCGCACTCATAAGCATAATTGTAACCATGGCACAAGCGACATAATAGGCAATTAATTTATTCGACACTAAGACTTTTCGAGTGTTCCCTCGTTGAGTCCAGCGAGCTTCATTTTTCTCGATGGCAGCCATCACCTTTTTATCAAAAGCTGGAGAAACTTTTTTTGCTGCATCATTTATTTCCTCATCGGTAATAAGCTCAAGAAAAGTTTCAAGGCACTGATCGCACACATATAGATGATTTTCCATTATACGTGACTTTTCTTTTGCTAGGTGGCCACTTTTAAATAGGATCCATTCCTCCTTGCCAAAATGCCTCACCCGTCGTCCCTCCCCCATCTTTTCTTAAACAAAGTCCTGGCGCGGTTCAATCTTGATTCCACTGCTTTAATGCTAATCCCCTCTTCCCGAGCTATTTCCCTGCAGCTTTTATCCTGAAAATAGTACTTTTCGATGGCCCTGCGATAAATTTCCGGAAGGCGGCCTGTCACATTCCGCACTTCCTCACGGCTTTCCTTTGTCAGGTATATCTCTTCCGGTGATGTGCATTCTTCTTCCCTTACCGGCATCATCTCAGGCGCTTTATCTTCTAGGGCAATACATGGAAGTCGCGCCACCTTTCTTTTATAGTCAATAGCTTTGTTTACGGCTATCCTTCCTATCCAGGATTTGAAGTTTTCTTGCTGGCACTGGGGAAGGGAGCGGTAAATCTGCAAGAACACCTCCTGAGCTATATCTTCCGCCTCATTGCCGTCTTTTACAAAATTGAGGATTATTGCAAACACATAAGCCTTATACCGATCAAAAAGTTCCCTGAACGCTTCGCAATCGCCTTCAAGGCAACGGGCTACGAGCTTTTCATCTGAGGTCAATCGCTCCCCTCCTTCCCTTCTCCTTCACTAATAAAGACGATTAAACTCCCCGATACCCTTCAAAAAATTTTAGCACTCCTTTAGAGTGCTATATTGCAATAGCCATTCCCAAATTATTTAAAAGTCCATTTTCCATTTTTTATATAATCACCTGATTTTAATACCTTCTTCCCATCTGCTATCACATAATCGGTTGGACCGTGGAAAATTTCATTAATATTTAAAACATCCTCTGCCTTCAATGCAGTGTATATTATAAGTGCTCTATTGTGATTCTGAGGATTGGGAAGGGCCGAAATAAACCTCAGATGCTCTCCGCTGTATTCGGTATCGGCAATTATCCTCCCGGATTCTATCTTAAAAGGGAATTCGGATTTATATTTTGAAAGCCATAGATTCCCATCAATTGTTCCATAAACTATAATATTATAATCGGATAGGTCCCGATTTAGAGCCTCGGTATCCGTTAATATTTCGGCATCCTTAATATCATTAAACATATTTTTTATCTCTTTTACGTAATTCAAAATCTTGCTTTCGATTAAATCATTTTTTTCGTTAGTAGGCACTATTAAAACTTTTTTGTACTTCTCAAAAAAACCGAAATTTATAGGTCCCTCAAATTTAATCGAATAAAAATCTTCCCCGAGATTTTTCTGGGAAAGCTCTTTGAAAACTTCAATGAGCTCGGGATAAAAGTCTTCAAAGGTAGCATATTTATCGCGATTTTCTTCATAAATTTTAAGTTTCTCTAAAAGGGGTTCTATATAGAAAAATCCGTTATACTTTTCGAAACGCAGGGCTCTGTCCCCTGCCTCTTTCCCAAGTTTTATGTACGAAAGCCTTGTTGTTACCGCTCTGACAATATGTTCATTTACACATGTCATCCAATTTCCATACGCCTGAGATTGCATATACCCGGAAATAGGCTCGTATAATTTGCTGTATTTTTCTATTTCACTCGCATACTTAGATGTAATCGGATTCACAAATGAATGACCGAATTCATGCCAAACAAGGCCTCTAATACTATCTTTAGAAAAAACTGGTAAGTCATTTTCTACATTCATAGGTCCGATAAAAGCATAGATATCCAAGGTTCCGTCATCTCTTTTAATTTGCGATGCATAGCCTCCGGGATGAAACAAGGGCGCAAGAATTATGTTATAGCTATTCTTTTTAATTCCAAAATACTCTTCCAAATCATTAACAATGTCAAAATCCTTAATGTCCTCCGATACCTTCTTAACCAATGTATTA
>JAKKUQ010000098.1 GCA_021890755.1 Thermosediminibacteraceae bacterium | reverse complement strand
GAGGGGGTAGTGGAGGTTCACTCCGTGCGGGTTCAAATCCCGCTCCCTGCACCAGGAAAATCAAGGTTTTCGAGGATTTCTCGAAAACTTTTTTTGTTTTGTTAGAAGCAAATTTCTAACGAACTTCTAACGAACGAAATTAACTGTTTTTGCCAAATAGAATTTCCTGTATTTTGTTCGCGGCTTCTTTTTTCATCTCGGTCATTACGTGTGAGTAGAGATCGAGAGTTGTTGATATACTCGAATGCCCTAATAACGATGACGTAACCTTTATAGGAACATTATTCCCAATTAACGGCGTAGCAAAGGTATGCCGCAGGTCGTGAAAACGTATATCAGGTAAGTTATTTTTTCTTATGAAATCCTTGAACATATGCGAAAAAGTCGCAGGATTGTATGGTTCACCGTTCGGTTTGCAGCATACTAAATCGTTATCTTTATATTCTGGGCCTAAGAACATTTTCATTTCTAGCTGCTTTTTCCTATGTGCTTTAAGAAGCTGAATCAATGTTTCCGGCATAATGAGGGTACGCCGGCTTTTTTTCTGTCTTTGGATCTTTTTCGAATACTTCACCAGTTACGCGAGCTAATACTTTAGATATTGTCAGCGTCCCAGCCTTGAGATCCACATTTGACCATTTTAGCCCCAATATTTCACCTCTGCTTAGGCCAAGACCCACCGCTAAAGCAATAAGAACTTCTAGTTCTGTTCCTTTAGCCACTTCAAGCAACTGTTTTACCTGTTCCATTTTTAATTTTTAATGCTTCCGCAGGGCTTCCAGGTTGATTAGGAGCTTCAACATATTGCAGAGGGTTCTTTTCCAGCAACTGGAGTTTGACGGCATGATTGAAAGCTCTGGAAAGAATACGATATATTTTAAGAACGGTTGCTTTGCTTAACCCACCTTTGCCATCTTTGCGCCCTTCGAAAGAAAGATGAGAAAGAAATTGATTTAGTTGCAGTGGTTTGAGTTCCTGAAGCTTTATATGCCCTATTTTGGGTATTACATGAGTTTCGATATTTATCTTGTAGACCTCAAGAGTTGTCTTTGCTAAGTTTTCACGACCATAAGTGTCAAGCCATTGCTTAAGATACTCCGCGACGGTCAGGTCGTTTGGCATTATAAAGTTGTTGCTTTGTATTTTGTTCAATATTTCCGGCAGGACTTTCTATGCCTCTTTTTTTGTACGAAAACCGGAAATCCATTTCTGTTTCCTTTTTCCGCTTCCGTCCTTTATATCGACTACGATATACCACTTGGAGCCTTTCTTTACTATTGAGCCACGCATTTTCCCACTCCTTTCGAATATATGTTTGGCAAATCTTAGAAAAGAAAGAAGCGGTTTATCCGCTTTGGCATTATTAATATCAATTACTAATTTTTGTCCTTCTATTGCTCCGAAGGCTTTTTGAATGTTACCTGTCAATGCATTAATGAAATCTTCTGATGGTTCTATTAAACACTTATTTTCCATTTTTGTCAGGGATATTGTGGTTTCTGTAACAACAGTTGGTGAATTGGGATCGTTTAATAATTTTGTCTAGCCTCAAAGCTGTAGAAGCGGAATACGATCTGGATCCAGAAACACAAGCAGTAAAGGAGAAATTAGAAAGGGCAGCATTTGACTTAGAAAAACGTTTCAACAATAAGCTTTACTAACAGAAGTGCTTGTTCTGCATCCCATTTATCAACTTTTCCTGATTTGCTATGTGCTGCACCTCGTCGTAATTCATTGAAAGACTTTATCCGATGAAAAAACCTGTCGTCCATTATATTTTCGTTTTTCAAGACTTCGGCTAAGCTAATAATATACATTTTTTTCGGCAAAAAGTTTTCTCCTAAACGAGAGGTTACAATGATTTTCAGTAACGTTTCTATCGATACTGCTGCGGTTGCTGTGCAGGCAAGATAAAGGCCGAAGTTATAGGCTCTAATAGCTTCCTCAAGCTCATATTGAAATTCCTCGTTGTTTACCTTTGTAATCACCGCTTCAGCATCAAACAAATCAAGTTTTTTCTCTTTCTCTGTCGCCAAGAAAGAGTTATAGTGCTTGTCTGCGAGTTGACTGCCTTGATACTTTGGTACTTTCGAGTTAAAGTGTGGTGGAACGTCGCCAACTTCACTGTACCAATCTATATGCTTTTCTATATAAGTATCAAGGCCGGCAATTTTTAAAAGCCGTTTTTCTTGTATATGTTTTGGTAAGTGCTCTACATAATCATAGTCCTCGTCGCTTTCAAAAAAATCTTCGAATTGTCTAATCTCATCTTTAGCGGTGTTTGAGAGAGTCAGGAAGCTTATTATTTCCGCATTGCGAAAAATATTAACCACTAAAGTTGGTTTCATAAATGGGAACGCCTCTGGATTTTTTGCATACTCCTCAAAGTAAAAATTATTTACTCTGTCTCGATATGCTTGCAAAAAGTCATGAAAGTATAAGGTCATGTACTGCTTATATTCATCAAGATATCTGGTTTTAAAAGGCAATTGTAGATACCCCCTTTATCACATTGTCGAATATACGTTCGCTACGTGGATATTAATAAAGTCCCGAACTTGTAGTCTACAAGCTGCTTCGGGACGTTAAGAGCGACACTTATTTCGTCTGTAGTCCAATCCGGGCAGATATCGGTTTCATCAATTAGAAGCTCAGCGGCAAATCTGTTCGCTTCTATTTCCATCCGGTCGACAGAGAAGAGAGTATATTCCTTAATGAATATACAATTTTGTTTTGGGTGTAGGATTGCATGTCCGAGTTCATGAGCACATATCTATGTTCTTTTGCATGGATGACAGCGATTTATTAATAAAGATAACTTTGTTTCGCTTGATATATTTGTAAAAGCCGTACGTATTACCGAGAGGTCTTTGAACAACAACTATATCGTTATAATCTGCTATTTCGAAAGGATTTTTTTGTGTTGTATTTTTTTATAAAGTAAAGGACGGTTTTCTTTATCTGCTCAAGTGAGTGCAAAGAAATCACCGTCCTTTATTTTATTTCTTCCTGTATTTTTTAGGTGTATATTTTTCTTTGTTTCTCTGTTTTACGATGCGGATTCCGAATTCGATTGCTTCTCTTAAAATTAATTTATCTTCATACGTTAGAGGTTCGTTGAAAAACATAAGTCCCTTGGAATGCTCTAAATCACTCATGATTTTTTCGAGGTCTTTAGCAATGTCTTTTTCGTCGTTTTTTGTTAGACAAATGTCAATATCGCTTGTATCATCTATGTTTTTCTCCGGGTGGGTTGGATCATCAGTTTTATCATTTTCACCTAGAAGATAGCTAACTGTCGTATCCAAAGCTTCTGCGATTTCTTTAAGCCTTTCTAAAGATGGGTTACTACGACCATTTTCTATGTCACTTAAAAAAGACATAGAGATTCCTACTTTTTTGAGAGAGCTCTCGGAGGGTCATCTTATGTTGTTGTCTTAAAGCTTTTATTCTTTGCCCTACATTCATACCCTAGTATCCTTCAATTATTGACGTATCTAGTTTATATTATAACGTAAAATTTTCAAAATCAATTTCGATTTTTACGTAAACCAAAGAAAATGAAAAACTTCGATATAGACGTAAAATCTGAGATAATAATCTTTAGACAGGGTTGATAAAATTTCGGCATAGACGTAAAAATCAGATAGAGGAGGTGATGTAAATCCTCTGGTTATCCTAACACTTTTTTCTCAGTTTAGCTCAAATCTCGGCATGGATCTAAGGTATTTTGATTTTAGGTGTTTATTTTTTAATTCGTTAGTGCTAAAATAAATAATAACTTCTAACATTTTTCTAGCGGCTGCTTTACTAAAAGATGAAAATAATATATCGAGTTATTTTTATAAGCTTCGAATTAAACTCTCTTAAAAGCCGTAGGTTTCAATGAGGGGGAGTGGAGGTTCGCTACGTGCGGG
>JAKKUQ010000097.1 GCA_021890755.1 Thermosediminibacteraceae bacterium | reverse complement strand
GAGCCTGGTTGTGCTGGTCTTCGTACTAAGCACCGTTAGCGTAGGGTTCGCGGCAGTAGATGAAACGTCGCCTTCAGTAGTAAGGGCTAAAGCGCTCGGTATACTGAAAGGTGACGAGAAAGGCAACCTCAATCTCGATAAACCAATTACCCGTGCCGAAGCGATCACGCTGATAGTCAGGATTTTAGGGCTTGAGAAATCTGCAGACCTCATGAAGGGTCAGACTCAGTTCAAAGACGTGCCTGCTACTCACTGGGCAACTGGCTACATTAACCTCGGATTCGGTCAGGGCATAATAAATGGCTATCCTGATGGCACCTTCAAGCCCAATAATAACGTAACATATGCCGAAGTGGCAAAAATGCTCCTTTATGCGATGAACTACGGCGTAACCGTAGAAGGTACTCCGTGGCCCGCTGGCGTAATGGGCAAAGCTGATGACCTTGGCATTTTCGAGGGAGTAAATGCGGTGCCCAACGTTCCGGCGCTTCGTGGCGATGTTGTCGAAATAATCGACAACTGCTTGACTATAAAGCACCTGAAGCAGATCGGTTACGGAGATCTGAAGCAGTATATTGAAGGTGACGAGACCTTCCTGTCCAAGATGAAGGTCAAAGAGTTAAAGGATTACACCGTAACCAAAATTGCAAAAGTAGATAGCAAACTTGATGCGGATGAAGTTGTTCTAGAAAAAGGTGCCGAGAAAGGGATCTATAAACTTATAGCTGATGTAAACCCTGAAGCCATTTTCGGCCTCAAAGTAGATGCTTGGGTGAATGATGACGATCAGATATTCTTTGTAAATGTCAAAACAAAAGATGAAGATAAACTGATTGATACTGTGGTGATTGCAGACTCAAATTTAGCTGATGATGAGTTGTATTTGAAAAATCAAGATGATGACTACGAGGTAGCTGATAATGCAACACTTTATGTAAACTTTGAACCCGTTGATGTAGAAGAACTGGAAGATTACGATACACTCTATGGGCGGATAGTTCTTGACAAAGGCGAAATAGTATTTGCTAACCTCTTTAGTTTCGAAGGTAAAGGATTTGTTACAAAAGTAGAAGACGATGTAATCGAGTACGTAGATCTTGTCACTGCTGATGATGAAGAGCTTGAGCTCGACGACTACGACGAAATTTACGTATACAATAAAGACTTTACTGCCGCCAAAGTTGAAGATATAGATGAAGATTCATTGATTTACTACTGGGAAAACGATGATGATGAATTGTTCATCATCGTGGCCGGAGAGAAAGTCACCGGTGAAGTAGAGAAACTCAAGGCCGATAGGCTTACAGTGGATGGAAAAACATATAAAAAAGCTGGTGACGCGGTTGTAACTTTGGACAATGGAGACAGCTATAAAGTATGGGCTGGATTAAATGATGTTTCCGATCTCACTGACGAAGAAGTAACACTGATACTTGATTACAACGGCGAAATAGCAGTCGTATTAGCCGACGCTGAAACCACCAGCGATACAATCTACGGTATAGTAACCTACGCGAAACTGGATAAGACCGGTGTGGTTTCCGTCTTCACCAAAGATGGTAAGGTTGTAGACTATACCGCAGAGAAGAGAACTGACGTTGCAGACCTCGTTGATGATGAGAATTACTTTGGAACAGTGGATGGTACTGGTCAAAATGCGTTAAAATACGCGATTATTGGCTTCCAGCTCAATAGCGATGGTGAAATTGCCGAGGGTACAATCGCTCCGATAATTGAGGTAAATGGCGACACTGTTGTCCAAACTGTATATGGAAAGACTTTAAATAAAGCCGCGGATAAAGATTACGTTTACGTCGGAACAACGGATTCTTCTAGCAACAGGTACTATATAACCAAAGATACAGTAATAATGAAGGCACTCAACAGTGATGGAGAATTAGACCCGGCTGTCATCTCCTATGACGATTTAGTAGAGATGTCTTTAACGAGCGAAAAAGCTGTCGTAATCGGCGATGCTGGTAAGAACGCAAAGATGATCGTCTTCTTAGAACCAGACTTTGAAGGCATAAAAGATGACATTTACTTCGGCGTCGTGGTTGATTCGCCGTGGAAAGTCGGTAGCAACTATGTGGCAACGATTGATGTAGCAGGCGAAGGTGAAAAAGAATTTACAGTCGCCAACAGAGTATACTTTGACAAAGGAACATTAATAGCATTCAAGCTTAACAGCAAGAACAAAGCAGAGTGGATAGTTTATGACGATATAAACAATGACCCAGCTGATGTATTAAACGATGGAGATGATAATAAAGTTGATGAAGCTTACATCATAGTAGACACTGTAAAAGCAGTAGATGGTTCCTTCATAGAAACGGACGACGAAGGAACTTTCAAGGTTGCAAGCGACGCAGTAATTTACAATATTAAATATGATGGTAGCAAATGGGTACTGGGAGACAAAATAAGGCTGTCTAAGATTGACAAAGGTGACGAAGTAAGTCTGCTGCTGAACAAAGATGGTATTGTAAAAGCGATCGTTGTACGTTATGCGGAAGATCTGCAGAAGGCTCAGCAGTAAATGCCAAAAACAGCTGGCAGGATTTGCCCTGCCAGCTGTTTTTTCATGTTTCTTTCATGAATAGCTTTTACGTGGAAAGTTTGCTAAGAAGCTGCGAAGGCAAAAATCGACTGGACGCTAAGGGTATCTGCTTTGAATGTTGTATACACCGGGGATGGGTGCTGAAATAAGCCACAAAGAGAAGCTATATCTTTAGGAGTACGAACCGTAATTGAGGCTATATAACTCAGATAAGCTCGTAAAAAAAGCCGAAATTTATCGCTTCAAAAGATTGTGTTATTTAGATGGTTACAAAAAATACGAGGG
This sequence comes from Thermosediminibacteraceae bacterium, assembly GCA_021890755.1. Taxonomy (GTDB): domain Bacteria; phylum Bacillota; class Thermosediminibacteria; order Thermosediminibacterales; family Thermosediminibacteraceae; genus JAKKUQ01. The sequence goes on along the minus strand of JAKKUQ010000097.1, from coordinate 1,076 downwards.
TGATCGATTTATTAAAGCTGGTCACCTATCAAAGGTGGTGATGTCGGGAACATCAGGGAAAAGAAAAACTAGTCTGAAGGATCTGGTTCAACTGCAAGAAACCAGCAAAGTCTGGTGAGGAACCTGTTCAGTGGAAGTAGCGGGGAGTAAACGGACAGCTTCCGCATTTCCTATAAAAATTCCAAAAGGGAGATGAACTATTTCCCAACAGAAAAGTTCTCCATACTTCCTTGAAAAGGATATCTAAAAATATAAGTCAGCCTTAAGTATTAAGGAGTTTCCAGCGACGATCAGCGGCTGTGGTGATCTTCAGGCTGCTAAAGCAGAATGGAAGAATATAGGGTGAAATATAATGCCCGGCGATTTTTCAGCCGGGCTTTACCGTTACTCTTATCTCAGGGCCTCTACGGGGTTTAAGCGGACAGGGTTTAGGCGGGCGACCCTTCTGACGGAGTAAAGGCCGAAAGAGATACCAACAATCAGAGAAAAGTTGAAGGTGAGCATCATAAAGGGGGCGTGAATTTTATGCTTATGCCCAGAGCGATTTTGGGAGCGTAGGTGGCGGCGAAACTCGAAAGTACGCCTATTGCTCCGTAGGAGCCGATGGTATGATGGATTTTGATTCTGTGAAGCTATTGATAATGGACGTATTATATGGTAACATTATCCTATGTAGACCGACCGGTCGGTCAGGTAGTAGGAGGGCGGTAAAGTGGTCAGAAGACGGATTTCGATTTTTATCCTTTTTCTTTTTCTCCTGGTTATTATAACAGGCTGCAGCAGGAAACCGATAGACTCCGCGGAGGAAAAAGAGCCCATTCCGGTGAGAGTGGAGCGGGTTGCTAAACAGGACCTTGTCGAGTACCGGTTCTTTCCCGGGACGGTGGAGGCTGCAGGCCAGGTGCAGGTAACCCCAAAGATGGCAGGCAGGGTGAAAGAGGTTCTCGTAAGGGCCGGCGATAGGGTAAAAGCAGGCCAGGTGCTGGTAAAGCTGGAAGGGCAAGACATAGAAGCGCAGGTGAAACAGGCAAGAGCGGGTTACCAGGCAGCGCTTGCAAATTATAACAAAATAAGCA
>JAKKUQ010000096.1 GCA_021890755.1 Thermosediminibacteraceae bacterium | reverse complement strand
TGGAGAGAAGCGGCAGCTTCTTCTTCTTTACCCATAGTGTGTGGTGGCAGAGGCACTTAATAATATATATCGTTTGAGCTCCAGAGCTCATATATATGAGCTCTGGAGCTCAAACGATATATATTATTAAGTGCCTCTGCCACCACACACTATGGGTAAAGAAGAAGAAGCTGCCGCTTCTCTCCACATTTTATTACCACCCAAACAATTCATTCGTAAACTGGTCAATCTCCTCATCACTAGTAAGGTCAATCACTTCAGGCTGCGTCGGGATATCACCAATGATGTTCTCCAAGTCGATGTTGTTCACACGCGCAACATGCTCAAACTCAGCCAAAAGATCACGGCGCACCGTGCTCACCGATCTCTCGATGTACCCATCAATGACGTCATGCAGAGCGTTCGCTCTCATCTCCTGCTCCGTAGCGTAGTCCTCCAGCGCGTCATACTGGCGGCGTAGTGTAGCTTGTTCACGGGCCATCAGCTTGTTCGCGGCTTCCAGTTCAATCATCCTCTTCTCCAGGGCCTCCAATCCGTCCTTGTAGTGTTGCACCATAACGTCGACGAGCGCTTGATATTGAGCCATGTTGGTCTTGAAGGCAAAAGCAGTAATGAGCTCTCGCCCCTGCCTTGCAAAAATATAGAAGGGCAATGTTCCATAGAATTAATCTGTCCCGGAATGTACTATTCGTACCTAAACGAACTAATGTGTCCCGTAAGGTAATAAATATATTTATATACCAAAACCCCAAAAATTAATAAAAAATAAATAAAAATAAAATAAAATACAACTTTAATAGTAGACCGTCCACTAATAAAAGCAATCTAGAATATTCGAGAACATACCTTAATAGTAGACCGTCCACTATTGAAGTTATACATTTTTGAAAAGCTCTCAATGGGCTCTACTCATTCCAAATGTCGACACCAGTCAAACAAGTGGCCTTCTCCCATCAAGACAGACAGTGGGATGGCAGATTCAACGTACAAACAGACGCCGATCTCGAACGACTTCTGCAGTCCCTTGAGCGCGAATGGGACGCTGGAAAGTTTCGATACGTTCTGTGCGGAGGTGTTGAAGTCGGAACCAGACCTTATCAAGATGACTACCAAGTCAGACACGTACATGTTGCAGCCATCTTCCAAAATCGAGTTTCCAAGTCATCTATCCTTAGCAATTGGGGTGTCAAGCAAGGAAACGGTTATTATCTCGTTCCGCGGAACCGAGATCTCCCTTACTCCGGATGGCGCAGTCACCACATCAAGGAGTTCAGCAAAGTCGACCCAACCAAATGTGTTCTCTATGAGAATGGAGAACTCCCGACCGACGAAGCTCGCAAGCGAGTTGCACCCTCGGAAGAGGAAAAAAAGCGAAAAATCGATGAAGTCCTCGTTGACATGCGATCGCTTATTGAACAAGGAGACGAAGACGGGGCCTTTAAAAAGTATCCCCGAAACTTCCTCATCTATGGAGAGCGCCTAAAGGCGATGATGACACAGAAGCGCGACTTCTTCAAGAGCAATGGCGATCCTCACATTTGGGTGTATGGCTATCCTGGCACTGGCAAGTCTGCGTTGCTTAACTACGTGTACCCCAACTACTTCAAGAAGAACCTGCACAACAAGTTCTTCGATCTATACGATCCAAAGGTGCATTCGCACGTCATGTTGGAGGACCTGGATCACGAAGGTGTGGAACGACTCTCCGTCAACTTCCTCAAGACTATATGCGATGAGGCCGGCTTCGCCATTGACCAGAAGTACAAGTCACCCCAACTTAGCAAGACAACCGTGTTAGTCACATCCAACTTCACCATCGAAGAGGTTCTACCATCAGAAGGACCAGGCGTTGGTCAAAACAAGGCCGCTCTCTACCGTCGCTTTTGGCACGTGAACATCTTCAGCCTACTACGTCTGCTTGGACTCAAGCTCCTACCAAAGTGGGACCGAGCCACACTCAAGAAGGACGGCAACGACGATCCTGGTCGTATCTTTATGACATGGGACTACATGACCGATTTGCCAACGTGCACACCGATTCAGTCTCCAAAATACTACCAAGACAAGATCCGCGATGCCTTCTATGCGTAGGGAGAAGCACAAGCAGGGATGGTTTTCCAACTACTGCGGATTAGGTGGTTACGGCATACCCCAGCATGCGGTCGATGAGATATGCAAGCAGCACGACGATGATTACGACCACATTCAGAAACAAGGCAAAAATCCGTATTTGTCATTCAACTGGGCAGACGAGAAGATGCTCAATGCATTACGTAGTGTATCCCCCCAATCAAAGCGTGAGTATATATTGAAACATGTTTCGCAGAACTTATGGCGTGCAAAGTGGCAATTCCTATCCAACGACGAGTCATTATCCAAAAAGACCGACAGTGCTCAAGCAACCATAGGGCCTCGTACACCAGAAAGCAAGAAACGTGTGGCGCCGCTAATCAGTCCAGTAAGGAAAAAAATGCGACGACAGGATGAAGATGGTGATGAACAGATGGAAGCGTCCTCGAAGGGAGCACCAGTGCATGGCGGAAACAAGTCAAAAACAGAAAGTGGATTGGGTGCTCAAGAAACACCGTTGATATACCACTCACCGTCCTTTGGTCTACCGGAAACGCATACTGCCGTTCTCCCAATGACTATTTGGTTCAGTGTAGCTGGTTTGGATTCGACGCTCGACACCAACTCTACCTTGACAATCCGAGGAACATCGCCGTATGATCCAGTCTCTACCGTTCCAGTTAGTATCGGTAGTCGGCCAGCCACGATCGCTGCGGGGACAAAGCAGATAGCCGTCAACCCACTCTCGTATGCAGCCGGAGCGCTCTCGTATCCAGCAGATGCGAATGGTACATTTCCGAAGACATGGGCAGGCACCGAGATACCAGCATGGCGTGATTATTTTGCCCGTTTATACGAAGTCTACGCCGTATTGGGTATGCACTACAGGGCCACGATTCGAACAGCTTGCTCAGACGGAGGAGCAGATTTGACCGTGATGACCGCAACAGAAGCTTATGGTGCAACGTCCTCTGGACAAAAGATTCCAGAAACATTCAACTTAGCAGAGTCGTACGCATGGAAAGGATTCAAGTACTACAACATCAACAACTTTGACAATGATCAGGCAGGTCGCAAGGACACAATGGTCGTCACAGGAAGTTACAAGCCTGGACAAAACAGGACAAACGTGCGCAACGACGAAGACGTGAAGACGTGGACTCCTATGACAAACCAGCCAAGTTTGACAGAGAACGTGAAGATATTCTTTGCGAAATCACCGCTGGGTGTAGCCCCAACAACGAAGGTCGGCTGCAATGTCATGCTCGAGATCAAGTACATTGTTCAATTTAAGGACTTGAAGGAACAGGCCCGTTGGCCGCAGAAGGACCAGACTCCGTTCGCGCAAAACCTTCCTACAGACATCATTCAAACGTGGTAATGGTGCAAACAAGACGTCAATGGAATCGTTGGCGTGACAACAACTTCCAAGACTCCGAGCCAGAGCAAGAGTCCGAAGAAGAAGAGTGTGAAGAGTGCTCACAAAGTCAGCAAAGTGATCATTACGAATACGATGGAGGAAATGAAGGAGAAAGCACTGATAATGCTGCTCCTTACCGTGAGAGAGATAATTGTCATCGTCATCGTGTCGCTGATAGTTCTCCGTATACTGAGTCTGTGACAACGTACCGTAGACGTAAGCCAAGACGCTAAACCTTATATAAATTTATACGTTTGGGGGTATACAAAAATCAAATGGAGAGAAGCGGCAGCTTCTTCTTCTTTACCCATAGTGTGTGGTGGCAGAGGCACTTAATAATATATATCGTTTGAGCTCCAGAGCTCATATATATGAGCTCTGGAGCTCAAACGATATATATTATTAAGTGCCTCTGCCACCACACACTATGGGTAAAGAAGAAGAAGCTGCCGCTTCTCTCCA
>JAKKUQ010000040.1 GCA_021890755.1 Thermosediminibacteraceae bacterium | reverse complement strand
CCTGACCCACAGGATTATCTGGTACCTTTGTTACAAAATAAGCCTCTTCCCCGTAGTTGGCCAGGGACACCGCTACATTAGCCTCGCCGCCTCCATAGGTTACATCGAATGACTCTGCCTGTACTATCCTCAGATAATTCGGTGGGGTAAGACGTAACATTATCTCTCCAAAGGTAACTACTTTATTAGCCATAAATACCGCCTCCTTATTTTTTATTTCTAGCCTGTTTTACGGCTTCTATAAATTTCCTTGCAGTTTCCTCAACCTGCGCAAAATCACCGTGCTTTGCACCTTTGGTGAGCTCACCGCCTACTCCTACCGCCAGGCAACCCGCTTTTATCCATTCGCCTACATTTTCAAGGCTGACACCACCGGTGGGTACCAAAGGTGCCTGAGGAAGCGGACCCAGTATAGCTTTTACGAAAGAGGGACCAAAGGCACTTCCCGGAAACAGCTTCACGAAATCGGCGCCGGATTCCATTACCTGCACTATTTCTTTCACCGACATAGCACCAGGCATTGTTACCTTACGGTAGCGGTTGCAGAGCCTAACCATTTCCGGATCAAATATGGGGCTTACGAAAAACTCCGCGCCTGCCAGCATGGCTGCTCTGGCCGTTTCGGCGTCCAGCACGGTGCCAGCACCGATAACGATCTCGCCGTTAGGGTATGCCCTGGAAAGTTCTTTTATAACATCCAATGCTCCCGGCACGGTCATCGTTATCTCTATAGCATCGATCCCGCCTGCCTTAACGGCTTCCGCTATTTTTAAGGCCTGTTCAGGATTTTCTGCCCTTACGACGGCTACAACGCCGCAATCAATGATCCTGCGGACTACCTCGAATTTATCCATTGCAGATCCCTCCAATGTTTCATATTACGAAACATCGTTTCATATATTGCGCTATAATTATTTCGACACTTAGCAAGAAAATCCTCCCTCTTGAAATAGAAATTTTTATGTTATTGTTAATCTATATCTCTCCGGCTCTCCACCCCATCCTACGGGATATCTTCTGGGCACAGTCTACCACTTTCAACGCCAGTTCCGGGACTCTTTCAGCAGGAATAGTTACAGTCGAACCTGATATACTAATGGCGGCTATAACTTTACCAGTGTAATCGAATACTGGAGCGCCGACACATCTGATACCTTCCTCGTTTTCTTCATCATCCACTGCATAACCCTGCGCTCTTATTTCTTTTAAATGTTCAATCAATCTGTCGGGATCTACTATAGTGTTTCTCGTATACCTATCCAAGCCTTTTTTTATAACTTTCTGCACATACTCCGGCGAAGAAAAGGCAAGAATTGCCTTTCCTACCGCCGATGCATGTAATGGAACGTGGCGGCCTATTTGCGAGTACATTCGAATCGTTCTTTTGCTGTCTATTTTATCGATGTACAGTGCTTTGTCGTTATCGGGTATTACCAAGTGAACCGTTTCGTTTACTTCCTCAGCAAGTTGTTTCAAAAGCTCATGGGACTCCTTCCTGATGTCCATGCGGTCCAGGATGGCTCCTCCTAGATAAAGCAGCTTTGTACCCAGCCGGTATTTTTCACTTTTTGGGTTTTGCTCCACGTATCCCATCCGCAGCAACGTATTTAATATGCGGTGAACGGTACTTTTATGAAGCCCCACACGGCTGGAGAGTTCTGTAACGCCTATGCCGTCTTCTTCTTCCGCCAGCTCTTCTAGTATCCTCATTGCTCTTTCAATGGACTGGACATTATTTTCTCCCCGCATGATTTCCTCCTATTGCTTGTAAAAATGTTCTTCCGATGCTTTACGTATCATATCTTTAAAAATACTTACCCTATTCATCCTTCGTTGTCAATATCAAGTCGTACGCTATATGCAGCACCTAAAAAAATTTCTCCCAGCCGTTACTCATAATCATCAAAACACTTACAGGGTTACACCGTTTTTAAAAATCGCAATTTCCCTGAATCCCATTATTTCAGATTTGGTGGGCATTCCAGAGGCTACTTTTATAACATATCCTAAAAGTTCTCCCACCAGCTTTTCCATGGTTTCACCTGAAAGCAGCCTCCCCGCATCAAAATCCATCCAGTGGGGTTTTTTATTAAAAATCTCGCTGTTGGTGGCTATTTTCACAGTGGGTACGGCGGTGCCTAAAGGTGTCCCTCGACCTGTGGTAAACAAAATTATCTGGCAACCGGCAGCGGCCAGCACAGTTGACGCCACCATATCGTTGCCGGGACTGCTTAGAAGATTCAATCCTTTCGCTTTTACCGTGTCTCCGTATTCCAGAACGTCTACCACTTGGCTGGTCCCGCCCTTTTGGATACACCCTAGAGATTTCTCTTCGAGGGTGGTTATACCTCCCTTTTTGTTTCCCGGTGATGGGTTTTCATATATGGGCTGGTTATACCCTATGAAATATTCCTTAAAATCATTTATGAGTTTTACTATCTTTTCAAAGACTTCTCTATTTTTCGCCCTGTTCATGAGAATGGTCTCTGCACCAAACATCTCCGGGACTTCGGTGAGTATCGTGGTGCCTCCATAGGCTATGAGTTTATCAGAAAAGGCCCCTACCAAGGGATTTGCTGTAATCCCTGAAAAGCCGTCGGATCCTCCGCACTTTAGCCCTATTACCAGTTCTGAAATCGGGCATTCTTCTCTTTTAAATTGAGAAGCATACTCTACCAGTTCTCCTATGAGTTTAACTCCCGCCTCTATCTCATCCTCTACTTCCTGGGCTACCAAGAATTTTACCCTTTCGGGGTCATAATCGCCCAGCGCCTTTTTAAATTCCTCGATATTGTTATTCTCGCACCCCAGACCGAGTACCAGCACTCCGCCGGCGTTGGGGTGGTTAACTAAATTTGCCAGGATCTTCTGCGTATTGAGCTGATCGCTGCCAAGCTGGGAGCACCCGTATGGGTGTTTAAACTCGTATATACCGTCTATACCGCGTTCACCTTTAAACTCTTCTCTGGCCTTCCATGCTATAAGTTCTGCATTTCTGTTCACGCAGCTTACGGTAGGAATAATCCAAATTTCGTTTCTTACTCCCACTTTGCCGCTTTTTCTGCGGTATCCATTGAAGGTTTTATCACACTGCACGCTTGTTAAATTCATTTGCTGCGGGTTATATTCGTATTCCAGGATTTCACCCAGGTTTGTTTTTAAGTTGTGAAAGTGCACCCACTCGCCGGCCTTTATGTCACAAGTGGCATGACCAATGGGAAAACCGTATTTTATGACATTTTCACCTTTCTTTATATCCCCTAAAGCTATTTTATGACCCTTGGCTATATCTTCAAGGGCAACAATGGAGGAAGACCCGAAAGTCAGGGTCTCCCCCTTTGTTATATTGTCAAGGGCAACTGCCACATTGTCGTTAGCGTTGATTTTTAATGCGCGCATTTATCGGGTGCCTCCCTTTACCAGCTGATCTACGGTTTGTTTTATACCGTAGGCAGCTATCCGATATAGATAGTCTCCTACTTTTTCGGTTAAACCCGGAACCTCGTTCAAATCCTCTTCCCATAGATCCACGTTGCCGAGAACCTTCCGGGCTACTTCAAGGGCCGATTCGCGGCTGCCATCGAATTTTTTCCACGTCTTTTCAAAGAATTCCAGCACCGGCAGGTCGTCCTTCATGACAAATTCACCTTTTTCCCGCCGAGCTCTCATAGATGTTCCTTCTACCTTGCCGTCTTTATACACCGCTATCAGCGCTGCCATGGAAAAGGTGAGTTTTTCAGGTAATCTGCCAAATCTCTTCTGATATTCAAGGATAGAAGGCAGAACTCTTGCTTTGAATTTGGATGAGGAATTGAGAAGTATGCTTATGAGGTAGTGTTTTATATACGGGTTGCGGAACCGTTCTAAAACCGAATCGGCAAACTCCGTGAGCATTTTTTCATCCAGGTCAATGGATGGAATGATTTCATCATATATGATCTGCCTTACATATTCCCTCATTATTTCATGTTCCATCATTTCGCCTACGGTTTCAAGACCGTATAGGAATGCCGCTGGAACCGATGAAGTGTGAGCACCATTTAATATTCTTACCTTGCGGGTTCTATACGGTGTCATGTCGTCTGTCCATATTACGTTGAGGCCCACTTTAGTAAAAGGAAGTTTTTCGGAAAGTTCCTTAGGTCCTTCTATAACCCAGAGGTGGAATAGTTCCCCGGTATCTACCAGTTGATCCTCATAGCCAAGCTCTGCCAGAATCTTCGTTATTTCATCCTTTGGATACCCGGTAACTACCCGGTCAACCAGGGTATTTAAGAAAATGTTGTGTTCTTTTACCCAGGTTTTGAATTCCTCGGGCAGGTTCCAGTCGTCGGAAAGCTGGAGAACTATTCTCTTTAGGGTGTCCCCATTCCTATCGATGAGTTCACAGGGAATAATAACCATCCCTTTTGATGGATCTCCGTCAAAATGCTTAAACCTGTGATAAAGGTAAGCTACAAGTTTACCGGGGAAAGATACCGGTGGTTTTTTATCAAGGCTGTCGTTTTTGTCATAGGCTATACCGGCTTCGGTAGTATTTGATATTACAAATTCAATATCGGGGTTTTCTGCACATTTGAGATATTCGTCCCACTGGGTATATGGATTGATTCCACGGCTTATAGAACTGATTATTTCTTTTATTTCTGTAGGTTTACCATTCTTCAATCCCCTTAGAATAAGCGTATATAACCCATCTTGCTCATTTAATTTCGAAACCAGGCCTTCCGGAAGAGGTTGAACTACTACTATTCGTCCGTTAAAAAGATTATTTTTATTCAATTGGTGAAACATCCAGTCCACAAAGGCCCTCAGAAAATTGCCCTCTCCAAACTGAATAACCCTTTCCGGTAAATCTTCAGGGAATTCAGCAACCTGTAAATCGGCGGGAAATTTGAAGTTCCCTTTTAACAGTTGCTCATTAAGTTTTACCATCAACCCTACCTCCTTAAATTTTGAAAGAAAATGCGGCGATGCTTTCACCTTTTAAATTGACATCGCCGCGCAATTCTGCGTTTCTAACCATCAAAGAGTAAGACCCGGTTTTAGGATAACCAAGAGCACTATTTGTTCCTGCAAAGCATCATAACATTCACAAAAGGGGATTTATATTTTCTATGGCTCCTTTTGCCGCTTCTTCTTCCGTTGGATAAGGAAGACACTCGAAAGCTATCGCACCATTATAACCGGCATCCTTTAATGCTTTTATAATTTTTTTAAAATCAATATGCCCCATCCCCGGATATCTGCGGTTGCTGTCCGCAAAATGCACGTGTCCGAGGAGGCTACCTGCAGTTTTTATGCTTTCTGCCATATCGCCTTCTTCGATATTCATATGAAAGGTATCGACATGCACCTTAAGGTATCTTGAACCTGTTTTTTCAATAAATTCCAATGCTTCCTCTACTGTGTTTATAAAATTCGTCTCGTAACGGTTTATGGCCTCTATCAACAGAGTAACCCCTTTATTTTCTGCCTCTGAAAGACATTTTTCAAAGCACTCCAGTGCAAAGGCCTCATATTTTTTATACTCTGATTTATCCGGAATTGAGCCTCTCATCGATCCGATTATCACCTTTGCCCCTAACTTCCTTCCAACTTCGATGTGGTCTAAGATTCGCGCAACCGCCTTTTCCCTCACTTCTTTATCGGGATTCGTGAAGCTTAGTCTATCAACTACGTAACCCAGACCAGTCCCCAATGTCGATATCGTCACATGATTTTCTTCGCAAGTACTCAAGATCTCATCCAGGTTTAATTCCCGCGGGTCTCTTACGTGTATTTCTACGCAGTCATACCCTAATTGGGAAGCCTTTTTTATGTTTTCGACATAATCGCCCCGAAGCAATACCGGAAAATTCTCACTCACGTCTTTTGCTATAGTTAAACTTAATTTCATATTCTTTATTGCCTCCATTTTCTACCATACCTATTACCTTTCTATTCTCACAGGTCTTCCCTCTTTGAGAGACTTTTGGGCAGCAAGGCCTATAAGCACCGGCTCAAGGCCATCTTTACCCGAAACAGAAGGCTCTCTATCACTTATAATTGAGTCAAAAAACTCTCTCAGCTCTTCAATGTAAGCGTCGCGATATCTCTCGATAAAGAAGTACTTGGGTTTATCGCTGATAATGCCGTCTGATGTACTAACGATCACGTTAGAAGAAGATACATTTTCTACCTTTATACAACCCTGGGAACCGAAAACCTCAATTCTCTGGTCATAACCGTAAACTGCCTTCCTACTGTTATCTATTACAGCCAACACGCCATTTTTAAACTTCAAATTTACCACGGCTGTATCTACGTCCCCAACCTCTCCTATAGCTGGATCAACCATCACGGCGCCATAAGCAAATACTTCTTCAACTTCGCTTCCTGACAGGAACCTTGCCATATCGAAGTCGTGTATAGTCATATCCAGAAATATACCGCCCGATACTTTAACATATTCTATAGGTGGTGGTTCTGGATCCCTGGAGGTAATTTTTATTATGTGAATTTGTCCTACCTTGCCTTCATCTATATATTTTTTAGCCTTTCTGAAATGGGGATCGAATCTCCTCTGGAACCCAATCTGTAATTTAACACCAGCTTTCTTAACTTCCTCTAGCGCAGTGTTTATCTTATTCAAATCAAAGTCTATGGGTTTTTCACAGAAAATCTGTTTTCCTGCCCTTGCTGATTCGATTATAAGCTGGCAATGAGTATCAGTAGAGGAACATATAAGCACCGCATCTATTTCCGGATCTTCTATTATTTTTTTGTAATCTTCATAGACATTGCTTACTCCGATGCCGTAAGCCCAATCTCTTACCCTTTCTGCATAAATATCAGCAATGGATTTCAACTCCACATTATCAAAATTTGCCTTAATATTTTCAGCATGCAACTTCCCTATCCGCCCGGCTCCTATAATCCCTACTTTTATTTTTTTACCCATACACTACATTCTCCTCACTTAATAATTTTAAAAGTATTGATAGCAGGGATATGTGATCAATTACAGGATATAACGGGATATACCCGGCCGCCTTTCTTTGTCCCTATATAAATAGGCGGCCGGGAAATCCCAACAAGGTAGAACTACTTAATTCTTATTACAGTTTATGGAAAACTCCTATAGCAGGCAGTTCATATACTGACTTCCAGCCGGGGCTCAGCGGCTCTTTCAGGAACGGTTCCATTTCCTCCCTGGTCCTTAAAGTTACTTTCTCAACGGGTGGCACGGTACCCGGCGGGAAGGCCTCCAGGATCTGATCTATTACTAGGGTGAGGTATTTCAATATTGCTGCGATGGGCCTTTTAGCTTTTCTCGGATCTGCCAGGCTGGGTTTGCCGACTACACCCTCCGGAGTTGCTGCCCGCTCTATTGCCATATGACCTTCACCTTCGGACCAGCGATGGGGCCTGCGGAAAGGTTCCACAGACTTATCAAAATGGCCATCAGGCAATAAGCTTTCCCCTTCCGCATCCTGAACAACGCTCATATCCACCATCTCCGGGAATAGCAGTAACGCTACAGACGTTTCGGCTTCATCGGCATGTACAAAATGGGTTTCGAAACTATCGGGCCTACCTGCAGGATAGAAGAACTCTCTTACGGCTCTGTGCCAGTCAAGTACCCTGAAGATGCCCGGCAGTTGGAACCTCTTCATAAACTCCTGTATAGCAGACTCCAACATCCAGAGGTGCCCGTGGTTATTAACTAGAATGATCTTTCTGAATCCGTCGTTCCATAAACCCAGCATGGTGTAGATAATCGTTTCTTCGACGACTTCTTTTGGCATGATAATTGTTCCTGGCATCCCCACATGATGGTACGGATGGCCACCATAGTTGAGCGGGGGTAGAGCCAAGCTCACTTCTCTGCCTTGCTTGGCTGTATAGCGCCTGACGCCCTCAAGGATCTGGGTCACCATAAATGTATCCAAGCCGCTGTTGGCGTGAAGTCCATGGTTTTCGGTACAACCTATAGGCACCAAAACGATATCGTTTTTCTTTCTTTTTTCTATGACCTTAACCCTAGGCGTAGTTTGAATGTAGCATCCAGGCTTTCCCAACTCCGACGGCGATGGAATTTCATATTCTTTCAAGATGGCGTCTATTTCCTCCTCAGAGGCATCCCAAATCTGCTTTTTCAAACGGCCTACTTCGTTATCTTCGAAAATTATTGCAGGATTATCTGTTAAAATCCACTTTTTGTAACTCTCCATTTATATCTAACCTCCCTTTGTTAATCCATTACACATGTGACCTTGCACTCAGACCTGTCAGTTCTGAGCTTTATTAAATATTCAGGTACCTGCTCCAGTTTTATCTTCTTGGTTATCATCGGAGTCATATCCATACCAGTTGCCATACATTCTATCACTCTTGGGAATGTGCCGTGTCCGGAATGTCCTTGTGCACCGACGATTCTCGCCCTCCTCACCTGAAGAACCTCGCCAGTTACCGGTATTTTAGCATCGGCTCTGGCTACTATAACCACAGTAGCATTAAGAGTCCGGCCTTCCCATATAGCCTTCTCTATACCGGGATAAACCACATGAGGTACGCCCGATGCTTCTAGATAAAGACTGGCTCCATAGCCATCAGTCAGCCTCAAAACTTCTTCGGCGAAATCCACCTTTGTGGGGTCTATCACGTAATCGGCACCCATCTTCTTGGCGATTTCAGCTCTTTCGGGTGACGGCTCAGAAAGTATAACCCTGGCTGCCCCGTGCCTCTTTAAAATTGCACAAGCAGCTATACCTATTGGCCCTCCACCGCAGATTACCACGTTGTCGCCGGGTCTAATACCTCCTCCTCTTTCGATGACAGCATTGTAGGCTACAGATGTGGGTTCCACTAGGCTGCCCGCCAGGAAAATATCGTCTCCTTTATATACTTCCTTTAAAGGCTCCAGGCTCCAGAGGTATTTGGCCGGCAAGACGATATATTCGGCAAATCCACCGTTAACGTTAAAACCTATCTCGTTTAACCTTTCGCAGTGATTGGGATATCCATCAGCGCATGGTTGGCACTCGCCACACCATAGCATTTCTTCAGTACACACATATTCTCCGCCCTTGAAAGGCTTATTGGTCCGCTTGTCATAAGCTTCAGGACCTGCTTCTACCACTATTCCAGCAAGTTCATGACCGAGTATGCATGGAAAACCGGTAAGACCCGGATACAGAATATATCCATCGTCATCCGGCTGAGCCATGTGAACATCACTGCCGCAAATACCGCAGGCCTTTACTTTGATTAGCACTTCACCCCTGCCGGGCTTGGGAACGTCGTACTCTCTGATTTCCAGTCTTGGGTTTCTCCATACCCGGCTTCCTAAATATGTTTGCTTACCTTCAATGTCTTTGGCCCCCAGTTTAAACCCTGGTCTTGGATCCCAGTCAGCAATTAATGTAACCGCTTTCATTTTTGACATCAATAAAACCTCCTTTAATGTTTTTTTTATTTTATTTAAAGTTTTTCTTTAGCAATTTAATAACGCATCAAAAGTCAAAATATTTTTTAACCACAAGCTCTGTCTTTTCCTTTGCGACTTTAATTAGCTTTTCTGCATCCCACTTCCAGTATTCTGGTCTGAAGAGCTCTACTGAGACCATTTCGTCATATCCAATCTCTTTTAAAACTTTTAATATTGAATCCAACTTTATCACACCATCACCCGGTAATAAGCGGTGGTTATCTCTCAGCATACCGGGGGGTATATCTTCACAATCATCTATGTGAAAAATGAATATCTTTTTCGGATCAACTTTTTTTAGGTCTTCCAGTTTTGAATTCATTGCGTGAAAGTGAAAACAATCTATAACCAGACCTACATTACTCCTTCCAACCTCAGTCACTATCTCGTATGCCTGATCAAGGGTGTTTACCGAACAATTAGGGTAACCTACAAATTCGAAGGCGAGTTCCATGCCGTAATTTTCGGCTATATCTGCGAGATCATTCAACACTCTTACAGATTCTTCTTTTATTTGCTTTCTTGTAAAATCACCCACATCAAAACTTGGGACTACAACTATTTTCGAACAATTTATTTCTGTTCCTATTTTACATAGAAAATCCAAATCTTTTTTTAATTCCTCATAGTCTTCATTGTTTCTAAAAGTGATGAATTCCAAAGCGTTAAACGCATAAGGTTTAATCCTGTGGGTTTGGAAAAAATTGTACAAATCTTCCACCTTATGATCTTGTAAATATTCCCTCAATTTATCAAGCCTTATTTCGATAAGGTCGTATCCGTACTTTTCGCATAACTCCAAATCTTTCTCCAGGTTTGAATTCTTTAGAGTAGTGGCTTCATTAAAGCAGATCTTCATTTTATCCCCCCTGCTAAATTCTTCTCTGCTTATCCATAAGCACTGCCCCGACGATTATAAACCCTTTTACTACCTGTTGCCAGTATGCAGAAACGTGAAGCAGATCTAAGCCGTTATTTAAAGTTCCCATAATAAGTGCACCTAGTATTGTACCTGGAATCGTACCGATTCCTCCATTTAGACTTGTTCCGCCTATTACTGCAGCGGCAATAGCATCCAATTCATATCCGACCCCTGCTGTAGGTTGGCCTGCACTAAGCCTAGAGGTAAGCAGTATTCCTGCAATTGCGGTCATAATGCCTGCGTAAGTATAAACCAATATCTTATACTTTACTACATCTATTCCCGAAATAATCGCAGCTTGCTCGTTACCGCCTATAGCATATACATATTTACCGAATTTCGTATGTTTTAAAATTATATGTGAAATCAAAGCCGTTAGCGCCAAAACATAGATGGGAAAAGGCACACCGAAAAGATAGCCCTGGCCGAGAAAATTGAAACTTTCCGAAAAGTTAGTTATCGGTCGTCCATCACTGTATATGAGCGCAAGTCCTCTTGCGGTTATCATCATTCCAAGAGTAGCGATAAATGCAGGCAACTTCCCTATTGCAATGAGAGTACCGTTTATTAACCCTGTAATACCCCCCACCAAAAGGCCAACCAGAATTGGGATAATAAGTGGATATTGATTCGGATGGGCTAAGCTTGCCGTTACTACCGACACTAGAGCTATTACAGACCCTGAAGATAGATCTATTCCTGTGGTAATTATTACCATAGTCACACCAAATCCAACTATGGAGATAATAGAAATTTGTCTTACCACATTCAATAGGTTTCTAGGATCTAAAAAACGAGGAGATAATATTGTTATAATTGTGACCATGAGGAAAAAAACCAGAACCATCCCGTAACGCTGAATATTACTAGCCAGCTTGACCCTTGATTTAACCCCTTTTTGGGTTTCGCTTAAAACGTCTTTCTCCATCACTTTTTATTCACTCCCAGCAGCGGTTTTTGTTTTCTCTTAAGAAGTTATTCCCATAGCATACCTCATTATATTTTCTTGATTTGCGTCCTTTCTATAAAGTTCTCCTGTAATCCTTCCTTCGTGCATAACTAGAATCCTGTCACTCATGCCTAATATTTCCGGTAGCTCCGAAGAAATCATTATAATCGCTTTACCTTCCTTGGCCATTTTCGTTATTAGCCTGTGAATTTCGGCCTTTGCACCTACATCTATTCCTCTCGTAGGTTCATCAAGGATCAAAATTTCAGGATAAGTTAATAGCCATCTTGCAATCAGAACTTTTTGCTGGTTTCCTCCGCTTAAATATTTGACAATCTGCATCAAACCCGGAGTTTTTATCTTTAGCTGCTCTATCTGTTTATTACAAAATTCATCGACTTTTACTCCATCAATAAAGGGCCCCTTGATATAACTGTCTATACTTGCCATGATTATGTTATCCCTGACCGATAAAGGCAAAAATAATCCACTTTTTCTATCTTCGGTTATTAGAGCTATCTTATTTTTAATCGCGTCTATCGGCGATTTTATCTTCACTTTTTTACCTTTAATATATATCTCTCCTGCATCGTAACTACTAAGGCCGAAAATGCTCTCTACAACTTCCGTACGACCAGCCCCCATTAGGCCCGCGATTCCAAGGATTTCTCCCCTACGCACCTTAAAATTGATATCGTAAAAGACTCCTCTTTTGGTTAGATTACGAACTTCGAGTATAACTTCGCCTATAGGGGCCTCTTCTTTTGGGAACATTTGCTTTATTTCTCTCCCAACCATCATTTCTATTAATTTTTCCCTAGTAATTTTCTCTATAGATTCGGTGCCTATATACTCTCCATCCCTTAGAACCGTTACTTCGTCTGCTATTTTAAAAATTTCATCGAGCCTATGTGAAATATAGATTATCGATACACCTTTTTCTTTTAAATTTTTTATAATTTTAAATAGGTGTGAAACCTCTTTTTCCGAAATTGCGGAGGTGGGTTCGTCCATAATAATTAATTCAGAATTGTATGATATAGCCTTTGCTATTTCAACCATCTGCATGTTGGCAATACTGAGATCTCTCATTAGTGCACAGGGATCTATATTTATTTCGAGACTCCTCATGAGCTCCCTTGTCTTATTTATCATTTCTTTGTCGTTAACGATCGGAACTCTCCCTATAAGCGGTTCTCTTCCTAGAAATATATTTTCAGCAACTGTCATATTAGGGATTGGGCTTAGCTCCTGATGGATCATCGAAATACCATTTTTTATCGCATCATAGGGTGAACGTAGTTTAATTTCCTTGCCTTTGAACTTTATTATTCCGGAGTCCGGAGTATATATCCCGTTTAATATCTTCATTAAAGTAGATTTCCCGGCACCATTTTCTCCAATAAGTGCATGCACCGTACCTTTTTTAACTCGAAAATCCACACAATTTAATGCTTTTACACCAGGGAATTCCTTACTTATACCTTCCATCTCCAAAATATATTCGGATTCTGGAATCATGCTGCTACCCCCACATCTTTAATGCAGCCCAGATATCATTTTAGTTTTTGGGAAAGGAGCTGACCCTGGTAGTTATCATCAAGGGTCAACTCCTTCCCCTTCCCTACTGGTATCTCTGTAAGTATTCGTCAGCTTTATCGGGAGTTACCAGCTCGAACGGAATAATATATTCTTTTTCTACTTTTTCACCCTTCGCCGCTTTGGCTGCAACCTCTATAGCAGTTCTGCCCTGTCCTTTCGCATCTTGGAAAACTGTATAAGTAAGCTTACCTTTCTTCAAAAAGTCAATTGCTTCGGGAGTTGCATCTATTCCTGCAACTTTGATTTTCCCCAACAGGCCCGCATCTTCTATTGCCAGTGCTGCGCCAATAGCCATTTCATCATTATGAGCAGCTACAGCATCAATTTGTAATCCGGACCGTAGCCAGTTTTCCATAACTTTCATTCCCTTATCTCTGTACCAATCGCCTGTATTTTCGGCTACGATCTTAATGTCTGGATAATCTTTCAAAATGTTCATATAACCCTGTTGTCTTCTAATTTCGGGTTCATGACCATAGGAACCATGGAGAATTACTATATTACCTTTTCCACCTAGCGCTTCCGCAAGCGCCTTCATTTGTATTTCGCCGGCCTGTATATCATCTGAGCCTACATAAGAAACAGCTAGTTCTTGGTTTGCTAGCATTCTGTTTACACTTATCAGAGGTATCCCCGCATCATGAATAGCCTGCACCATAGGTTTCGCAGCTTCTCTATCTACTGCCATCAGAACTATAGCGTCTACTTTTTGGGTAATTAAATTCTCTGCTTGCCTTAACTGTTCATTTGCATCATATTTAGCATCGTAAAAAATTACTTGGAATTCATCACCTAATTCTTTGGCAGCTTCTTCCATGCCTTTTTTCATGTAAACCTGGAACTGGTCACTAAAATCACATAAAAGAACCCCGATAACTTTTTTTGTCTCTTGATTCTGTCCCTGCGTTTGAGAGTCAGACTTGTTGCATCCTGTCAGCAGGCCGACGACAAACATCAATATCAAGACTATTGACAAGATTTTTCTCATTTTCATTTACAAATGCCTCCCCACATTGAAAAATAATTTACTCACATTATTTAAAAATTTTAAAAATGTTTCACCCCCTTGCCGACCTAACTAATTATCTACCTCTAAGATGCCCTTGTATCTCTTATTTCTACCGCTTTCGACCGTGTCAGTTATACACTCGACTTGTCGATCTCCTCACCACGAGGTCCACATCAAGAACTATCCTCTGACCCCCAGAACTCTCACCTTTTATCCTCTTTATCAAAAACTCAGTCGCCATGTAACCCATCTTCCTCATCTGCTGATTTACGGTGGTGAGCGGGGGATCTACTATTTCCGCTAGCATCGTATTATCATAACCCACTACGGATATATCTCGAGGCACCTCCAATCCCATAAATCTCGCCGCCTTGATAACACCTATAGCTGTTAGGTCGTTAGCTGCAAAAAAAGCCGTAGGTCTGTGTTCCAAGCTCAGTAACTCGATGGCTTTCTTAAAACCAAACTCAACCTTAAAATCACCGAACACTATCAGTTCAGGTCTTACTTTTAGCCCCGCTTCCTCCATCGCTTTTAAATAACCCTTTTCTCTATCTAGATTTACCTTTACTTGGGGTGGCCCGAGCAAGCAGGCGATATTCTTATGTCCGAGGTCTATCAGGTGTTTTGTAGCTATATAACCACCATTGACGTTATCAGATACCACCACATCAACAACCATATCTTCACCGTCTATATCCCGACCCAGAATTACCACCGGTGTATTCGACTTAATAAGGTTGATAACATTTTCGTCATTATAATAAGCTGTAGATATTATAAAACCATCGATGCTCTTCTGTTTCAGGAGGCGAATATATTCGGCTTCCTTATCGGACCTGTAATCAGTGTTACAAATTATGATGTTAAAGCCGAAATCTGCACTCGCATCTTCAACCCCTCGTGCAAGTTCCGCGAAAAACGGGTTTGCTATATCGGGGATTAAAAGGCCCAACGTTAGAGTAGACTTTTTAGTCAGCGCGGAAGCTATTACGTTTGGTGAATAATTCAACTCCTCTATTGCTTTTTTTACTCTTTCTCGCGTCTTTTCAGAAACCAGAGGACTGTTGTTTAAAACCCTTGATACAGTAGCTATAGAAACTTTTGCCCTTTTTGCTACATCATAAATAGTAGCCATATGCAACACTCCGTATTAGATTCAAAACATCAATGTTTGTTAATTTGTAATATTGCAATATACTGATAATTCTAATTTGTTTATTATGTAAGACAAATGAAAACGGTTACATTACTAAAGTTTTAAATTAGCTTCCTCCAAGGGAAGAAGCAGCATGAAATCTTTTGAATTCTATATTTTGTAAGGGGTTTCATATAAATGAAAGCGGTTTCATATTGATAATTTTTTAATTTATCTTTTCTCTTTGTAGGAAAAGAAAACGTTCTTTAAATATTGTCAGAATTTTTTCTCTTGAAAGGGGTTTCATTTTATTCCAAACTAGCTACTTGTTTTCTATAATTCGACATTAATTCGATAATTCCTTCTGCTTAACAAAAAAAAATTAAAAATTTAATAATGAATGAATACATTTAATACATGACAGCAGCTACCACTTCTAAACAAGGCAAAAATCCCCTTTCGGGGTCATAATCGTCCAGCACCTTTTTAAATTCCTCGATATTGTTATTCTCGCACCCAAGACCCAGTACCAGCACTCCGCCGGCGTTGGGGTGGTTAACTAAATTTGCCAGGATCTTCTGCGTTTGTGCCTTACCCCCACTTTACCGCTTTTTCTGCGGTATCCATTGAAGGTTTTATCACACTGCACGTGATTTTACTCATAATTCATGCTTCCAACTTTTCAAATCTAATAAATCAATTCCAGCATATAAACTACCGCTGGAATTGTAATCATGGAAAGAAACGTGGTGATCAAAACCGTCTTAGACGCAAACTTCGAATGTTTATTGTATTTATCGGCCAGAATGACCGTAAACATCATGACTGGCATTGCAGCTTCAACGGTTATTACCTTTTTAAGAATTAAAGGAACGGGCACAAAATATAAAGCTCCTCCTACCAAGAGAGGGGAGATTATAAGCCTGATAAAGGCAGCCCACAGTATCATGGGATCTAATATCTCTCTACTAGAAATACGGGAATGACCCACGGACATACCTACAAACAACATGGAAAGGGGGATGGTAATATTCCCTACCGTCTTTGCCGTTCTGTTTATTACGTCGGGCAAAGGAATTTGCAGCATGACTATAAGAACGGCCAGGGACAGCGCTACCATCGACGGGTTGATTAGGTTCTTTAAAAAGCTACTCAGTGTAATAAAAAATTCCTTTATGGAATTTCCGGCCTCACACAATTTTTCATTTTTAACAGTGGGACAACCCCTACAGGCAAGTTTCATCCCTAACGTCCAAAGCATTATCCCCGAACCAAGGTCATAGAAAAACACGTAACCGGCCGCGCTTTCACCGTATACTGAGGTCACTATAGGTAACCCAATAAAAACAGTATTGCAAAAGGAAACGGTTAGGTAAAACACATCTTTTTTCGTTGGATCTTCAATTTTTATTATCTTTTGAACGGCATATGCCGCAATTAACGAAAGGATAGTCATTAGCACGGCAAACTGAGGAACGACGAGAGAGGAGAGAATCGTCTGCCGGGTAAAATACCCTGTGACGCTGGACAGTATCAAAGCTGGGGATGTTATATAAAAAATAAGATTGGAAAAAGCTTTTGTATCATTTTCCTTAATTATTTCAAGCTTTGCCGCCAAAAATCCAATTCCTGTAAGCATGATTGTTGTCGCTATTGATTCCAGTAAACCATTATAGTTCATAGCCATACCTTCCTTATTCGCTTTTGAAAAAGGGTTGACAGGTACTAAAGTTTCGCTTTATCATTAATCGTCACATTTTTCCTTGCCATTCTAAACTCTCCATCATAAACTAAAGTATTGGTTACTGTTATTATTTTACATTTTGGATAAGAAATCCTTCTACGTTATTTTTAAGAGGGATGGTATACTAAGGTTAAAAACAGCTGAAAGGCTGGGGTTTGGATGATTCGCATAGTTGAACTCGATCTTTTCCGTGGAATAGCCATAGTTCTTATGGTAATATTTCATGCCGTATTCGACCTTTCTTACTATTTCGGCATGGACATCGACTATACTCGCGGCTTCTGGTACTACGAAGGGAAGCTTTCGGCTTTGATGTTCATGGCCATCGCTGGTATAAGCTCCTGTTTCAGCCGTAGCCCTG
>JAKKUQ010000145.1 GCA_021890755.1 Thermosediminibacteraceae bacterium | reverse complement strand
TGTAATGTGCCATAGTTTCGTTCAATAGCTTTTTATTTCTGGGCAGGTTATCCCAGGGCAAAGAAGAGATATCAAAAAGCAAAGAAGTGTAATTAGAAAGCTGATCCAAAACAACAACAGGCATAGAACCAATTGCAGGATGATAAAAGCAGCGATAAAACTTCAACGCCTCAACAGGAGTCATTCCATTCATGTTTTTGCCAAAATGCGGCCGTCTGTAGTTGAAATATAGTATCCAATTTTGAGCCATATTTAGGAATGAAGTCCTTGAAGTTACTTTTTTCAAGTTTAAAGCATAAAACTCCTCATCATCAGTGCGGTGAGAGCGTTCAACGAAGCAATTTGTTTCCTTATTCCTTTCCGGGATATTAAGCAAAGATACGTTCCAATTATCGAAAATAAGTTTTTGAATGAGACTTCTTTTACGAGAGCCGGCGCTGCCTCCGAACTCTGCTCCATTGTCTGTTTGAAAGAAGAGTTGATGTTTTACACCGAAGGCTCTAAGCCAGGCTACCACAAGCAGCATGAAAGTCAACCCATTTTTAAAATCGAGAGAATCGGCATACGCAATAAAGCGCAACCTTGTTTTAATATCAATAGCAGTGAACTGAAAAAGAGGCAGCTTATTTTTAAAAATAGAGGCATAGGCTTCGGGAGGCAAAGCCGATTGATCGGCGATATGTTTTGCATCGATCTGCCAGAATTGCAAAGGTTCGAAGGCGGAGAAATCTGCTGCAAAGCGGCGGGAGCCGGTAAGCGTCTTGTGTTTACGGCAACGTATACCGTAACGTCTTCTAATATTTCGAATAGTAAAAGGAGAAAGTTGAATATTGAAGGTATTTTTAATGAACAATGCCAGCCTTTTAGAGCCCAGATTAGTTTCTTTTGCCAGAGTAACAACCAAATTTTCAATATGTTCTGGAGTTCTATTAGGCATACGGAATTTAGGTCCTCGTTTTTTGATACAAGCCGATATATCGTTGTTAGAAAGTCTGAAACGCTCTCTTAATTTGTACACCCATCTTGGAGTGACGCCCAAGATCTTAGCGGTTTCTTTAACGGAATGAGACTCAAGTAAAGAGATAGTGATTTGAGCGACAGCCTGGGGATTACCCGAAGCTTTAAGTTTTTGGTATAATGTCATTGGGTGGGATCCCTCCTTAATGTGTTTTTGTTGTGCCATATCCATAATACCCCAGGGATACCCACCCTTTGCAATGTCTTTTTCACTTTAATAAAGTAGCGTGAACGAAACTGTGGCTCATCTACA
>JAKKUQ010000095.1 GCA_021890755.1 Thermosediminibacteraceae bacterium | reverse complement strand
TCGCCGGCTTTATGAACTATCACAGTGTCGCCTATTTTAATATCTTTTTGCTTAATATAGTCCTCGTTGTGCAGGGTAGCTTTGCTGACCGTAGACCCCGCAACTCTTACGGGTTCCAATATTGCTGTAGGAGTGAGCACTCCCGTCCTGCCTACCCTCACGATTATGTCCTTAATCACCGTGGTCTTTTGCTCTGCAGGAAACTTATAAGCTATCGCCCAGCGAGGACTTTTAGCGGTGGCACCCAGAATCCTCTGCTGGTTTAAGGAATTTACCTTTATCACCATGCCATCTATCTCGTAGGGCAGTTCGTGGCGCTTTTCTTTCCAGCTCATGCAGTAGTCTATCACATCCTCAAACCTGTCGAAAAGCACTATATGAGGATTGACCCTAAGGCCTATATTCCTAAAAAACTGGAGCGCTTCATAGTGGGTTTCAAATTCTATCCCTTCCGCGTATCCCAGACCATAGATGAAAACAGCAAGGGGCCTTTGGGCCGTAATTTTCGGATCGAGCTGCCTTAATGACCCCGCCGCGGCGTTTCGCGGATTTGCAAAAAGCGGGAGGCCCTGTTCTTCCCTCTCTTCGTTTAACTTCCTAAAGTCTTCCTTGGGGAGGTACACCTCTCCCCTCACTTCAAGAACAGCCGGCGCTTTGTCTTGAGGAAAATCCAGCCTCAGCGGCACACTCTTTATGGTCCTAACGTTTTGGGTAACGTCTTCTCCTACTAAACCATCGCCCCTTGTGGCTGCTGTTTTAAGAACTCCATTCTCATAAGTAATAGAAACCGCAAGGCCGTCGATTTTAGGCTCTACAACATACTGGACTTCGCTTCCTACCGCATCGGTGACCCGTCTGTGGAAATCCTTAAGTTCTTCTGCATCGAAAGCGTTTGCAAGACTCATCATTGGCACCCGGTGAATCACCTGGGTGAAATAGGGAAGCGGTTCGCCTCCTACTCTCTGGGTGGGCGAATCAGGAGTGATGAGCTCTGGAAACTGTTTTTCAAGCTCTTCTAATTCTCTCATCAACTTATCATACTCTGCGTCGGATATTACGGGGTTATCGTAGACGTAATACTGTTTGTTGTGGTAGTTTATTAGGTCCCTCAATTCCTTTATCCTGGCTTCGGCTTCAGACCTTTTCATACACTCCATCCCCTTAAGAAGGATTTATTTTTATTTTCATATTTTTACCAAAGGAGCGTACTTTAAAATCAAACGTTTTGTTCCCTCAGAGGCAAAATTTACCGCTACTTCTGCATTTTCGCCGGCTCCATATACCGCGGTAACCACGCCCTCACCCCATTTGGAGTGTCTTACTCTGTCGCCGGGACTTAATTCTAAGACTCCTTTTGTACGGGGTTTTAGTGGGACAGCCGGCTTTGCTTTTTTAACTTCTATCGACTTTTCCTCCTCCAGAGTATCATCCCCTGGCCTAATTTCTTTTATCAGCCTTGGTGGTATTTCATCGATAAACCTGGAGGCGGAATAATAGGAGGTGTTGCCATAGAGGTTGCGGCGCCATGCCCTGGTGAGATAAAGCCTCTTTTTTGCCCTAGTTATCCCCACGTAGCACAGTCGGCGTTCTTCCTCGAGTTCGTCCTCGTCGAACATCGACCTTGAATGCGGAAATATCCCCTCATCCATACCGCTTAAGAAGACTACTGGAAATTCGAGACCTTTGGCACTGTGAAGCGTCATTAAGACCACTGCATCTTTGTTTTCGTCCAGCTCGTCCACATCGGAGACCAGGGCGATTTCGGCAAGGAAGTCCTGTAGGCCTGCTTCCGGAAATTTCTTTTGAAATTCCATGGCAACGCCTATCATTTCTTTCAGGTTTTCAATCCGGCTTTGTGCTTCCGGCGTGTTTTCGTTCTCTAGTTCATTGATATATCCGGTTTTTTCTAGTATATAAGCGATGAGGTCTGGAATGGAAAGTTCTTTTGCCTTTTCTATAAATTCATCTACCAAATTAGTAAAGGCTCGAAGTTTGCTATTTATCCTCGGCGAAAAATTTCCAAGTCCTTCTTTTATTATGTGATATATGGACTTTCCATTTTCTTCTGCTAGCATTTTGAGCTCATAAACGGTAACCTCGCCGATTCCCCTTCGCGGCACGTTTATGATCCTCAAAACACTTACGTCATCGGAAGGATTGGCCACTACGCGAAGATACGCGAGTATGTCTTTTATTTCCTTTCGCTGGTAAAACTTAACGCCTCCCACTATCTTATAAGGCAGACCCATCTTTACCATCATTTCTTCCAACACTCGGGATTGGGCGTTGGTCCTGTAAAGCACCGCAAAATCTTTATAATTATATTTGTTTGTACTAACCAGCCTTTCTATTTCCTGTGCTATGAAAAAGGCTTCCTCGTGCTCGCTCTCCAAAGTAGCAAGATATATTTTGTCGCCTCTGCCATTGTTGGTCCAAAGATTTTTCTTTTTCCTTCCTAAATTATGGCTTATTACGCTGTTTGCGGCATCGAGGATGTTTTGGGTAGAGCGGTAATTTTGCTCCAACCGGATAACGGTAGCATCTGGAAAATCCTCTTCAAAGTCCAAAATATTCCGTATATCGGCTCCCCTGAAACTGTAGATGCTCTGGTCATCGTCCCCCACTACACATAGATTCCTGTGTTTTTCCGCTAACAATTTAATCAAAACATATTGAGCTCTGTTGGTATCCTGGTATTCGTCTACCAGTATATGCCTGAACTTTGCCTGGTAATAAGAAAGGACTTCGGGATTTTCCCGGAAAAGTTCTACGGTCTTCATGATAAGGTCATCAAAGTCGAGGGCATTTATTTCCTTCAGTCTCTGTTGGTAAACCTCATATATTCTAGCTAGAGTTTTCTCCCTGATATCCTTCGCTTTATCGTAACATTCTCCCGGTGTGAGGAGTCTATCCTTGGCCCTACTGATGTAATTAAGTACAGCTTGTGGGGTATACTTTTTGTCATCAAGCCCCAGTGCTTTTATGCAATCCCTTGCCACCACTTGCTGGTCTTGTGTATCGAAGATTACAAAGTTCTTGCTGTAGCCCAATTTATCTATTTCGGACCTCAGGATGCGAACGCAGGCCGAATGAAAAGTGCTGACCAGCATCCCCTTTGCCCAGGGCAGAAGTTTTTCGATCCTTTCCTTCATTTCTTCCGCCGCTTTATTGGTAAAGGTGATAGCCATTATGCTGGCTGGGTCTACCCCCATCCGCTCTATCAGGTAAGCAATCCTGTAAGTCAGCACACGAGTCTTGCCGCTTCCCGCCCCTGCTAGGACCAAAAGGGGCCCTCCCGGGTGTGTTACAGCTTTCCTTTGTTCTTCGTTTAGTTCGGATAGGTAGTCCATTTTTACCTCCTACATAAAAGTAGCGTGGAATCCACGCTACTTTTTTTCTAATTTTGCTCTTTTTAACCATTCTACAACCTTTTTGTAACCATCAGCGCCATAGTTTAAAAAACGCTTGACTTACTTATGGTAGCTGTGTTCGCTCTAGTTTTTTGGGCTATATCGCTTAGCTCACTAGTTCCAGAAGCACATTAGTATAAATCCTTAGGTTCTTTAAGAGGTCCTCTATTTCAATATATTCGTCCTTTTGGTGAGCTAGCTCAGGTTTACCCGGAAATCCCGGTCCGAAAGCCACCGCGTTTTTCAGCATTCGCGCATACGTTCCCCCCCCAATGGAAAAACAGTAAGCCTTCTCTCCAGTAACTTTTTCGTAAGCCGCTTTCAAGCTCTGAACGATAGTGCTTTCCTCGGGAACATAATGCGGCGGGTTGTCGGATACGTTTTCTAAACGCACTCCTTCAGCGAGGTTTTCCTTTATCCTGGAGAGAATTTCTTCTCCTTTATATTTTATAGGGTACCTTATATTTACCACAACCTCGCCGGCCATTTCGTCCATTCGAATTATACCTACGTTAAATGTCAGCGGACCCGATATCTCATCGGATAGAGCAACGCCCAATCCTGCGCCGGTGGTATCCATCCCTATTTTTTCGTTCA
>JAKKUQ010000008.1 GCA_021890755.1 Thermosediminibacteraceae bacterium | reverse complement strand
CTGCTAAAGTTCCAATGGCATAAATCCAGTGAGCAAGTGTCATGAAAATCCCCCTTTACTACTTTTTTGTTTCGATGAATTTAAACTTGCCGGCTAATAAATTCACCTCCTCATCAAATATCCAAAGTGTTTAGTATTATAATAATATTATTATACTGCGAAAAAAGTTAATTAAGTTGTTAAATTTTTTTAATGCGACACATTTCGATGCTTCAGGCCAACTAGACATTGTGATTTCGGGTTTCAAAATAAAATTATTGACTAGATGTTATAAAGAGGGTAAAATATATCACGTGGGCTGATGTAGCTCAGTGGTAGAGCAGCGCACTCGTAATGCGCAGGTCGTGGGTTCGAATCCCACCATCAGCTCCAAAAAGTGTACATAAGTCAAGGCTTGGGAGGATGGAAATCCCAAGCCTTTTTGTTTTGCTAATTGCTAATATTTTGCTAATGATTTAGCTTATGGCTGAACAACTTATTAGTAACTTTTTTGGCTGCCTCTTTTGCATGGAAGGTAAAACGTACGAGTAAGTATTAAAAGTAATGCGTGTGTCGGTGATCCAAACTTTCAGATACGATTTTCGGATTTACCCCTTCCTGTAATAATAAAGTAGCATGAGTGTGGTGAAGACCATGAAAGCGCACACTTGGCAAACTGATTTTGTCTAATACTTTTACTAAAGCTTTCGTTACATAATCAGGATCAATTAGTCTACCGTCCGGCCAGGTAAAAACGTAGTCTACTTTAACAATTTTGTATTCAGAGCCAAACATGGGGTGGTACTCCATCTGTGCTTTTCTGTGCATTTTCAATATTCCCAAAGTGGTATCAGATGAACTTGATCTAGCAAGCGAAAAGTTTAGAAAAATCCATAGAAAGTTGAGGATTTTGGCTAGAGTTGGAAATAAGTTAGAGCAGATGTATAAGAGATAAAGTAATTCTGGGGTGAGCTTGCGGCAGACCCTGAATTCCAGCGTTTCAGGTTCGGAGAAAAAATCATATACGTGCTTAATATAGCTTTATATAAGATAATTCTATGCTAAAAAGCGAAGGCGGCAAGAAATTACAATATTTGCTAAAATTTGAGCAATAACAGTAAAAGCTTGGATTGATGAACTGAAAGTCACTGTGATGGCTTCTATTAGTTCTTTTGCAATCGGCAATATACTAGATGGAATCGGAATGTTAAAATTAGCCTCAGAATAGGTGGCTGACTAGTGCTAAAGGGGAGCGGTTTAACAAGGAAGGGTTGATAAATGCAGCAAAGTTGATATACAAGAAAGTCCGACCAAAAACAACGGTAAAAGGAGGGGAGCAAAGTTGATCAAAAGACTACTACAACGGCGACTGGTGTACTGCGGGAAAACACGGGAGTTTATCACACATAAAAATATCATCTGACATAGTAAGCAAACTTCCTGCAATAGAAAAAGCGAGCAAATTTTTAGGGCGAGCGCCCTATCGTAAGCTATATTAGCTGAAACAATTGATATCATACGGACACAAGACAAAGTAAAAGCCTTGCTACAATGAGTCGGCGGTATTGGAGCAGGCATGGGTGATGCGAAAATAGGGGCTGTGATTGGGACGGCATTAGCTCCGGGTATAGGTATAGTAATGGTGGGGCAATAGGTGGCATGGATAGTTATTTCTTAGTGCGAGTAGCAGTAGGAAAAGCGATCGACATAGCTTGAGGTGGAGCTAAATATACAACAAACGTCCCGGTTACCGCAAAACCTCCTGTTTACCAAGTATCTATTGAGGTTCACATAAAGAGCAAACCGACCTATGATATCCAAAATATGGTTAATGCAGTAGACGTATTGAAGATATACTAGCAAACAAAAAGGTTATCGCTGATCAGTTGGCGGATGATATTTCGGTGAAGCTGACTACAGTATTTAACAATATGCCTTTATCTTTTAAGTCGAAATAATGAAGAACTTTTTAAAAGAGGAGTTTCAAGTATAAAATTCAGACTATATAGCAGGAAATATATGCCTATATAGAGAATAATTAATAAGAACATTTATGGAGGGATCCTATATGGGAAGATATAGTGTTTGCAGGAAAGTGCTATTTGTTCTCATAATGATGGTGTTAATTATAATGGTTTCTGGATGTGATTCGTCCGAATTTAATGAAGCTCAGAAAACTTCGGAAAATAAAACTATCAAAAATAATAACTTTGTTGAAGAAGATACCACAATAAACAATAAATTAGAAGAGGAATCTGAAAGTAAACCTGGTCAGCAAGAATTGTCGTATGAGGAATGGCTAAGAAATATAATCATAGAAACTGTTGGCGATAAAACGAATTATGGTAAACCTAGAATAGAATCAATCATATTTTTGGATGAAAATAAAACAGATATGGAAATTACACTTTGGGCAGATGATAATTTAACAGCAGGATTAATTCGTAATGGAGCAATAATTAAATCATCCGAGATATTACGAAAGATCTATAGTGATGATCGGGCAAAAAATGTCCTTATCTACTGGCTATTTCCCGTAAAAGATGTTTATGGTAATGAACAGATGCTACCTATAATACAAATACAGTTAACAAGAGAAACAGCGAATAAAATCAACTGGCAGGGATTTAACCCTCTTGATCTTGAAAAAGTGGCAGATATATTTCATGTGCATCCAGATTTACAATAATTTTCGATTAGATAAGCCCAGCAAATCTGCTGGGCTTTTTGACAGTAATTCTATTCTCTTGGAGGATAGAAGTCAGTTTTTTCCGGGATTTTAAAAAAGTATCAAAGCGATTATACAGTTTGTAGGCAAACCAAAAGGATCTCGGAAAAGAAATTGAAGATAAGATACTTCCGAATTTTTAGGGTGAAAGCCAGGTTCGTATGCTCAAAGAGGAGGTATATGGATTGGTTGAATATGCCTATTCTGGCTCAGTAAAGGATTTTGGGAGCAAGAATGTCAATGCTTTATTAAATGAAATTGTGGATAATTTTAAATCAGTGTTTAGATTAAAGCCGAACGAAAGTGAAATAGCAGCCTGGGAAGATCTAATCCCTAAATTGCAGGAGATAGTGAAGGTGTTGCCGCCGGATCTTGATGATTTACATATATTCATAGAACTAAGAATGCCCTTCTCCTCTGCAAGAGCGGATGCGTTTTTATTGGGGAAAAAAGGCGGAAAATTTACTGGGGTAATTATCGAACACAAACAGTGGTCAGATAGTTCAATAATGGTGAGTAATGGAAACTTTTATGTATTAGGGAAAGAAGTATTAAATCCTTATCTGCAAGCAGAAGGCTATGCACTATATTTAAAAGACTATGTCGAAATTTTGCATGATGGTGAAGTCAAATATCTTGCTTTTCTGCCGAATCTTAAAAACGTTGATGTGTTAAAGCAGAGTGGGACTGAATTGATATATGGAAACGGTCAGGAAGACGACCTTTCTAACTTTTTAATTGATGTGTTTGATTATGGATTATCTCAACAGGATTTGGAAGCTTTCTTAAATTCCCGTTATTCTCCATCTAAAACATTGGTAAATCAAGTGACTAAAGCGATAAATAACGAAGACAGTTGGGTACTTATTGATGAACAAAAGCTTGTTTTTGAAAAATTAAAGGGCTTTATTGAGAGCTTAAAAAGTGGAACTTTTGAAAAAAAGGTAGTCATTGTAAAAGGGGGACCGGGAACTGGGAAAAGCGCCTTGGCCATGCAATTACTCGGACATGCTATGGCAAATAATATATCCGCTGTTCACGTTACGAACTCTAAAGCCTTTACTACCACTGTAAAAGGAATAATATTGCAATGTGGAAAGTTTAGACAAAATCGCCTGAATGGTCTTTTTAAACAAAGCCATAATTTCATAAATGCTAAAAAGGACAGTATAGATTTGGCTGTGTGTGACGAAGCACATAGATTTAGGAAATCCACTAACTTTCGTTTTTGTAGAAGCAATGAATCTCAGATATACCAAATCATAAGATCCTCTAAAGTAAGCGTCTTTTTTATAGATGAAAGGCAGATTGTTCGTCCAGGGGAGGATGGGACAAAAGAGCATATAAAGCAACAGGCACAGAGGAATGGCGCCCGGGTTTTCGAGTATAAATTAATGGTTCAATTTAGAAATGCGGGGAATGAGTATTTTGTAAAGTGGTTGGATTATATCCTTGGTATAAAAAAAGAGCCTGTAGATTGTTCGCTGTGGATGAAAGATTTTGAACTGAAAATATTCGATGATATAAATGAATTGGAGGAAAAACTTTCCGAAAAAATTAAGGAAGGTTTTTCTTCTAGAATCGTTGCAGGTTTTTGTTGGCCGTGGAACGATCCGGATCCTGAAGGGAATTTACCGCAAGATGTAGTTATAAATGAATGGAGAAAGGCATGGAATAGGAAAGGATCTGGTAGAAATATAAGACCCGATGAGGATCCTTATTATGAGTGGGCAACAAGGTCCAAAAATCAATTAAATGAAGTGGGTTGTATTTATTCCGTTCAGGGTTTTGAATTTGACTATATTGGCGTAATATGGGGAGAGGACCTGGTCTTTAGGAAAGGATGGGTAGCTCAGCCAAATAAAAGCTATGATACATTAATCCAAAAGAAGAAAGCTGCAGAGGTTTTGGATTTGTTAAAAAACACTTATCGCACACTTCTAAGCAGAGGAATGAAAGGTTGCTATGTTTACTTTATGGATGAAGAAACGAGAGAATTTTTTAAAAGTAAATTAGTTGTAGATAACATAACAAGGGAAACACCTTAAATTGAAGGTACTTCCCAGCTTATAGAAAAACCTTCATTTTTGGATGCATAATCTAAGATTGTTGGCGTTTTTATGCGGGCAAAACAAGAAAAAATGCCCATGATAGATTATATAAAAGCGTTTAATATGTTTGTACAGGGGAAAAAGGCGAGATTGTTTTTACCATTACCTGGAAAGAAGTATCTTTGGCATTTGCTGTATAGGAGTGCACTCGGAAGATTGCCATTATAATTTTGGTCCGGCAAAGGAAGATATGTCTTTAGAAGAATTTAAAGAGAGGGCAATGGAAATAACAAGAAAGCTGATTAAAAATGGTATGTAAGGCTGAAAAGTAACTCTAAGATTCACTAGCTCTGGGGGATGAAATATTGGGCCCGTTCAAAGCATGACGAAAGCCATTTGAGAAAGTATGATAAATTGTGGCTTGGGAAAATGAAGTCCCAAGCCTTTTAATTTGCTCTTTTTGCCAAAGCAGCCGGAAAAGTAAGAGGATTTCATAAGCGCGTGTAGAATTAGAACCAATAATAGCAAGATTCTAAAAATAATTTATAGTGGGTGATAAAAATATGGGCATGAGTATAAAAATAGTATTTCTTCCGGCGCAAACCTTCTGGGTGCTTTAAAAGCACAGGATATCCTCAAAAACAAGGATGCAGTTGTTATTACTGTGTTCCCTGACGACAATAAAAAATATTTATCTACAGACCTCATGAAAGAACAGCCTGTAAAGCCTGATCACATGGCCCAAGATGTCGAGCTGGTCGATTTTAAAGCCATTCGATAGGCTTTTTTCGCTAAAAGGCAATTTTGTCATCAGAGCAGACGAAGCATGCAGGAAACCATAAAACCAGTTTATGAAAAGACCATGGTGATCATTAAAAATATAAACCCTCCTATTTATCGGAGGGTTTATGTATTATCTACAATGCGTTATTGACGCTGATATCCGCCACTTCGCTGGTCCGCGGAGTTTTGCACCACGTTTTGGGCTGGCGATTAAAAGCTCGGAGGATTAAGGCGTAGGAATAGGGCAGCGGTAGCAGGAAGCCGGCAAATGGCAGTACGAGAAGTTCCACAATTGCCAGTAACTTTCTGAAAATCCCCCTGCTTTGCATGTATCTGAAGTAACGGAAGTAGAGGTAATATAAAAACCCCATGTAGATGAACACAAAGGATTTTAATAAGTAATTTAGGTATACAGGGAGTAAAACTGGTTTTATCCAACCCTTCAAACTCAACAACAGTACTACGAATGGCACCAGCACAGCAAGTTGGTAAAAAATCCACTCTGCTTCACCCTTAATGATGAGTGTTCTTATAATTCGATTCTTTTTTAAAGGGTCATAACCAGCAGCATTTTTAAATTTCTCTATAACCTGTATGTGGCCCGACGCCCACCTCAAGCGCTGGCGGAAGAAACCGCGGTAGGTTGGAGGTGTCTGTTCGGTGCTTACGTAAGGAAAGTACTCAGGCCAGGCGTCCCGTTCCAGGTAAGCCCTCACGCCTATTTCGAGGTCTTCCGTAAGCGCGTTGTAATCAAACCCTCCTATTTCTCGAATAAGCCTTGACTCTATGAAAAGATTCGTCCCGCCGACAAAGGGGAGCTGTATATGCAGCACCGGCATATACCATTCATGGGCTATAGCCTGGAAGAGAGAAGCTATCTTTGTTATAGGGCTGAGGAAGAAGAAATTTCGCACCTGAAATACGGGGCCCTGCCATATGAGGTTTTTTTTGTCGGAAACGAGCCACCGGTAAGCGATATAAAGCAGCACATCTCGTTCGGGGTGGCTTTCCGCATCGTAAAATCCGCAGATGTCTGAGTTTTTATCAATAAAGGAAAGCCCGTAGTTTAACGCTCTTCCTTTTGTGGAGGGGACGGCTCTTCCCGTGCAGGTGCCGCCGAAATAGCCATCAAAATCGTAGGGTACTATCACGTGCTTTAGATTGGGAGTGTTTTTTCTTTTCCTGAGTTCCCGAATTTTTGCTTCAACTACTTGCTGGGTAGTGACAGCACCGCCTTTTTGGAGCTCTTTTTCATCGGTTATAATAATTATCTCTAAAAGGTGAGGGGGGTAGTTTAATCTCGCAAGATGTTCAATAGTCGCCCCGATTACTTCTGCTTCTTCCCGTGCGGGCACAAGGATAGAGAACATTGGAAGATTTTTTTTCTTTTCACGGGCCAGGTTCATTAATTCGAAGAGCGTTATGGCTCTTTTATGACGCCAATAATGCTTTTTTGCATAGTGCGCCCACAGGAAGTAACGAAGGAAAAGTAAAAAGAAAAATATGTATAGCCCTACCGTGAATAAGTATATCTTTTCTGGGAGTCCCATTTTATCTCCCCCTGTTATATTCGACTCCGTTGCGAAAAAACGTACCAAATTACATTATATACTTTATAAAGCATAAAAGGAAGTTAATCGCAGAACAAAAAACGCGGTGGCAGTTATAATATTATGCCGTATTTGGCGGTAAATGCTTTATTAGACTAGCGCATCTGTAAATTTCACCCGTTTTCTTCCATTTTCTTGGATTAAAAAAGGATATAAAAATTTTTTATAGAATCTTAGTATAAAAAGCTTTATGCACGATAAAGCATAACGGCTAAAAAAGGAAGAGGTGTATGGCGTGGACGCGGTAATAGAAGGTGTAAAAAAAGCGTTAATAATGCTTGTTACAATGGATCCAGATATTTACCGGATAGCTCTTGTCACTTTAAAGGTGACGGGAACGGCATTAATTGTCAGCGTAACCCTTTCGCTGCCGGCGGCATTTTTTATAGCCTTCAAGGATTTTCCCGGAAAAAAATTGGTCATAAGCCTTGCCAATCTTGGGATGGGCCTTCCTCCTACTGTGGTTGGGCTTTGGGT
The DNA here is from genome assembly GCA_021890755.1 of Thermosediminibacteraceae bacterium. Lineage (GTDB taxonomy): Bacteria > Bacillota > Thermosediminibacteria > Thermosediminibacterales > Thermosediminibacteraceae > JAKKUQ01. Next base: position 51,031 of record JAKKUQ010000008.1, on the reverse strand, counting down.
GTGCTTGATGCTTTGGAGGAGTGGCCCCTTAGGTAGGCTGCGCCTCATATATACGCCAACGGCAATTGTTGTCGCACAGACTTTAATAGCATCTCCGGTGATTCTCGCCCTGGCCACTGCCGCTTTACAGCAGGTGGATAGGAAGCTAAGGTGGCAGATAATGGCGCTGGGTGCCACGCCCTTTCAGATGCTTTTTCTATTGGTAAGGGAAGCGAGGTATTCGCTTATGGCAGCAGTAATAGCAGGATTCGGGGCCATCATCTCAGAAGTAGGTGCTTCGATGATGGTGGGCGGAAACATAGAAGGTTATACTAGGGTGCTGACCACTGCCATAGTTCTGGAGACCAGCAAGGGCAATTTTGAAGACGCCCTGGCTCTCAGCTTTATTTTACTGCTTATGGCTTACCTGGGCTCGCTGGCCCTAACTTATTTTCAGCAGCGGAGGCATAAAGATGAATACAATAATTGAAGGGAAAAACATTAATGTTCAAATGAAAAAAAAGGTGTTGCTGGAGGTAGAGCGGATTGAATTAAAAATGGGTGAGGTTCTTGCTGTGATAGGTCCGAACGGAGCAGGGAAGAGCACGCTTCTTAGGGTTCTGGCACTGCTTCAGGAACCCCGGCAGGGGGAAATTTACTTCAAAGGTGAAAAGGTAGCGCCGAAGGACAGGATACGGTTTCGGCGAAAGATGGCTGTGGTTTTTCAGGAGCCGCTGTTTCTCGATGCTACAGTTATAGAAAACGTGGCTTTGGGATTGAAAATCCGAGGGGTAAACGCCCGCGAGGCCAAAGAAAGGGCGGAATACTGGCTCCAAAAGTTTAAGGCTGAAGAACTGAGAAACAGGTGGGCCAAGGCCCTTTCCGGCGGGGAAGCTCAACGGGTGAGCCTTGCCAGGGCTTTTGCATTGGAACCGGAAGTGCTATTTCTGGATGAACCTTTTTCAAACCTTGATGTATTTATAAGAGAGTCCGTAATATCCGATTTTGCTGAAGTGCTGAAAACGACGGGCATAACCACCTTTTTCATAACCCATGACTTGAAGGAAGTTATGCTGCTTGCTGACCGGGTTGCGGCCTTGATGGGAGGGAGGGTGGTCCAGGAGGGCACACCACGGGAATTGGTAGAAAATCCCGCCACAAAGGACCTAGAAAAATTTATCGAAAGTTGGAAGAGGATTCTAAAGAGTTTCTTTTAAGCAAAAGTCCCACTATTATTACAGTTACTTTAAGAAATTGTTACATTATTATTACAGATTTAATTTTACCCTAAATTTGACATACCTCCTTCGAATTTATATAGCGGAAACAAGATAAAACAAAGAAGGAGGTATGTAATGTGAAAAAATTCATTGCTGGGCTGCTTGCGATATTGCTGGTGATTTCATTGGCGGCTCCGGTGGCGGAAGCCAAACAAAAGAACGATTTTAAACATGAAGTCAAAAGCTGGTTCAAGGATGTGGGAAAAGATTTTTGGGCCCGGTTTTTCATTGAGAAAATGTTTGCCAAACGCATCATTGTGGGTTACCCGGGAGGATGGTTCAAGCCGGGCAATCCGGTTTCCCATCTTGAGGCCATAATAATGGCTCTGAGAATCATGGGATGGGAAGACGAAATCGACTGGGGAAAAGAAGTGCCTAAAAATTTAGAGAACAGGTTTAAAGTGTGGGATCAAGGCTACTACTATATAGCAAAGGCAGTGGAAAAGGGCATTGTTAAACCGGAAGAACTTTGGAACTTCAAACCCAATGAGCCTGCTAAAAGATACGAAGTTGCAAGATATATTGTCCGGGCCATAGGTAAAGAAGAAGAGGCACTGAAGCATATGAATGAAAAGCTCCCGTTTAAAGATGCCAAAGCGATACCTAAGGATGCGGTGGGGTATGTTTACGTAATGGTAGAAATGGGATTGATGAAGGGTTATCCGAACAATACGTTCCAGCCAAACGCGCCGATTAATAGAGCCGAAATGGCAAAAATAATATGCCAGCTGGACGAACTCCAAGGAGAAGATAAAGAAACCCTCTGTGTGGTTGTTTCGGTCGACGAAGAGAATATGAGCATTACCGTTAAAGAAAATGGCAAAGTGAACACTTACAAGTTAGAGGAAGGCGTTCCGGTATATATCGACAAGAATTACAGCGATATTGATCAAATCACACCCGGCGATGAGGTAAAACTAATATTCAATGACGAGGGAAAGGTTGTTTTCATCCAGGTGGTAGGCAAAGAAGTTACTACAAAGGCGAAAGGCATAGTTGTTTATGTAAACGAAGAAAAGCAAACCGTAACTTTGTTCACGTATAGTGGGCAAGAGAAAGGTTACGTTGGCATATTAGAGGAGGGCGATATAGAGGGGCGGCACTTTGAACTAGAGACTGAATACGATCGGTTTGTCTTGGTGGGGGACACCGACGGATTGGAGGATTATGTAGGCAAAAAAATTGTAGTTATGGGCGAAGTGAAAGATGAGGCCTCTATATATATGAGAGGGCTGCTTTTGGAAGTTGACAAATGGTTTGAGGTTACCGAAAAGAATACCTTAACCTTTAATGTAACCAGCGAAACCTGGATAGAGATGGATGGGAAACAAATAAGGCTTGCAGATCTAAAAGAAGGAGCCTATGTTGAACTTACGGCCCGAAAAGATTCGGCGATTAGCATAAAAGTAATAGAAAAGGTCGGCAATAAATAAAAATGGGGTAAACGGAAGAGGGGCGATGTTCTGTCGCCCTTTTTCCTTTTAAAAGAAGGAATAACTGCGTTTTTGTAGAATATATAGCAACAGGAAAAAAATGAGAAAAAATACCCCTCCGATTTTCCCAGGGCCCATTTTATTCCACCGTGGCCATGGGAGTAGTTGCTGCCGGAAAAGGGCAATAATGTAGGCAATTTTAAAAGATAAAAGAAAATAATGCTAGGATAACAATCGAAAAGCCTAGATAAATGTGAAAAAATTAACATATTTCTTTTGATCCGGCCAGTTAGAAATGGGGGGGACTTTATGGACCGTAAAAATAAAATTCTCGTTGTAGAAGATCAAGTATGGGTAAGGAGGATGCTATTGGAGGCTCTCCAGGGAGAGGGGTACGAAGTTTATGGGGCATCGTCTGGACCGGAAGCACTGCTGGTTGCTGAAGAAAAAAAGCCAGATATAGCGGTTATAGATATGACTATTCCTGGTATGGATGGCTTGACACTGATTTCAAAGCTCAGAGAGATAAATTTAAATATACGAAGTATATTGATCTCTGGCAACAGCGAGAAAAAATATATAGAAAGGGCTTTGGAAGAAGGGGCTTATGCTTACCTGGTAAAACCTTTTGATATATCAAGCCTTCAAAATTTGATAAAACATGCTCTGGCATCTTGAGATTTGCATCGAGAGGAGAATTTAGATGTATTATGACTTAGTTAAGTCGAATTTTACCATTATCAAGGATCCTACCGTATTTGAGGATCTTTTTACACAAAGAAGTTACAAGATATTAGATGACCCTGCAGTTTTCGTTAAAGAAGGCAGTCACATTGTAGTGGTGGAAAACGAAGCAGAAAAGGAAAATTCCGCCGGTTACACTTTTACGATAAATACCACCATAGTCACAAATAAGGATGGTATAGCTGGAATCATTATCTATTGTGAGGATAAAGGCAAAAGTGAGAAGGTACAAAAAGACCCCTCCAACAGAAAGTCTTCGTTAGAAGAGAATCTGGCGGTGATTGGAGAACTGGCAGCTAGCGCGGTTCACGAGATAAAGAACCCGTTATTTTCCATTAGGGGTTTCTTACAAATAATAGATAATACATTCGCAGAGGACGATAAGAGAAAAGAATACGTGAGGATAATGATTTCTGAAATAGACAGGCTAGAAGGCTTGGTCAGAGATTTTTTAATGCTGGCCAGAACACGACCTGATTCCAAAGAGCAGGTAGCAGTGTGCGAGCTTATAAGGGAAGTTGCCGAGCTTTATAAAAGCAGCTTTGAAAAGAAAAAAGTCAAATTCAGGCTGCAGGCCCAAGATGAATCCGTTTCTGTGTGCGGCAACTGGGAGCAGCTGGAGCAGGTTTTCATAAACTTAATCCAGAACGCCCTGGAAGCCATGGAGGAAGGCGGAAGTTTAGATATAGTGGTTTCAAAAACGGAAGAAAAAGTTATCATTGAAGTAAGGGATAATGGAAAGGGAATAAGTCCTGACGCGGAAAAAAAGATTTTCTCTCCTTTTTTCACCACCAAAAAAAATGGAACGGGGCTTGGCCTTTTCCTGTCAAAAAAGATTATCGAAGACCACAACGGAAAAATCTATTTTAGTTCTGCGGAAGGAAAGGGTACCGCATTTTTTTTAGAATTTCCCATACAGGGTACTCCAGTTGATGTCTGATTTGATCTGTGCTATAATAATTCCGATTGTATAATTTTGCATTCTCCGCACATAATTGTTACCGAGGCCTTATTTTTTCTTTATATTCTGTGCGGTGATTTTTTTTATTTGGGGGTGACAAGTTGCTGGCACAAGAACTGGAAAAAAAGACTATCGCCCAGCTCCACGAAATAGCCAGGGAAAAAAAGATACCAGGTTATTATAAATACAGGAAGAAAGAGCTCATAATTAAAATCATAGAAGCCATGGCAGCCGAATCGGGAGAGAGTATAGCTGAAGGAGTTCTTGAGGTGCTGCCAGATGGTTACGGATTTTTGAGAATAGAAAATTATCTCCCCTCTGATGAAGATATCTATGTCTCGCCCTCTCAAATCCGCCGATTTCACCTGCGCACGGGAGACCTGATTAAAGGAAGAATAAGACCGCCGAAGGAAGGCGAAAAATACAGAGCGTTGCTGCAGGTCCACGAGGTGAACGGCCTTGATCCGGAACACGCCGTAAACAGGTTTCATTTCGACTCGCTAACCCCAATTTTTCCCCAGCCAAGGCTCACCCTAGAGCATGATCCCGAAGACCTTTCAACCAGGATAATTGATTTAATTTCACCCATCGGAAAGGGGCAGAGAGCTCTTATAGTTTCCCCTCCTAAAGCCGGCAAGACCATGATGCTGAAAAAAATTGCTAATGCTCTTTCGAAAAACCATCCGGACCTTGAGCTTATAGTACTTCTGATAGACGAAAGACCCGAAGAAGTTACCGATATGAGGCGGTCAGTTAACGGCGAAGTGGTGAGCTCTACTTTTGACGAGCCGCCGGAAAATCACTTGAGGGTTGCGGACATGGTCCTTGAGCGTGCCCAGAGGCTTGTGGAGAGCAAGAAAGACGTGGTAATTTTACTGGACAGTATCACGCGCCTTGCCAGGGCCAACAACCTGGTGGTGCCACCGACCGGCAGGACGCTTTCGGGTGGGCTGGATCCAAGTGCTCTACATAAACCCAAGAGGTTTTTTGGCGCAGCTCGCAACATAGAAGAAGGCGGTAGCCTCACCATTATTGCCACCGCCCTTGTGGAAACGGGAAGCCGCATGGACGATGTGATCTACGAAGAATTCAAAGGTACAGGTAACATGGAAATCCACCTGGACAGAAAATTGGCCGAACGTAGGATTTATCCGGCTATAGATATTAAAAGGTCAGGCACGCGACGTGAGGAACTTTTGCTCTCAAAGGAAGAGCTGGAAGCCGTTTGGGTGTTAAGAAAAGCTCTTGCTTCACTGGATACTGTCGAAGCTGCCAGCACCCTTATAAGCAGGCTGAAAAGGACCCGGACTAATAGGGAATTCCTCGAAAATCTGGCTCCCATGATCAATGAACTGCAGCTCACCTAGCGAATCACTTCAAGTACCCCTTGCTTTTCAGCTTTTCAATATGCTGTTTAATCTTTTCCTCCAGGTCTATGTTGTAATTTTCCTCCAGCACGAACATCATGGAAACTGCGACCTGGGCCACGTCCAGAAGCTCCCTTGCCATTCTGTCCACTACCTCTTTTTCGTCCATCTTGATGTTCTCGCCGCTTTGTGCGCGGAATTTCCCAATTGCCTGAGCAAGTTCTCCCGCTTCTTCCATGAGCTTTAACGCTGTAGATTCCAGCGTCGGGGTAAGTCCATTTAGTTTTGGCAGGCTTATTACTTTAAAATCGTTTTGTTTTTGAGAGCTCATAAATTCACCTCTTTTTCAATTTCCTCTTTAATCAGCTTGGATGCAAGAAAGGTAAACATTGCTGCAACCAAAAGGCGTGTTGAAAGAAGAAGTGCGGCGCTAACGCCAAGAGCAGCAAAAATCGCAGTATCTTCAAAAACTGCGTGAGCTGCTACGAGAAAATATGTGATTAGGTAAAGGTCTTTTTTAGATAGCTGGTTCTCCTTAGCTTCCCGTAATATTACCCCCGCACCGTAAGAAAGTCCTATTATTATTCCTATTACCAGGGCAAACGCCGATTCCTTTCGCATGCCTAAAACTCGCACCAGAGGAGATAATAAGTCGGCGATGCGGTCTAATATCCCCATGTCTTTCAGGAATTCCATGGCCACCATGATCGGTATGACAATAATAGCGATCTGTTTTACTGACATTACAGAGCCCACTGCTGCTTCTTTTAACGCCTCCAGCAATAAGATTCTCCTCCTTTCCCTTTTACAGTAAAAAGTTAAAAGCTATTCCCGAAAGAATCGCAAGACCTATTCTCACAGCTATTACGCTAACGGCCGAAAGGCCTATTTTTTTTGCCAAAGCGGTTTCTACCGGAAGACTGTGACAGAAAGACAGCATTATTGCGAGTATCGCTATTTCTTTGAGCGAAAGAGAAAGTGATACAATGGCTCCCACTGCAGCATAAAGGTTTACTAGATTGCCGAGAACAAGGACTATTGCGGCTTCTCCGGGGAGGCCAAATACCCCCATGAGCGGTGCAAAAAGTTTGGCTACAAGACCGATAATAGGGGTATGTTTTAAGAAAGTTACTATGAAGTAAACCGGGACCATGATTTTCGCAAGCTGCCAGGTCACGTCAAGGCCTGATATCAGCCCGCGCTTTAGAGTATTAAAGGAAACCGAACCGGATGGTAGAGCCAAATTCTTACCCCCCGTTTTTGCAATCTTACAAAAAAATTATACCATATATATATCATATTACATAAAAAATCTCTGTAAAAAATTATAAAAAACCTTTGCATAACCTCTGCCTGTTGTGGTAAAATATACAGAGAAATCTAGTGGAGGAGGTATTTTCCTTGAAAGTTTACGTTGATCAAGACCTCTGCATAAGCTGCGGGCTGTGCATTGACACCTGCCCGGATGTCTTCAGCTGGAACGATGATGGTAAAGCTCAGGCAATTGACGGCGAAGTGCCGGCCGACGTTGAAAATGAAGCTAGAGAAGCCCTTGAAAACTGCCCCAGTGAAGCTATAAAAGAGGAATAAATAAGGGATTAATTTGTAAAATTAAATGATAAACAAAAAACCAGGCCCAAAAGGCCTGGTTTTTTGTTAAACTATTTTATAAAGTTAACTTCAGAGCTTGTTTCTGACGATGGCGTTCGATAGCCAATTCTATCAGCCGGTCTATGAGCTCTTTGTACGACAGGCCGGAAGCCTCCCACATTTTGGGGTACATGCTTATGCTGGTGAAACCGGGAATTGAATTTAGTTCGTTTATATAGATTACGCCTGTAACCTTGCTTATTAAAAAATCTACCCGTGCCATACCAGAACAGTCCAGGGCTTTGTAGGCTCTTATTGCAAGGTTTCGAATTTTTTCAGTTTCTTCTGCAGATAGCGGAGCGGGAATTAAAAGTTTAGATTTACCGCCATCGAAGTACTTGGCAGTGTAGCTATAAAATTCCTCGCTGGGGATTATTTCTCCGGGCAAAGATGCAACAGGATTGTCATTTCCCAGTACCGAACATTCGATTTCCCTTGCGGGGATAAACCTTTCCACAAGGATTTTTCTGTCAAATTCTGCAGCTAGCATAATGGCGCTTTTAAGTTCTTCGCGGTTATGGGCTTTGCTGACTCCTACGCTTGAGCCCAGATTTGCGGGTTTTACAAAACAGGGATACCCGAATGATTTTTCAACTTCTATTACCATATCCGAAAGCCCCTGCGGCAGATCTTTTTTATAAAAGACCTTGAAATCTACCACAGGAAGGCCTTCCTGCTTTAAAAGCTTTTTAGAGAAAACTTTATCCATGCAGACTGCTGACGAACCTACACCGCAGCTCACGTAGGGAATATTCATTAGCTCAAAGAGGCCCTGGACAGTACCATCTTCGCCCCGCGGCCCGTGAAGCACAGGGAAGATCACATCCAGGTAATACCTGGTTTCGACTCCATCCTTCAAAGAAATGGCGCACTTAAAAGTCGGATCGGGCGGGAGAAAGACCGGCACGGCTTCTTCAATCCAGCTTCCGTCTTTAATTTTTGAAACATCACCCAGAAAAAGGTGCCATCTTCCATCTTTGGTTATTCCTATCGGTATGATATCGTATTTGGACTTGTCCATGACGTTTATTATGGAGGTAGCCGACATCAGCGATACTTCGTGTTCGCCCGATTGTCCCCCGAAGATGACTCCTACCCTTAATTTTTCCATAAAAACACTTCCTTTCCAGCGTTCGTGACAATTCATGCTTTAATTTATATTTTATTCAGTTGTCGCACTAAAATTAAATTTATACGAAAAACCGCATGAAAACATTATATCAGACATAAATATCTACAACAATTCCAACTGTTAGTCGATATATGATATAATTCTAAGAAATGAGCAGTTCAGGAGGAAGTTTTAATGTTAAAAGAATACACCGCTCTTCCTAAAAGCATTTACATAATGGCACTGGCAAATCTGATAAGTTCCATGGGGGACTTTGTCAGACCTTTTTTGACGATGTTTCTAACCGACAAGGTGGGACTTTCGCCGGATTACACCGGTTTTATCGTATCGGTTTCTTCTATGATAAGGGTACCGGGTTCGATTCTGGGGGGCAGGCTGTGCGACACCATAGGAAGGAAAAAAGTAATGGTTATTTTTGGCGCAATTTCGGCTGTATGTTTTATAATCTCAGCTTTTGCGGCAAATACTTCGCTGCTTATTAATCTCCTTTTACTTTCCACCTTTGCACTGTCGGTGTCGGCTCCCGTGGAGGCTTCGGTTATAACCGATTTAACTCATTCGGGAATAAGGAAGCAGGCCTTTTCGCTGACCTACCTTTTTCACAACCTGGGTTTTGCCGTTGGCCCTATCGTGGCAAGCTTTCTTTATAAAAAATATTTTAGTCTCCTCTTTATCGGGAATGCCCTCGCCACTTGTGTGGCCCTCTCGTTGATTGTGGTGGGAGTGCCGGAAACCAAGCCTAAAAAGGGTAATGTTGATAATCTTCTTTCTGAATACGAAAGAGCCGAAGAGGGCGGCACTTTAGCTGTACTGATGAAACGTCCGATACTTTTGGCTTATGCACTTATAGGTGTTCTCTATTCCCTAGTCTACAGCCAGAGCACCTTCTCACTGCCAATTTATCTAAAAGAACTTTTTGGTGAATCAGGGTCAGACTTTTTTGGCGCTGTGATGAGTGCCAATGCGGTGACCGTGGTGGTTTGCAGTACACTGGTTACGAATCTCACATCTAAATTTAGGAGTCTTGCAAACATAGCTATGGGGGGAATCCTGTACGCAGTGGGCTTCGGGATGATAATTTTTGCTAAAAATCTGTGGTTGCTGCTGCTTTCCACTTTTATATGGACATTGGGTGAAATACTGTGCGCTGTAAACGAAAAAACTTTTATAGCCGAGTACTCTCCCTCGTCTCACAGAGGCAGGATCAATGCCGTAATTCCCCTTATAGCGGGCGCTGGCTTCAGCATAAGCCCCTGGTTGACCGGAAAATTTTTAAAATACTACAGTGTAAATATGGTTTGGCCCTTAACCTTTTTTGTTGCAGCCTTGGGTGCATTATGTATATTCCTTTTGAGCAGGGCAGAGAAAAAGCTCGTTTATCGCAGGCAGGATTTATAAAAATTTAAAAAGGGAGGTATCATAATGGATTTTAGCTTTTATGTTCCCACTAAGATATTATTCGGGAGAGGGAAAATAAAAGAAGCGGGCTTTTATGCTAAAGGAATAGGCAGGAAAGCCCTGGTGGTTACCGGAAAATCGAGCGCGAAAAAAACGGGCAGCCTGGAGAAACTTGCAAAAAGCCTTGAAGAACATGGCGTGGAGTGGGTTTTGTTTGACAAAGTTGAACCTAATCCCCTCACCACCACGATTGACCGGGGAGCACAATTGGCAAGGGAAAGCAAAGTAGATCTGGTGATAGGCCTTGGTGGGGGCAGCGCCATGGATACGGCCAAAGGCATAGCATTTGCCGCTGTCAATGACGGGCCGATAGCCAACTACATGGAGGGGAAATCCGGTGAAAAAGCACTGCCGCTGATTCTCATACCGACCACAGCGGGGACGGGAAGTGAAGCCAATAACATAGCCGTTATGACAAATCCGGCGACAATGGCTAAAAAGGGCTTCAGAAATCAGTCGATTTTTGCTAAAGTTTCTTTAGTGGATCCAGAACTTACGGAAACCATGCCGCCGCGCGTGACGGCATCAACGGGTATCGACGCCTTTTTCCATGCCCTTGAATCGTATCTGAGTCTGAAAAGTCAGCCTTTCAGCGAAATCCTTTCTTTAAAAGCCATAGAGCTCATATTCGAGAATTTACCAAAAGCTGTAAATGCCGAAGATAAAGAAAGCCGCGATGCTATGGCCCTCGCCAGCACCATGGCAGGCATGGCCATAGGGCAGTCTGGAGTATGCGCGCTCCACGGCCTTGAGCATCCTTTGAGCAGCTATTACGGCGCACCCCACGGCGAAGGGCTGGCACCTCTTGCCAAAGCGTTTTTGCGGTTTGTAAGACCTTATACTGAAGACAAACTTGCGAAAGTCGCAAAAATTATGAAGCTTCCGATTGAGGGACTTTCCAAAGAAAAGGCAGCGGAAAAAGCCATTGAAGCTGTAGAAGACCTGATAGAAAGCCTCGGGCTGCCGACTAGCATTTCCTATTTTGGAGCCAAAAAAGAGGACGTGGAAAAATTGGCCCAGAACGTAAAAAATTATATGGTACATAACATAGCAAATACACCGGGAAATCCGGATTATGAAAAGATAAAAGCGATGTACCTTGAATCGCTTTAGGGGAGCTAAATAAGCTCTCCTTTTAAAAATTTAATTTTAGGAAAGGAAAGGTTGAAATGGCAATTTATTTTAGAAAGATCGATACTGTTATAGGAACTATTACGATAGCCTCTACCGACCGGGGCGTATGCCGCATAGTTTTGCCCGGAGAGGGCCGGGAGGAGATTATGGGCAGGTACCATCCGAACTGCACTAAGGAGGAGTTGGTCGATGAGCTGCTGTGCGGAAAACTGAGCGATATTAATAGTCTTGCGGAAGAAGAGCTTAAAGCCTATTTTGAGGGAAAATTGAGGACATTTACTGTGCCTCTTGATTTGCACGGAACAGAATTTCAAAAAACCGTCTGGAGAGAAGTCATGAAAATCCCTTACGGCGAAGTAAGGAGTTACGGGTATATAGCGAAAGCTATCGGCAAACCAAAAGCTTACCGTGCCGTTGGATGTGCCAATAACAAAAACCCGGTTCCAATTATCGTGCCATGCCATAGAGTAGTGGGAAGCAACGGCTCCCTGGTGGGTTACGGCGGCGGCCTTGAGATGAAGAGTTTCCTGCTGAAATTGGAGGGAGCTAAACTCCATTAAAATATATTGTCAGCGGCATCACAGCAGGAGCGGTAAAGAGTTAGAAGTTTGATTGGAGGGCCGGCAGGCAATGACGTTGCAGTGAAAACAAGGAGGTGTTATACAATGGCTGTAAATTTAGGTATGATAGGCCTCGGCTGGTTTTCCAACTTAATTGCCCGGTCCGTGTTGGAAAAGGGGGCCGGCAGGATGGGCGTTACAGCAGCCTGCGACGTTAATTTGGAAAAATTACGGGATTTTAAGGATAGATTTCACGTTAAAAAGACTTATAATAATCCCGATGACCTTATAAGCGACGAAAACGTCGATATCGTTATTATAGCAACTCCACCGTATCTTCACTCGAGCCTCGCTAAAAAAGCGCTGCTTGCAGGAAAACACGTTTTTTTAGAAAAGCCTGGAGCTTTAAGGCCCGAAGAACTCGATGAACTTATCGAGATTGCTAGAGAAAAAAACTTGAAAACAACCATCGACTACGTAATGAGGAGAAATCCCCTTTATCTTATAATGAAAAAGATATGCGACGCGAAGCCCTTCGGTTTACTGGAGAGGGCGGACCTTGAGAACTACGCACATGATGATCATATGCCGCCCCAGCACTGGTTCTGGGACTATTCGAAAAGCGGCGGTATATGGGTGGAGCATGGCGTTCACTTCTTTGACCTTATAAACTGGCTTATAGGGCCCCCCCGAGAGGTGAAAGCCGTTAATGTAAAAAGATCAGGAGAAAACCTGACGGACAGAGTCATGGGCTTTGCGCTGCATGAAGATGATGCATTGGTTACTTACTATCACGGTTTTACAAAGCCGGAACCTTTTGAAAAAACGACGTTCTATTTTACGTTTGAAAGAGCCTATGTGGAAGTCTACGGTTGGATTCCAGTCAGGGTCGTGATAGATGCCCTTACCACTTCGGAAGCAGAAGAATTTATGAAAGGGCAGGTAATGGAAGAAGCGAGAAAGTTTCTCCCTGGTATAGATGTGGAGCTTTCAGTGGAAAAAATTGCCGAATACGAGGAGGGCTGTGATGTATTCTCGGGAAGGGGGAAGAGATTCAAAGCATCATCCCGCACCCGGTTTGAATACACCATAAAGCAAGACCGGTGGGAGGTCTACCGGGCCTGTGTAATGAGAGCTATAAGTGATCTCGTGGATGCGGTTGAAGGAGTAAAAACATCTCCGACAGTAACTTTAATTGATGCCCGCCGCTCCCTGGAAATCGCCTGCAAAATGGAAGGACAATCGTTGCAATACTGATGAGGTTGGATGCCATGGCAGGAAGAAGGCGAAAAAGAGTTACAATGAGAGATATTGCAAAAAAATTGAACATTTCCATCAATTCCGTATCGATAGCCCTTAACGGAAAAGAGGGAGTGAGCGACGAACTCAGGAGCACTATAATAAAAACTGCCCAGGAAATGGGTTATTTTGAGACGAATTCCAGAATTTTGAGTGGGTTCCGGTACAAAAGTGTATCCCTTCTCATTGAAGAGCGGCATTTTAGGGATGAGCATTTTTATTCAAGAGTCACTGTAGGTATAGAGCAGCAGGCAAGGAAAAACGGTTACGACGTCATTATAAACTTTATCCATGAGGGACAGATACAGGTGCCTGCCAGCATAGTGGATAAGAGAGTGGCCGGGATCCTGGTGGTGGGGCCTGTAAATGACCTTCTTTTAAAGACTCTTTGCGAGTCCGGCCTACCGGTAGTTTTGGTAGATCATGCCTCTTTTTCTATAAATACCGATGCGGTGCTGACTCAGAATATGCAGGGCACCTATATGGCCACATTGTACCTCATCGGCAAGGGACATAGGAAAATAGGATTTTTCGGAGACGTAAGTTATTCATTAAGTGTCAAAGAAAGATGGCTCGGCTACAGAGAAGCCCTTATTGCGGCGAAACTTGAAGACAGGCATATTATTAAAGAAAACGCGTATTCAATAACCGGCCCTGTAGAAAAGCTAGTGATAGAAGACAATTTTGAAAAAGTGGCAAATCTGGTATCAGAACTGAAGGAAATGCCTACGGCATGGGTTTGCAGCAATGACCGAGCAGCAATTACCCTTTGCAAAGCATTGAAAAATTTAGATATACGCGTCCCCGAAGATGTATCGGTTATAGGTTTTGACGATATAGGTATGGCTAGCATATTTGTTCCCCATCTCACCACCGTAAAGGTTGAAAAAGAGCTAATGGGGAAAAAAGCCTTTGAAAGGCTTCTTGAAAAAATAGAGCAAAAAGACGATACTACGTATCACATTAGACTTCCGGTGTCTTTTGTAGAAAGAGATTCGGTAAGGGAGATAAAAGCGTAATAGTAAATATCGAGATATGGTGGGAGGAGAGATAACGTGTTTAAGCTTAAGAGACTCTCAGAAAAACCCGTGCTTGTTCCCGATCCGAGACACGAGTGGGAAAGATTTGCAGTTTTCAACTGCGCCGTACTTTACGAAGGAGGGCTGTTTCACCTGTTCTACAGGGCTTCCAACAACGTGTTCAAACTCGACACCCCGCAGCCGGAGGAAAGGTACAAGTTCGTATCCTCTATCGGATATGCGAAAAGTGCTGACAGTCTTAACTTTGAAAGGTTCGACGAACCTATCCTTACGGGTACAACCGCTCAGGAAGCTTGGGGGGTGGAAGACCCCAGGATAACTAGGTTAGATGATACGTACTACATGCTTTATACGGGATTCGGCGGGAGGAGTTGGGATGACATAAGGATATGCATGGTAAGGTCAAAGGACCTGAAAAACTGGACCGGGCATGAAGTCTTGCTGGATGAACCTAACAAGGATGCTGCCCTCCTTCCGGATAAGGTTGACGGTAAGTATGTGCTTTTCCACAGGAGGTATCCCCATATATGGATAGCATATTCCGATGATTTGAAAATCTGGTATGACCATAAAATAATCATGACTCCACGTCCGGGTTCCTGGGATTCCAAAAAAATAGGTATCGCAGGACCACCGCTTAAACTGGATGACGGTTGGCTTCTCATATATCACGGAGTAGACGAAAACTATGTTTACAGGCTTGGGGCAGCTCTGCTGGATCTAAAAGATCCTTCTAAAGTCCTGGTAAGACAACAGGAACCGATTTTAGAGCCTGAACTGGAATGGGAAAAAAACGGCCTTGTGCCGAATGTGGTATTCAGCTGCGGAGCCTGTGAAAAAGATGGAGTAATTTACGTATATTACGGTGCGGCCGACACCTGTATAGGGGTTGCCGCAGTGGAAAAGGAAAAAATTATTTTTTAGGAGTGCTTTGTCAAAAAACTTTATGTTTTCATATTGTAATATAGAGGGTAAAATGAGGGGAGGGGGAATTGCTTTGTCCGAAGAAAAAGTCATGCATTATGAGGAGCAGGACAAAGAAACATTGCTTGAAATGCTCCGGGAAGACCTTATAGGAGAACTTCAAGCCATAAATCAGTATGAACGACATGCGAGAATGACCTGTTACGCACCGGCGCGGGATCTTTTCCTGGAAATTGCCGATGATGAAAGGCATCACGTAGCAGAATTAATGAAAATGATAACACAGCTAGACAGAAGGCAGGCGGAAGAGTTAAGAAAGGCCTTTATGTATAAGTAAACCCCGAGAAAATCGGGGCTTTTTGCTAAAGTAATGAAAAAGGCGGGCCAAAAAGCCCGCCTTTTTCATTATGTAACATAGTATGCTGCAAGACAACAAGAGATTTTTGTTATTTAACACTTCCAAAACGAGGCTGATTTTTGGATTTATGCTCTACTTTTTGAGGTATCCGGAGCGTTTTAGTGAAGATAAAAGAAAGCGCTACGGTCAACGAATAGCTTTTAAAGCGCAGGTATAAGGGAGTTCATATATATAGAGCACAAGATAGCTTTATTATTTTGTATCTTGACAAAACTTTTTTGGATGTATATACTGTACATACACAGTATATACAGTAGCTGAATAAGAGGTGATAAAAAGAATAATGAATATTATAATTTCCAATACATCAGAGGAGGCCATATACGAACAAATAGCAAGACAGATTAAAAACATGATATTAAGAGGGGAAATTGCAGAAGGAAAAATGCTACCATCTATAAGAAGTCTAGCAAAGGAGCTTCAGATTAGCGTGATCACCGTAAAACGTGCGTATCAGGAATTAGAAAAAGAGGGCTATATCGTTACGGTGCAGGGGAAGGGCTCTTTTGTAGCGGTTAAAAATAAGGAACTTTTAAGAGAAATGAGGTTAAAAATCGTCGAAGAAAAATTGGAAGAGGCAGTGGTGGCTGGAAAATCTATTGGACTTTCCTTGGGAGAAATGCAGGAAATGTTAAAGATTCTTTATGAGGAGGTATAGTTGTGGGACCTATTTTAGAGGTAACAGACTTAAAAAAGAAATTTAAGGACTTTGCTTTGAAAGATATAAGTTTTACTTTGGAAAGAGGATATATAATGGGTTTTATAGGGCCTAACGGTGCGGGTAAAACCACCACAATAAAGCTTATTATGAACTTGCTCAAGAAAGATGGCGGCGAAATAAAAATATTCGGGATTAAAAATGACGATGAGAAATATTCCGTAGACATAAAAAACAAAATAGGATTTGTTTTTGGAGAAAATATTTTTTACGAAGAACTTACGGTTGAAGAAATGAAAGGGGTAATAGCATCGTATTACAGAAACTGGGATGAAGGTACCTTTAATAAATACATGAGAGAGTTCTCACTTCCCCTCAAAAAGAGAATAAAGGAATTATCGAAAGGCATGAAGATGAAATTTGCCCTTGCTATAGCCTTATCCCATAATGCGGAATTACTCATCATGGATGAACCTACATCCGGTCTTGATCCCATAGTGAGAAGCGAATTACTTGAGGTCCTGACTGAATACATTCAGGATGAAAATAAATCCGTGTTTTTTTCCACCCATATTACTTCTGATTTGGATAAAATTGCGGATTATATAACCTTTATAAATGACGGAAGTCTAGTGTTTTCTTGTTCAAAGGAGGATATATTTGAAAAATACGCTCTCGTAAAAGGCCCCAAGGAAATACTTAATTCGCAAACGAAGCAGTATTTTATAGGAATAAAGGAAAACAAATTCGGCTTTGAAGCCCTTATTGCGGATAAAAATAATTTTAAAAAAATAGTAAAAGGAGAGGTCATTTTTGAAAAACCGACTCTGGAAGATGTGATGTTCTATTTTACAAGGAGGAAGAATAATGTTTAGTCTTATAAAGAAGGATCTATTAATTCAAAAAAATATCCTGCTTTATGGAATTTTAAGCACTCTAATTATTATAATTGCCTTTCAACAGATAGGAGATGCCATGTTTCCCGTTGCTGTTATAGCCTTAACATATGTTATGTTGCAGTCTGCCTGTTATCATGATGATAAGAATAATGCAAACGTCTTATTAAACGTTTTGCCCATAAAAAGAAGCACAGTTGTCTTTTGCCGGTACATTTCTGTCTTTGTTTTTGCGCTAATTTCAATTTCTTATTATGCCGTGCTGACAGGTATTATGAAAATACTTAGCATACCTTTAAAGTTATATTCTATAACAATTGAGGGTGTGCTGTTTGCGTTGTTTACATTGATTTTCATAAATAGTATTTATCTGCCGCTATTTTTCAAAATGGGATATCTCAAATCGAGAATAATTAACTTAATTTTGTTTTTTGGTGTAGGAATGCTGGGGTCTATTAATGAAAAGTATAGAGGTTTTTTAGGGAGTTATGACAAAATGACGATTATGGTGATACTCGCGATTTTCGCTGTAATAATATATGGAATTTCCTATATTTTGTCTGTAAAAATTTATAAAAACAGGGAATTCTGAAAAACACAAAAAGATAAGATCAAGGTGATTGACATTAATCTCTATTTTTGGTATAATAACCTTTACAACAAAATAACTGCTACAATCTAAAACGCTGAATTCTTTCTATGGTTTATCCATAGAAAGAAGCGGGGGACCCAACTTTTTGGGGTGAATCTCCTTCTTAATAAGGCGGAATGCCCTATTAAGAAGGGGTAGGGTTACCTCTTCGACCCGAACCCGTCAGCTAACCTCGTAAGCGTTGTAAGAGGAGGTTGATAGCTTTGGGGCTTTTTGGCCTAAAAAAAGCTATGGTCCTCCATAGCTTTTATTTTTTCCATTGATTTGCTATGAAATGATTTGAATAAAAGAAGGGGGGATATCTATGATGAAAAGGCCAGAGGATGTACGTTACGCGGTGATAGGCGCTGGTAACGGCGGTCTTGCTATGGCGGGGTATTTAGGGCTAATGGGTTTTGTGGTCACACTTTACAACAGGTCCCTAGAAAAGATAGAGACATTAATTAAAGAGCCCAAAATACTTTTAAGTGGTGCCGTGGAAGGAGAAGGTCAGCTTTCTGCTGGTACTAATAATATAAATGAAGCTATAAAAGGATCGGATATCATTATGATAACCACTCCTGCCACTGCTCACAGGGAACTAGCGGAGCAGATGGCGCCCTATCTTGAGGATGGTCAGATTATCGTATTGAATCCGGGCCGCACATGCGGAGCGCTGGAAGTCTATCAAACACTGCGTCAGTCGGGATGCAAGAAAAACGTTATTGTTGCCGAAACTCAAACTTTCATTTACGCCTGTAGAGCCACAGGACCCAATAGTGCGAGGATATTTAGCGTAAAAAACGAGGTCAAACTTGCAGCGATTCCGGCGGATAGAACGGAATTTGTTGTATGGCTTTTGTCGGCTGCATATCCCCAATTCAAACCCGCAAGAGACGTCATGGAGACCAGCCTCAACAACTTCGGTGCTATATTCCACCCTGCCCCCACCCTACTGAACAGCGGACATATAGAAAGAGGGCAGACCTTCGAGTATTACCTGGAGGGTATAACTCCCAGCATAGGTCAAATGCTGGAAAAACTCGATGCCGAAAGGATGAAGGTCGCAAGAGTCCTTGGCGTGAAGACGGTATCAGCCATGCAGTGGCTTGAGGATTCCTATGGTGCCCGCGGCAGTTCCATTTATGAAGCCATACAGAATAACCCTGGGTACAAAGGCCTTACGGCACCAAAGGACCTGAAGACCCGGTATATTTACGAAGATGTGCCCTTTAGCTTAGTTCCCATTTCATCTCTTGCCAAGAATATAGGCCTTGAAACACCGGCAATAGATACCATAATACGTCTGGCCAACATGATGACAGGAGTGAACTTCTGGGAAGTAGGCAGAACCGTAGATAAACTTGGGCTTGCTGGCCTTACCCCTGTACAGATTCTCGAATTTGTCCGGAACGGTTATATCGATACAAAACAAGACGAAGAGGAGGTGGTTGCGTAATGGCCAAAATTCTTGGAGCAACCATCGGAAATTGCGTCCATGTAGCGGGAGTCATGAACTTTCTTTCGCTTGCCGAAAAAGAAGGATATGAAGTGGAGTTTTTAGGCGCAGCTATGAAAATAGATGAATTGATAGCTGCGGTGAGGGCAAAGAAACCCGACTATGTAGGCGTGAGTTACCGGCTCACTCCAGAGCCTTTGAGGGAAGTATTGAAAGAATTGAAGGAGAAAATTGAAGCTTACGGCCTTGACAGGGAAATCAAATGGATTTTCGGAGGCAACGAACCCACTGCCAAGGTTGCGGAGGAAAGTGGCATCTTCACCAAGGTTTTTAACGGCTTAGAGGACATAGACGAGGTGATCGGATTCCTTAAAGGGTATAGGTCTTCTTCAGCCGAAGAGAATTACCCGCAGGACCTCATATCGCGCATCGAATCCAAGTACCCGTATCCGATTTTAAGACATCACTTGGGTTTACCTTCTCTTGAGGATACGATAAGAGCCATAGAAAAAGTAGCAGAGGCAAAGGTACTGGATGTAATTTCCATTGCCCCCGACCAGAATGCCCAGGAGTACTTTTTCGAGCAGCACAAAATGGACCGGAGGCTCGATGGAGCGGGAGGTGTTCCGGTCCGCAAAAAGGAAGACTTCGTGGCAATGTACAATGCATCTCGCCGCGGAAATTACCCACTGCTTAGATGCTACAGCGGAACCACTCACCTCATAGAGTTCGCCGAACTTTTGCAGGAAACTATAAAAAATGCCTGGTGTGCCGTGCCGCTTTGTTGGTACAGCGTGCTGGACAAAAGAGGCCCAAGGCCTTTGCGGGAGGCCATAAGGGAGAACCAGCAGGTGATGAAATGGCACGGCGAAAGGGGTATCCCGGTGGAAGTGAATGAATCCCACCACTGGAGCCTCAGGGATGCCCACGATACCATCGGCGTTGTTACCGCGTTCTTGGCGGCGTACAATGCCAAGAAAATGGGCGTGAAACATTATATCGCGCAGTATATGTTCAACGTTCCACCGTCGCTTTCACCGAGAATGGATCTTGCTAAAATGCTGGCAAAAATAGAGCTGATAGAATCGCTACAGGATGAAAACTTCAAAGTTTACCGGCAGGCAAGGGCGGGCCTTGCAAGTTTTCCAGGTGATCTTTCCCAGGCAAAGGGTCAGTTGGCATCGTCGGCATACCTTGCTATGGCAATAAAACCGCACATCTACCATGTAGTAGGTTTCTGTGAAGCCCATCACGCAGCTACCGCTGAGGATATTATCGAAAGCTGCAAGATAGTGCGCGGTGTTATAAGGAACGCTTTTCTCGGTCTTCCTGATATGGTAAATGACCCGGTAGTGCAACAGCGTAAAAAAGAGCTCATAGAAGAAGCAATGGTAACGCTGGAAGCCATAAAGCAGCTTAACCCCGATGTGGAGGACCCGTGGGCCGATGCAGATACCATTGCAAAAGCTATAGAACTCGGCATCCTGGATGCGCCGCATCTTAAAGGCAATCCCGCGGCCTGCGGTAAATTGGTTACAAGATTAATAAACGGAGCTCTTTACGCTTATGATCCCGAGGAAAACAGGGTTCTGACCGAAAAAGAAAGGATAGAAAAAATATTTAAAATGGCTGAGATTGCTGTAAGCTGAATGAAAAAAGCCGACCAGCAAGGTCGGCTTTCTTTTTTATTTAATCCAAAACGTCGCCTTCAACTAAGTCATCTAAAGGAACGCGAGTTATAGTTCTGTCGCTTAGGATTTCCACTTCGGCGGTATTGTCATCAGGATTTAGCCCTTTAATCCATACTAGCTTTCCCTTATAAAAGACTTCATAAGTATCGGGTGAATTCATAATTTCATGCGCGCGCCTAAAGTCCATATGAAAGCCCCTTTCTCATTGTTCTAACATTAGGATTTGCGTTTTCTCAAACCTATATACAAGGCACGGCTTTGGTGATAAAATAAAAATAAAACCTGCGCTGCTGCAGGAAACTAAAAAAGGAGGAAACATATACGTTATGCTTATCGAAGAAATAAGTCCGCATGCTTTTAAAATAGGTCCTATTGCTGTTCACTGGTATGGAATATTCATGGCGATATCTTTTTTGGTAGGTGCATATTACCTTTACACTAAAGGCAGGAAGCTGCGCCTCGATGAGGATTTCTTGCTCAACCTTGCAATGATCGTTATAATATCAGGAATCGTTGGGGCGCGCCTAATGTTCGTGCTTACAAACTATCCCGAATGGTTCTTAAAGGATCCCGTTCAGGTAATTAAGATTTGGGAAGGTGGGCTTTCCTGGCACGGCGCTCTTTTAGGTGGGTTTCTCGCAGGGTGGCCTTATTGCCGCAGGCACGGTGTAAATCCTAACATCGTGGCTGACTTAACCGTGCTGGGGCTTTCTTTTGGTTATATAATAGTGAGGATAGGCAACATTTTCAATCAAGAAGTTTTAGGCCGTATGACAGAATTTTCCTTTGGCAGATGGCCGGCGCAGCTTATCGGTTCGTGTATAGGTCTTGTGCTTTTGATAAGGTACTTGTACCTGCAGACCAAAAACCTGCCCCCAGGGTATCAATTCTGGTCCTTTATATGGTGGCATCAAATACTCAGGGCCCTCATCGAAGAGACTGTGAGGGATAATCCTCTCTTTTTAGCCTATTACGTCAATGAAAAATGGGGCATAGGATTTTTCACGTTAACACAGTTAGCTACTCCCTTTATTATAGCGTTTGCTTACTACATGTACAAGTCCACCAGTCGTTACGGCTACGGAGGATACTGGAGGAGCTGGTATTAGTAAAATAAATGTTAATTGGAATGGGAAGCGGGAGAATCCGCTTTTTTTTATTTGACTTGATGCTCAGATAATTGTGCTGGGAATTCAAATTTTTACTAAAAGTTAGGCAGGAGTTTTTAATATATTGAAGAAAATATTAATTTAATTTTAAAACCTTGTTAGGGAGGGGTAATATGACTTTAATCAAACCTGACGATGTCTGGTCTTTATGGGCCATACTTGTTGTGTGGGCTGCTATAAGTATCTGGCTGGAACAGAAATACGATTGGGCGGCGAAAATAAGCGGCGCAATAATAGCGCTCCTTGGTGCACTAATACTTGCAAATTTAAACATTATCCCCACGGAAAGTCCTGTCTATGATGCTGTATGGAGCTATGTCGTCCCAATAGCTATCCCCCTGCTTTTATTTAAGGCCAATATCAGGAAGATTTGGACTGAAAGCGGCAGGATGATAATAGCTTTCTGGCCGGCTGCTGTAGGTACATGCGTAGGTGCTTTTGTAGCAACAGTGCTCTTGAGGGGTGTAATACCGGAACTCGGCAAGATCGCCGGTATGATGACAGCAAGTTACATAGGCGGCGGCGTAAACTTTGTAGCCATGACGGCCGTCTTCAAGCCCCAGGAAAGCCTAGTAAACGCCACCATAGTGGCAGACAACCTTGTCATGGCAGCCTTCTTCCTGCTCTACATGTATATCCCAACGCTAAAGTATTTCCAGAAGAATTTCAAAATCTTATACCCAGAAAGCGGCGTAGTTACGAACAATAACGAAGCTGAAACAAAGGCGGCCGCCTACTGGGGAAGAAAAGAAATTTCCTTAAAAGATATTGCCACTGCCATGGCGATTGGCATTACTGTGGCAGCGATAAGCAAGAAACTTTCCATCGTTTTAGGTGAAGTTATGCCCGGAGGGAATTTTCTTTTTGACATGCTCAAAATTATGGTCAGCAACCAGTATTTCTTGATAACTACCATCACTGTGACTCTCGTTACCATATTCTCCGACTTTTTCGAGAATATTAACGGAGCTCAAGAACTCGGAACATTCCTGATATACATTTTCTTTGTGGTAATAGGTGTGCCTGCATCAATTAAAGAAATCATACTGAAAAGCCCGGCTTTGTTTCTTTTCTGTTTGATAATGGTGTTTTTCAACCTCATATTCTCCCTTTATGTGAACAAATTTCTCAAAATTTCCCTTGAAGAATCTCTCTTAGCTTCGAACGCAACTGTTGGAGGTCCGACGACAGCGGCGGCTATGGCCATTTCAAGAGGATGGTCTGATCATATTATTCCCTCCCTTTTATGTGGTATATGGGGATATGTGGTTGGCAACTATTTCGGCCTTTTTATGGGCAACTGGCTCATAAGGATTTTCGGGGAGTGAGTTAGGAGAAGCACAAGTGGATGGGGAAGACCCATCCACTTGTGCTGCAGGAGGAATTGTTATGTATTTTGATGCTCATTCTGATATACTCACTCACGTGACAATAAAAAGACTTGAAGGAGAAAAGGATGTTTTTAGAAAATATCACCTGGAAAGATTGAAAAAAGGAAACGTAAGCGGCATGATATTGGCTGTCTGGATTGATCCTCCATATACCAATGAACCAACTTATAGAATGCTGCAAGTCCTTGGTGCTATGAGCGAGGAAATAGAGAATATGAAGGATTTGGCGGAAGTCGTTTATGAATATAAAGACATGTCAAGAATACGGTCACAAGGAAAGATTGCTGTTATTCTGGGCATGGAAGGAATGAGCGGACTTTGCGGCAATGTAAGCCTTATAAGTATGCTTTATAGGCTCGGTATAAGGCACGGGATGCTCACCTGGAATGAGGAAAACGAATTCGCAACAGGTGTAGGAAGCCCGAACAAAGATAGGGGACTTACGCCTCTTGGTATCCAAGCCGTCCGTAAAATGGAAGAATTGGGCATGATTATAGATGTTTCTCACGCCAATGAAAAAACCTTTTGGGACATATATGAAAACACTAATAAGCCATTTATAGCGTCCCATTCTAACGTATACAATTTGTGTAAAGTGGCCAGGAACTTGAAGGACGATCAGATAAAGGCCATAGCCGAGAGAGGCGGAGTCATAGGAGTAAACGCCTGGCCGGCTTTCATCGATGAGGTCAACCCTTCCGTGGAAAAATTAGCAAGACATATAGACTATATAGCTGAACTTGTGGGTATTGATTATGTGAGCTTTGGTTTTGATTTTTGCGATTTTTTGGCGGGAACCACTGCCGCAGCTTTGTTAGATGGAGAAACTTCCGCAACCAAAGGTCTGGAAGATGCGTCAAAAATCCCGGATTTTGTAGAACTCCTGGTAAAACGCGGCTACAGCGATGAGGATATACAAAAAATTGCCTATGGGAATATTGAGAGGGTGATAAAAGAGATTTTATAATGCGTTAAAATCCCAAGTCCTCGTTTACCACCAGTACATGGATATCGGTGAGCGTAGGTTTTCGCTCTATTATTGTGGTTATGCGGCAGATGCGGTTTGGAGATTTGCAGTCCTCACAAAAACCAGTGCTGGCGCATGGAGTAGCGTACTGCAGTCGCTTGGCATTGGTTGGGGCGGCATACGTCTTTATTCGCTTGAAAGCTTCATCTAAGTCGGCCACCAGCTTGTTGCGGCCGGCAACGACGATAACCTTTTTGGGGCCGAAAACCATGGAAGCTACGCGGTTTCCGGTGCCATCGGTATTAACAAGACAGCCGGTTAGGGTCAAAGCATTGGTGCTGGTCAAGAAAAGGTCGCACGTAAGCTGCCGGCGCCTGATCGCTATCTTTTCTTCCGGAGAAAGGCCGGGAGCATTGTGGTTGAGCAGTTCCTTGCCCATTTCCCTTAAAGTATCGGCTATTTTTAATTCCGCAATTGTCATAGAGCCGCCAAATCCTATTGTGGAAGCCTCTTTTGCTTCATTAATTATGTACTCGACAGCTTCGTTTTTTGTTTTGCAATATACGGCGGTAAAACCATTTTTCTTTAAAGCTTGCACAGCTTTTTTGCACTTTTGCTCAAAAGTCCAGTTTAATAATTCCTTAGCAGAACTCACATATAACCCCTCCAGCTATTTTTGATAGGTAAGGATTTCTAAATAGAAGTCCTTACCTGTAATTATATTCAAATAAATTGAGTTAATGGAGAATTTTTTTTCGTTATGTCTTTACTTTGTTTTTTAATTACTTTAAGTGTTAATCGCTACTATATGCGACCGTAAAAAATGATGAACCATAGCGTGAAATTTAGGGTTTCAGCTATGGTTCTTACTCATATGCCGAATGCCATATAAGTATTGGAACTTTATTACTTATAATATGGGCGGTGGCTTTCAAAGGAGAGAAAAAGTTAAAGAACGAATTATAGAAAGGAATATCCCAGCGCATCGGATGAAGCATTAGGTAGCCTTAATAGTTGCGGAGCTGGGAGCTTAGTTCACTCCATCGTTTGAAAAAAACCTCTCTCCAATATTTTTCCTGTTCCAAATAGTATTGGACTTCATCAAGTAAACGCTGGACCTTGTATGTGGAGGTAAGGCTGGGGATAGAGGACCTTAAGAGCATTGATGCGCTCTGAAGCCTAATTAAAGCTTCGCGAAGGCACTTCGTCCTCTGCAAATAGGCATTTTTTAGTTCCTTCACTTGGGGGAAAACCGGCTCATAGGAACTAACGGCGTTCTCTAATGCTTCCAAGGCACTTATAGCGTTATCAAGGGAGCTAATATCCCTGAAAAACTGTTCGCTTTGAAAATACTCGGTAGCCTTTATCATAAAAGAGGTTGCAACTTCTTCATAAGGCAACCATTCATTGTTTAAAGTAGCCACAAACATATCGAAGTCGGTTCGCAAATCAAAATTGTTCCATTTCTGAACCAAATTGTAGTAAACAATCGGGATGGCAAAGGCGATCGTGTCCGTCCCGCTTCTCTTAGCGAAGACAACCCCTACGGCTTCTCCGGATGTGTTTACCACAGGTCCTCCGCTATTTCCAGGATAGATGGGCGCGCTTATTTGCATTATGTTTATGTTAAGTGTCTTCATGTTGGGATAAATCTCACTGATGTTTTTTGAAGGGTTGCTGATTATCCCTTTAGAAACTGTGTTCTTCACGCCGAGGGGATGCCCTAACACCAATATCTCTTCTCCTGACTGGGGTGTCGAACTACTCAGTGGAAGGAAAGGGAAGCCGGTTCCATCCACACGCAAAATGGCTAAATCAAGGTATGGGATAGCCTTTTCCACCCTGGCGTTGTATGTCCGCCCATCAAAGGTTGTTACTCTGATAAAACTGGCTCCTGCTACCACATGGGAATTTGTGAGGATTTCCCCATCAGGCGAAGTAAAAAATCCTGTGCCTGCACTTCTCTGCGTTTCGATGTAGACCACAGCCGGCTGTACAATAGATACAACCTCACTAGTGGAGTATTCCTTTTTAGCGATTATTACCGACCGTGTGAGTTCGTTCCACGATACTTTATACCCAAGAGCTTCAGCTACCCAGCGGGCGGGAAGAAAGGTGCGTCCGTTCACTATTTCAGGCGCCGCGTCCATAACGGTAATCGTACCGTTCACCTTCAGCTGATTGGAACCGATAGTGAGCTGAATAACCTTATTCCCCGGAGCCAAAATCGTGATAACGCCGTTGTTGTAGGTTATGGCCGAAGGAGGAACACCGCAGGCAATAGATAAATACCTCACCGGTACAAAGACCCTACCGTTCTTTATGTAAGGTGCTACATCCATCGTGTAAATGTTGCCGTCAGACATGTACCTTGAATCACCAACTACAAAAACGGATTCTGCGAATGCAAAAGACGGCAATATCACCAATAATACCAGGATGAGCACCCATGTTTTTAACTTTGACACAAACTTCACCCCCTTTATTAAATATTTCGGCAAATTGGCAAAATTTCCTTTTTAAAAATTACGGATGTGTATGAGGTTACCCAACTCTGGCACCGATCGTTCTTCTCACATTTTTTGCCATCATGAAACAAGTTATTGATTACGCATAAATAAAACCTCCTTACAGAAGTACCAAACTCCTGTGAGGAGGCCAATCGCTGAAAGCCCTTAAAATATTATGGTGCGCCTAGGAGGATTCGAACCCCCGCAAACCCGGCTCCGGAGGCCGGTGCTCTATCCCCTGAGCTATAGGCGCACGTTGAAAGTATATTATTGATTTTTAGGCCGCCCTCCACCTGGGGCGACTTTACACATTTAATTATATCATACGGGGGTGTATAAAACAACCCCTCGATACCCAGTCGCAGAACCTCTAACTTGGCTCTGGACTGCGAGGGCACCACCGTAGCCAGACTGATAGCCGCCCGCGATGTGGTGCAATTAACAGAATTATCAGTTTTGAAGAATTTAATGAAATAGTTGGGTTGAGCGAGATCCGTGCTAAAGAAAAAAATTATGTTCATTGAGAGGGGTTGCAAAATGAATGAAGCTGCGTGCATGAGAAAACGTTTTGTAGAATTACTAAATGGGCCCGATATCATAATTATGCCCGGAGTACCGGATGCTCTGTCTGCAAAAATTATTGAGAAAACAGGTTTTCAGGCGCTGTTTACCACCGGTTACGGGACTCTTTTACGAAGTGGTGGAACGCGCCGGAGTTGCTGATGCTTTTGTAAAACTATCCCTAAAAATGTTTCAGACTTTTAGATTTCGTATATCATCCCAGCCGTACACCAGTTCAGTTAGCTTTTTTCCGCCGATTGTATCTTCCCGGCG
The DNA here is from genome assembly GCA_021890755.1 of Thermosediminibacteraceae bacterium. GTDB lineage: Bacteria > Bacillota > Thermosediminibacteria > Thermosediminibacterales > Thermosediminibacteraceae > JAKKUQ01. The sequence continues at coordinate 23,446 of JAKKUQ010000008.1, read as the reverse complement.
TGCAATCAGCTTGGCGCCGAGGGCTTCATAGAAGTAGCGGGAAGGGTTTTCTTCCAGTACAAGCACGATCATACTGTTCATACTTTGCCTGACCAGTTCATCGGCGATTGCCTTCACCAGCAATTTGCCGATTCCCACCCGCTGATAATCTTTTAAAATATAAATGGCATAAAGTTCGCCGGGATAATTGCCGTATTCTTCAAATCTATTTTTTCCTCCGGATGCAAAACCGATAATTTCCCCTTCCGGATTCTCGGCCACAAAAACATGGTACTGTGGAATAATCCTCAGCCATTTTTGTTCCTGCTGTTCATAGGACAGGCTGTTCAAAAAATCTTCGGGCAAAATCCCATGATACGTCGTCCGCCAGCTATCCACTTGGACTTTGGCAATTCCTTTGGCATCGGATAGAATTGCTTTTCTTATTTTCATTATTTCCACCTCCGATAAACTCCCGCACAAACCGGGACCGATCATCGGATCCTACCAGCCGGGTTTTGGGTCCCGGCTGGTGTAAACTTCGGAAAAATTAGATAGCGTCAAGCCCTCTTTCCAGGTCTTCCAGTATGTCTTCTATATCCTCAATGCCGATGGAGACCCTTATCATATCGGGGGTTACTCCGGCAGCTAGCTGCTCTTCGGGACTCAGCTGATGATGAGTGGTGCTGGCCGGGTGTATGATCAGCGATTTGGCGTCGCCCACGTTGGCAAGGTGAGAAAAGAGCCTTACGCTTTCTATAAATTTTTTGCAGGCTTCTGGACCGCCTTTTACCCCAAAGGTGAATATGGCTCCCGGCCCTTTCGGCATATATTTTTTAGCAAGGGCATAATAAGGAGAGTCGGGCAGTCCCGGATAATTGACCCAGGCTACTTTCGGGTGGTTTTTGAGAAATTCCGCTGCTTTTTGTGCGTTCTCCACATGACGCTGCATCCTTACGTGTAGGGTCTCTAACCCCTGCAGCAATAGGAAAGCGTTAAAGGGGCTGATGCAAGCTCCCATATCCCTGAGGAGCATGGTCCGCGCTTTGGCTATATAGGCAGCTTTTCCGAAAGTTTCTGTATACGACACGCCGTGGTAGGTGGGGTCCGGTTTGGTAAACTCGGGGAAATTGCCGTTGGTCCAGTCGAAGTTACCCGAATCTACTATTATTCCTCCCATGGTAGTGCCGTGCCCTCCGATGAATTTTGTAGCGGAATGGACTACAATGTCAGCTCCAAACTCGAAGGGCCTGCAGAGGTAAGGTGTGGCAAAAGTATTGTCCACGATTAGGGGAATGCCCGCTTCATGGGCTATTTTTGCGACCTCTTCAACATCCAGAATGTCTATCTTGGGGTTGCCGATAATTTCGCCGTAAAGGGCTTTGGTTCGGGAGCTTATGGCTTTTTTAAAATTTTTTGGGTCTTTGGGGTCTACAAATTTTACTTCTATACCCAGGCGCTTTAATGTAGATGCGAACAGGTTATAGGTCCCGCCGTATAAATTGCTCGAGGAAACTATTTCATCGCCGGCCTTCGCTATATTCATTATGGCATAAGCTATAGCAGCCTGGCCGGAGGCAAGGGCCAGCGCACCTACTCCCCCTTCGAGGGCAGCCATCCGCTTTTCCAGTACGTCTTGTGTCGGGTTCATTATGCGGGTATATATGTTTCCTTCTTCTTTCAGGGCAAATAAATTGGCTGCATGTTCGGTGCTCTTAAACACGAACGAGGTGGTCTGATAGATAGGCACAGCCATCGAACCGGTGGTTGGGTCCGGCTCCTGGCCGGCGTGGACTGCGAGGGTGTCGAATCTGAAACCTGTCATAAGAAATCCCTCCTTGATTTTTTTATAAAAAAAACCCTCTTCGATAAGAAGAGGGTTTTTGACTACCTTCCTCTTATCTCTCAAAACGCTGAGCGTTTTGCAGGAATTGGCACCTTTGCGTCTTTTTGCTTCAAAGACGCAGGTTGCCGGGCTTCATTGGGCCAGTCCCTCCGCCGCTCTTGATAAGAGGTTTTTGGAAATATTTTCTTTTTATTTAGGTGTTATTATAGCAGGGGGTTATAAATATTGTCAATATGGAATATTATGCCGCAAGCGAGATGATTATTACATTTTTGTAACATTGTAGACCTGGGATTATATATTCTGATATCATAAAAAAGAGGTCTAATTAATGGTTTGGACAGGATGGTGATATTAAGTAAAGGGGGTCTATATAATTGATAAGAAAAAACACGATACTGGTAATGATCGCCGCCATCTTGTTTACTGTAGTTTTTCCCTTTATCGCTGATGCAGTAATGCATATCAGGGTTTTTTTCGAAGGTCAGGAATTAAAGTTTGATGTTTCGCCCAGGATAAAAAATAACCGCGTGCTTGTTCCCATCAGGCACTTGAGTGAAAAATTTGGTGCTGATGTTTATTGGGACGAAAAAACAAGGACGGTCACCGCAGAGAAAGAAAGCATAAAGGTAGTCCTCAAAATAGGCGATGTTAACGCATATGTCAATGGAAAGCCTGTTAAGTTAGATGTGCCTCCTATGATAATTCAGGGACGGACTCTTGTGCCTGTCAGATTTGTAGGCGAAACTTTTGGAGCGGTAGTACATTGGGACGACATGCAGAAGGCGGTATATTTAAAAACAAGATACATACTCGGGTATTACTACTCCCAGTCCTACGATGATTTTTTGAAAAATGTGGACAAGCTATCTTCTATTGCTGCCAAATGGTATACCCTTGACCAGAACTCCAACCTTACAGATTATGACAATTCCCGGTGGATTATGAAGCCTGAAGAGTATAAATCCGTCCTTCAAATTGCAAAACAAAAAGGGGTCAAAGTTTATGCTCTTATCTTTGAAAATGACCGTACAAGGCTCCAGAAGGCCCTCGCTACTCCCGAAAAGAGGACTGCCCTAGTGAGCCAGATAATGGCAGAAGTCGAAAAGGAAAATTACGATGGAGTCAACATTGACTTCGAATATCTCAGGCCGGAAGACAAAGAGAACTTTAACGCTTTTATCCAGCAGCTTTACAGCGTTTTGAAATCAAAAAACAGAACCTTGAGCATTTCCCTCCCAGCCAAGACCCAAAAGCAGGATTGGTGGCCGGCATACGACTATGAGTTTCTCGGAAAATATAGCGATTTTGTCGTTCTGATGGCTTACGACAGGAGCCCCGGCACCCCGGGCCCGCAGGCCGGGATAGATTGGGTGGAAGAAATTGTTGATTATGCACTGAAAAAGCTCCCTCCCTGGAAGGTAGTTTTAGGTATAGGTTACTACGGTTATGCCTGGTCGGGAAATGAAAGGTACACCGTTCTGGAAGAGAAAAACGGTATGACCTACAGCAAAATACTTTTCTTGAATGAGCTTAAAAGTAAATACGGGCTTAAAATGAACCTGGATAAAACCACGCTCATGGCTTACGGAAGCTTTACCGATGAAAAGGGCAAGACCTATCAAATATGGATGGAAAGCAAAGAGTCGGTGGATGCCAAGTGGGATATGGCGGTAAGAAAGGGAATAAAGGGTATAGCAATTTGGAGACTCGGTTATACTACCACTACCTTTTGGCAGGCAATTGCACAATAATTTTAGAAACACCCTCGGCAGAGCGAGCCGAGGGGTTTTTTATACCATTTGATAAAAATTTAACAATTAGTCTCTTTCTAATCTTGTGCTGTTGTGGTAGTATTTAATTGTGAGGGTATCTTTAAGGGCAGGAGTTGATGATTTTGGAAGTAATCGCTCTCATCGGTAAAAGAGACACCGACCAAAAGCTACAGGGCTCATCTAGGCACATCTGAAAAACTTCAAAAGGCTTTATTTTAAAAAATAAAAAGAGTATAATAGTAGCATACTTTTTTATATATTAAGCATTGTGTTGCAATTCCAAAGGAGGGAAATAAAGATGTCATGTTGTACTAGTAAGGGACACGGACTGGAACAAAAATTTCCCGACGAAGAGGTTGACCTTGAGGCTTTGGAGCAAGTATTAAAAGAATACCGCGGAAATCCGAGCAGCTTGATCACGGTGCTGCAGAAAGCTCAAGATATCTATGGTTACCTTCCGAGAAAAGCTCTTTACCATATAGCCCGGGAAATCGGTGTAAAACCTGCGAAAGTGTTTGGTGTTGCCACCTTCTACGCACAGTTCCGGTTAAAGCCTATCGGCAAGCACTTGATTATGGTCTGCCACGGAACTGCCTGCCACGTAAACGGGGCAGAGCTTATTACCAGCGCCCTCTGCGATGAATTGAAAATTAGTGAGGGAGAGACTACCCCCGACGGACTTTTCACCCTTCAAAACGTGGCTTGCCTTGGATGCTGCAGCCTTGCTCCTGTGATGATGATAGACGGGGAAGCCTACGGCAAACTCACCCCCGATAAAGCCCGTAACGTCATAAGGGAGATATTGAGGAAAGAGACGGCAAAAGGGGAGGTGTAAGAATGAAGGTCGTCGTTGGCCTTGGAAGCTGCGGAATAGCGGCAGGGGGAAACAAGGTACTGGAAGCCATTAAAAGTGAGGTTGAAAACAGAGGAATTCACGTGGATGTGAAAAAAGCGGGATGCATAGGAATGTGCTATCTTGAGCCTATAGTAGAAGTAATTGATGACGGAGGTAACAAGACCACTTACGTGAAGGTGACGCCGGAAATAGTAAAAGAAATTTTCGAAAATCACATCGAAAAGGGGAATGTGGTAAGCGAATACGTCCTTTCTGAGGAGGACAGGTCTTATATTGAAGGACAAAAGCGAATTGCCCTCAGAAACTGCGGGATAATCGACCCCGAATCCATAGACGAGTATATCGAAAGTGGTGGTTATAAAGCCCTTGAAAAAGCAATAAAAGAGATGACTCCGGAAAGGGTAATAGAAGAAATTAAGATTTCCGGCCTGAGAGGAAGGGGCGGAGCTGGCTTTCCCACCTGGTTTAAGTGGAATGCGACAAGGATTGCACCCGGGGCTCCCAAATACGTGGTTTGCAATGCCGACGAAGGGGACCCGGGAGCCTTCATGGATAGGAGTGTACTGGAAGGAGATCCCCACTCGGTGCTGGAAGGCATGGCTATTGCTGCCTATGCCATTGGTGCAGAGCGTGGTTACATTTATGTTCGGGCAGAATATCCCTTAGCAATTAAAAGGCTGGAAATAGCCATCGAACAGGCCCGCCAAAGGGGCTTTTTGGGCAAAAATATTATGGGCACGGACTTTTCCTTCGACATAACTATAAAAGCCGGGGCAGGGGCCTTCGTCTGCGGAGAGGAGACCGCACTCATCGCTTCCCTAGAAGGCGAAAGGGGTATGCCCAGGCTAAAGCCTCCCTTCCCGGCCCAAAGAGGCTTTATGGGTAAACCCACGAACATCAATAACGTAGAGACCTTTGCTAATGTGCCGTGGATCATAAAAAATGGTGGAAAAGCTTTTGCCGCCATTGGCACGGAAAAGAGTAAGGGAACCAAGGTTTTTGCCCTGGCCGGCAAGGTTCAAAGGGGAGGCCTTGTGGAAGTCCCCATGGGCATCCCGCTTCGGGAAGTCATCTTCAATATAGGTGGTGGAATAAAAGGCAACAGGAAGGTAAAAGCAGTCCAGCTGGGAGGGCCCTCCGGAGGATGCATACCCGAGTCGCTTTTGGATACTCCGGTGGACTACGAGTCGATAGTTAAGACCGGTGCCATTATGGGTTCGGGCGGCATGATAGTCATGGATGAGACCACCTGCATGGTGGATATGGCGAGGTTCTTCCTGGATTTCACCCAAAAGGAGTCCTGCGGTAAATGCACTCACTGCCGCATCGGTACAAAGAGGATGCTGGAAATTCTGGAAAGAATCTGCCAAGGGCAAGGGGAAGAGTCGGACATTGAGCTGTTAGAGGAAATTGCCATGAACGTGAAAGAAGGGTCGCTGTGTGGACTGGGCCAGACGGCGCCAAACCCGGTGCTTACCACGCTGAAATACTTCCGGCACGAATACGAAGCCCATATAAAGGACAAGAAATGTCCGGCAAAGCAGTGTAAAGCGCTGATATCCTACAGAATAGATCCTGAAAAGTGCAAGAGCTGCGGACTGTGCGCCCGAAAGTGCCCGGTGGGTACCATTAAGGGCTCAAAAGGTCAGCCTTACGAGATAATCTCGGAAAACTGCACCAAATGCGGCACCTGCCTGGAAGTCTGCCGCTTCGGAGCGGTTGTGGTAGAATAAGTAGAATGAAAAGTGAGGGAGGGGAAAACATGGAGGAAATAAGGCTGAATATAAACGGGCGCGAAGTGAGGGGTTTTAAGGGGCAAACCATCTTAGAAGTTGCAAGACAAAACGGGATAGATATCCCCACCCTGTGTTATGACGAGAGGGTAAAGATTTACGGTTCCTGCGGGCTTTGCCTTGTGGAGGTTCAGGGTGCTCCAAAGCTGCTACGAGCTTGCGCCACCGAAATCAGCGAAGGCATGGTAGTCTACACCGATACTAAACGGGTTCGGGCATCGAGAAAAATGGTATTGGAGCTTTTGCTGTCAAACCATATCGGTGACTGCCGGCCGCCATGCCGCGAGGCTTGTCCCGCAAATACCGACTGCCAGGGGTATGTGGGTTTAATAGCCAACGGCAAGTACCGGGAAGCAGTAAAGCTCATAAAAGAAAACTTGCCGCTCCCTGCCAGCATAGGAAGGGTATGCCCGCACCCCTGCGAGGATGCGTGCAGGAGGAATCTGGTGGAACAGCCCATTGCGATAGCGTGGCTAAAAAGCTTCGTGGGAGATTTGGACCTTGCGTCGGAATATCCCTATATACCTGAAATAAAGCCACCCACAGGAAAGTCCGTGGCGATCGTCGGCAGCGGCCCTGCCGGTTTGAGCGCTGCGTATTTCCTTGCCAGGGAAGGCCATAAGGTTGTGGTATACGAAGCCATGGAAAAACCCGGCGGGATGCTAAGATACGGCATTCCGCAGTACCGCTTGCCCAAGGAAGTTTTGGACAGGGAAATTGACCTCATAAAGAAAATGGGCGTGGAGTTTGTAACGAGCTGCAGAATAGGAAGAGATGTGAGTCTTGACTATCTCAGGACCAAATTTGATGCGGTGTTTTTAGCCATCGGTGCCTGGAAGAGTTCCAAACTCCGCTGTCCGGGCGAGGAACATCAGGGCGTTATGGGCGGTATTGACTTTTTAAGGGCCGTAGCCAAGGGCGAGCAGGTTGATATAGGTCGGAAAGTGGCGGTGGTTGGTGGAGGAAACACCGCTATGGACGCCTGCCGCACGGCGGTTCGCTTAGGAGCTGAAGAAGTTTACGTTCTATACCGGCGGACGAGAAATGAGATGCCCGCCAATGAGGTCGAAATAAGGGAAGCCGAGGAAGAAGGCGTAAAATTCATCTTTCTTGTGGCACCACTTGAGATCATCGAAAGAAACGGCCGGGTTGCGGCGATTAGGCTTCAGAAAATGAGGCTGGGAGAACCCGATGCTTCAGGCAGGAGAAAGCCGGAGCCCATTCCAGGCGAGGAGATGGTTCTAGAGGTGGATACTGTCATCGCCGCCATAGGGCAGGAAGTTGATGCAGCGGGCCTCGATGGAATCCAGCTTACCAGGAAGGGGACGATATCGGCAGGGGAAAATACCTTTGCCACAAATATACCTGGAGTTTTTGCAGGTGGCGATGCCATCAACGAAGGGCCGGGAATCGCGATTGAAGCCGTGGCTGACGGAAAAAAAGCGGCTGAGGTCATAGCAAGTTACCTCGATGGCAGCCTGGTTCCCTACCAGGAACCATATCTTGTAAGGCGCGATGACCTGACCGAAGAGGACTTTGCCGAAAGGGAAAAGATTGAAAGGGTCCCGATGCCCCATCTTGACCCCGAGGAAAGAAAAACAAACTTCCGGGAAATTGTGCTGGGATACAGCGAAGAAGAGGCAAGAAAAGAAGCGATGCGATGCTTGGAATGCGGCTGCAAGGACTACTTTGAGTGCAAGCTCATAAAGTACGCCAATGAATACGGTGTAAATCCGGGAAGGCTTAAAGGAGAAGTAAACCGTTACGACTATAACGATGATCACCCCTTCATAGTGCGGGATCCTCAAAAGTGTATACTTTGCGGCCTGTGCGTGAGGGTGTGCGACGAAGTCATGGGCATTACCGCATTGGGGCTTGTGAAGAGGGGCTTTGCTACGGTTGTAAAACCCGAATTTGAACTTCCCCTGAAAGACACAAACTGCATATCCTGCGGCCAGTGCGTGGCGGTCTGCCCCACCGGTGCGCTGCAGGAAAAACCGCCGGTGGCAAAGCCGGTGCCGGTTAGAACCGAGAGAAAACATGCGGTATGCTCCTTCTGCGGCATAGGCTGCAACCTGCAGCTAGAGACGAGAGGAGAAATGATTTTAAGGGCGCTGCCGGATAAAGAAAGCCCGGTAGACGGTGGACATCTTTGCGTGAAAGGACGGTTCGGCTTTGGTGCCCTTTCCATGAGACAAAGGCTGGCAGGTCCCTTGCTGAGGAAGGACGGCAAACTAGAGGAAGCCACCTTTGAAGAAGCGCTGCTTTATGCTGCAAGAAAAGCAAGGGGTATAAGTGCGTTATACGGCAAAGAAAGCCTTGCGGTGTTTGTATCGCCAGGGCTTACCAACGAAGAGATTTTCATGGCTTGCGAGTTTGCCAGGGCTTTGGGAACACCCCACGTGGCATCCTTCGGTAATACCACAAGCGGCCTCAAAGATGTTTTGGGTATTGATGCCTCCACCAATTCGCTGGATGAGCTGTCTTCCACGGATGTAGTGCTGCTTGTTGGGTGCCGTGTGATGGAGGACTATACTGTAGCAGGATTGAAGATCCGTGAGGCTTTGAAAAGAGGAGCCAAACTGGTCATTATAAATCCCGAACCTTCTGTTCTGGATGAAGAAGCCTTTAAAGTGGTAAGGCCGGAAAACAGCGTGGATTTCCTGAAGGCCTTGCTCAAGGCGCTCATTGAGGAAGGCTTTACCTCTGGGGCGTCAAAGGCTGAAGGTTTCGAGCAAATGAAGGATTCGCTTTCCGATGTGGCCGTTCCCGATGAAATCCGGGAAATCGCGTGCCTTTACGGCAAGGCCAAAAATGCCATGGTGGTTTTCGACCACGAAAGGCTGACGAAGGACGCCGAAAGGCTGATAGCCTCCATTGCCGTAATCTCCGGCCACATAGGAAAGCCAAGATGCGGTATCATTATGTTAAGGGGCAAAAACAACGCCCAGGGCCTTATAGACATGGGAGTAACATCCGACGCGGAAGAAATCGTGAAATTGATCAAAGAGGGACAAATAAAGGGAGCATTCATCTTTGGAGAAGATCCGGTAGGTGCCGATCCCACCATGGCTGAAATCTTGAACAAACTGGAATTTTTGGCGGTGCAGGATCTTTTCCTCACCGACACCGCACGTCTTGCCGATGTGGTCCTACCCCTTGCAGCGTTCTCCGAGTCTCGAGGTTCTTACACCAGCACCGAGCGCAGGGTCCAGTGGTTTGAAAGGGCAATTCCATCCCTCTTGCCCCTCGAAAACTGGCAGGTGATTGCGGATCTTGCCCGGAAAGTAGGATATAGATTCGACTTTAAATCGGCGGAGGACGTGCTGGATGCTATATCCAGGAAAGTTCCGGAATATCGCGGAATTAGAAAGCAAAATCTCAAAAGGGAAGGAATCTTCTGGCCTTTAGATAAAAACACTTTTGGCTCGCCGGTGCTGTATCTTGAAAACGGAAAGGCTAATCTTGCGGTGACAGCTGAAGGTGCTGCTTTCAGGACACCAAGGACAGTATGGATTGTGGAAAGCACCTTTGCCAAGGAGGCGAAAAAACACGGTATAGCAAGGTAAAAAAAGGAGCCTGCATCTTATTGATGCGGGCTCTTTTATTGGAAGCTCAAAATTGCGGGAGGAATTTTATAGTATGTGTTGAATTATATATTAATTTGACAATTAAAAAAGGAGAGACCTTGATTGAAAATCGGCATACCAAGAGCCCTCGCGTACTTTGCGTATTATCCCTTCATTAACACTTTCTTTGAAAAACTGGGTATGGAGGTTGTAGTTTCCGATCCCACTTCGAAGGAGGTTATAGACGCCGGCGTGGAAGATGCCGTAACGGATGCTTGCGTGCCGGTGAAACTCTTTCACGGCCATGTAAAAAACCTTATGGGCAGGGTGGATTACATATTTGTTCCGAGACTTGTAAGGGTAAACAGCGAAGCCACCTTCTGTCCGAAATTTTTGGGGCTTCCCGATATGCTGGTCTGCTCTATAGATAACCTTACAAATATGCTGGAAGTCAGAATAGAAATTATAAAAGGCAAAAGGCAGCTTTTTTTAAAATGCCTGGAAGTGGCAAGGCGTTTTAATAAAAATTTTTTTATGACCTGGAAAGCTTACCGGCAGGCTCTTAGAAGCTTTGAAAGCCATATAATGCAATTTCTTCAGGGGGGGATTCCACCCCTTGGCATTTTGTCCCAGGATAAAAGCTCTGATATCAAGCTGGGGGTCGTGGGATACCCGTATCTCCTCTATGACTCATACGTCAGCCTTGACCTCATTAAAAAGTTGATCGGAATGGGGGCTTATGTGGTTACTCCCGAGATGGTGCCGGAAGAAATCAAGAAGAGGTATGCTGGAAAGCTTAGAAAAATGCTTTTCTGGACCTTCAGCAACAGCGTCCTGAGGACGGCCTTTCATTTTCTGGAGACGGGATGCGTCGACGGCATCATACACGTAACCGCTTTCGGATGCGGCCCTGACTTTATAGTGGATAAGGTAATAGAGCTGGAAGCCAAAGAAAGGAAAATGCCCTTTTTGACCATTACCCTGGACGAGCACACCGGTCAGGAGGGCATCAACACGCGGCTTGAAGCCTTCGTCGATATGCTGAGGAGAAGAAAGAGAAAAGAGGCGGTAATATGAGAAAGGTATCCTTCCCCTATCTGGGCAATGCTATCATAACTTTTAAGAAGCTCATGAACGCTTTCGGAAATGAGGTGGTGCTGCCAAAGCGCCCGACGGAGGAAACGCTGAGCTTAGGAACGAAATATGCGCCGGAGTTTGCCTGCCTTCCTTTCAAAATAGTTTTGGGCACGTATATCGAAGCCCTAGAATCTGGCGCCGACACCCTTGTTTCTACAGGAGGTGTGGGACCCTGCAGGGCAGGGCTTTATACCACACTGCACGAAAAGATATTAAAAAGCCTAGGCTACGATTTCGAAATGATAACCCTGGAACCTCCGGGAAGGCATTTGAGGGAACTTATATCCAGCATAAAAAAACTAGTAAACCGCAGGCTTACCTTTGCCGACTATTACAGAATAGGGAGGTTCGTGTGGAAGGAACTTCAGCTTCTGGATAAGGCGGAAAAGCTCTCCCACAAGGTGAGGCCGCTGGAAGTCAAAAAGGGAGAAACAACAAGGGTGTATAAAAGGTGCACCGAGCTAATAGCTCAGGCGAAAAGTTACAAAGACCTTGAGGAAATTGAAAGGGAGATAGAGCTTCTTTTTGAAAAGATAGAAAAAAAGGATTATGACCCTTTAAAAATAGGCATCGTCGGAGAAATATACGTAGTAATAGAGCCTGCTGCTAACCTAGAAATTGAAGAAATGCTTGGGGATCTTGGTGTCTATGCAGAGAGGTCCATGTTTTTGGCGTCCTACACATTCTATAATGCTATTATGGACCTTTTCAGGATGCCCGGTGAAAGGGATGTGAAAAAACTTGCCGCTCCTTATTTCAAGGAAATGTGCGGCGGCCACGGGCGGGAATCGGTGGGGAATGCCATACTTTTTGCCAAAAGGGGTTTTGATGGGGTAATCCAGCTTTCGCCTTTTACATGCATACCCGAGATTGTGGCAAAGAGCATACTGCCCAAAGTCTGTGCCAAGTACGACATAGGATTCCTGCCGGTGACCCTGGACGAGCAGACCGGGAAAGAGGGGCTCCGGACCCGCGTGGAGGCTTTCGTCGACCTGTTAGCTGCGAAAAGAAGGAAAAAACACAAAATTGTTAAAGGAGATGTAGCTTATGGCACATTACTTGGGAATTGACGTTGGGTCCGTCAGTACAAACCTTGTTATTATCGATGAAAACGGCAAGTTAGAGGAGGCTATATACATCCGCACTCAAGGCCAGCCAATAAGGGCGGTTCAGGAAGGACTCAGGATGCTCCAATCAAAAAACGGAAAATGGGATATCAGGGGCGTAGGCACAACAGGCAGCGGAAGACAGCTCGCTGCGGTGATAGCGGGTGCTGACGTGGTGAAAAATGAGATAACCGCCCATGCGGTGGCGGCTTTAAAAGAAATTCCCGACGTGCAGACGGTAATAGAGATAGGAGGCCAGGATTCTAAAATAATAATCCTGCGGGATGGCGTTGTGACCGATTTTGCCATGAACACTGTTTGTGCCGCTGGGACGGGGTCTTTTCTGGACCAGCAGGCTAATAGACTCGGGATACCCATTGAAGAGTTCGGCGCTTACGCCCTCCGGTCCAAAAATCCGGTGCGAATTGCAGGAAGGTGTGCGGTTTTTGCAGAATCCGATATGATCCACAAGCAGCAGCTGGGCTACAAGGTAGAGGACATAATAAGGGGTTTATGTCAGGCTCTCGTGAGAAATTACCTCAACAATGTCGGAAAAGGAAAGGAAATCCTGCCCCGGGTTGTCTTCCAGGGCGGGGTAGCGGCAAACGTGGGGATGAAGGCGGCTTTCGAGGAAGCTCTTGGAATGGAGGTATACGTCCCCAAATATTACAACGTTATGGGGGCTATTGGTGCCGCCTTGCTGGCCAAAGAAGCGGGGGTAAAAAAGACAAAATTCAGGGGCTTTCAGGCAAGCGACATAGAGTTCACGGCTGATAGTTTCGAATGCCAGGGATGTCCCAACCACTGCGAGGTGGTGAATATAAGGATGGAAGGAAAGGTAATTGCCCGCTGGGGCGACAGGTGCAACAGGTGGAAGGTTATTGAGAATTAGCCCAATTTATTATATCAGAAAAGTCATTGTAGGCTATGGCAGGGATCCCATTTTTGCGGCAGTGGGAAAGCAAAACTCCTTTTGCAAAAATGATATCAGCTTTTTTTGATGCACATATATCGGAGTAGCTGTCACCCACATAGACTGCTAGGCTATTTTCGGGTTTTAGTTTTTCGATGAGTTCTGCTTTGCACGTGCCACACCGGGAACATGCACTTGAAGAATGTATGCACTTGATGTCGAACGTGCGGCCTTCAATCAAAAGCTTGTTGGCAAAGTAAGGTATTCCTTTTATTCCGTATTTTCCAAGGACGGTCTCAATGTTAAAATCATAGCCGTCGCTCAATATGTAAATATCGTGCCCTTTTTGGCGGCAAAATTCTATAAAGGAAATAAAATGCTCATCAATCGCTATATTTTCAATCAGGAATTTTCTGAGTTCTTCCTCGGTAACATCGAAAAGTTTAAAGGTCTCCCGAGCGCACTCTGCTGTAGAAAGCTCTCCCTTTTGCCATTTATATTCCAGTTCCTGCCAGTTACCTCTAGCAAAGGCTTCTGTCATGGCGACGCAGGTATCCTTTTTGGTGATGGTGCCATCAAAGTCTATAAAAAATACTATCTTCATTATTCAGTCCCCTTTGTAACACGCCAAATGGCGCTATTTTTTTGCTGACTTGTCTCGTGCATTCCGCTATCCCACGCCGGGATGCCCAAAAAAGGCTATAAAAGCTACTAAAAATTATACCATACAAACAAAACAATAAAAAAGCCCGCTGGTGACTAACTAACGATACCCATTGAGATACGGTACCTCGCTAGCCACCGGCAGGCATTTTTATTTTTTCCCGAAAAAGTCGCTATATTACTATATATTCTTGGAAGTATTACCAGGATAATCAACTTCTAATTGAGAGATATTATAAGAGGAGGTGATAAGGTGCGGGCTTTATGGAGAGGTTCCATCAGCTTTGGCCTTGTGAACGTGCCGGTTAAGATGTACGCCGCCACCGAGCGAAAGAGCGTAAGCTTCAGGCAAATCCACAAAAAGTGCGGCACTCCGATTCGCTATGAAAAGGTATGTCCTACATGTGACCGAAAAGTCGAGGATGATGAGATTGCCCGCGGTTACGAATACGAGAAAGGAAAGTTCGTGATAATCGAGGAGAAAGATCTCGAGTCTATCCCTGATGAGACGACGCGCACGATTGATATCGTGGATTTTGTAGACCTTGCCGAAATAGACCCCGTATATTTTGACAGATCCTACTTTCTTGGTCCCGAAGAAACAGGACAAAAAGCATATCTTCTGCTTTTCGAAGCGCTTAAGAAAACGGGGAAAATCGCCATAGCTAAAGTCATGATAAGGTCAAAGCAAAGCCTCGCGTGCCTTAGGCCTTACGGTGAAAATTACCTTGTAATGGAGACCATGTTTTATCCCGATGAGGTGAGAGATGTCAATGAGATAAGCATTCCACCAGGAATTAAGCTGCACGAAAATGAAGTTAAAATGGCGGTGCAGCTTATCAATTCCCTTTCCGCCGAGTTCAAACCCGAAAAATACACCGATGAGTACAGAAAGGCACTGCTTGACATCATTAAGGCAAAAGTCGAAGGCAACGAGATAAGGATACCTGAGGGCAGAGAAGAAAAAGTGGTGGACCTCATGGAGGCTCTAAAGGCAAGCCTTGCAATGGTAAAAGAAGAACAGGAAAAAGAAGGGAAAAAAGAAACTGCCGGCCGCAGGAAGAAAAAGACGGCAGCCTCATAGTCCTACGATATTTTTTCAAACTTTCTAATGACGGGGTGTCTGAGATACCCTTCATTTGTATAATCCAAAAATTCTACTTCTACGGTGATCGAAGGCAAGACCCAGACGGGTTTTTCACTTCTTTTCAATAGTGGTGGGTTAGTAAAGGGGCAGGTTTTTCTTTCTAGTCTGGAAAGATAATCGTAAAGGAACCTGCCCATCTCCTCGTCAAGGCCGCTGGAAGCCCTTCCGATATAGATTAACTCATCTTCCACCAGCTGGCCGAGAAGGAGCGACCGCACCCTTTTTCCTTCGGCCAAAAAGCCGCACACCAGTGCGGTTATCAAGCGGCGGTTTTTGATTTTAAGCCATTTGTTGCTCTTTTTTCCGATTTCGTAGGTACTGTCCAGCTTTTTGGCGACAATGCCTTCAAGGCCCTTTGATTTTACGACCTCGAATAGTGCAGTTCCCCTTCCGGGAAAGGTATCGGTTACTACCACAGGGTCGGAAGACGAAAGAGTGGACCTTAATATCTCATACCGCTTGGAAAAAGAAAGGTCGGTAAGGCACCTTTCTTTAAGGTAAAGTATATCAAAGACCACGTAGGTAACGGGTATTTTGGAGGAAAGATATTGAATGGTGCGGATATCAGTTGCCCAGTCCCGCTGCATAAGTTTTTGGAAATCGGGTTTTCCACCTATAAGGGCTATCATCTCGCCATCTAACACGGCGCTTTTGCCCTTGAAGAGTTCCGAAAGTCTTGCCGCAATTTCGGGGTACTGAGTGGTGCGCTTTTTCATCTTCCGGTTGAAAAGCTCCACGGTGCCGTCAATGTGCGCTATGATTCTCGTGCCGTCCCATTTGACCTGGAAGCCGTAGCTGTCATCGTCGAAGGCCTCCGGATGAAGTATTGGCTCCATTGGAATAAAGGGTATACCTGGTTTTATCATTTTAAATCACCGTACATATTCTGCCCGTTTTAAAAAATATTTTTACGTTGGAGGAGAATTAATGGAAAGAATCTAAATATAAAATATAATCGGGCAGGTGCAGGAAGTGTCTTTGGTCGTAGTGGAAGGCGAAAAACTGGAGCTTACAAACCTTTCAAAAGTGATGTGGCCCGAAGACAATATAACAAAGGGGGATTTTATAAACTATTACGTTCAGATAGCACCCTACGTGCTGCCTCACCTCAAAGACCGCCCAGTGGTTTTTACGCGCTACCCGGATGGAATATACGGTAAGGCTTTTTACCAAAAAAACGTGCCCGATTATGCTCCTGAATGGCTAAAGACTTACAGCGATGAAAGCTTTTCCGGTGGGAAGAAAAAAGAAGTCCGCTATGTACTCATAGATGATTTAAAAAGCCTCGTTTGGGCAGCCAACCAGGCGAGTCTCGAAATACATCCCTGGCTTTCCCGGATAGGGACTATAGACTACCCCGATTTTGTGGTTTTCGACCTGGACCCGATGGAAAATACCGGCTTTGAGGATGCAAGGTTTCTGGCGCTCGGTTTGCGGAAACTGCTTGAGATGGAAGGACTAAAAGGTTTTCCGAAGACTTCCGGAGCAACCGGCATTCAGGTTTACGTGCCGGTAGAACCGCGGTATACCTACCGGCAGGTTAGAGCCTTTGCCAAATTTTTCTGCAGGGTTCTGGAAAAAACTTTTCCCGATAAGGCTACGACTGAAAGAAGCGTAAAAAAGCGCCAGGGTAAAGTTTACCTGGATTACCTTCAAAACGTAAAAGGAAAAACGCTTATTGCACCTTACAGTCCAAGGCCCATAGCGGGAGCACCCGTTTCCGCTCCGGTCACCTGGGAAGAACTCGAAAGCGGCATAAATCCTTCCATGTTCACCATCAAAAATATGCCCGAAAGGCTGAAAAAAGTGGGAGACCTTTTTAAGGGCGTCCTGGAAGAAAAACAGGATATCGACCGGTGGCTGTGAGTTTTTAAAAATTTACATTTTATAAAAAGGTGGGATGGCGTTGGCAAGGGTTCTGGTAATAGGAGGAGGGCCCGGCGGCCTTACGGCAGCAATATCCGCTGCCGAATTGGGCCATGAGGTAAGGCTCATGGAGAAAGGCAGGATAGGAGAAAACATCCGGTGTGCCGAGGGGTTTTTTGATGTGCTGAAAAAGCTGGGGAAACCTTCGGCTGGCGTGAGGTTCAAGGTAGAAAAACTCATCGTAAGGGCGGTTAACACCTACGAAATCGACGTCAGTGACCTGAACCTATGGATGATAGACAGAAGAGAGTGGCAGAGGGACCTTGCGAGAACTGCAGCTGAAAAAGGCGTTGCTATTGAGGAAGAAAGTCCTGTTCTGCCGGAAGACCTAAAAATCCTGCAAAGGGAATACGATTACATAATAGATGCAAGCGGTGCACCACCGATAACCTCGAGGATTTATGGGTTTTCGCCATTTTACAAGCAAAATTGCGGAAAAACAGTGCAGTATGTGATGGAAGGAAATTTCTCACATATCGGAAACAATTTAAAGGTGGGACTTCTTCCCGGACTTTACGGCTACTACTGGATATTCCCCAAGGATAACAAAACAGCCAATGTAGGGGTGGGCAGTTTCGGCAAAGAGCCCGTAATGCTGTGGAAATTGCTAGGGCATGTGCTGGAAAGGGAAGGGCTTTCCGGTTACCGCGTAATAAAGGAACTAGGGGGTATATGCCCGGTAAGGATGGTACCGCAGCTAAAATACGACAATATACTACTGGTTGGGGATGCGGCGGGCCTTACATCTCCCCTGCATGGCGGAGGCATAGATATGGCGATGCTCAGCGGCATTGAAGCCGCAAAAAGCCTATCTTCCGGCGGAAAGGACTACGAGAAAAATCTACGAGAGCTGCTTTCATTCAGGCTTGAAGTTGAAACAATGGCGGCACGGGTATGGGAAAAACTGGGCTTTGATAAAATGGAAAAGCTTATAGGCACATTGGTAAAGACGAGACTTTACAAGCCATTTTTAAATCCTACAGGTTTTAATACTTTGCCTTTCAGGCTCGTCTTTAAAATCCTTGGTGTAGAAAATGCGGTATAAGCCGCTTTTTTTATGTTATTTTTATCCATTCAAGTTTGGCTTTTTTCTATTGTGTTATAATATACTAGAGGTGGTTTTTAGTGTATGAGATTTTGGCCCAAATTGTGAAATTTTTATTGATTGGGCTGATATATTATTTTTTATACAATTTTCTAAAGCTGATGGTCCTTGACCTTTATGAAGAAAGACGTTCGTCGGAAGAAACCGTTTACTACCTTCAGTGCGAGGACGGCAGGGAATTTCCTGTTCGTAGCGTAACCACAATAGGAAGGGCAAAAGACTCTGATATTGTGATCGACGATCCCTACCTTTCCAGCAAGCACGCCATGATTTACAAAAAGGGAAGGAAGATGATAATTCAAGACTTAAAGAGCACCAATGGCACTTATATCAACGGCAAGAGGATAAAAAGGGCGGTAGCTTTGAGGGAAAATGATGTCATAACGATGGGCAGCAGGAAGTTTACCTTTTTAAGGAGGGAGGCCCGTGGACTCGAGAGAGGAAGCGATTTATAACAAGGCACTCGCCGCTATGGCCCTGATGGGTTTTTTATCATTTTTGCTGCTTTCGATATACAGAAAACCAGTATCACTTGTACCTTTTTACGGCGCCATAACCTTTTTGACGATAGTATTCATCGGTTATTTTTTCACGGGCTGGATCTTCCCCAATTCGGACAAATTTTTATTTATACTTGCGGGTTTTTTGGCGGAGTTGGGACTCATAATGCTTTGCCGGATAAACCCGGAGCTTTTTAAAAGGCAGGTCGCCTTTTTTGCAATAGGCGTGGGATTTTTTATTTTGAGCAGTATTCTTACAAAATATTTCGTCCGGCTTGATGTTGCACCGTTTTATTTCTGGGCGGCAACCGCAGCGCTGCTTTTACTCCCCCTTTTTTTCGGAGTGGAAAGGGGCGGAGCAAAAAACTGGTTGGTATTTAATGGTTTTACTTTCCAGCCTTCCGAACTTGCAAAAATTACGTTTGTGTTTTACCTTGCGAGTGTCTTAAAAGAGGGCAAGGTAAATTCTATCTATAGGCTGGGAGCGGGAATCCTTGCTGTTACAGGGCTTTTGGCTTTATCTAAAGACCTGGGTGGAGCAATGCTATTTTACTTTACTGCCCTGACGGTGATTTTTGCCGCTACCTCCAGGCTGGATTTGGCGGTGGGAGGGATTCTTTCTGCTGCGGTCGGGGGAATCATAAGCTACAATCTTTTCGACCATGTGAGAGTAAGGATAGAAGCATGGTTGAACCCGTGGCGCGATGTACCTGGGAGGGGTTATCAGATAGTGCAGTCTCTTTTTTCCATAGCCGAAGGCGGCTACTTCGGAACCGGACTTGGCTTGGGACGGCCGGACTTTATCCCTGCAGTCGCCACGGACTTTATTTTTTCCGCTTTTGCGGAGGAATTCGGCTTTCTTGGAGCTGCCGCCGTGATTCTTATGTACTTCCTTCTGGTATACAGGGGCATCAGGATAGCCCTCCGGCTGAATGAAAATTTTCTGGTCTTGCTTGCGCTGGGCCATACGGTGATGTTCGGCATGCAGATTTTTACAATAATAGGGGGCGTTATAAAGCTTATCCCGGTAACCGGAGTGACACTGCCTTTCATGAGCTACGGAGGAAGTTCAATGGTTATGAGCTTTACTTCTCTTGGAATTCTGAACGGATTGTGGCAGAGGGCTTTGGAAGGTGAAGACGATGACGAAGCTTAAAAGGAACATAAGGCTTGTGTTCATGCTTTTCTGCGGGCTTTTTCTAAGCCTTCTGGGGTACCTTACCTATTTCCAGGTTTACGAGCGCCAAAAGCTCATAGAAAGCTCCTATAACCGAAGACTCTGGGAGCAGGAGGAAAGCATCACAAGAGGCACCATATACGACGTCAAGGGAAGGGTGCTGGCAAAGACCGTTGAAGAAAATGGCGTGAAAAAACGGATATATCCCGAGGGGGAAGCTTTTGGCCCGCTGCTTGGGTATTCCAGCAGGAAGCTCGGAAGGGCAAACCTGGAACAGGCACTGAACGGGGAACTTTTGGGAATTTCCCAGCAGGATCCGATGATGGTTTTGCGCCAAAAGGTTTTAGGGGTTTCAAGAGGCAATGACGTTTATTTGACAATAGACTCAGAGCTGCAAAAGAAGGCCTACAATCTTTTTCGGGGAAGGCGGGGGGCTCTGGTGGCTTTGGATCCGAACACCGGCGCGGTCCTCGCGATGGTTAGCTCGCCGGGATACGATTCTACGGCGGTAGAACAAAAGTGGGATATACTTTCAAAAGATGAGGAAAGCCCCTTGATCAATAGGGCCGTTCAGGGCCTTTATCCTCCCGGCTCTACTTTTAAGATAGTTACTTTAGCTGCAGCGCTAGAAAACATCCCGGATATTGAGGACAAAATTTACGAAACTCCGGGGTACGTCGAGGTCAGCGGCAGGGTGATCAGGGATTACGAGGGCTTTAAACCTGGGAAATACGACGTCAAGAGAGCTTTAAGTATGTCCAGCAACTCAGTTTTTGTGAAAATAGGACTTGAGGTTGGGAAAGAAAGACTTTTTAACAAAGCAGAAGATTTCGGTTTTAACGAAGAAATTCCCTTCGAACTGCCGGCAGCGGTGAGCAGGTTCCCAAGATTTTCTTTAATGAGCGATAATGTAGAGCTAGCCGAAGCTTCTATAGGTCAGGGGCGGATCCTCGCAACTCCACTCCAGATGGCCCAAGTTGTTTCGGCGGTTGCCAATGGAGGGAGGATTATGCAGCCTTATATTGTGCAAAAGGTGGTCACGCCCTTAGGTGAGGTGAAAGATTTTTCTCGCCCCGTTCTTTTAAAAGAGGTAATCGATGTAGTGACGGCGAATAAAATAAGGCAATATATGGTGGATGTGGTGGAAAACGGAACGGGAAAATCTGCTAGGATCCGGGGGATTCCCGTTGCTGGCAAGACTGGCAGCGCCGAAAACCCGCACGGGAAGCCTCACGCCTGGTTTGTGGGATTTGCGCCGGCCTATGACCCCAAAATAGCAGTGGCGGTCGTTGTGGAAAATGCTGGTTCCGGCGGCGGAAACGCCGGCCCCATTGCAAGGGAAGTAATGCTGCATTACCTTAAGAGTCTGCAGTAAGGGTACCGGGGAGGTTGCAAAAGATGAAAATCAGAAAAAGCGTACTTGCGGACGGGGCTTTGCTCCTGGTAACCATGGCCTGGGGACTCAACTTTGTCGTAATGAAAAACGCTCTTGAGAGGATAACGCCTTTCATGTACCTGGCCGTGAGGTTTTTGTTGGCTTTTCTCATCCTCGCAGCTATCTTTAACGAAAATCTAAGAAAAGTGGATAAGAGTGATATAATCGGAGGCAGCATAATAGGCCTTTTCCTCTTCCTGGGCTTTGCTACCCAGACGGTGGGACTCGTGTATACTACTCCGGCCAAGTCCGGCTTCATAACGGGAAGTAATGTAGTAATGGTGCCGTTTCTGGCGTACTTTGTAAACAAAAAGTTCCCCGGGTGGTACCAGGTGCTGGGGGCAGCCGTCACTTTTGTAGGATTGGGTGTCATCTCCCTGGAAGGCGGATTTAGGATTAATATAGGTGATTTTCTCACGCTGCTTTGCGCCGTGTTTTTTGCAATGCAGATAGTGAGCACCGAATACTACTCAAGGCGGGGTAATCCGATTAACCTTGCAATCATTGAAACGGGTATAACAGGAATGCTTTCTCTTGTTGTCGGTGCTTTGACCGAACCGATGCCAGTAGCGATTGATTTATCGATGTGGATCGCGATACTATATGCGGTTATATGCTGCACGGCAGGTGCTTTTCTCGTCCAGAACGTGGCGCAGAAATACACCACCTCGACCCATGCGGCGGTCATCATGTGCCTGGAGGCGGTATTCGCCGCTCTGTTTTCCTTCCTTCTCTGGGGTGAGTCCGTAACTTTAAAATCCCTGGTAGGCTACATGCTGATACTTGCAGGAGTGATGATAACCGAACTTACACCTGCTTACGGAGTAAAAACGGAATCTTTTCCCGTGGATAATTAAGTTCTTCCAATTGCAGCACTCTACTCTCAATTAATTGACAAATATTGCCTGCAATAGGTATTATGGAATAAAATTGTGAGGCTCGTGCCGGGGTGGTAAATAAAGTTTTAGGGAAGGAGGAAAGGTGTGCTTAAGGTATGTAACATTACAAAAACTTTTAAAAACCCACCCGTTACAGCTCTCGCCGGTGTCTCCTTAGAGGTGATGGAAGGTGAGGTGTTTGCAAATTTTTTAGGTTCGGTCTTCGATACGGAAAGGAGCCTCTCCTGGGGCCTCACGGTACGCCAGAACTTAATGTACTTTGCACGGTTAAAGGGAGCCACGGCCGGAGAAGTCAAGGCAAAAATCGAATACCTGGAGGAATTATTTGATCTTAAGGATTTATGGGATAGGAGGGTAGCCACCCTGTCCCACGGGCAGAGGCAGCGGGCCGCCATAGCAACGGCTCTAGCCCATGACCCCAAAATTCTGATTCTTGATGAACCCACGAACGGCCTTGATGTGGAAAGTACAATACACCTTTCCGAAATCATAAGGCAGCTTTCGGGGAAAAAGCTCTCGATACTGATTTCCTCCCATAATCTTGGCTTTATAGAGGAAGTGGCCGACCGCGTGTATTTCATGAAGCAGGGGCGCATTGTGGGGGATGTGAGGCTGGAAGAGCCGGAAAATCAGGAAGAAATGCGGTATTACCACATATATTTATCGTATGATGCAACCCACGAAGATGCCAGAAAACTCGAACTTGCGGGGTTCCGGGTAATTGAAATAAGCGGGAGCATGCTGAAGGTGGAGGTACAATCCATGCCGGCAAGCCGCATTTTGGAGGTTATGAGTGAAAATGGCCTCATCGTAAGATCGTTTCTTCCCGTAAAGAGAAATCTCATGGAGCTTTACCGCCGTGCCGTTCTCCAGAATATACCACCCGGGGAGGTGGATAGGAATGAAAGCGCTTCGCGCTGCGACGGCTGAGATGATACGGGAAATCCAGGAGAGCTGGTATTATAAGGCGAACTTCGTAAGCGACCTTATAAGAGAGATAATAATATTCGGAATGATAATATTCCTGGGAGGCTATTCCTCCATGGGCGCCGTCTATAACGTGCCCAGAACAGAGACCAGGCCGCTTGTACTTTTAGGATACCTCTTCTGGTCTTATTCGGCATTTGCTCTCAGCGCCATGGGCTATGATATTTCATTCGAGGCGGCGAGGGGAATATTGGAGTATAAATTCACTTCGGTGGCACCGCCTGCCCTTCTACTGGCCGGGAAAGCAATAGGAGGCATTGTAACTTCTACGGGTTTCATTCTGGTGATGTGTGCATTGATATTTCTACTTTTCAGGGTATCGATCGACGTGACTGCGGGAGCACTCGCTGCACTTTTGCTGACCCTCGTCGGGATGTACGGGCTCGGCTACGTATTTGCGGGATTTGCCCTTTACGCCAAGAGGGTTAACAGGGCTGTGACCGTATTTGGTTCACCTTGCAGTCGGCCTTCTGGTGTTCTCGTATTTTGCAAGGCTCGTCCGGAAAAACGGCCTGCTCGGCAGCCATTGATCTTCCAAAAAGACGTGCTATGAAAAGTCAATAGGCTAGAGCAAAAATTTCTTGACAATCACATAGAAATTCTGCTCACGCATTGCCGCTGGGTGGAGACCAT
>JAKKUQ010000039.1 GCA_021890755.1 Thermosediminibacteraceae bacterium | reverse complement strand
AGGGGAAATATTATCCCTCCCTGGAACTAGCCTTTAAAATAGCCAGGGTATTCGGGGTTGGCATAGAGGATGTATTCACTTATGAGGAATGAGATAAATTTTCTAATTAAAAATACCTGCCGTAAAAGGCAGGTATTTTAATATCAAACCCATTCTCTTAATAACTTTTGATTTACATTACTTATTACTGCATGGCTTACTAAAAGTCCTTCTTCCACGGCTCTGACACCGTTTTCCACAGCGGTTTTTACAGCACTGACTTCGCCAAGAATGACTACCACAGATTTTCCACCCATTCCTCTGGCCAGCCTTATTTCAGCGACAACCACATTGGCACCTTTAGCTGCGGCATCCGCTGCCTTTATTGCTGAGGCTACGCTGAAAGTTTCTATCAGCCCGAGGGATTGTTTTTCCATATTTACGACTGCAGTGCCCCACAGGGCTGATAATAACGACTCATGGGGATTGGGGATAAAAAGCTCGTCGACTACTCCTTCACCGAATGTATCCTTTCCTGTCTTTAATGCACTTTTGACGGCGCTTACCTCGCCTGTAATTAAAATAATGAATTTGCCGGGGCATAAGCTGGTAGCGGTAATTAATTCTACCGGAGCAGATTTCAGCATACTGTCCGAAGCCACCAGTCCTCTTGTTATCTCGCAGAACTCCAAAAGTCCGAGTGCTTTCATGTCGACCCTCCTCATTCTTTTCTGATTACGACCGATGTTTCGTCAACACTTGCGACAACCCCATCAATGCTGGCGTGAAGACTTACACCGGGCTTTCCTTCCGGAGCCTTTGCTATCATTTCCCCAGCTTTGACTTGGTCTTTTTCTTTCACCAGAGGGAGAAGCTTTAGGCCAGCGTACTGCCGCAGCATCAATTTAACTTCTTTTGCGTCAATTTTTACATCGGCGTATTCTATTTGGTGGAAAAAACTCGCCAGGCCGAGCCTCGCGACAAGCTTTTTTGTCGGGTACTTCCTGGTTTCCCTCTCGGGCCTTTCCCTTTCTACATTCATCTTGGGAAACCTTATCTTTTTTTCTTGCAGAAGCCTTTTCAACCTCGAATTTATCCTCCTGGGGCTGAGGCCCATTGGACACGTAATTTCGCACAGGCCGCATTCCGAGCACAACAAAGAGTTTTTAACTGTTTCTGGATCTGGTATACCGTAGGAGACGGTACGCATTATCTTATGGGGCTGCAAGCTATGCCCCAAAAGATACCGGGGACACATATCGGTACAAATTCTACACTGGCAGCAGGCAGCTTTTGCTCTTTTCAGCAATACCTCTACCCTTGCCTTTCTTGAAATATAAGGCACAGTGCCTTCCGGAATTACCAGAAGGGCTGAAGTGGTCTTTGTTACCGGGTCACTCGCATCCACTTCATTGCCCATCATAGGCCCGCCGTCCACCAAAATATAATTTTTTACAGTAGGTCCTCCCGCAAGATCGAGAAGTTCGGCGAACTTCAAGCCTATAGGAACCTTAACAACCAGGGGATGCCTCACTGCGCCGGCAACCGTCACGAATTTTTGGGTAACAGGCTTTTTGTCATGATAAGCTCTTTTGATATTGTAAAGGGTTTCTACATTGTGGACCACAGCTCCCACATCAGCAGGTATTCCTCCCATAGGCATAGCCCTTTTCAAAACTTCTTTTACCATAACATGCTCATCGCCGGCCGGGTAAAAATCCCCCAGTTCGTGAATTACAATATTTTCGTAGTTTCCAATTTTATCTTCTAAAGCTTTTTTACAGGCTTCGTATTTCTTTTTAATGGCAATTATCCCTTTTTTAGCTCCTGTAGCCTGCATTGCTATTTGTAAACCCTTTAATACTTCATCAGGATAATGCTGCACCAGCGCTTGATTTGTAAACAACAGGGGTTCACACTCGGCCATATTTGCTATTACTACTTCGCACTTTGCATTTAATTTTATGTGGGCCGGGAACCCCGCTCCCCCGGCCCCTACTACCCCTGCTTCCATTACAGCTTCAATTATCTCTTTAGATACATCCATCCCCATCATTCCTCTTCATTTAAATGATTCGGAAGGCGTCGACTAGCACACACCTTCTCTGCCTCGTGAAGGTCCTGGCGGAAGTTAGCCCTTCACCGGTTGGCCCGGCTATGGTAAAGGTCGTATATCCTTCACCGCCGAAACCTATCCCCGCATAAGAAGGCGCATTTTTCACAAAGATAGTGGTTTGTATTGCTCTTGCGAAATTTGTCATATTATCTATATTCTTGGAATGCATTACGGCAGTATGCCTGTTTCCTCCCTCAGCCCTTACAGCAAGCTCTATAGCCTCCTGTATATTGGGAACCCTTACGAAGGGCAGTACTGGCATCAGCTGTTCGTGGTGAACAAGCGGGTGCTCGGGATCAACCGGTACCACTACTAACCTCACATCCTTACCGACTTCGATGCCGATTTGCTCCAAGATAAACGATGCATTTTTTCCGACTAGCTTTTTATTTATCCTCTGATTTTCATCAAATATTACCTCAGTTATTCTGTCTACGTCCTTTCCTCTTAATATATAAGCACCTTCTCTTGCTAGTCTCTCCAGAAGCATGTCGGCAATAACTTCCACTGCGATGAGTTCCTTTTCTGCTATACAGGGGAGGTTATTGTCAAAACTGGCACCGCAGTAAATATCATGGGCAGCCTTTACAATATCCGCCGTCTCATCGACGACTACAGGAGGATTGCCTGCACCGGCTCCTATGACCTTCTTGCCGGACCTCAAAGCCTCGCTCACCACTGCTTTGCCCCCGGTCACGCTTACGAGATTAACCTTGGGGTGAGTCATCAGGGCTTTTGCTGTCTCGATAGTGGGCTCGACAACAGTATTTACGAGGTGTCTTGGGCCTCCCGCTTTCATGATGGCCTCATTTATTATTTCTACAGCCTTATTAGAGCTGCGCTTGGCTGTGGGGTGTGGGTTAAATACCACAGCGTTTCCTGCTGCCAGCATGCTTATTGTGTTATTGATTACTGTAGCCACAGGATTTGTAACGGGAGTTATAGATCCTATGACTCCTACAGGGGCCATCTCGACAAGGGTTAACCCGTGGTCTCCGGTCCAACACGAGGGTTTAAGGTCTTCAGTGCCTGGAGTCTTTTTTGCCGCTAAAATATTTTTTACAATCTTATCCTCTACGCGTCCTATCCCCGTCTCACTTACAGTCAGTTCTGCAAGATACCTAGCATTGTTCAAGCACGCTTCCCTAATAGCCTGAATAATCTCCTCTCTTTTTTCAAGGTCCAAAGCAGCAAACTTTTTTTGGGCGTGATACGCCGCCTCTACTGCATCATCCAGGTTTTTAAAAATTCCATATTCTTCTTTTGATTCTCCTTTAGAAAAGCTGGACTCACATAAATTTAACTCCTCTATGATTTTTTTTGCTATGGTCGCAACAACTTTTTCATCTACCATTTTTATCACCTCCAGGGTTAGTTAGTTATCACCGAGAGGCCGGCTTTCGCTATAATTTCATCCTCTTCCACCGTTCCACCGCTCACGCCAATGCCTCCAACCAGCATTTTGCCGTAAAAGACGGGAATACCTCCACCAAACGTTACTATTCTCCCGCCGCATGCAGTATTAATCCCATACAATTCACCATCAGACCGGGCAAGCTGTGAGAGCCTTGATGTTTCCATCTTGAGCATTACCGCAGTAAAAGCCTTGTTTATAGCAAGTTCCGCACTTATGGGCAAGGCATCGTCCATCCTGTGGAAGGCAACCAAACCTCCATTCGAATCCACAACTGCTATGCACACCGGCCTTCCCATTTCTATTGCCTTTTGTTCGGCTTTTTCGATTATTTTTAGTGAAGTCTTAAGGTCCAAATTTTTTACCTTCCCCTTAACGCAAGACTCTTTTTCCGCCAGCCTGTCCTTCAATTCTTCCATAGACCTTTTGATTACCTCTTCCATTTCTTCGTACAGGGATAGAATAAAAAGGAAATCAGACAGCCTGTTCAGGTATCTTAAAATTACCGGCCTTATTTTTTCTTGTGCCGAGAGTTCAACAACTCGTCTTTCGGCCCTTCTCACTACAGTTCTTGCCATATGTAGCGATGACGAAGATGCGTAAGGTCCGGGCAGTACAAAGTCATTTTTAAAGCTTATTTCCCTTGAAATATCATCAATAGTTTTCTCTAGCCACTTAACATCATCATCCGTGAGGGTTTCTTTTAAAATCTTCTCTGGTTCGGGACAGGCCAGTTCAGCTGCTAATTTGAAAAGTTCTCTTTCTACTTTAAGTAGCAAATCTTTTGTCCTTTGAGTGCGGACATTGCTGCGCGCGAAAGCTATAAAGGCAACCGCTTCGTCGACGGTTCCGTAGGCTTCTACTCTGATGTTATATTTCTCAACCCTCCTGCCCCCCAGGAGACTCGTCTCTCCTCTATCACCTGATTTTGAGTAAATTTTCATATAAATTCCCTCTTTTTCAATGTATTTCGATTTCATCAATAATGCCGATTATTGCCGCGTCTACCGGGGCGTTTTTGTGTTCTATAACCTTAGAAGCAGTGCTCCCAGTCACCACCAATACCGTTTCGCCTATCCCAGCTCCCACTCTGTCTACAGCCACAATCAGATTCTCACCTTCTATCAGTGACCAGCTGTTTTCTTCCTTCCTCTTAATTGGGTTTACGATTAGAAGTTTTTCTCCAATAAGGACCTCATTCTTTTTCGTAGATACTACGTTTCCTATAACTTTTGCTATTATCAATTTACCACCTCATTCTCTACAGATTTTAACGCCATGTTCTCTTATATAATCTAGAGCAAGGGGTGTAACAATTGCATTTTGAGGGATATAGATCTCTTCATTCTTTCCACTGTAGGGCATTAGGTCCTGCACTGTAACTATATTTTTCTTTATATACACCCTAGAAGAAGCTTCATTTTGCACATTGTCAAGGGTTTTGGTTTTTGACTGCATTAGGAGCTCTTCGACCTTTTGCTTTATATCGCTCGAAGGGCATATAATGACTCCATATTCCTCTATCCTTTTCAAAACGTCTTCGTAAGCTTTCCGCATAGCGGTCCCCATCCAGATAAAGCCTAGGTTCCGCCATACTTCTGAACAAGGATCTGCTGCATCCCTTGTAGCTATTACTGGAATCCCCAGCATCAAAGCATCAATAATTACTTCGGTAGTGAGGTTTTCAGAAAAAAGGTTTGCTATTTTAGATGCCGTATTTCTGCTTAGGGCTGCTACGACTATAACTTTGAAGGGTTTCAGAAACTTTCTGATACACTTTATTTCTTCTCCATCGATTATTACCCTCTCTGGCTCAAGCTCCCTAGTAATCGCCTCCACATCGTGAATTTTAGAGGCATTTTGGCTGAAAAGTACGGTATATGATACGTCGTGCTCTTTTCTCAGAGCAACTAATTCCTTCAGCGATACATCAAAGTTTATAGTGCCTCCTGTCACAACAACCAGGATTTTAGTAGAATAATATTTTTTTATAACTTCCATCGCGATTTCTCTTATTTTTTCCTTTAGGTCTTCCAAGATCTCCCCTCCTTACGGGCATGAAAGAGCTATACCCAGCGGAGTAACGTAAAGCGGGTACTTGGGGACGACCACTTCAACGCCGAGAGCATTCGCCATTACATCCTTGAGGCCATACAGGGCACTAGCACCGCCTACCAAATAAATAGCCTTTACGTCAAAACCCTGGATGTGCCTCCTCGTTATGTCCGTGACTTTCTCCATAGTAGGCTTAAGTATTGGAAATAGTCTTTTCTGATTTTTTTCATCCAGCTTAATCTTTTCTGCTTCATCAAAAGGCAAATTTAAATGTCCAGCTAAAACCAGAGTGAAATGGGTACCTCCTGTCGGCTCATCTGCGGTATATACCACCTTCCCTCCTTTTAACACCGATATCCCCGTGGTACCCCCGCCTATATCTACTACCGCACCGTCGGTTATCCCAAGGACTTTCGCTGCGGCAGTTGGTTCGTCAACTATGTTTCTAACTTCAAGACCGCTAGCTTCGACCACGTACATGGTTGCTTTTGAATCTGCAATTCCAGTTCCCGGCGGAACCGCACATGCTGCATCCACAAGTTCCTCCTCCAACTCATCGCTAAGCTCCCGTATCATCCTGCTTAGCAAGTCCCTCGCACCAATGAAATCTACGACTAGGCCATCTTTTACTACCTGAGCTTCCTTCAATTTCCCCGCTATTGGCTCTCCATTTTCATCCAAAACCGCTACTACCACATTGGCGGTGCCTAGATCAACTCCTACCCTGTATCTTGTACCCCTTTTTATAGGTCTCGAATTCACGCATGAAGCAAATTTTTCACAGAGTTTTTCACCGACAAGGTCCATAAAAATATCTCCTTCCGCCCCCTTGTGCATCGTTAGAATTAATCTAGAATCAAAAAACCTTTGTCCCCGCTTCTGATTCCCGCGGCATTTGCTTCGTCTGTATCGACATGCATCTCAAGTACGAAATTGTCAGAAACCCTAGCTAGCACCTTGTCAAAGATTACCTTCCTTTCGCCTTCGACCAAAACTTTTAAAAAGCTCCTATCCTTAATCCCGTATTTTTTTGCAAATTCGGTGGGCATGTGTACGTGCCTCATAGCAGCAATAACTCCTTCTTCGATCTTAACTCCGCCAGCTGGCCCGACAAGGACACAACCCGAAGAACCTTCATGATTTCCAGAATCCCTAACGACAGGTTCTATACCCAAAGTAAAACCATCCGTTTTTGAAATTTCAACCTGGGTCTTTTTTCTAACAGGACCCAAAACCCTTACATTTTGGATGATTCCCTTGGGGCCTACTATGATTACTGTCTCTTTAGCAGCAAATTCCCCCGGTTGCATTAGTTCTCTCAAGGGAGTCAACTTATAATTTTTCCCAAATAGTATCTCTAGATGTTCCCTCGAAAGGTGGACGTGCCTTGCCGAAACATTAATGATAACTTCTGGATATTTGTTCATCGAAGATAATTTTTCCTTAACCCTATGCACTATTTCCTTAAGATCCAAATTATCTAGCACGTCTTTCACCTCATTAGCAAGAGTTTGTTAGATTATTTTTCTTTTTCTTTATAGTGAATGCAGTTACTGCGAGGTTCTCCTTTTTTCCTTGGGCATGCGGGATCTTTGCATATATTACAGCTGGGCTCTGTGGAGCCTGGAATATTTTCCTCAGATTCCTGCTCCCTAAAACCAGCATTTTCTTTCATCTTCCCATTCTCTTCCATTTCTCCGTTTTTTTCCTTTTTTTCATCCTCTTCCTTTTTTCCAGCGCTATCCTTTTCTTTTTTTCCTGCAAGCAATGGTCTGAGCTGATCCGCTGGCCTAGGAATGACGTGGACGGCATAAACTCGTCCCACTTTTTCTGCTGCTGCTTTTGCAGCATCCACTGCCGCTTTTACTGCGGCCACATCACCGGTGAACTTGACTGTAGTTAATCCACCGCCCCTGGCCAATTCATAGCCAATAAGTTCCACATTGGCAGCTTTCGAGCCTGCATCAGCAGCCTCTATCGCGGCTACAAGCCCCACAGTTTCCACCAAACCCAGAGCCTTGCCTTCTTTCAATCTCTCCCCTCCCCTCTCCCGTTAAAGGATCAATGGCATGTTCTTAGCAAGCCGTGCTGCATTTGTCCCCAACCGTCTGTATTCGTCTGCTGTCGCCAATCTTCCGTAAATTTTCATAATGGGCATGTTATATGGCATCTTTGCATGTTGCAAAAGGCAGGTCCCGTCCTTGGCCAGATAAATACCTATTCCTATTCTAGATTCCCTGGAAGCGTTTTGAGCCATAAACTCTGGCTCGTCCCCGGATTTAATTACTATTTCAAAAGGAACTCCTTCTTCTTCTAACCCTTCGCATATTCGGTTAAGATAGGCATTGCCGGCATTTTCTTCCTCACAGTAAATAATAACAGCGGGTTTTATTTCTTCATAAACTTTCATATTGCCCCTTCCCACCCTGAAAGCACCAATCCAGTTGCCACCGCATTGCGCGGCCCCTCACAGCCTCTAATCTCGCCCCTGCCAGCAACAATGCCGTAACCTGCCAGGGCTTCCGAAATCATTTCAGGTATCTCAAAGTCTAGGGCGGAACCTCCTACCATTATTACAAAATCGATTAGCCGAAGATTACCCGAAGGGGCTACTTTTGAAAGAGCCCGTACCGCGTTTGATACAAACACCTTTTGTTTCGCCTTCCTCCTTACTTCTCTTACTTTTTCTAGCTGTAAATCCGGTGGAAGCGGGACCAGATTTCCTTCCTTCAGAAGACATACTCTCGCAAAAGTCTCCGGTTCTAGAGGTTTTTCGAAAAAGCGGACGGTACCATCTTCCATCCTTATGGAAAATAAACTCTCCACCTTGGCCGCAGGGTAACGCTTTATGTCCTCAGCTAATTGTCTATCGGAAAGGCCCAGTTCCGCAGCTATTATCATATTCACCATTTCACCGGCCCCAGCCATGTGGATGCTGACCACTTCCCTTTTTCTGTTCATGAAGGCCGCATCTGTAGATCCACCGCCAAGGTCCAGAACAGCTACGGGAACATCGCTCCCAGGTGTAGTCAGAGCTCCTAAAATAGCCATATTTGCCTCAATGCCAGTTACTTCAACAGGAATATTTAGTTCTTTTTCGACCTTTTCGGCTATTTTCTCCATGGGAAGTTTTGAGCTTCTTACCATTGCTGCAACGGCCACTGCATCCTCTGTGAAAAATTCATTAGCTATTCCGCCCATCACTTTTTGGGGTACCAGAATATCCACAGCTAATATGTCCTGAATTTTGATTTCCCTCATATCCTGGTAAGTAACTTGCCCCATTACTTCTTTGACTCTGGCAATAAGTCCGCCCACATTTGTGGAAGGAGTCCCTTCTACATCGATCAAAGGCCACACCTGCTCTAAAGCCTGCATAACCTTATCAGCACCTTCTTCCAAATCGACCACTAAGGTGCCGTTTTTGCCTTTCAACTTTATCTTACCAGCAGGAATCTTCCTTTCCTTTACGTCACCTTGGGGGGTTTTTATGACCACAGCCGAGCGATTCCCTATAAGCGCCCTGGCAACGGGAACTATATTCTTAGTCTCCTCAGGGGTTAGGTTAAACACCGAAGCTATTCCATAAGGGTTCGAGAGTGTCTTTATAGTAAATCCAGGTTCTGCAACCTCGATGCAGGCCGGCATATTTAAAGGTACCTTTTCGATGAGCGATACTTCATCTACAATAGGAATTTTTTTAATAAGTCTGTTGGATATTAATACCCCATCGTCTTTTTGAACAATAGCCCCCTGAACATCTACGCCTTTCGAAATAGCATCGTTTATTATCCTTGCAGCATCCTCAAAATCCACATTTTTCGGGATAACCGGGATCACCTTTTCACCAGGTTTCTTGGAGCTTATATCGAATATGGGGGTAGTTATTCCTACCCCCAGCCCCACTCCCCCAGGTGTCGACGGATTATGTCCTATCATGGTCGATTCGGTAATTACCGTTTCTGTAATAGCTTCCATAGCAACATCAGATATCACCGGTGTAGCCTCGTTTAATCGTAATAATTTTATTTCTTTCATATCTATTTTGGCTTTTTTTGCGGCATTTTCGAGGGCGAGCCTGATCCCCAAGACATTGTCTACCGTCCCTTTAATCCCGGTAGTCTTTGCCATGCCACTTGCTATAAACACCGGCCTGTTGTTCACTATCCTCGCCAGGGCTACTTCTGTAGTGCTGTTTCCGATGTCGACACCAGCGATAATCATAGTACTGCCTCCATTACACATTTTAATGCGATATTATTCCATGCCCTTTAATCTTCTTCTGCGCTCGTATACCTCTGCCGCTTCCCTTATAAAAGCAGCGCACATGGGTGCATTATATTTGTGTTGTAATTCATCGGCAATTGCTAAAAGCTCTTCTTTCGTCGACCTGTAAGGTCTTAGGGCATTATATATCTCCAGAATCCTTTCATCGGGTACCCTTGTGAGTTCGGCAGCCCTCCTTAAATTATTGGCGAACTGCTTTCTCCCAACCTTTTCCGCAATTTCAGCCTGCATTAGCAAGGTTTCAGGCGATATTCTAAAATCTTCCGCGCTGATATTTCCTTTAAGAGCTTCCTCAAACGTTATCTCTGTAAATTTTTTCCCCGTAGCTGATTTCAAAAGTTCTGGCCTTTTCTTTGAGAGCGGAAAGTCACGCGCGGGATCCAAACCTTCATCCTTTTTTGTTTCCACCTTCGCTTCCTGCTTTTTGCTGCCAAGTTCTTCTAAAACTTGCCTTACTATTTCCTCAAGTGCCTTTTCATCAATCATTAGCTGGCACCTCCTTTGCTAAAGGAAACTTTTAACTCTACGGGCTTCATACCGGGCTTCACATACTGCGTCTCAAAATTATGCATGACAGCTGCTTTGGCCTGATACTTAGGCCTTGCCATCTGATCGTTCATCACCGGTACCGGTGTAGGGGACTCTCCTTTGGCATACAGTGCTGCATTCTTCCCTATGGCCCTGTATGTATCAAGGGTCAGCACTGGACACTGGGGAAACAGCTCCAGGTTATTTAACGGTTGTAAATCCTTGTGATGTATAACGGCGGTTCCCCTAGACTGTAACCCTATTCCTACACCCGAACCAGAAAGCTTTGCTGCAGTGTGGCCTATGAAAGCTACATCCGCTGTATGCCTCACGCGGATTACCCTTGCATTCAACCCCTCTTCGGCAATACCCGCCATTATTTCTCTCAATATATCCGCAAGAGGAATGCCGGTAATGTTTTCCTTGAATTTAATTCCGAAGGCTGGAGAAATACCTATAACTACTTCCTCTCCCGTGGTCCCGGCTTTTGCCTCTCCTATTTCTTCCAAAATAAGCTCCCTGCCTGCGGGCTTCATATCCTTATGGTCTTTCGCAACTGTTTCCTTTTCTCCGGCCAACCTTTTTAATACCTCTTTCACTACTTCCTCCACTATCATTTCCGTATTTATCATAGTTTTACGCCCTCCTTTCCCCGGACGGTCCTATTTATCGAAATCTTCTGGTTTTAATGCCTGCGGGATATTCTTTATTTCTTCCCATCTTTCCGCAGACAGCCTGTAACCTGTACCGGGACCCATATAGTCATTGGGGTTATTAACAGCGGAATCAATGTTAAAGTCTTTGTCCAGCACTGCGGAAGTATGCAAGTAGTCTCCGGCAACTCTCTGTTTCAACATGTTAAAAATATTTTCCGCTACATCTGTAAAACCGCTTTCAGCAAGGGCTTTTACGATATCCAGGCCGTGAACTCCCCTATTCATGAGCTCTGTTGCGGCTTTTAGGTCCTCGTTTACATCCCTTAAAGGCATATCTTTCGATCCGTGGGCATAAGTTGCCGCTTCCACTTCCTCGTCGGTTATGGGTGGCAGTCCCAGTTTCTTAAAAACAGCCTGCAAAGCTCTGGCCGCTTTATTCCTCACCGCAATAACTTCCTCTTCGGTAACTGGTCTCAGGCCACCATCCACCATCAAATCCCTTTGGAGAGCAAGATAGTCATCCACATCCTCGATGTCAAAATTAGAACCAGCAAACATATTGTCATAGTTAGGCACAGCGCTGTAACCCGAGAAAATAAGGTCCGTACCTGGCAGCATCAGAAGTAGGGTTCTAGCCGTACGCCTTATATCGGAATGGGAGAAAGTCTGATCGCTACCCGAAGCTACTTCTAAGTCCAGCATTGTCGTTATCAGGTTTTCGGCTGCAACTATTCTTATACCGGAAGGCACAGCTCCCGGAACACCTATACAGCTTATAGAACCATTTTGCAGGCCTTGCACTCCTGCTCCCTTCGCAATCATGGCGCAACGGGTTTCTAGATACAGCATTGATTTCCCTTCGGCGTAACCCATCTGAACTTCAGACCCGGTACCAGACGTAAACCTCATTTTCAAACCTCTAGAGGCGTAGGCCGAAGCAAGAAAAGCCTTAGACCAAGGCGTGTCGTCTCCGTCCACAAAAACCTGTTCTGTGCCGTACACGGATATGGTCTCGGCATATGAGGTAAATCCCCTCATGCCGATGCTGAGCTCAAAGGACTCTTCCAAGGCGCACTGGGTCAGCACCCCTCCTCGTCCAGTCTGAGAGCCAATGAGAAGAGCCAGCGCGTTAAAAGGCGCATACCTGGTAATACCTACAGTGGTCTCTTCTTCGTCGAAACCTCTTAGCGCCGCTTCTGCAGCATCGGCTGCTAACAATACAGGATTGTCCCTTAGGTTTGTGACGTGGCACTGGTTCCCCGGTCTTTTTCTAGCCCTCATCTTTTGAATTGCCATCATGATTTCTACCACATTGAGCATTTTAACAACTTCAACTAGCTTGGCTGGTGTCAGGCCGCTTGCTATCTTTACCACTTCTTCCCTAGGCACATTTATATCCACTAACATTCTCGCTATTTCCAGGCTATCCATCTTCATGGCCTTTTCGGCCATTTCGACGTCTATAGCGTAATCTGCTATAAACTGGTCTATCATGTCAAAGTCTTCTCTTTTTTTACCATCCATCTCGACGATTTTGCCGTTTTCAATTTTAATGCTGGGCTTGGGATCGTTGGGACTGTCTACAGCTATCAGCCCAACTTCCGGCCATTCGGCGACAAACCCGTCTTTATTCACTGGCCTTTCGGCCAAGACCTGGAAACGCTTAGACCTCATTTTTCGTTTCCCTCCTCTCCCTAATTAGATGTACGGCGTGCCTAATGACTTGGGCTCTCCGCCCAACGTGGCCAGCAGTTTTTTACCGATTTCACGAGCCGCAATCAAAGCTTGTCTTACAGCCCCAGACTCGCCAGAAATAAATAGAATGGCTTCATTAGTGAAACTGGTGCCTTTGGCCGGGCTGGCATATCCGACTATATCAACTTCCGCCGCCTTTACAGCCGTATCGCAACATACCACACCGATGGCCGCTGGTGCTCCGACTATAAGACCGAAGGCCTTGCCCAAGGGGGCTCCGAAAGCCTTTTCAATGGCATAACTTGCCCTTGCGGTATATTGAAATTCTAAATGCCCTGCCTCATTTACATAAACGTCACCGAAGGTTCTGGGCAATTCTCTTAAAGCCACTTCCACTGCTCTCCGTGCATCGGATACCTCTTCGGCGCCGAAAATTATCAGCGAGCCGTGACCAGCACCGCCCTTAGTGTCTCTGGCCAATTCGATGGCTATTATTTCAGTATTCGTTGCTTTTACAGCTTCATCAGCAGCCATTATTTGCGGCCCTGCTCCGGTCCTGCCTCCTATAATACCTATAGAACGAAATCTTTTATCAAACCCTGTTTTCTCAAGCAATTTGGAATCAATATTTGCAATAACAAGGCCTATGGTATCGCCTATAGCCGTGCCCACAAATTCCGTAACTCCCGGATTTGTTATGGCGGGACATGTCGGCTTGTTTTCTTCCGAGTCGACCTTATTAATAATCTCCTTAACCAACTTTTTCAAGGTCATTTCATCCATTTTATGCCACCTCCTTGTGCGGCATTACTTCATTATTCGGCTTTCGGCAGGATTTTCTCCACATCGCTGTGGGGCCGCGGGATAACATGGACCGAAACAACCTCTCCGACTTTTCTGGCCGCAGCCGCTCCTGCATCAGTAGCCGCCTTGGTCGCGCCCACATCGCCACGGACCATCACTGTAACAAGTCCAGAACCAATTTTTTCATACCCAATTAGTTTTACATTTGCGGCCTTCACCATTGCGTCTGCGGCTTCAATAGCAGGAACCAACCCCCTAGTCTCTACCATGCCCAGTGCTTCTCCATTCATCAGAATAAACACCTCCAAAATTATTTTTTTTGAAATATTTTCTGTGGTCCATTAATCATACCTCTAGACTAAAACGAGTTGAATGCTGCATTTTATTGATGGGATAATTCTTCGATAATTCTTTTGAATAATTTGTACAAAAAAGTCCAGCCTATCAGTCAAATTTTTACAGGGGGATTTTAAGCACTGATCCAATATTTGCAATTTTTTTACGCCAACGGCGACCCTTAAGCCTGGTTAGGCGGAACTAGCTGGGCAGCTGGCTGGCGGAATAATAATAACAACAGCACGGTTCGTTAGTAACTATGCCGGCAGAATACCCAACAAATATGGCGGGGGCGTAGTGCTCTCCCCCTTAAATGGCCTCGTTGGGGGAGCTTACGGTATATTACACGGAAGCAATTTTGGGCGGTGCACTTATGACCATAATCCTGCAGCTTGCCGGGACGACGCTGGCCCGAAGATAGAGTGGAGTTTTGCTGTTTGCAGTGTTTTAGAAAAAGGTTAGCAAATAAAAAAACGAACAGCCCTGCTATATGCCGGGCTGTTCATTTTGAGTTATGCCTAAACTCAGTCTATATTCGGTGGGGCTTACCCCTACCTCTTTTTTAAACACTTTGCTAAAATAATTAGGGTCCTGATAACCGACCTTCCTAGCCACATCAGCTATGGTGAGAGCAGGATTTGATAGGTGTTTCCTGGCGGCTTCGATTCTAACCCGTGTTAGGTATTCCGCATAAGTACATCCCACTTCTTTTTTAAACAAGCGACTGAAGTATTCCGAGTTTAAATACACCATCTTAGTTATGTCCTTTAGCTTTAAATCTTTATCATAGTTTTCATTAATATACTTTACTACAAGATTAACAATGCCATTTTTTTCTTTAAATTTTTTGTTCAGCACAAACAGGTCGTTTAAATAATTCCTACAGCATTCGCTAAGAGCGTGTAAGGATTGGGCTTTTGATAATTTTTTTAAGTAATTAAAATAAAGGTGGGAATTGTCATTATCAACCCAACCCAGCTTCCTTACACTTCTCCAGATGAGTAGCATTATTTCAGCGATTCGTGATTGGCAAAAAAGCAGCGAACCCTTGCTTTTGACTACCAGATTATTGATTATCTCCTCGAATAATTTTGAAGCGTCCTTATAATTAGCCATCATCACATAGTCTAGTAACCGGTTTTCCATTTCATCATCAGCTTTTTCAGCTGATTTCAACAATTCATCCATTTCCTGCTTATTAACTATTTTCCCTCCGAAAAAGAACCTCCCCAGGCGGGCATTGGCTTTTGTCTCTTCATAAATAGTTTTGTTTATAATATCCGAGGATTCGCCTATGCTTATGGTGACGCAAACATCAGTATTTTCTTCGACCTTTTTTTGTATAGTCAAAGCCAATTCCCGAGGGTCGATTTTTTCTTTCTGTATTCCGATTACGAGAATTTCTCCCAAATTTAGCAAAAATACTTCACTTAGATCGCTAATCAATTCCTCAGTAATTTTGAATACTCCATACCTTTCATATACCGCAGCAGGATGTAATTCATCGATATTGGGCTCAACTATCAAAAGGGCATTAGGAAGGGAAGTAATACCCAATAGTTGGGCCTGTTTCATCAATATATTTCTTTCCTCATCTTTCTCTGCCTCTCCCATAATGAGACTCGCAAGTATGCCGGCTTTTATCATTTTTTCCGCTTTTTTAATGGCCTTTTTAAGTTGTTCTTCTTGCTTTATGGTCATTATTTCTTTTTCAAATATATTCAATAACTTGTTCAGAACTGCTGTAAACTCTTCAGGCCTTATAGGTTTGAGCAAATAGTCTATACTTCCCAGCCTCAACGCCTCTTTAGCGTATTCAAAATCATCATAGGCCGTAGTTATTACCACCTTCACATGAGGTAGAATATCCTTTATTTCCGCTATGGCCGTCAATCCATCCTTCCCCGGCATTTTTATATCCATAAAAATCACATCGGGTCTTAGTTCCTTCGCTTTTTCCACTGCTTCATACCCATTTCTAGCTTCTCCCACAGGATGGAATGGGAGCCCTGACTTTTGAATTATGAGGGAGATCACTTCTCTTTCCAGCGCTTCATCGTCGCATACCAAAACCTTATAACTCATAACTAGAGCCCCCCGCCGACAACTTTCGGGATTTTCAACGTTACCTTCGTCCCTACTCCAACTTTGCTCTCTATTTTCAAGCCGTAATTATCGCCAAAATACTTTTTAATCCTCAAATCTACATTACGAATGCCCAACCCTGTAGTATGGCCTTCCAGCGCTATCTTCCGCTTATTGATGTTATTTAATACTTCTTCTTTAATACCTACGCCATCATCTATAATATCAATAAATATGCAGGCATCCTTCTCATATCCAACTACCCTTACCTGCCCCCCTTCCTTCTTCTTTTCCAAACCGTGCACTATTGCGTTTTCTACGAGAGGTTGCAAACTTAATACCGGAATAAGATACTTTTCCAACTCTTTTGGAAACTCAATTTCAGTTTTGATATGGTCTTTATATCTAAATTGCTGAATATAAAGATAATATCTTATACATGAGATTTCCTCTTTTAAAGGTACCAATTGGTCTAAATTTTTTAGCGAATATCGTAAGAGATTTGCCAGAGAATATATTATCTCTGCAGTCTTTTCTGCGTTTTCAAGATAAGCCAACCTTGCCGCCGTATTCAAAGTGTTAAAAAGAAAATGAGGGTTTACCTGGGACTGAAGAGCCCTTAATTCCAATGTTTTAATTGCATTTTCGTATTCCGAGCGCCTTTTTGTTTCTTCCAAGAGTCTCTGTTGATAAAGAGAATTTACCCCAAGCTCTATTATATAGTTTGAAATTATGTGGAGCATCTCTCCGGTAGTATAAATATGTTTTTCCGGAACAGTCTCTATTTCAAGAAAGGTCTTCACATAAAGGTCCGGGTCCAAGCCAAACTCAACAGCTCTCTTTCTTGCTCTTTCTATTTTTTCTTCATCGGGCGGATTTAAAAACACCTGGCCGCACAGTATATAGCCGAGGCAATGGCCTTCTACCACCAGAGGCGCTGCCAAGTCTACAATTTCACAATGGCACAAGGAAGTAGCCGGTCCCCCTTTTTTTAATGATAGCCGGCCGAGTCTTGCATCAGATCTATAACAATTTTTTCTTCCTTTTTCAGTGCTTCTTACAAGATTGCAGTGGTTAGTAAAATTACTCGGTTCTGTGATATTTACACCACTTCTATCGGCAATAATTGCAGCAAGGCCGGTAGCTTCCGAAAATTTTTTTAGAATTTCCTCGAGTTTTTCCTTATCAATAACATCTTTCAACTTGTATCTTGTCATGGTAACACCTTCTTTAAACTATTAAACTTTTAAATAAACTTTTAAAAAAACAAAGTTTTAGACTCATTTTATTAATTATTTCTATAATCTATTTCCAAATTCCTCCTAATCAACTCAACTGGAAATGTTTACCTTTGTATTAAGTTGTACATTCTGATAAAATCTTTATGCATTTGGCAAAAAAGACACAACGCAAGTAGAATTATATTGGGGGGGTTCAAATTGAAAAAACTAATGCACTTGCTTTTTTCAACGCTTTTCCTGTTCTCAACCCTTGTCGGTGGAATCAGCACTCCTGCTATAGCCCAGGAAAAAAGCATCACAGTTTTAATAGACGGCCTGCCTGTGGATTTTGACGTTCCCCCATTCATAAAAGAAGGACGCACTATGGTCCCCTTTC
>JAKKUQ010000144.1 GCA_021890755.1 Thermosediminibacteraceae bacterium | reverse complement strand
TGTACTGGCCCCCGGTTATTTGGACTTAAATGACCAAAACTCCTCGACTCATATTATTTCTTAAAATTTCTTCGTAGAATTTACTTGGCGTTATATATCCCAACGATTGATGGGGCCTTATCCAGTTATATTCCATCATAAATTCATCAAGTTTTTTTAAAAACGAGCTATATCCGGCAAATTCATGAAGCCCAACAAACTCCTCCTTCAATGTCCTGAAAAATCTCTCTATGTTCGGATTTCTCTCTGGCGATCTTACAGGTATTCGTTCGTGGAATATACCTTGCTGCTGGCAAAATTCCCGAAATTCTCTTGATTTAAACTGAGGTCCGTTATCTGTCCGGATAGTTAGGTTTCTCTGGACACCCCTCGCAATCATGGATTTTAAAACCGTTCTTATAACATCACGACTCGTTATAGAAAAACTTGCTTTATACCCTACTATCTCCAGGGTGTATGTATCTATGATGCAAAGTAAGAAGATTATCCTCGGAAACAACGTTATATATGTAATGTCCATCTGCCAATGGCTATTTGGTGCGTTTACAGCAACTTTTTTGAAAGCTATTGGGGATTCTTCAAGCCAGTAGTGTCTTTCGACCGGTAAGAGAAGGTCCATTTCTTTACATAGCCTGTAAACCTTCTTCTTGTTGATCTTTATGCCAAACCGAAATCTCAGGAGAACTGTAAGTTTCTTGTATCCATAGCGAGGATACTCTTCAGCTAGGTCAAAAAGCAGCGTCTTTATAGCTTCATCAGGTACGATTTCGCCGTCTATTGTCCTTGAAAACCTGGGGATGAAGCGCCCTCGGTTAGAACCACATTTCCCTTCATAAGGTTTGTAATAGAATGTACTTTTTGAAATCCCGGCAATTTGAAGGAGAAAGTTAAGATTAAAACCCCGCGATTTAAACTCTTCAATGATCTCGATTTTATCTCTTAATTTCGGTTCGTTTTTTTTAACAGTTCCTTTAGATAAGCTATCTCAAGGTCCTTCTCCACGATGATTGAACGTAGCATAACATTTTCTTTTCTGAGCTTTGCCAATTCATTTTCCGGGTGTTCTTCGGTGCTTAAAAGGTGCTTTTTCCAGTAATCAAGAGTACTTTTTGATATGCCGTATTTTCTACATACAGCGATTTTTGTAGTAGAAGAGCTTTCTGCCTCTGCTAGAATAGCGAGTTTTTCTTCGATGGTAAAATTTTTGTGTGCTGCCATTATATAAGACCCTCCCTCAAGAGAAATTTTATCATGTTGTGCGTTTTAGTCCAATTCTCTTGAGGGGCCAGCAAG
>JAKKUQ010000094.1 GCA_021890755.1 Thermosediminibacteraceae bacterium | reverse complement strand
TGGATAAAGCGGGATACCAGACGAGTGTTGATTTTTACAAGATAATGGATGTGGCTGAAGACATAGTAGAGCCCATAATGCATCGTCCACAGGTAGTGCGTAATGCGCCCCTTATGCAGGGCTATGCGGGAGTCTATTCCAGCTTTTTACTTCATACCTATCGCGCAGCTGAAAAATTCGGCCTGGACCCCCGAGATATTTTAGTAGAATTAGGAAGGAGGAGGATGGTAGGCGGACAGGAAGACATGATTATCGATGTGGCGTATCAACTAGCACAGCAGAGAGGAGGGAATAAGAAGTGAAGGTAGTGAATCTGCTGGCTTTAGTAGATCGAGAAAAGTGCCGAGGCTGTAAAACTTGTGAGAGGGTATGTCCAGTATTAGCCATAAAGGTAGTAGATCGCAAGGCGGTAGTGGATGCTGAGAAATGTAGGGGTTGTGCGGCCTGCGAGCAGCGTTGTCCGTATTATGCCATTTCAATGGTTAAGCGAGAGGAACCGGTTGTTGTCAGCGTGGAAGTAAGTGCTGTGGATTACACCAAGGTAGAAGAATTGTGTCGCCGAGCAAAACTTCACCCAGAACAGATTATATGCTACTGCACCGCTACCAGAGCTGAAGAAGTAGCCGCTGCTATTTTACAGGGCGCTAGTTCCCCCGAGGACATATCTTTACGGACAGGAGTCCGTACCGGATGCAAGGTAGAATGCATCCAGCCTATTTTGCGTTTATTGGAGGTCGCAGGTATAAAACCCGAGCCGCCAAAAGGTGGCTGGCAGTGGTATGGCCGTACTCCCACTGTATGGGAAATACCGGATGAAGTGAAAAAGAAGTATGCCAGGCGTGGTTTCTATTTTGATGAAGATATAAAACTGTTGGATAGGGTGGCAACAGCACCCTTGCAAGAGAGGAGTGATTCTTGATGCGTCCTCCAATTCCTCCTATATCCCCGCGTAAATCCCAGTATGGTATCGATCCATCGCTTGTAAAAAAGCGAGTCTCTGAATTGCCGGGTATGACCTCTGTATTATTAAAGGAACTTTTCCCAGATCTACCTGAAGTTATTTATCCCAGCGAACGGGGTATCGCTGCAGTGCGAAGAGCCACTGAAGAAGCGTTGAAAAAGGTCGATATGAGCATGATAAAGCCAGAGCATTCTGTCAACATTCTGGCCTCGCATCACGGCTTCACCTTACTGGGTGGTGAACCCTATGCCGAGATGCTTAAGACTCTGAAGGATGTTATCCAGGCTAGGACGGGTTGTAAGAACATTCGCCTGCGGGCTGGTGTGGGCTTACGATTTAGGGAGACGGAGGAATATATAAAGCGTTACGGTCTTGACAAGCACTTTGAGGGCAAGGCTATTGGTGTAGCCCCCATTGACGAAGGAATACCCATAAAAACAGAAATCGGTACTTTATACGGAATAAAGAAAATATACGACG
Source organism: Thermosediminibacteraceae bacterium (assembly GCA_021890755.1). Taxonomy (GTDB): domain Bacteria; phylum Bacillota; class Thermosediminibacteria; order Thermosediminibacterales; family Thermosediminibacteraceae; genus JAKKUQ01. The sequence goes on along the minus strand of JAKKUQ010000094.1, from coordinate 2,671 downwards.
CCGATTGGATTGTTCATGCTCATAACTCTGACGTGCGCGAGGTTCATTTCCATCGACAGGTTGATAGGGCTGTAAAGCCTTTCGGTATGTCCTATGCTCGAATAGAGACTAGGTCGACCTATCACCAGAACCTAGGTCCTCGGGCGGCTAACTTTACTGCAAGGGCTATATTCGATTCTCCCTTTGTCCAAAGCAAATTCGCTTTTGCTTCTTTCCTTACGGTAACTCCGAACGGAATTGTGGGAGTAGATGCGGATAACGATCTTTATGCGTTAAATGACCGCATCACGATCCTTGGATGTCGCTACTATGGAAAAATGATGATGCTTTTTGGGGAGATAGATGAGTGCATAGCAGCACTGGATTTCCCCTGCCCGGTAGTATACGTCTTTTCCGCAGGAGTTATTTATGCAAACTTTGCCGGTGCAAATACCGATCTTTACGATCTCGATATGCCGCTGCCAGCCTATACCTGGTACACGGAAGCATTTTATGGTAAGAACGGTAAACCTCTTCTCGGAGAGATTCCCTCACTGAATCCAGCTATAAAAATGTGTGTTCATAATTACGCCTGGACAGGATACCCTAGTGCTTTCTTCAGCGAGCACATCCCCACAGTAGTAGTTGGCTACGAGCAAGCTGAGCTCTTTAACCGTGACCCGCAAAACCTCAATTATATGAAGCATGCAGTTGTGGCTGAAACCACTGAAGCAGCAATGGAGTTTGCTTACAGGGTAACCGGTACCCGCAAAGTTTTGATATTCGATGGGGCTATCGGTGGAATAAACGTGAGTGAGCCGCTTGCAGAATTCCTGCTTAAGAAAGCTCCAGAAGTCAACGAACGGGTAGAGAGCGAATTACTACCCAAGTGGTTGCGCCAGCGGGGTGTGGACTTATTGGAACTTAAAAAATGTACTGCCTGAAAGGCTTTGCCCCTCCCGCTGAAAATGGGAGGGGCATTTTTAGAAAAATGATAGGAGGGAATGTATATGTCTGTGGAGATTAGGACCTCTGTAAAATCCGTAAAAAAGGAACCCATTTGGGAGAAAGGTCCGGGATTTAAAGAAGGATTGCGGGATCTTCCGAGTAAATTAAACACCAACACATTCACTGCGGGTGTTGTAGCAGCCATTTTCGGATGTACAGGCCCGGCGCTTATTATCATGAATGCTGCCCAGACCGGAAAACTGACGGATGCTCAAACAATTTCTTGGTTGTTTTCAGTATATTTCTTCGGAGGACTGATCAGCCTTATTATGGGGCTTTATTATAAGATGCCAATCAGTGGCGCTTACTCGATTCCTGGTGCGGTTATGCTCGCTTCAGCTTTGCCTCTGTTTTCATTCAATGAGGCCGCAGGGGCTTATTTAATCGCAGGAGTGCTGGTTTTGCTCTTGGGAGTCTCGGGTTTGATAGGAAAAGTGATGCGTTGGATACCGCTCCCCATTGTTATGGCTATGATCGCTGGTGCTATGTTCAGGTTCGGACTGGATATCGTTAGTTCAACCCAAAAAGCTCCAGTAATCGCTGGGGCGGCTCTAGTAGCTTATTTTATCGGCTACAGACTTAGTAAAAAAATATCGCCCATTTTGTGGTCTTTAATTGTGGGAGTTATTGCAGCCTTATTAACCGGAGATTTTAAGCTGGAAAATGTCAAAATAGCCTGGATAATGCCGCAAATTTATCCACCAACCTTTACTTTGGGAGCTTTTTTTGCCATCGCCATTCCATTGGCAGTACTGGTGATAGGGGCAGAAAATGCCCAAGCTTATGGTGTTCTGACGGCTCAGGGATATAAAGCTCCCATAAACGCAATGACAGTAATAAGCGGTATCGGTGGGATAGTTACTTCTATATTTGGAGGTCATAATGCAAACATCGCCGGCCCTATGACGGCTATCTGCAGCTCGGAAGAGGCAGGGGAAGATAAATCGGGACGTTATGCCGCTACCATAATCAACGGTATTGTCTTTGGATCATTTGGGCTTTTTGCAAGCGTGGCTGTCCCATTCGTTAAAGCTTTGCCGTCGAATTTAGTAAGTTTGCTGGCCGGTTTAGCCATGATAAGCGTACTAATAAGGGCTTTTGAACGGGCTTTTGCCGCTAAGAAGTTTAAGTATGGTGCATTTTTCGCACTGATAGTCGCCATGTCTGGTTTAACCCTATTTAAAATCAGCTCTCCCTTCTGGTCTCTGGTGGTGGGTGTGTTAGTTTCGCTTATCATGGAGCCCGGCGATTTCGATAGTTGAAGGAGGCGGTCGTATGGCTCCTCGCTTTGCCCAACGGTTTAAAAAAATCCAGGCCCTTATGGCTGATAAAGAGTTGGACTTGCTTTTAGTAGTCAACCGGGAGAACCTGATTTATTTTACTGGTTTGACCCAGATAGAATGTTTAGCTGTTCTTATACCACGAGACGACGAGCCTTGTGCTGTTACTCTCTGGCTTGATGCAGAGTATGTGAAGCAGGAGTCGGGTTTGACTACTTACGGTTACATTTTTCCACAGGAAAGCTTAGGCAGTAAGTTGGTGGAACGCATCAAAGCTTACGGATTCAATTCACCTCGCATTGGTTTTGAAAGATATTTTGTAGATTATGCAGTGTATGACGCCTTGCGCCAAGCCTTTCCAGAGAGAAATTTCATTGGAGCAGCTGACCTTTTTTACCGCGTTC
>JAKKUQ010000038.1 GCA_021890755.1 Thermosediminibacteraceae bacterium | reverse complement strand
GCCCGGCAACTTCATATTGATGCACGCTATGGGTCCCAACGTAGCCGGCGTAATAGGTTCTGCCATCGTCGCGGGCGTGCTGCTTTCGCTACACGGGGGGTAGTCGCTGATCGCATAAAAATGATTAAAGGCGAGGGATATTTATGATAAAAAATAAGAAAGTTGGAATAACTGATACAATATTAAGGGACGCCCATCAATCACTCATAGCAACGCGAATGAAAACTGATGAAATGCTCCCGATCGCTGAAAAGCTGGATGAAGTAGGCTTTCATTCTTTGGAAGTGTGGGGAGGAGCAACCTTTGACAGTTGCATACGCTATCTTAATGAAGATCCCTGGATAAGGCTCAGGTTGCTCAAAGAAAAAATAAAAAAGACCCCGCTCCAGATGCTTCTCCGGGGCCAAAATTTGCTGGGATACCGTCATTACCCGGATGATGTAGTGGAGTTATTCGTAAAAAAATGTGTAGAGAACGGAATTGATATAATAAGGATATTCGACGCACTAAATGATATCAGGAATATGCAAAAATCTATAGAAGTTGCAAAAAAATGCGGAGCTCACGTCCAGGGAACGGTTGTATACACTATAAGTCCTGTGCATAATAATGAATATTTTGTGAATCTAGCCAAGAGTTTAGTAGAATTAGGTATTGATTCGCTATGCATCAAAGATATGGCCGGTTTGCTCACACCGTATAACGCCTCTGACCTTGTTACAAAATTAAAGAAAGAAATTAATGTTCCGATTCAGCTCCATAGTCATTATACTAGTGGAATGGCATCGATGACCTATCTTAAAGCAATAGAAGCAGGAGTAGACGTAATAGATACAGCAATGTCTCCTTTTGCAATGGGAACTTCTCAACCACCAACAGAGACAATGGTAGCTGTTTTAAAAGACACCCCTTATGATACAGGTCTTGATATGGAATTACTATCGGAAATAGCTGAACACTTTAAAAAAGTTCGTTCAAATTATAAGATAGACAGCGTTGTAACAATGGTAGATACTGCAGTTCTCAATTATCAGATACCGGGTGGAATGCTGTCCAACCTTACAAGCCAGCTAAAACAGCAAAACGCATTGCATAAACTTCCAGAAGTTTTAAAAGAAGTTCCACGCGTAAGAGAAGATTTGGGGTATCCACCATTGGTAACCCCAACAAGCCAAATTGTAGGAACTCAAGCGGTCATAAACGTTATAACAGGTGAGAGATATAAAGTTGTTATAAATGAAGTTAAAAACTATGTTAGAGGACTATACGGCAAGCCTCCAGCTCCGATAAATCCAGAAATAAAGAAAAAGGTCATAGGCGATGAAGAAATGATAGAATGCCGTCCAGCAGACCTTTTAGAACCAGAATTAGAAAAGGCTTATAAAGCTATATCATATTATATAGAAAAAGAAGAGGATGTGCTTACTTATGCATTGTTCCCCCAGATAGCTATCAAGTTTTTCCAGGAAAGGCAGGCAAAAAAATATCAATTTGATTGCAATCTCGTGAGCGAAGACAGTAAATTTAAATATTATCCAGTATAAAACCTCCGGAAGGAGGTTATTTTTTTTGAATTTTTTCGTGCCGCTAAGATTATACATAATATAGGATTCTTCAACAAAGGTGAGTTTTTTATGAAAAAAAAACAATATATTTACGCTGGTATAGCCATTGTTTTATGTATTATATTTTTTTTGTATGGTATATCAGTCTATGAAACAAAACGCAGTGAAAACATTCTTGAAGGAATATATGTAGACCAAGTATACGTAGGAGGACTCACGGAAGTAGAGGCAAAAGAAAAATTACAAAAATTTATTGAAACGTACTTAAAAAATCCACTTATCCTGTATTACTCTGATAAAACTTGGAACATAAACCTTGAAAATTTAATTGAAGTGCAAACAGACCAAGCAGTTCATGAAGCACTTTCTATGGGAAAAAGCAAAAATTTTATCTTCAGATTTATTAACCGACAAAGGTTTAAGTTGACTCCTAAAAAAATTGAGCTTGCTACAAAAATAAAAGAAGAGCCATTCAACTCATTGATTGAAACGATATCTAAAGAAATTGCCCGCGAGCCTAAAAATGCTGAGTTCAAAATAGTTGACGGAAAAATTACCATCGAAAAGGAACAGGAGGGTATTCAAGTCAATAAAGAAAACCTAGAACAGGAAATCTTAAAAATTATTTGGAGCCAAACAAAAAAAATACCTGTTCCCGTAACCACCATAAAACCTGAAATAACTGAGGAAACCCTTTCTAAAATGAATATAAAAGAAGAACTCGCCAGCTTTTCAACTAAATTCGACCAAACACAAGCCGAAAGAACTACGAATATAAAACTGGCAGCTGAAAAGCTAAAAAGCTACATAATCCCTCCAGGAGAAATTTTTTCTTTCAACGAAGTCGTAGGGGAAAGGACAAGCAAAGAGGGTTATAAAGAAGCCCCAATTTTTCTAAACAATGAAATTACTACCGGAGTAGGAGGGGGCGTGTGTCAGCTCTCCACCACTCTTTATAATCTTGCATTACTTGCTGATCTTGAAATTGTAGAAAGAACCAACCATTCCTTACCGGTAAGTTATGTCCCCCTTGGCAGAGATGCCACAGTAAATTATGGGGCAATTGACCTAAAATTCAAAAATACCACAGGGGGATACTTGCTCCTTTACACTGAAATTAAAGGTGATACTCTTACGATGAAATTCTACGGCAGTAAGAAAAATGATAAAAAAATAAAGATAGTTTCAGAAGTGATAAAAGAAATTCCTCCTCCAGTCAATATAAAAGAGGATTATCACCTAGAAAAAGGTAAAATAAGTATCAAGGAAGGGAAACCAGGCTATCAGGTGAGGGTGTGGAAAATAATTTCCTATAATAATGGCACTCAAGAAAAAAAGCTAATATCGACGGATACATATAATCCCATCGCCACTATCCTTTATGTAGGTAAAAAAGAACCTCAAGCACAAACTCGTCCCGTCGTAAAAGAATCAAATCAACCATCTGACCCACGCAACTAACAGAATCATTAAACGAAAACCAATAAATTAATTGCGCTGACCCCAAGAGGGGTTTTTTTGTTTAGTGAACTAGCAACTAATATGTTATAATAACAGATAGAACCTGCGGAGGTCGTAAAATTATGGTAGATATTACTAATTTAATATCCACTTTCGGCGGTAGGGAAATTGACCTGCCTCAAAATATCAAAATTTTAATGGATTTAAAAAAACAATATGGCATAGAGGAAATTTACTATAATGAGCTAATAAAAAAGATACACGGCGAAGGGGAGCAGTCCTTAAAAATTAGAGAGTTTGTAAAAAACGAGGTTCACAAACTGCTTTACGAATGTAATGCATGTCCACTCCACCTCGCGGACTGTCACACTCAAAAAGTTCCTGGAGAAGGCGATTGGAATTCTCCTTTAATGTTAATAGGGGAAGCTCCTGGTTTCGAAGAAGATAAGTTGGGAAGGCCTTTTGTCGGTCGAGCCGGTCAATTACTAACGGTGATCTTAAATAAACTTAACATTGACCGCAAAAAAGTTTACATTACTAATGTAGTAAAATGTCGTCCTCCTATGAACAGGGCGCCTCTTGCGAAAGAGGTTAAAGCATGTTCTAAAATACTCGAATTAGAACTTGAATTTATATCACCAAAAGTTATAATAACCCTTGGATCAACTCCCCTAAATTATTTCAAACCGAAAAGTAGCATAATACAAAGTAGGGGACAGTGGATTTATACCAGAGGATTCTGGATTATGCCCACTTTCCACCCAGCTTATATCTTACGACAGGGTGGAGAAGCTCTAAAAAGGGTTAAATGGCAAGTCTGGAACGATTTTAATAATGCACTCGAAAAAGTCAAGGAGCTCAGTGGAGATTATAAATTCAGTTAACCATTAAAACGCCTTACATTGTTTCGTTCTAAGAGAATCGCTAATTTAAAAAATCTTACGTAGCCATCGGAGGGATTACTATGTTGAAATACCACATATTGACATGGGGCTGCCAGATGAATCTTCACGATACAGAAGTTATTTCCGGCGTTCTTCAAAAAATGGGACACTGTCAGGCTGACAATTTAAAAGAAGCCGATATAATAATCCTTAATACCTGTTGTGTGAGGGAAAATGCGGAAAAAAAAGTATACGGCAGACTAGGTCAATTAAAACAATTCAAGCAGAGAAATCCCAATTTGGTGCTAGGTATATGCGGCTGCATGGTTCAGCAGCCACACGTGGTAGAGTATATCACTGAACATTTCCCATATGTGGATCTAATATTTGGCATTCACAATGTACACAAATTGCCTCAGTTAATAGAAAATGCAAGGCTTGCCAATATGACTGTAATTGAGACCAGCGGTGATTCTTCAAAAATTGAAGAGAATCTTCCCATAGAACGTGAAGATAAAGTAAAGGCGTGGGTTACTATAACTTACGGATGCAACAATTTTTGCACATACTGCATAGTGCCGTATGTAAGAGGGAGAGAAAAAAGTAGAAATCCTGAAGACATCATAAGAGAAGTGGAAGACCTCGCAAAACAGGGATTCAAGGAAATAAACTTATTGGGTCAAAATGTGAATTCTTACGGAAAAGACTTAGGCGGGGATGTCACTTTCCCTGTACTTTTAAGGCGTTTGAACGAGATTGACGGGATAGAACGGATAAGGTTTACCACATCCCACCCGAAGGACCTTTCTGACGAGCTCATTAAAGCTATGAGGGATTGCGAAAAAGTATGCGAACATATCCACCTGCCTGTACAAGCTGGAAGCAACAAGATTTTGCAGGCAATGAACAGAAAATACACAAGGGAACACTATATGGAATTAGTGGAAAAGTTGAGGAATGCCATTCCCGAAATAGCAATTTCTACTGATATCATAGTAGGTTTTCCTGGGGAAACCGAAGAAGATTTTCAGGACACATTAGATCTTGTAAAGAGGGTTGAATTTGACCACGCGTATATGTTTGCATACTCGAAACGCAAAGGTACCCCTGCCGCTGAAATGGAAAATCAGGTTGATGAAGAAGTTAAAAAGGATAGATTGAACCGATTGATGAGCCTTCAAGATTCAATAAGTGCAAAAAAGAATAGGCTCCTCAAAGATAAAATAGTCGAAGTACTGGTCGAGGGTATTAGCCGGAACAATCCCGAGAGATTAACTGGTAGAACTCGTACAAACAAAGTGGTCAATTTCGAAGGTTCTGAGGATTTGATAGGAAAGTTAGTTAAGGTTAGGATAACAGAACCCCATACGTGGTCTTTAATAGGTGAAGTGTTAAAGTAGGTGTTTTAAGGAGGGTTTTAAAACTTTAAATGGATACTCCAATGATAAAACAATATAAGGAGATAAAAGAAAAGTACAAGGACTATATAGTGTTTTTTCGCCTCGGTGACTTTTATGAAATGTTTTTTGAAGATGCTCATATTGCAGCCAGGGAACTAGAGATCGCTCTAACTTCTAGAGACCCAGAAAACCGGGTGCCCATGGCGGGAGTCCCTTATCATGCAGCAGATCAGTATATTTACAAACTAATAAGCAAAGGATATAAGGTCGTTATATGTGAACAGGTAGAAGATCCAAAGCAAGCCAAGGGCATAGTAAAACGCGATGTGGTCAAAATAATAACTCCAGGAACTATTACAGAAATAAATGCCCTCGAGGAAAAAAAGAACAATTATCTGGTCTGTATTTACAAAGAGAAAAACAATTTTGGAATAGCAGCAGCAGACCTGATGACAGGTGAATTTCTAACAACTGAAATATACTGCACACATTCTTACCAGGAACTAGTAGATGAACTTTCGAAGTTAGAACCGCCAGAATGTCTTGTCAATGATTCGTTCTATAATGATGAGATGCTACAAAAAGTTTTAAAATCTAACTTCAATTTTCTCCTTACTTTTAAAGGAAATGAATATTTTGATTTAGAATCTGTAAAAGAACTTTTATTATCTCAATTCGGTAAAGACCAGCTCGCTGATATTTTCCAAAAACCTTTAGCCACCATTGCTTCAGGTGCATGCCTCAATTACCTTAAGGAAACCCAAAGGCTTACTTTGAATCATATTAACACCATTAAGTATTACGAGAGAAACGAATACATGATTCTTGATATATCTTGCCGGAAGAATTTAGAACTGACCCAATCATTAGCAGACGGAAAAAGGCAAGGAAGCTTATTATGGGTGCTGGACAAGACCGTAACCTCAATGGGAGGCAGAACCCTGAGGAAATGGATAGAACAACCTTTAATAGATATTATCAAAATAAAAGAACGGCAAGATGCTGTAGAAGAACTATATCTCAATTATTTTTTGAGACAGGAATTTAGGGATCAATTGAAAAACCTTTATGACCTTGAAAGGTTAACCGGAAAGTTAGTTTGCGGAAACGTAAACGCCAGGGATCTATTAGCCATAAAAAATACTGTCAAGTATTTCCCAAAAATTAAAGAGTTACTGGCCAAATGTAGAACAAAATTGTTAACCACACTCTACAATGAGCTAGATCCCTTAGACGATGTTTATGAACTTCTGGAAAAAGCAATTAATGAAGATCCACCAGTATCTGTTAAAGAAGGAGGAATAATAAAGGAAGGCTTCAATCCTGAAGTTGATAAATTAAGAAAAGCAGCTACAGAAGGAAAATCCTGGATAGCCGAGCTTGAAAGAAAGGAACGGGAAAGAACAGGGATAAAGTCGTTGAAGGTGGGTTACAATAAGGTTTTTGGTTATTACATTGAAGTCACAAAACCTAATCTGTCCTTGGTCCCAAAAGATTACATAAGGAAACAAACCCTGGCGAATGGAGAAAGGTTTGTCACCGAAGAGTTGAAAGAATACGAATCTCTCATCCTCGGAGCAGAAGAAAAGCTTTTGGACCTTGAATATCAGATTTTCTGCCAAATTCGTGAAAATCTAATCGCCAAAATCCCAAGACTCAAAAAAAGCGCTCAAGTAGTAGCTACCCTTGACGCTTTACTATCGCTCGCCGAAGTGGCATCCAGCAATAACTACGTCAAACCGGAGCTCACATTAAAAGATGAAATACACATTATAGAAGGCCGGCATCCAGTAGTGGAATTGACTCTAAAGGACGAATTGTTTATTCCCAATGATACTCATATCAACTGCAGCGATTCTATGATATCGATTATAACAGGTCCTAATATGGCTGGGAAATCTACGTATATGAGGCAAGTAGCATTGATAGTGCTTATGGCTCAAATAGGCAGTTTTGTCCCGGCAAAAAGCGCCCAAATCGGAATCGTAGACCGCATATTTACTCGCATTGGTGCTTCAGACAACCTTGCTTCCGGCCAGAGTACCTTTATGGTTGAAATGGTTGAGGTAGCAAATATCCTAAAAAACGCCACTTCTAAAAGTTTACTAATATTAGATGAAATTGGTCGCGGTACCAGCACTTACGATGGTTTGAGCATTGCCTGGGCTGTCATAGAATATATTAATAAAAATATAAAAGCAAAAACGCTTTTTGCTACGCATTATCATGAAATTACTCAACTAAAAAGGCTAAAAGGTGTTAAAACTTTTAAAGTCTTGGTGAAAGAGCGCGGAGAAGATATTATATTTTTAAGAAAAATTGTAGCTGGTGAAGCAGACAAAAGTTACGGCATTCAAGTAGCAAAGCTTGCAGGTCTCCCAAAAAGCGTAATACTTAGGGCTCAAGAAATTCTAAATGATCTTGAAACAAACGGCAAATCTGGTACACAACAGGCTCAAATTGCGGCGACTAAAGATATAACTCCAGATGAGGCCCAGCTTAATATCGAAAATATAAAAAACGAACAAGTCATCCGTATCATAAAGGAGCTAGACATAAATACAATAACCCCCCTTGAAGCTTTAAATTTACTTTATTCAATTAAACAAAAGATAATTTGAGGAGAAATTAGTATGGGGAAAATTAAGATTTTGGATGAAGGCATATCTACAAAAATAGCAGCTGGTGAAGTCATCGAAAGACCCGCCTCGGTAGTGAAAGAACTGATTGAAAATTCCATTGATGCAGGAAGCAAACATATTTTTGTAGAAATTGAAAAAGGGGGAAAAAGTCTAATAAAAGTCCTCGACGATGGGGAAGGCATGGACCCAGAAGATGTGCGCCTCGCTTTTGAGAGGCACGCTACCAGCAAGATCTCCAGCCTCGATGATATTTTTAATATTAAAACTCTAGGTTTCAGGGGCGAAGCACTACCCAGCATCGCATCAGTTTCGGTATTGACTATTCTAACCAAAACCAAAGGAGCCATTCTGGGAACAAAATGTGTGCTACGGGGAGGCATTGTTGAAGAATTTGAAGAAGCAGCCGCTAAAGAAGGTTGCTGTGTAATTGTCAGGGACATCTTTTTCAACACTCCGGCCCGACTAAAATTTCTTCAATCGGATTCCAGAGAAGCTTCACTGGTTGTTGATCTTGTTTCAAGGTACGCAATAGGCTACCCAGACATTTCTTTCAGGTTATCTATAGATGGCAAGGAAGTGCTCTTTACGCCAGGTAATGGAAACTTAAAAGAAGTTATTGCACGAATTTACGGGTTCGATATGGCGAAGGATATGATTTATATAAATAAAGCTTTCGATTTTGGCTGCATATATGGATATATATCACCTCCAAAACACGCTAGAGGAAATAGGTCATGGGAAACATTCTTCGTCAATGGCCGCCTGGTTAAAGATAAAGGACTAAGTACTTCTCTTGAAAAGGCTTATAGAACCTTGTTGCCCAGCGACAAATTTCCTATAGCTTTTGTAAAAATCGATATACATAATTCCCTAATAGATGTCAACGTACATCCTGCTAAGACAGAAATAAGATTTCTCTGTGAAGAAAAAGTTCTCCAATCTTTGTATGAAACAGTAAAGGAAGGTCTTTTTAGCAATTTTTTGATACCAAAAGAAGAATTTAAGGTGACAAAATTAAGTGTCCAACAAAATTACGCTATAGCTCAAAATGAAAACTTCTTGAAAGAAGAATATTTTACCAAACCTTATGGAAAAATAGAAAACAAACCAGCAATTAACTCAAACAAAACTTTAAAGGAACCGGTTTCAGAACTTAATAGAGTTAATAAAGAAAAACCAATTTCCAATTTATATTTTTCTCAAATTATAGGACAGCTTTTTAAAACATATATTGTAGTTCAGGGCGAACAAGAATTTTATTTGGTAGACCAACATGCCGCTCACGAAAGAATACTTTTTGAGTATTATTCAGATAACATAGATATGCGAAGGTATTCTCAAGATCTACTTGCTCCTTTTGTTATGAAGCTTACATTTGAAGAATTGAATTTTATACAAGAAAATTGCGATCTTTTAAAAAGGATGGGATTTGATATAGAAATATTCGGGAAAGATACTATACTCGTAAGATCTGTACCGTACTTTTTCAACAGACCTGTAGAACCAGAATCTTTACAAGAAGCGATAGATGAACTTAAAGAAAACGGAGAACTAAGATGGCGCTCCCATGAAAAATTCCTTGCGTCTTTGGCCTGTCACACTGCAATAAAAGCGGGAGATGATCTTTCGCACGAGGAAATGCATGAGCTTTTAAATCAGTTAATGAATACCAACAACCCTTATTCGTGTCCCCACGGCAGACCTACGATGATTTCTATATCACTATATGAGTTAGAAAAGAAATTCAAAAGGGTAAATGGATAAAGATAAAAAATTACTGGTGGCCATCGTAGGTCCTACTGCCGTGGGAAAAACCGAAATCGCCGTGGAAGTAGCCTTGAAACTAGATGGTGAAATAATATCAGCTGACTCCATGCAGATTTACAGGTATATGGATATCGGCACTGCTAAACCAACCATAGATGAAAGAAAAGGGGTACCCCATCACATGATCGACATTATAGATCCAGATGAAGATTTTAGCGTTGCTGAATTCAAAGCTATGGCCGAAAAATGTATTGCTGATATTCACGCTCGAGGCAAGTTGCCAATTTTATCGGGAGGAACCGGCCTATATGTGAACGCAGTTTGCTACGGATATACTTTCCCTAGTTTTGAAAAAGACGAAAATCTAAGAAACCAATTAAAAATAGAAGCTGAAAAATACGGCAAAGAATTTCTCTATAACAAATTAAAACAAGTCGACCCAAAAGCCGCAGAAAAAATCCACCCCAATAACCTAAGAAGAGTTATAAGAGCCCTGGAGGTTTATATAAAAACAGGAGTTCCCTTTTCGTATTTTGAAGAATTGACAAAAAAGCGTGGAAGCCCTTACGACTTGCTGATCTTTGGCCTAACAAGACCGAGAGAAGAACTTTATGAAAGGATAAACAAAAGAGTACTTGCGATGATAGAGAAGGGGCTTGTGGATGAAGTAAAAAGGCTCCTCGAAATGGGGTATACAAAAGAACTAAATTCCATGCAGGGTCTCGGTTACAGGCAAGTAATAGACTACCTAGAAGGTCAGATTACATTAGACGAAGCTATTTATCTAATATGCAGAGATACCCGCCGTTATGCTAAAAGGCAATATACCTGGTTTAGAAAAGACAAAAATATTATCTGGCTTGATGTATCAAAAGAAGGCAAAGAAAAAATTATAGAAAATATTATTAATTTCGTTGAAGGAAAATTAAAAAATTCCTAGAATATAACTTTATATACATAATTTAGAAGGGGGACAAAGAATGTCTAAAGCTCAAATCAACATTCAAGATGGCTTTTTAAATCAAATAAGAAAAGACAACATTCCTGTAACCATTTACCTAATCAATGGATTTCAAATGAAAGGATATGTTCGTGGGTTCGATAATTTTACAGTAGTACTTGATTCTGATGGTAAGCAGTTGCTCATTTATAAGCACGCTGTATCAACCATATCACCTCAAAAGCCTGTAGTTTTTACTGGCCCAGCAGCTGAAAAAAAAGCTGAAGAATCTCAATAAAAAACTCCCAAGAAGCCTTGGGAGTTTTTAATTTTGTCTCCTAACGTCATCGAAATGAATATAATAAATTGGTGCAAAGTTTTTGCTTCGGCGGGGTGTGAAATAAATGATCAATTTGAAGTTCAAAGTGGAGAATCCCAATCAAATTATAGAGATGCTTTCAAGAGGCTCCATAACTCCGGTAGAAGCTATTGTACTCTTAAAAGAAATAGATGAAAAGAAAGAAACAACTTCTGCAAAGCCCCCCGGTGAAGAAAAAATCGAAGATATAATGAAAGAGCTCGACAACTTAGTCGGACTTACCAAAGTTAAACAACTAGTAAAAGAAATCCAAGCCTTCGTCGAAATTCAAAAAAGAAGACAAAAAGAACAGCTTATTTCAGAACCTTTAGTTCTTCACATGATTTTCAAGGGGAATCCAGGCACTGGAAAAACGACTGTCGCAAGGCTTTTAGGAAAAATATTTAAACAAATGGAAGTACTTCAAAAAGGTCATTTAGTTGAAGTTGAAAGGGCTGATTTAGTGGGCGAATACATAGGTCATACAGCGCAGAAAACAAGAGAACAAGTTAGGCGTGCTCTTGGCGGCATATTATTCATTGACGAAGCGTACTCTCTTGCTAGGGGAGGAGAGAAAGATTTTGGTAAAGAAGCTATCGACACCCTTGTAAAAGCAATGGAAGACCATAAAGACAATCTCATTGTGATACTTGCAGGATATAAAGAAGAAATGGAATGGTTCTTAAGGACAAATCCAGGATTGAGGTCAAGATTTCCTATACAAATAGAATTTAGCGATTATACCATAGAGGAATTGATGGAAATTGCCAAGATAATGGTAGAAAAGAGGCAGTATAAATTAACTCCAGAAGCTCTTGCAAAACTCGAGCAGATTTTGAAAGACAGCCAAAGAAAAGCTAATTACGATAAAATGGGAAACGCCAGATTAGTAAGAAACCTCATTGAAAAAGCTATAAGGCGCCAAGCATTAAGACTCGTAAATCAAAAAAAAATAACTCGCGAAGATCTTATATATATAAAAGGTGAAGATATATCCGAAATAGAAGAAATTTAAATGGATAATATGCTAAAATGCAGCATATTTTTTAGCAGTAAGGAGGTGAACGCCGGTTTGAATAAATGCATTATTGTAGGAAAGCCGAATGTGGGCAAAACTGCCTTTCTTATAAATTTTGTAGAATATCTGGGGGTAAAAAAACTAGAATTCAATTTTCAGCTACCTGATGGAACGAAACTCAAAAAAAAATATACATATCGAACTGCTTTGCGGGAGTTAGTTGATAAGACTCCCCACAAAACCCTCAGCCTTCAATCTGTAACGGTAGAAATGCCAATGGGAAAGGGCAAAAAAAAAATCCAGCTGGTAGATACCACCGGTTTGATAGACTACATTCACGATAGCGAAGAAGTTCGTAAAGCTATTTCCCAGACTATTTCGGAAATACTAGATTCTCAAATTATACTTCACGTAATAGATGGATCAGCAGTGAAAAAGAAAGATTTTTTTAGTTCTCCCAGTGAAGTGGATTACCAGATAGCTCAAGTTGCTCATTCGAAAAAGGGATATGTAATTCTTGTCAATAAAATGGACTTACCAGAAGCTGAAGAAGGATTGAAAATTATAAAAAAAGAGTTTTCCGGAAACCTCATAATCCCAATCTCGGCCATACACAAAAGGGGTTTCAAAGAGGTGAAAACTTTTGTGGCATATAATATCTAACCCTATAGTAAAAAAGTCATTAGCTGTTTTTTTAACGGGGCTAGTTATAAAGCTAACCGATGATTTTATCGATAGAGAATACGACATCCTTTTAGGAAAGCGTAATCTAGCAGATGTGCTTGAAGCGGGGATCCTACCTTATGTCATCTTAATTTTTTCTTTGGCCTGCCTCCTGGAACCGCACACTTCAATAAGTTTATTTTTCTCCAGTTATATAATAGGCATGACTACGAATTACAACGCGAAAATGCCGTCAGGCCTTTATGGCTATCAGGAATCGGTCATAATATTTTTTATGGGGATTTTTATTTTCGGATATATTGAAATGATATCGTCTTTATTTACAATAGCCGCCATTCAATTTTGGGACGACTATAGGGATTCGCGGGAAGATGTAAATTCCCGCAAGAATCTCGCGAACTTGCTAGGGAAAGTAGAATGCATTCTTTTTTCAATCATATGTTTATTATCAGCACTTTATCTAGATCCATCAAAAGCTATTGCTGCCTTTTTTTCAGCTATATTTATAGTTTACATAACATATTTATTGTTAAGAACAAAGGAGGTGTCGGAGAATTCTTAAGCAGGTCATACCGTACTTGATTTTAATACTTTCGATTTTTTCATTTGGATACTCCATAGGAAGGAGGGTAGGCAAAAGAGAAGGATTTGAGGAAGGTATCACAAAAGGCTTCCTTTCGCTGCGAAAGGAAATGTTCGAAAGTTCACTCTGTCCCTTATGCCGCCGAACGTTGAATCAGCATAATTGATGTGATAAAATCTTAAATAAAAAAAGTCAGAGAGAAGGGATAATATTTGAACAATACAATTAGGGAAATACTCAAATCAAGATACTCTATAAGCGATGATATTATAACATTGGCTGACTCCGTGATGGCTGAGATAAAGCCAGCAATCGAAAATGTACAGAAAATAGTAGAATACAATCAGTTAAAGGTCACAGCAGCGATGATAGAGAACAATTTAAGCGATTTCCACCTTAATGATTCTACAGGATATGGTTATAATGATACAGGCCGCGATACTATCGAAGCTATTTATAGCCGGGTATTTGGAACCGAAGATGCTCTTGTAAGACCTCAGATCATTTCAGGCACTCATGCTATCATTCTTTGTCTTTTTGGAGTCCTAAGACCTGGTGATGAACTACTGTGTGTTACGGGCGAACCATATGATACTTTGAAAGATGCTATATTAGGCAAAAATTGCGGTTCTCTTAGAGAGTATAATATTTCATACTCTCAAGTGGATCTAAAAAACGGTAAGCCCGATTACAATGGAATTAGAGAAAAAATTAATGAGAAAACCAGAATGGTATTGATACAACGCTCGAGGGGTTACAGTTTGAGACCTACCCTTGACATAGAAAGTATAAAAGCTCTTATTGAATACATAAAAGAAATTAAAGAAGATATTATCTGTTTTGTGGATAACTGTTACGGGGAATTTACGGAAATATATGAGCCAACAGAAGTCGGTGCCGACGTATGCGCTGGTTCGTTAATAAAAAACCCTGGAGGAGGGATCGCTCCTACAGGTGGATATGTAGTCGGAAAACGCAATATAATAGAACAGTGTGCATATCGTCTTTACGCCCCCGGAGTAGGAAAAAATTGCGGTCCATCCTTACAATTTAACCGCCTGGCTCTTCAAGGCCTGTTCTATGCTCCAATGATCGTGGGAGAAGCTTTGAAAGGCTCGATTTTTATCTCGCGATTTTTCGAAAGGGCTGGTTTCAAAGTACATCCATCATACAACGAAAAACGAAGCGACATTGTTACTGCAATTGAAATGGGGAACAGGGAGCTACTAATTTCTTTTTGCAGAGGGCTGCAGAAAGCAGGGCCCGTAGACGCATATATATCTCCCGAACCATGGGATATGCCGGGCTATAACCACCAGGTAATTATGGCAGGTGGCAGCTTTATACAGGGCGCTTCAATTGAATTAAGCGCAGATGCCCCCATTAGAGAACCGTATGTGGTTTATGTTCAGGGAGGTATTAACTTCTTCCATGCGAAATTAGGGGCAATGAAAGCCTTACAGAACATAATAGACGAGGGACTATACGCCATAAAATTAGACTAATATTTTCTAAAAAGGCCAATCACTTTCCCTAATATCTTGACATCTTTTACGATGATGGGCTCCATATACCGGTTTTCTGGTTGTAACCTTACGTGGTCCCTTTCTTTAAAAAATCTTTTTACAGTAGCCTCGTCTCCCAACAGGGCTACCACTATATCTCCGTTTTCTGCTGTATTTGACACCTTTACAATAACATAATCGCCGTCAAAAATACCTGCCTCTATCATACTATTTCCTTGTACTTTCAGCATAAAAACTTCAGATTCAGGAACCATCTCTTTAGGCAGGGAAAATACACCCTGAATGTTCTCTTCTGCAAGAATGGGCTGGCCTGCAGTAACTTTACCTACAAGCGGGACAGAAACTAAGTCTTGACCAAAAGGCGATTTATCCGCTACAATAATAGCTCTTGGTTTTTGAGGATCTCTTGAAATATAACCCTTTTTTTCAAGCTGAACTAGGTAAGAATGAACCGTTGCGGTGGATTTTAGATTTGTCGCGGCACATATTTCTCGAACCGAAGGAGGATATCCTCTTTTTTTCACGAAATCATAGATATAATCCAATATTTGTTTTTGTCTTGGCGTCAAGTTTTCATACATTATAGTGACCACTCCATCAAATAATTTTTAGATAATTATACCATAACTTGTGGTTTTTTTAAACATTTGTTTGAAAATCTCGAGATGAAAAGACCGAAAAAGAGGGTAAAAGATTATTTTCAGGGGTAAAGGCAACGTCCGATAATGTATATTATGTAAACTACGTATTGGCAATTATATTAGATTTAGGTTCTTGTGAAAGGCTTGGTATATCTAAACTTCAAGATTTTCAAGGAGATAGTAATTTGAGCATTGACTTTTTAGGGTCTATGGAGTATTGTTATGCTGCACAGGATAGCGTCGACGAACCTACCTAACTATTTAATAGGGTATTACACGAAGCTTTAAGCTTCTGGTATAATATCATTCCTTTGCATTCCTTTGGATTGCAATGTCTTTTCACTTTAATACTTTAATATGGCATGATGTCATTTTCATTGACATAAACCTAAAAATCGTATATAATAAAAAATGCGCAGGGGAGTAGCTCAATTGGCAGAGTAGCGGTCTCCAAAACCGCCGGTTGCAGGTTCGAGTCCTGTCTCCCCTGCCATTTTTTTATGTACTATGCAGTGTTGTTTTATTACTTTAAAATTGTCTCAAAAATTATATTTCTTTTAATCAGCACCGCTTTTTCAGGACAAAGTTCATGGCAGCAGTAACACCTTATGCATTTTTTAAGATCCACTACTGCTTTTTTATTTTTTATAGTTATTGCCTTAGCCGGACACTCCGCACCCGAGACATTTTTTAGTTACAAACACGGGCCTCGGCGTCAATAAATCCCTTACATACTTTTCAATCCTACCCGGCAGGTAGCGTTTAAGAAAGTTAATATCCTTTCTTCGCGGTATTTTAAAATCTGAAACCATTAAGTCCTCAAGCTTTCCATCCAACACATTTACCTCTACGTTTTCCTCTCTAAACAATCCCCTTTCTAGGGCTCTTTTTAGCAGAGGAAATTCTTCGATTTTAAGGCCTATTATTTTCGCCGCAACGTAATCCGCTGCAATCCCATCTTGCGATACTATAATTATTCCAAGCTTTCGCGGGTCGCCGGCCGTTGGACCTTCTCCTTCCATAGCCCATATGCCATCTATTACCGAAAGAACCGGTGAAGTAGCAAGGTACAAATCAAGAAGCATATCCATAAATCTTGTTATTTCCTGAAACCTGAAGTGTTGTTCTATCTTCTGCCCTCCCGGAATTAAACCGAAGAGGTTTTTCACAGCGCCTGTAAATACAGCCATTCTATGGGTTTTGAACTTTGCGATAGAAATTACACCATCGCACTCATGAAGAGGAGAAATAACGGATATTTTTTTCAACGCAGACCCAGTCCCGATACTTATTTCCCTGAACGAAAGATCAGTATTTAAATCCGCTCCTGTCTGAAGACACACGTCTTTAATTCCAGTGGTTTTATAAACCACTTCGAGTCTTTTCCGAGTGTACGGTCCTCCAGGACTTTCTGCAACTAGCGAGGATATTCCCTTTTTCTTTAAAAGGTTAATCATTGCTCCGACTACTTCGGGGTGAGTTGTAGCAGCGTCCTCCGGCCTTTTTCTCATTACCAGGTTTGGTTTCAGCAAGATTTTCCGGTATCCGGAAAGATCAGCATCAATGGCCTCCATCGCCTTTTCCAATTTGCTTTCAAGCAAGCTTCTATCGTACTCATCGCATCTTATTACAGCTACTTTCGACATAAAATCCCCCCAGACTTATTTTATATCAATCCTATTATCTTTCAATAAAAAATAAACCCTGCGTTTTCTGCAGGGTTTATAAAATCACTGGCGTAAAGTTATTATTCCACTACGCGCATCCAGGATTCATAATCACGGAGGTGGACTTTTTGAGGCTCTTAAATGCAGTACACCCTCCTATCTACAACCGCTGCAGCCGCCACATCCGCCACTGCAGCCTCCTGATCCAGAGCCTCCAGAACCCCCTTTTCCAACATACATAAAATCCGTAAAGAGCTGTTCAACATTTCCTCCGCAAATGGGACATTTTACGTTTCCCTTTTCCCTTAGAGATACAAATTCGCTAAATTTATGGCTACATTTTTTACATATAAAATCATAGGTCGGCATAAGACATTCTCCTTTACTGTAGTTCTAATCAAAAATCTTAATAAAAATTATAAAGCTTTTTTCGCAAAAAAGAAACCCACCAGACCATTCCTGATGGGTTTTTTTAGTATTCTTCTTCAGGGATTATTTATTAACTACCGCCTCAAACCTGTGCCCGCAGCTAGTGCAGAACCCCCACATTTTTTTAAAGCCGCCAAAATCATCTTTTTGGTAGGTGCAAAACAGGAAGAAAAGCTCTTCGCACTTCGGGCATCTCACCCCGAGCATCTCCCCGCTCCAGTCCTGCCGCATCATTGCATCTTCACAAGTATCAACACCTTCAAGGTAAGACGGCTTAAGCAGGGTTTTATACGCCGGGAAGGCCGACAATATTACCCCTCCTTGTACAATATAATTAGCTTTAATAATGTAATTAAGGGTCATTCAAAG
>JAKKUQ010000037.1 GCA_021890755.1 Thermosediminibacteraceae bacterium | reverse complement strand
ACCTATAAGGGATTGAAACAATTTTATATTGCAACAAATTATTGACGTTATCTCCAGAGTTTTTAGCCTATCTATAAGGGATTGAAACCAACAACCGCTGTATTGCACTTCCATGACAGATCGATGGTTTTTAGCCTACCTATCAGTGATTGAAACTTTCCTTTACCGTCTCCTCCCTGGCCTTCTTTCGTTTCTTGCCTGCCTCCAAACAAGTATAAAAATCCAACTCAGACCACGTTCAGAAAATTCATTCCTGGCAAATAAAAAAATTGCCCGCAAAAGACGGGCTTTTATAAGTCTCTCGATATAGGGAGAAATAATTTTTTATATCATTGAAAATTGCCTATGTTTAATGTATAATGTATGGAGAGAAGACCTGTTATTTTTTTAACAAACTTTGTGAAAATTTTAACAGACTATAGGAGGGAAGAGCTTATGGCAGTGGCGGAGCAGTCAAAGAGGAGTTTTCAAAGGGTTAACGAAATAATAGAAGCCCACGGAAAAGATCCGGTACACCTTATCAGCATCCTGCAGGAAGTTCAAAGCGAATATAGATACCTGCCACAGGAGATCTTAAACTACATTGCAACGGCTATGAACATATCGCCTTCTCGGGTTTTCGGTGTTGCCACTTTTTACGAAAATTTTTCCCTGGAACCCAAAGGAAAGTACGTAATCCGAATATGCGATGGTACGGCATGCCACGTGAAAAACTCCACCGCTCTTTTAAATGCTATAACCAAAAAACTGGGTTTGAAGGAAGGGCGGCGCACCACCGAGGACTTGCTGTTCACCATCGAGACGGTATCCTGTCTTGGGGCATGCGGACTTGCACCGGTTATGGTGGTAAACGAGAAGGTCCACGGAAACGTGACTCCTGAAAAGGCAGAACAGATAATAGAAGAAATTATAAAAAAGGAGAGGGAAAGCAATGATAAGGAGCGTTGATGAGCTCAACAGGCTAAAGGAGGAATACAGCAAGGCCCTGTCTAGGGAAAAAATGAGAATACTGGTCTGCGCGGGGACAGGATGTATATCTGGCGGCTCGCTTAAGGTATATGAAGCCATAAAAAAGCTTCTTGAGGAAAAAAACATCTACGTTGATATAGAGCTAGACACCCACGACAAAGAAGGGGTAAACGTATCACCCAGTGGCTGCCACGGTTTTTGCCAGATGGGTCCCATAGTCAGAATAGAACCCCAAGGGTATTTTTATGTAAAAGTAAAGGAAGAAGACGCCCGGGAAATAGTGGAGAAGACGGTGGAAAAAGGAGAGGTTGTGGAAAGGCTGCTTTATTCGTCCCCCGAAACCGGCCAGGTCTTCATGACGGAAGAAAGTATTCCCTTTTACAGCAAGCAAAGCAGGCTCGTGCTGGAGCACTGCGGTAAGATCAACCCCGAAAATATCAGGGAATACATCGCTGTTGGAGGATACCAGGCCCTGGCTAAGGCGCTTCAGATGACCCCTGAAGAGATATGCCAGATCATGCTGAAGGCGAAACTGAGAGGAAGAGGCGGTGCCGGATTCCCGGCAGGAATAAAATGGGATTCCGTGAGGAAACAGAAATCCGACGTGAAGTACGTGATATGTAATGGTGACGAAGGGGATCCCGGCGCATTTATGGACAGAAGCATTATGGAAGGCGACCCCCACCGAGTGATAGAGGGGATGATCATTGCCGGGTACGCTTCCGGAGCGAAAGAGGGGTACATCTACGTAAGAGCGGAGTATCCCCTGGCGGTAAGGAGGCTCAAGACAGCTATAAAGCAGGCAAGAGAGCTCGGCATTTTAGGCAAGAATATACTGGGTTCTGGCTTTGATTTCGATATAAACATAAACATGGGTGCTGGAGCTTTCGTATGCGGTGAAGGAAGTGCCCTCATTGCGTCCATAGAAGGACAAAGAGGCATGCCAAGGACACGCCCGCCAAGGACCGTTGAAAAAGGACTTTTTGGAAAGCCCACGGTGCTCAACAACGTAGAGACCTTTGCCAACGTGCCCATGATAATTTTAAATGGCGCGGACTGGTACTTAAGCATCGGCACCGAAAATAGCCCCGGGACCAAGGCTTTTGCCCTGACGGGGAATATCGTAAATACTGGGCTTATAGAGGTACCAATGGGTACAACCCTCCGGGAAGTAATCTACGATATAGGTGGAGGGATACCTAACGGAAAGGAGCTCAAAGCTGTTCAAATAGGCGGACCTTCCGGTGGGTGCCTCACGAAAGAGCATCTCGATCTGCCTCTTGATTTTGACACGCTGAGCAGTGCGGGGGCTATGATAGGCTCGGGCGGAATGGTGGTAATGGACCAGGACGCATGCATGGTGGAAGTGGCTAGATTCTTCATGAACTTCACCCAGAGGGAGTCCTGTGGCAAATGCGTCCCCTGCAGGGAAGGCACCAAGCGGATGTTGGAATTGCTGGAAAAAATAACACGCGGTGAAGGCACTGAAGCCGATATTGAGCTTTTGGAAGAGCTGGCCATCACGGTGAGGGATGGAGCGCTGTGCGGCCTTGGCGAGACTGCTCCCAATCCGGTGCTCACAACCCTCAGGTACTTCAAAGATGAGTATCTAGCCCATGTAAGGGAGAAAAGGTGTCCCGCAGGTGTTTGCCAGGCACTGAAGAGGTATACGATAGATCCTACCCTCTGCAGAGGCTGCAGCAGGTGTGCTAGAGTTTGCCCCGCCGGTGCTATTTCGGGCGAAGTTAAAAAGCCATTCACGATAAATACGGAAAAATGCATTAAATGCGGTGCCTGCTTGGATGCATGTCCTTTCAAAGCCGTAAAGGAGGGGAAATAAAAATGAAAACGTTGAAGATAAATGGTAGAGAAGTTACGTTTTCCGATGAAAAAAACCTTCTGGAAGTAATAAGGAAGGCGGGAATCGAGCTTCCCACTTTCTGCTACCATTCGGAACTTAGCACTTACGGGGCGTGCAGGATGTGCCTAGTGGAAGATAAAAAAGGGAACCTGATAGCTGCATGCAGCACCCCTCCCCGCGAAGGAATGGAGATAAAAACCCATTCCCTGAGAGTGCTAAAGCAAAGAAGGATGACCCTGGAGCTTTTGCTGGCGGAGCACGATAGAGAATGCACCACCTGCCATAAGAACGGAAACTGTAAGCTGAGGAAGCTGGCCCACGATATGGGCATTGAAGAAATAAGGTTCGAAAGGAAGGAAAAGAACCTCCCCGTGGATGACAGCTCTCCTGCCATAATAAGAAACCCGAACAAATGCATACTCTGCGGGGACTGTGTAAGGATGTGCGAGGAGGTTCAAGGAATAGGAGTCATAGGTTTTGCCTACAGGGGATCCCGGGCTGTGGTAACACCGGCTTTTAATAAAAAACTTTCCGAAGTCGAATGCGTGGACTGCGGTCAGTGTTCGGTGGTATGCCCCACCGGGGCCATAGTCGTAAAACCCCATATAGAAAAAGTATGGGAGGCACTAAATGACGACAGCAAAGTGGTAATAGCCCAGATAGCCCCTGCGGTCCGGGTAGCCCTGGGAGAGGCCTTCGGCTTAAAACCCGGCGAGTCCACCGAGTATTTGATAGTTTCGGCCCTTAAAACTTTGGGCTTTGATCGGGTGTTTGATACCTGTTTTGCGGCGGATCTTACTGTCATGGAAGAAAGTCAGGAATTCATCGAAAGGCTTGAAAAAGGAGAAAATCTTCCCCTTTTCACCTCCTGCTGCCCGGCCTGGGTAAAGTTCGTGGAATACAACTACCCAATGTTCCTGAATAACCTGTCTACCTGCCGCTCACCTCAACAGATGTTCGGCTCCTTTATAAAGAACTATTATGCTCGGGAACTGGGTCTTCCGAGGGAAAATATTTACGTCGTTTCGATAATGCCCTGTACTGCCAAGAAAGCGGAAGCTGAAAGAGAAGAGCTAGCGGTAGATGGGACCCCGGATGTGGATGCGGTGCTCACAACCCAGGAGCTTATCAGAATGATAAGGGAAGCCGGCATCGTGTTTGAAGATCTAAAAGAGGAGCCCTTCGACATGCCCTTTGGTTTTGCCACCGGCGGAGGACTTATCTTCGGTGCATCGGGCGGAGTCGCCGAAGCTGTGGCAAGAATGATAAATGGAGGGCACAAGAGGTTCGAAGAAGTAAGGGGAAGTGAGGGCCTCAAAGAAGCAGCGATTACAAAGGATGGCAGAGAGATAAAAGTGGCGGTGGTTCACGGCTTGAAAAACGCAAGGGAACTTCTTGAAAAGATAAGAAGTGGTAAAGTGAAGTACGACCTGGTAGAGGTTATGGCATGTCCGGGAGGCTGCGTTGGCGGGGCGGGGCAGCCGGTACCTTCAGATGCCGGAACAAGAGAAGCCAGGGCAAAGGGACTTTATAGCCTTGACAACAGGATGCAGCTTGTGCGGGCCGATGAAAACCCCATGATAAAAATGCTATACGAGAAATGGCTGGGAAGTCCGGGTTCAGAAGTTGCCCACAAATACCTTCACACCCATTACAGGCCAAGGCGAAGATTAGAAGGGACGGGTATAAAATTTACCAGCGGCCAGGGCAAAGTAGATATAAAAATATGCATAGGAACGTCTTGTTATCTTAAAGGCTCTTATGATATATTCAAGGCGGTAGACCGCATGATAAAAGAGCGTAATCTTGAAGACAAAGTAAACCTTGAAGCAACTTTCTGTCTGGAAAACTGCACTTCGAGCCCAGTGGTAGAAGTAAACGGTAGGATAATAGATAATGCCAACCCCGAAAAGATAGAAAAGCTGATCGACCAGCTCTTGTAGGAGAGGGGTGCGCATGATCGAGATTACAGTTTGCGTGGGGAGTTCCTGCTATTTGAAGGGAGCCTATGAAGTGATCAAGGAGTTTGAAAGGCTAATCCCTCTTTACGGTCTGGGGGATCAAGTTGAGCTCAAGGCGGGATTCTGCCTGGGAAGGTGTGCCGAAGCAGTAACGGTAAAGATTGAAGACAAATATTTTACCTCTATAGCTCCAAAAGACGTGGCGGCCCTCCTTGAGTCTATTAAGAAAAATATTCTAAAGGAGGATTAAATTGGACGTAATCAGCGTATCCCGGGCGAATTGCAAAAATTGTTATAGGTGTGTCAGGCACTGCCCCGTTAAAGCCATAAAAATAACTGGCGGCCAGGCGGAAGTAGTAGAGAGTCGCTGCCTTTACTGCGGAAGGTGCGTCACCGAGTGCCCCCAGAAGGCCAAAAAAGTGAGGAATGACCTAGAGGCCGTAAAGGGGTTTATCCAGGCTGGCAAGAGGGTCATAGCCTCCATCGCCCCCTCCTATCCTGCCGCCTTTGACGTGGATTCCCCTGGCGAGATGTTTGACATACTAAAGAGCCTGGGGTTTTCAGGAGCCGAGGAAACGGCGGTGGGAGCCGAGCTGGTGTCTATGGAATATCGCAGGATGATAAAAGAAGGGCAAGGTCACCCCATAATTACTACGGCTTGTCCGGTTGTTAAAAATCTCGTGGAGAAATACCACCCGGGGCTCATAGGTTATTTGGCCCCGGTGGTTTCTCCTATGGTTGCCCATGCAAGATCCCTAAAGCAAAGATACGGGCGCGATATTAAGGTGGTGTTTATAGGCCCCTGCATTGCCAAGAAGGCTGAAGCGCAAGACAAAAGCGTTTCGGGCGAAGTAGATGCGGTACTGACTTTCGGGGAATTGATCGAATGGATAGAAAAAAAGTCTGATGAAATCTTAGGAAAGTCAGAAAACCCGGAAGGATCCCGGGAGCCCTTTATCGCCAGAAATTACCCCCTGCCGGGAGGCCTTATGAAGACATCTTCGATCGATGAAGACTTGCTGTCGCGGGAATTCGTTGTCGTAGATGGCATAGAGGACTGCCTGGAACTTTTAACTGCCCTGGAGAAGGGAAAAGTAAGCGGCAAGCTTTTTGAAATGCTGGCGTGCAGAGGTGGTTGTATTGCAGGGCCCTCTATGCCGCCCGGAAAGTCCTTATACGAGCGAAGGCAGAGGCTGCTTGCATTTATAGATAATAACCGCCGGCAGGTGGACCTGAAAAAAATAGAGGCGGATGCCATTGGTATAGACCTCGGGAGGTCTTTTGAGCCGAAAATTTTCAAGGCGCCAACACCTTCCGAAGCCCAGATAAGAGAAATACTATCTTCAATAGGCAAAACCACCCCCGAAGAAGAACTGAACTGCGGTGCCTGCGGGTATCCTTCCTGCCGCAAGAAAGCCGAGGCAGTCTACCAGGGAATGGCGGAGCTTGACATGTGCATACCTTACATGAGGTCCAGGGCCGAATCTCTAGCAAATCTTATCATAGACCACACCCCGAACGCTATCCTCCTGGTGGACGGCAATTTGAATGTTATGGAGATGAACAGAGCGGCGGAAAAAATGCTCGGCGTAAAAAAGGAGCAGGTTCAAGGAAGGCCCATTTCCACCGTCATGGACGACAGGGATTTTGCCTGGGTGTTGGCCAATAAGAATAACTTGCAGGAGAAAAAGGTAAACTACCCCCGCAATTCTTTAATCACCCTCCTGACCCTGTGTTATATCGGAGTAGAGAACCTGGTACTGGCTATCATTCAGGATATCACCGAACAGGAAAAGCAAAAATATGAGCTTGCGAGGGTAAGAGAAGAAACCCTGGAGAAGGCACAGGAAGTTATAAACAAGCAGATGAGAGTGGCCCAGGAAATAGCAGGCCTTTTGGGAGAGACGACAGCGGAAAGCAAGATGCTGTTGCTGCGGCTCATGGAGTTAGTAAAAGGGGGAGGGGAAAGTGAAGGTATTCACGGAAGTGTTCGCAAGGAGCCTCAATAAAAGGGGGGAGGAACTTTGCGGAGACAGTGTGGAAGTTGTCCAGTCTGAAGATAGCATAATCGCTGTTATGGCCGACGGCCTGGGAAGTGGGGTAAAAGCTAATATTCTTTCTACATTGACGACAAGGATTGCCTCTACCATGATAAGAAACAAGGCCTCAATAGAAGAAGTGGTAAAGACCATAGCAAATACCCTTCCGGTTTGCAGGATAAGGAAGATTGCCTACAGCACTTTTTCCATCTTGGAGATAAATGACGAGGGGGAAGGAAGGCTTTTTGAATTCGATAATCCCCCCGTTATATATATCCGCAGTGGGAAAGTCCTGGAACTGCCGCGCCGTGAGTTTAGGGTAGAGGATAAAAAGATTCTGGAGTACAATTTCAAAGCCCTTGCCGGAGATAAAATTTTCATTGTGAGCGACGGAGTTATCCACGCGGGAGTGGGGGGACTCCTAAACCTAGGATGGCAGTGGTCTAATGTGGCAAATTATCTGGAAAGGGTTGAAAAAAGAGGATATTACGTGTCGGAAATGGTGGAAAGATTAATAGAGACTTGCAACCACCTGTATCGCGGTGAGCCGGGAGATGATGCGACGGTAGTGGGAGTGGGGGTCAGGGAATCAGAGCTCACGACGGTATTGGTCGGCCCGCCGGAAGATAAATCCAAAGACGCCGAAGTGGTGAAAAAACTTATCGCAAGTAAGGGAAAAAAAGTGGTTTGCGGCGGCACCACTGCCAATATAGTAGCGAGAGAAATGGGGAAAGAGATAATAACAAAATTGGATTACATGGATCCAGCAGTACCTCCCACAGCCTGCATAGAAGGAATAGATCTTGTGACCGAGGGATTGATAACTCTTACCAAATGTCTTGAAATGCTGAGGAATATGGTAAACATGTATAACTTTACTTTGCCCTTGCCGAAAGAAATTAGGAAGGAAAAGGACGGCGCTTCTAAGCTGGTGGATCTCTTGGTAAACCGGTCGACACATATCAGCTTTATGGTAGGCCGGGCGGTGAACCCGGCACACCGGGATGTATATTTCCCCGGAGTGGCGGGTGATAAAGTAAGGATAGTGGAGGAGATAGCCCAGATCCTGAAAAAATGCGGCAAAAGGGTATATATAGAACTTTATTAGGTAGCCTTATAAAGGCTGCTTTTTATTTTTTTATTTACCCAGTGGCGTTTTCGAATTAAAATTATTTATAGAAATGTTAAGCATGAGGGAGGCGAGTGGGGTGAAGGAAAATAAAAATACACCTCCTTGCGCAGTCCCTCTTGCGGGACTTTCAGAGAAAGTTCCCAAACTTTTTGGAATTCCATCGGGTGTGCCGGGACTTGATGAACTATTTTTCACCTTTCAGTTTGAGAGCGACGAAGTTAAACGTGTGCCTTTAAATGGATTGCCGTCGTCAGCTGTAATCCATTTGACGGGGGTGCCAGATACTGGAAAGTCGCTTATAGGTGAACAGTTTTCTATAACCCAAGCTTCCCGCGGTTATAACGTTCTTTATGTAACTGTAGAAATACCTGCTCCTTTCCTTGCTCAAAGCTTCATAGAACGTTCTAAAGCCCTAAAAGTAGAGTGGGACAATATAAAGGATAGGATTTTCATATTAGATACAGTGAAATATCCAGAGCTTAGAGATAATGTGAACAATTTGTGCCAAATTCTTTCCGATACGATTGAGAATAAAGAGATAAATGTTACGATAATCGATTCTATTACGGGATTGTACGAAGGTCGGGAAATGATGGCACGAAGTGTTGTAAGAAAGCTTTATGAAATTATGAAGAAATATTACCAGTCGGCCATATTCATATCGCAGAAGCGCAGCAGCCATGAAGAAGCATCTGCAGAAGCGGCGGGTGGTTACGCGGTGCCCCATATCGTGGACTGCACTATTGTTTTGTCAAAAATTGTGCTAAACTCAAAGGCGGCAGCTACTATGTACGGTAGAAAGCCCGGAGAAGTTCTGAGAACTATAAGAATAGACGGGTGCAGAATGTGCGGTCATGATTCCAGAGTTCACCTGCTGGAAATAAATGAATTTGGGATATTGCAAGTAGGAAAACCGCTAGCCGAAGTATTGCGTTAGAAAACCTTATTTTACGCGACTCAGAAAGGGGGAGCCCCCATGATTACTGTGAGAGATGCTATGAACATTGGTGATCTCAAAAAAGCACGAATTGTCGCGGGAGAAATGGGGTTAGATCGAAGGATAAGGTACGTTACAGTGATGGAAGTCCCTGATATTACTCAATGGCTTAAAGGCGGAGATTTCATAATTACCAGCTTTTTTGCTTTGAAGGATGATGTAGACGCTCAGGCAAGGCTCATAAGGGATCTTGCTGCCATAGGTTCTGCGGCGATTGCCGTAAAAGTCGAGAGATACTTAAAAGAGATACCGGATAAGGTAAAAGAGGCGGCAAATGAAGAGAGTTTTCCCGTTATAGAGATACCCCGGGAAGTCACTTATATCGATATAATAACACCGCTGATGCACGCTATCTTTGACGACCAGCAGAAGACCAAAGCTCTGGAAGAATTTATGGAGCAAATCATTTTCGGTACCTACCGTTCGAGAGAAACCGTCGTAGAATGGGGAAAAACCTTGGGCTATAACTTAGAAAGAGGAGTTTTTCTTCCTCTCTTGCTTGAAATAGAGGATTTCTCGTATGGTGATGCAGTACAAGCTAGAACATTCGATTATATTTACGAGAGAACATTAGACATCCTAGAGGGCTTGAGAAAACCTTATCTAGTCTTCAGGAAAAGTGATAGCCTAGCCGCTTTTGTGCAGTTTGAGGATTATAACAGGGTACTTCCAGGAGAAGAAAGGATTATAAAAGAAATAAAATCAATGCTGCGCAGTTTTGAGGGTCCAGGATTTACAGTTGGGGTTGGAGATGCGGGTCTTGGGCCTGAAGGGATTCAGGAAGGTTATGTCCAGGCAAGGAATGCAGTAAGGCTCGGAAGGGTTATAGGAGGGGCAAACCGTGTCTACCGATACCGGGATTTGGGACCATATAAAGTAATATTCGAGAGGGGTAGCGGTTACCTTCCTGAGATCGTGAACCTAACAGTAGGGCCCCTTATGAAGGAGCCCGAATTGCTCCAGACACTGGAGGCCTATTTTGAATGCAACGAAAGCCAGAAGCTCACATGTGAGCGGCTGTTTATCCATCCGAATACTCTAAAGTACCGGATGAATAAGGTGAAAAAGCTAACGGGGTTAGATTTAAGGTACCTGGACGATAAAGTGCGGTTATACCTCGGGATTTTAGCGTATAAAATGTCTAAATTATAATATAACAAAAAATTATTTAAAATTTTGGCTAGAAGGCTAAAAGAATGTGAGTTCACCCCGTAGAATTATCTACGAGGTGATTTTTTTATTAGAAAGAAGGAGGGTGTGATGAGAGAAGTTGAAATTTTAAGAAAATGGTTTGAAAAATTTCATCTTATTGGCAAAACTCCAGAGGGTGGAGTCACAAGGCTTGGATATACGGTCCAGGAGAACGAAATGCATTCAACTTTAAAGAGGATAGCTTTAGAAGAAGGATTCCATTATGAAGCCGACCCGCTAGGGAACAGTTTTGTCTACTTAGATAATAAAAAGCCGTTTTGGATGATCGGTTCCCATTTGGATTCAGTACCGAACGGTGGCTGCTACGACGGGGTAGCTGGAGTACTGGCAGGACTTCTCGTTCTTAAATGGATAAAAGAGAGCAGAAAAGATATACCTTTAAAGGTAGTAGCTTTCAGATGCGAGGAATCTAGCCGATTCGGAAGAGCTACAATAGGCAGCAGTTTTATGACTGGAAAAGATCCGCTGGATTTTTCAAGGCTGATGGATAGCGAAGGAAAGACCCTTTTCGATGCGATGCAGGAAGCAGGATTTAGCCCAGAGGCATACTGCATCGAAGGAGTCCAAGGTTATCTGGAGCTTCATATAGAACAGGGAAGAGTGTTAGAGGAAAAAGGCTTGAAGCTTGGAATAGTCACTTCTATTGCGGCTCCCACCAGGTTCAGGCTGAAGATAATCGGTAAGCAGGAACATTCCGGTACAACGCCGATGGGCATGCGCCGCGATGCACTGGTGGCTGCGGCAGAAGTGATACGCCTGGTTGAAGAGCTGGGCTTGAATGAGTCAGGGTACTCCACAGTAGCTACGGTGGGAACCATTAAAGTACTACCAGGTGCCATGAACGTGATACCGGGATACGCAGAACTAGGGATCGACATTAGAGGTGTGGACCGGGAAAGCATAAAGAGGGTAATTGATGGCCTTACGGCGGGTCTGAAAGAAATAGCACTTCAACGAAAGATAGAGTGGAAATTGGAAGAGATATCCAAGGAGGAGCCGGTAGTTTTGGATGAAAAAATAGTAGAATGCCTTGAAAATGCCGCCCGGTTGGAGGAAGTAGATTATTTGAAAATGGCCAGCGGTGCTGGTCACGATGCAATGGTTATGGCGAAAATAACAAAGGCCGGTATGCTGTTTATCCCCTGCAAAGAAGGTATTAGCCATAACCCCAATGAAGAGGCGAATTTTGAGGATATTTTAACGGGTGCCAGAGTAATGCTGAGATTTTTGGAGGAGGGATGTCGGTGTTTTTACTAAAAGGTGGGAGAGTTATAGATCCTGGTTCAAACGTTGATGATTACCTAGACGTGCTCATTGACGGAGAGAAAATAGTAAAAATCGGAAAGAAACTACAGGCTGATGCAGAAGTTATAAACGCTGAAGGTTTAGTGGTTGCGCCGGGATTTATTGACGTCCACTGTCACTTTAGAGACCCTGGCCAGACTCATAAGGAAGACCTGAACACAGGGGCGATGGCGGCAGCAAAGGGTGGGTATACTACTGTAGTTTGCATGGCTAATACTAGCCCCGTCGTCGACAACCAGGAGATTTTGAGATACGTCTTAGAGAAAGCACGAAAATTACCGATAGAAGTACTTCAGGTGGCGGCGGTTACGAAAAACCTAGAAGGAAAAGAACTCACCGATATGAGAGCTCTAAAAGAAACCGGTGCTGTAGGTTTTTCTGACGATGGGAAGAGCATCTTGAACCCCGATGTAGCTCTGGAGGCAATGAGGAAAGCCCTAGAGCTAGACGTGCCTTTGAGCTTCCACGAGGAAGATCCAAGGCTGATAGGTGTTCCTGGAATTAATGAAGGTCCTATAGCAAAACAGTTGGGATTATGTGGTGCAATGAGAGAGTCCGAAGACGTTTTGGTAGCGAGGGATGTAGTCCTAGCCCTTTCAACCGGTGCTAGGGTCCACATCCAACACTTAAGTTCAAAGACTTCGGTGGATATCATAAGGTGGGCCAAATCTAAGGGGGCTAGGGTAACAGCCGAAGTCACTCCTCACCACTTCAGTTTTACGGAAGAGATGGTACTAAGCATGGGGACCAATGCAAAAATGAACCCGCCCCTCAGGACCGAAGAGGACAGAAAAGCTCTTTTAGAGGGATTAAGAGATGGAACCATCGAGATTATAGCTACTGATCATGCACCCCATTCTGCTGAAGAAAAATCCGTAGATTTCGAAAAAGCTCCGAGCGGGGTAATAGGTCTTGAAACAGCCCTAAGTGCAGCAATAACTTTTTTAGTAAAACCCGGATTGCTCAGCCTTAATGAGGTATTGAAAAAATTAACCGTAAATCCGGCAAAGCTTTATTCACTAGATCGAGGATGCATAAAAGAAGGCAGCAAAGCAGATTTGGTACTCTTCGATCCGGATGAAAAATGGGTTGTGCAGAAATTCGCATCAAAGTCGGCAAATTCACCCTTTTTGGGCATGTCGCTTTATGGAAGGGTAAAAATGACCATTTGTGGGGGGAAGATTGTTTATGAAGATATCGGAGAGCAAGGTGATCTACAATAAAAAGATAGGGCCTGGATATCATGTTTTAGGGTTTGAGGCTGGATGGTTAGAGGAGACGGAACCCGGCCAATTTGTAATGATTTCTACAAACAGACTCGAGATGCCACTAAGAAGGCCTTTTACGGTATACAGATTAAATGAAAAAA
The DNA here is from genome assembly GCA_021890755.1 of Thermosediminibacteraceae bacterium. GTDB lineage: Bacteria > Bacillota > Thermosediminibacteria > Thermosediminibacterales > Thermosediminibacteraceae > JAKKUQ01. The sequence goes on along the minus strand of JAKKUQ010000037.1, from coordinate 5,308 downwards.
AAGCTGAGATATTGTACAGAGTAGTTGGTAAAGGCACCATGCTTTTCAGCCAGCTCGAGGAAGGCGATATGATAAACGTTATGGGTCCGCTTGGAAAAGGCTTTCCGGTTTTTGAGGATAAAACTGTTGTGCTGCTTTCACGAGGTGTGGGGATAGCGTCACTGGGGCTCCTTGGGGAAAGACTGAAAAAAACAGGTTGCCGGGTCTTTACAGTGGCAAGTTTCAGTGACCGGACCCGGAGTCTAGTGGATGATTATATAAAATCTTTTTCCGACGAGCTAATCACTACTTTCGACGAAGACGGTTCTAGTGACGTTGAGAATATACGCTTTATTCTAGATAAAATAAAGCCCGATGTTGTATACACTTGTGGTTCCAGGAGATTAATAAGGCTTCTTCAAAAGCTGCCCTACGAGGCTTATGTGTCTTTAGAGGAACGGATGGGGTGCGGTCTTGGAGCGTGCCTTACATGTGCTGTCAGGACAATTAATGGCTACAAGAGGGCCTGCAAGGACGGTCCCTGTTTTAACGTGAAGGAGGTGATAGTATGAACCTGAGTGTGGAGATAGCCGGGCTAAAATTGAAGAACCCTGTTATGAATGCTTCAGGAACTTTCGGTTTAAGCGAGTACGCCGACTTTTTGGATCTAAACCTTCTTGGAGCAGTTGTAGCCAAAAGCGTGACGCTAAATCCTAGGGAGGGGAATCCACCACCGAGGATTGTCGAGACCACTTGCGGGGCAATAAATTCAGTAGGCATCCAGAACGAAGGAGCCGAAGACTTTGTTAAAAATAAGGCTCCCGCCATGAAAAAGTTCGATACAGTATTCATAGCTAGTATTGCAGGACTAACGGTTGACGAGTATGCTAAAGTTACCGATATTCTGGAGCGTGCAGAAAATATCCACGCATACGAAGTAAATGTGTCATGTCCCAACATAGAAGCAGGTGGTAAGGCTTTTGGTATGTATGAGAGGTCCACTTATGAGGTGGTTCGAGCGGTAAGGGATAGGACGAAGAAACCCGTTATAGTAAAGCTTTCACCGAATGTCACCGATATTGTGGCGGTGGCCAAGGCGGCTGTGGAAGGAGGTGCAGATGCCCTCACTGTAGCTAACACTTACCTGGCGATGGCTGTGGACATCGAAACAGGAAGACCAATATTAGGTAATGTGCTCGGAGGTTTTTCCGGACCAGCGATAAAGCCTATTACCCTGCGGATGGTGTATCAGGTAGTTAATGCTGTAGATATACCAGTTATTGCTTCTGGAGGGATTTCCTGCGGCCGCGATGCCTTGGAATACTTGTTGGTAGGTGCCAAGGCAGTTCAGGTGGGGTTGATGAATTTTTCTAGACCAGACATAATGCTTTGTATCATAGACGAAATAAAAACTTTTATGGAAAGGAAAGGCATTAAGGATATCAATGACTACATCGGTAGTCTTAAAATTTAGTAGAAAGGAGGATTATTATGAAATTCAATAGAACCTTCATTGAACTCATTATCTTCGTCATCCTGCTGCTGGCTGCAGCCATACCCTTTGAATTCACAGAAAGGCCGGAACCTTACGTTTTCGGTTGGCTCCCGTTTCCACTTTTTTACTGGTGGATCTTAGTAATCTTAAATCTATTGTTTCTGTATTGGGTAAGCAGCTCATGGCTCCGGGAGATTAATGAAAAAAAGAGGTGAGATTAAATGAACGAGGGGATTTTAAGCTTTTTAGTAATTCTGGCGTACTTATTCATACTTATGGGTGTTGCGCTTTACTGCTACAAGTCCGAGAAGATTAAAAATGTAGAGAGCTTTTTCTTAGCCAACCGCGGTGTCAGCTCAGTTCTTCTGCCACTCACCATGATTGCAGCTATGCAGAGTACCTTCGCTTTCCTCGGTGCTCCTGGTATGTACTACACTCACGGGATAGGATTTATAGTGATAGTGCTCTCTCAGGCCTGGGTAGCCTTGATGGTTATCCATTTCGGGCATCGTATATGGCAGCTGGGTAAGAAATACGGATATCTCACTATAGGAGACTTTTTCAAGGACAGGTATGACAGTAACTTTTTAAAAGTGTTTGCCTCAGCGGTCTCCATTCTCATGACGGTGGTCTTTTTGGCTATGCAGTACGTGGGAAGCGCCCGTGCGATTTCTGGCGTCAGCGGTGAGCAGATTTCCTATCTTTTTGCTCTTGTGGTAATAGCGGTGTTCTCGCTTATATACGTTATAACAGGCGGAGCAAAAAGCGTTGTGTTGACCGATGCGATCCAGGCTATAATACTCCTCAGCGGTATTGTAATAGCGGCATATATTGCTATAGTACCGGTAGGAGGAATTTCCGCTCTCTTTAGTAAAATCGCCGAAACCGCTCCGGAACTGCTCTCAAGGCCTGGTCCTAAAGGTCTTTACAACGACAAAAATTGGGTAATGCAATTCATACTGCTGCCCTTCGGTATTTGGCTGTGTCCTCATGTTTGGGTGAGGTCGTTGATGGCGAAGGACGAAAAAGCCATTTCTACGTCTGCTATGGCTGTGCCCATTTCACAGATAGTCATATTCGCGACTTCTGGCCTGTTCATCGGGCTTTCGGGGCACCTTTTACTCCAGAACCTTGAGGTGCCGGACAACGTAGTACCAGTTTTGATGAACCAATATACGAACTGGTTTGTAGCATCTTTGGTAATGGCTGCTTCGATCGCTGCTGGAATGTCCACCATCAATTCAATGATCCTTGTATGTTCCCAGATGTTTACCCAGGATATAATAATACCCTTTATGAGAAGGAAGCTGAGAGAAGAGGAGAATCTGCTCATATCGAGGATAGTCACCTTGGTTATAGTGGTTCTTGGCACCTTAATAGCTTATAAGCCGCCTGCTTTGTTGGTATCAGTAGTAATAGACGTAGCCTACACTGGCCTTGCACAGATGGCGCCAGCTTTCATCCTAGGCCTTTACTGGAAACGATGCAATAGAACCGGAGCCACTTTCGGCATGGTAGCGGGGATTGTCATACTTTTCCTGACCAGGATATACAGAATTAACCCGCTGGGCTATCCCGGTTTTCTGTGGGCGTTCTTGGTCAATCTAGTCCTGACTGTTGGCCTTTCTCTAATGACTGAAAAACCCAGCATTGAGAAAGTAGAAAAGATAATAGGCTATTTTGAAGGTGCAAGATAGTAATATAAAAGCCGGCTTCTTGAACGCCGGCTTTTATATTGCCTTTGCGTATTTGTTAAGTCTATATTGCAAAATTGTTTGCTGCGCCGGCGGCCTTGCTTTAGTCGAGGGGATTTTTAATCACAAAGATGCCTATTTTTATAATCCCTTATGGCATCGTGTAGGGCGTCGGCTGCGATGTTTGAACAATTCAACTTTTGGGGTGGAAGGCCATCTAGCGCCTCGGCCACCTGTTCGTTTGTTATCTTCAGAGCTTCCTCGATGGTTTTGCCTTTAGCAAGAACAGTAAGCATGCTGCTTGCTGCAATGGCAGCACCGCAGCCAAAGGTTTTGAATTTGATCTCATCTATAATGCCATCTTTTACCTTTATAAATATAGTTATTGAATCCCCATCTACTGGATTTCCCGCATGGCCTATTCCATCTGCATCGGGGATTTCCCCGGCGTTTCTCGGATTGGACAAGTGGTCGAGCACTTTTTCGTTATACAATTCTGTGCGCCTCCTTTACCTCCCTTATTAATATTTTTCATTTTTTCTTCTTTAAGGTCAAGTTGACTATATTTCTTCCCTTTATTATCTTTTTCAAGTTTCCGGAAAGATTTTCCTCGTCGTCATATTCAAGGGAATATCCGACTAAAAAAAACCTGCCGCGCGGACTTTTTGCGGCAGGATTTCTAATCTAAGTTTCAAAGTCATCTATGAAAAGAAACGGGTGTCACAGTATTTCTCAATACTTCCCATTTGTCCTTAGAAATCAGCCCCAGCCTCCAGAGAGCGATACCCGAAAGTTGGTAGCGCTTTGCAATACCTATTTTTGTCAGCATGCTTTCCGCATTTTCGCTAGGAATTGATATACCGAGTATCAGTTTATGGGATGGAACCTGGGCTTTAGCTAACTCTACCGCCTGAAGTACCATATTCACCGGCTCCGGAGAGGTTCCGTAGTCGTACGCCATTATTATGATACGGTCTGCAATCTCACCCAGAGCTTTGTAATCATAGCCTTTATAGGCGCTGTTTGGGGCGTGCAGGGTAAGGGTCAGGGTTTTCGAGGGATCAAGCCTTTCGGAAAGCATCCGGACAAAGGAGGTGAAGTTTTGCCGGACTTGCGAAAGGGCCTCCGGGTTCTTGTTAAGGCCCAAGCCCTCCAGGTCTAGATTGACCCCAGAATAGAGTTTTGATTCATTGGCGATAGCATTTGCCAGCTTTTCCATGGCCTCTTTTGAAGAAAGGAGCCCGGTTATGTCCCCATTGCTGTCGGTGGCGTGGATTACCATTTCCGTTCTTAGGTTATAAAGCGATGCGACTTTCAACACATCTTCCCAACCGGCAGGCCTTTGCCATCCCGTGGTGCTCTTGGTAAGGAGGTTTCCGTTTTTGTCCAGGCTGTACCAGCCGAGAGCCAAATCGCTTATCGCATCCGTATTTCCGTTAGAATGTTCCGGATAGGGTTTGCCGAAAAGGTTGGTCCAGCTGCTGGTTTTGCTATCGCCCAGGGCGTAAAACCCGATTACCGTCATTTCCCTTTTGGGAGAGGTAATCCTTACCGTATACGACGCACCGTCCCATTCCACATTACACCCAAAGGCTTCGCTGAAAAAGCGGACGGGAATGAACGTCCTGCTATTTACAATCATCGGTGGAACATCAAGCATAACAGGTGTGTTGTTCCGGTAAGCTGTTCTATCGCCTATGCGAAGGCGGATGTTAGTATTACCGTCGCTTGCGGTGACAGTCCTTGTTTTTTCGTTCCAGGCTACCGGAACGTTTAAAGCTTCAGATATGGCGCGAAAGGGGACCATAGTGCGTCCTTCTTTTATGAATGGGGGAACGTCAAAATCCAAAGATAAGCCGTCTATAAGGACATTGACTTGTCTTGGCTGGGCAAAAGCCAAAATTCCCGGGCTTCCGGCAAAGGCCAGTAGCAGGAAAAGTACTGTGAATAGCGACAATAATCTTTTCAACTTAACCCCTCCGACGTCTTAAATTGGCAATAAAATTTTATCAAAAGGGGGTGGGGGGATACAAGAACCATTTTTTACCTTATTCCTCATACGTGAATACATCCTCTATGCCGACACCGAATACCCTGGCTATTTTAAAGGCTAGTTCCAGGGAGGGATAATATTTCCCCT
>JAKKUQ010000093.1 GCA_021890755.1 Thermosediminibacteraceae bacterium | reverse complement strand
GGACGCCTTCGGGAATATACCGGTTTTTGAAGATCGGGGCCCGATGAAAAGAGCCATAGCCGCTCTGGGTAAGCAGGACTGCAGAATAGAAGGACTTATACCTGTAGATGAGAATATAGAAATTCTGGGTGCAAGCAGCGACCACCTTTTGCTCAATGTTACGCACGCGAAAAAAGATATAAAAGTGGGTTCGGTCGTAGAATTCCGGATGAACTATGGTGCCATGATCAGCCTTATGACATCTAATTATGTGGAAAAAGTTGTAACAACTTGATTTGTTGCTATTTTTTTTGCACAATTTTCTTCATACTGCACAAAAATTTGCACTATATGCTTTGTTTGGATAAATTTTATTTTAATTATAATATCGGATAATTGTATATAAATACATTGCGCAATAAGAATTTTTGGCATAACATTTGCGTAAATAAAAAAGCAAAAAATTAATACTTTAAAAGATGACTAAGGGGGAGAGTATAGTGACACATATTAGAGAAAAAATTAAGAATTTATCACTTGAACTCACTAGAATTCCAAGTATAGTAGGCACAGAAGGTGAGATTCATATAGCTGAGAGGATTTATGACATACTCAGTAAAATGGATTATTTTAAGCAGAATCCTAACAATTTAAAAATGATAGATGTAAAAGGAGATACTTTGAAGCGGAAATATGTTATGGCTTTTATTGAAGGTACAAAATTCCGTTCTTCAAAAACAATATTAATGTTGGGACATATAGATACAGTGGGTATGGAAGACTACGGGGAGTTAAAGGAATTCGCAACAAACCCCGAAATACTAAAAAAGAAACTGTTTGAAAAAAAATTTAACCAGGAAATCATGAAAGATCTGGAGTCTGATAACTGGATATTTGGTAGAGGAATTTTCGACATGAAAACTGGTGTTGCTGCTCTCATAGTCATGATGGAGGAGTTTTCGAAAAGGGTAGAAGAGTTTGGTGGAAATCTGGTGTTTATCGGTGTTCCCGATGAAGAGGGAAATTCCGCTGGCATGCTTTCAGCCGTAGAAGACCTTGCAAAAATTGCCGAAGAGAAGGGATGGGATTTTGTAGCCGCTATAGATACCGATTATATGACAGGACGTTTTCCGGGCGATGAAAATAAGTATGTATACATCGGAACGGTAGGAAAGCTGCTGCCTTGCTTTTATATTTATGGTAAGGAAACTCATGTGGGTGAGGCTTTCAATGGTCTTGACGCGAATTTACTTGCTGCAGAAATAATGAGGGAGGTGGACTTGAGTTCTGACCTCTGTGATATTGCTGATGGGGAAGTGACGCTACCGCCAATAAGCCTACATCTAAGAGACCTTAAAACTGAATATTCGGTGCAAACCGTTAATGCTGTAAACTTATATTTTAATTTTGCTACCCATATAAGTCAGCCCGATGAGGTTTTAGAAAAGCTAAAGGTAAAAGCTGCCCGGGCTTTTGAAAAAACTATAGAGAGACTGAACCAAGAATACAAAAAGTATTGTGAACTAAGCAAAATACCTTATAAAAAGCTTCCCTGGGAGGTCCGCGTGCTGACATTTGAAGAACTTTATAGTCAGGTAAAAGAGAAGTTAGGAGAATCATTGGATAAAATGATTGACAATTTAGCGGATGAACTTCTTAAAAAAGGTGTCGATGATAGGGAGTTTTCGTTAAGGATCGTTCAGGAAGTACATAAATACTATCCGGATACAAATCCTGTTGTTGTACTTTATTTTTCACCTCCTTATTACCCGCACAATTTTGTGAAAGGAGAAAACGAAAAGGAAAATAAACTTCTAGAAGCGATAAATAAAGCCGTAGAAGAGGCCAAAAAGCAATATGATTACAAGATTGTAATAAAAAAATTTTACCCATATATCTCTGATTTGAGCTACTGTAGTATTGCTAAAAATGATGAAAGTATTGCTAAGTTAATTAACAACATGCCTGCCTGGTCAAGAACCTACTCCTTACCAGTAAAAGCCATCCAGAAGATTAGCATGCCTGTCGTAAATATAGGACCTTATGGAAAAGATGGCCATAAGTTAACCGAAAGAATAAGCTCTACTTATACTTTTGATGCCATGCCTTTTATTTTGGAGAAGACAATATCTAATCTACTAAAATGCTATTCTGAAAATATTTAAGTTATATTGAAAGAGGGTGATAATACTTTTAACCAAAAATAGGTAACCCTGATACATAAAGATTATTTTGCAAAAGTTGAAAAAAAACTAAGTGAGGAAAGGAGCGATTAATAAGTGCAATCACTATTGAGAATTATCGGAGATATTAGTGACTGGATTTGGGGAATACCTATGTTGGTTATCCTGGTGGGTGGAGGTATTTTCTTAACAATTAAGTTAGGTTTCTTCCAGTTTACACATTTTGGATATATTATGAAACAGACTTTTGGGAAGATGTTTAGCAAAAAGACGGAAGGAGAGGGAACAATTACTCCGTTTCAAGCAGTTACCTCTGCGTTAGCTTCTACAATAGGAGCAGCGAATATTGTCGGTGTTGCCGTAGCTATAGCTATGGGAGGCCCAGGAGCTATTTTCTGGATGTGGGTAACGGCGTTAGTGGGTTCAGCCTCTAAATTCAGTGAAGTGGTTTTAGGAATAAAATATAGAGAGGTAAACAAAGAAGGTCACTATGTAGGTGGCCCCATGTATTATATTGAAAAAGGATTGGGATGGAAATTCTTATCTACGTTGTTTGCGCTATTTTTAATGCTGGAGATTGTCCCTAGTACTATGGTTCAATCTAATTCTGTTGTAGGTTCAGCAAAAACACTAGGTATACCGCCTGTGGTTTCAGGAATAATTCTCATGATTATAGTAGGGCTAGTAGTAGTTGGCGGTATAAAAAGAATAGGTTCTGTTACAGAATATTTTGTGCCTTTTATGGCTTTATTTAACATAATAGGATCGTTAATCGTAATATTCTTTAATATAGAAGCACTTCCTGAAGCTATCGCTTCTATCTTCAAATACGCTTTTATTCCTGCTGCTCCTATAGGAGGATTTGCCGGTGCTACGATTGCAAGTGCAGCTAGAAATGGCATCGCCCGAGGAGTATATTCAAATGAAGCTGGTATGGGTACGGCACCTATAGCTCATTCTGCAGCAACAATAGATCACCCGGTGAGGCAAGGTTTTTGGGGAATATTTGAAGTTGTCTTTGATACAATTATAGGATGTACTATAACAGCTTTAGTGGTACTTACTAGCGGATTATGGAAAACGATAGAAGCATCTGAAGCAGCATCAATTCCAGCAGCTGCTTTTTCAAATGTGCTTGGATATGTAGGAAGCATAATAGTGACATTGAGTCTTCTCATGTTTGCTACAGCGACAATCATCACTATAATTTACTATGGCGAAAAACAAGCGGAATATTTATTTGGGCTTAAATTTTCAAGGTTCATGAGGTATGTTTACCTAGCCTCAATTTTTATAGGTGCAATTGGCGGGTTGAAGGTATTATGGCAATTTCTAGATATATTATTGGCAATGATTGTAATACCTAATATGATTTGTGTGGTACTCTTAAGTAATGAAGTGAAAGAATTATTACAAGATTTCTTTTCTAATAAAGAACTTGTGAATAAATAATAAAATCTGAGATGATTTTAAATTACCCTCTATTAATGAGGGTAATTTTTTCCTGCAAAAAATATTGCAGTAAAAGTAAAAAATTATAGTTAATGTTAAACGACTATGCATTTATAAATTTGTAATGATAGATAAGCGATTTTAAAGACAATCTAACGTTTTTTGATTCTTTTTTTTTATTACCCAAAGGTAGAAAAATGTTGGCATAAAGTTTGCTTTTTATAAATTAACAAGTAGGCAATTTCAGGAAAAGCATAAAATTAAAATATAAACCAAAGGAGTGTTACATATGGAAAACGTAAAAGTCATTGTCTGGGGCCTGGGCGCTATGGGCGGAGGCATGGCCAGAATGATTTTGCAAAAAAAAGGTATTGAGATAGTAGGAGCTATAGCTTCGCGGCCGGAAAAGGCTGGAAAGGACCTAGGAGAAGTACTGAATCTTGGCACAAAAGTAGGGGTGACTGTAACCAACGAGCCTGAGAAAGCATTGAAAGAGCCTGCTGATATTGTTTTGCTTGCTACCTCGTCTTTTACAAGAGAAGTTTATCCCCAGTTAAGAAGGATAATAGAGAGCGGTAAAAATGTGATCACCATTGCCGAAGAGATGGCTTACCCGGCATATCGC
>JAKKUQ010000143.1 GCA_021890755.1 Thermosediminibacteraceae bacterium | reverse complement strand
ATCGTGCCTACGTTAACGTGAGGCTTCGTCCTCTCAAACTTTTGCTTTGCCATCCTTTTTCCTCCTTAATATGTAGAATAAAATAATAAAAAAATGCTCGTCCTTCATAATATTATAACCAAATAAAACCTAATTTTCAAATAGTTTTCACATAAAAATGGAGCCCACGACCGGGATCGAACCGGCGACCTCCGCCTTACCAAGGCGACGCTCTGCCGACTGAGCTACGTGGGCTTATGGTAGCGGGAGCTGGATTTGAACCAGCGACCTTCGGGTTATGAGCCCGACGAGCTACCTGACTGCTCCATCCCGCGACGTTAATTTTTTTTGGAGCGGGAAACGGGAATCGAACCCGCGGCACCCAGCTTGGAAGGCTGGTGCTCTGCCAACTGAGCTATTCCCGCATACCATTAAATCATGGTGGAGAGAGGTGGATTTGAACCACCGAAGGCATGCGCCAGCAGATTTACAGTCTGCCCCCTTTGGCCAGCTCGGGCATCTCTCCACAAATATCATGCTTTATATATTATAAAAGTAAAAATCGTTTTGGTCAATAGCTTTTTTTATTCCTAAATATCCCTTACTTCCAGGTATTTTTCCAATTTCCTTTTCACTCTTTGCAAGGCGTTGTCGATGGACTTCACATGCCTTTTAAGTTCTCGTGCAATCTCCTGATAGGACTTCCCGTTAAGGTATGATATCAACACTTCCCATTCCAGCTTGCTTAAGATCTCGCCCATTTTCCCCTCTATATCGGCCACTTCTTCCCGACTTATTATTAGTTCCTCCGGGTCGGTTACCTTCACCTCAGACAGCACGTCCATCAGCGTGCGCTCCGAATCCTCATCGTAAATCGGTTTGTTCAAGGAAACGTAAGAATTCAGCGGAATGTGCTTTTGGCGGGTAGCCGTTTTAATAGCTGTGATGATTTGCCTTGTAATGCATAGTTCTGCAAAGGCCCTGAAGGACGACAGTTTAGCCGGGTTAAAGTCTCTTATTGCTTTATAAAGGCCTATCATGCCTTCCTGGATTATGTCTTCCCTGTCCGCTCCGATTAGAAAATAAGATCTTGCCTTAGACTTTACGAAATTTTTATATTTATTGATAAGGTATTCTAGAGCTTCGCGGCTGCCACTCCTTGCCTCGTATACTACTTCCTCATCTTGCATATCTTCGTAGCAGGTGTAATCTTTTTTATGAAGCCCCACCTTCACACTATCGCCCCCTGCCATATTGGACCTACTCCATTATAGCTCATAGTAATTCCAGTAGTCAAGCTCTCCTTCCGCCTTTCATGTAGATGAGCCACAGTTTCGTTCACGCTACTTTATTAAAGTGAAAAAGACA
>JAKKUQ010000092.1 GCA_021890755.1 Thermosediminibacteraceae bacterium | reverse complement strand
AGTGCTATAGATCCGGAGGATGATTCGGTATTGTATATTTCTACCTCCGAAGTGTTCGATGATAACAAATTGGTCATATTAAAGAGAAAAGTCGAAGCGATTTCGCACATGGATGTAATCGACAATATGGAAGAGGTTATAAGTGAAAATGTAAGTATAGATCCTAAAAAGTATATATCTGTTTTCAGAAAATTTTACCTAACTTTAATAGAGAAAGGGATTAATTTAAATAAGGATAAAATTATTGGGTTATTACTCCACCTTGCCTGCGTGATCGAGCGCTTGATGCATGGGAAAACTTTAATACACATCAAAAATACACAAGAATATATTAAGGAGTACCCCAGGGAGTTTAAAATTGTAGAAAACGTTTTGAACAATATTGTAGAAAGAGAATATAACCTAAGAATTCCCAGACAGGAAATCGTATACATAATGAGAATAATATATTCCCTCTAATTTAATACACAAATTGACTTACAACGAAATAATTAATGATACACATTAATACCAACGCATTAAATAAAAAAGAGGGCTTTTAAATCAAGTAAATTCGAAAAGAAAAAAGGAACTGCAATTTTGGCACGATATTTGCTCCAAATGAAAGGTAAAAAAGAGAAAGGGGTTGTAAAATGGAGGCATTTATTTCTTTTCTAGAAAATCATTTCATGCCGATAGCGGGAAAAATCGCAGAACAAAGGCACTTAAAATCTATTCGCGATGGAGTAGTTTCTACAATGCCGCTGTTACTCTTAGGTTCTCTTATATTGATAATAGCTTACCCTCCCATTTCGTCTCTTGAGGCCCTTGTTAGACCCTATGTGGATGACCTGTCCAAAATAGTTAATGCGACCTTCGGGATAATCGGCCTTGTAGCATCGTTTTCAATTGCTTATTCGTTAGCGGGAAGTTATAAAATAGATCAGTTAGCTGCTGGTATTTTGAGTTTGTCGGCTTTTTTGATAGTAGTGCCGATTACGGAAGACGGTGGCATTTCACTCACATGGACCGGAAGTCGGGGATTATTCGTAGCCATGATTATAGCAATAATCACTGTTGAAATTCAAAGAAAATTTGTTGAGAAAAATCTTATTATTAGGATGCCGGAAGGGGTTCCGCCATCGGTTGCAAGGTCTTTTGCCGCCTTGATACCTGGATTTATGAGTTTACTACTAGTTTGGTCAGTCAATACTTTACTTTTAAAGACTTTAAACCTTTCACTTCCCGAGTTTATTAATAAAGTTGTTGCAGTTCCGCTGATGAACATTGGCGGATCGCTGCCCGCAATGTTGCTTGCGGTATTTGTGGTCCAGCTTTTATGGACCGTCGGTATTCATGGGGCTGCAGTAGTAGAAGGGATCTTGGGTCCGTTATGGATAGCCTTTGCTGAGCAAAATGCCGCTGCTCGTGCAGCAGGAGAAGCGGTTTTGCCTAACATAATAAGTATGCAGTTTTTCCAAATTTTCGTTCAAAGCACTGGCTCCGGAGTAACGCTTCCTCTGGTTTTGTTGATGCTGTTTGCGGCAAGATCTAAGCAGTTAAAGGCAGTAGGAAAGGCGGCTTTAGGTCCCGGAATTTTTAACATTAACGAACCTGTAACTTTTGGCTTGCCGATAGTGATGAATCCAATAATGATAATACCTTTTATCTTGGCACCCCTTGCGGTAACATTGATTACATACTTTGCAATGGCCATAAATCTTGTGGCAAGGCCTTATGCGATAATTCCATGGACTACGCCCATGATTTTAAGCGGATTTTTAACCACTGGCGATTGGAAGGCTGGAGTTTTGCAAATAATAAATGTCTTGGTGGCTGGCGCAATATATTACCCCTTCTTAAAACTCTGGGATAGGAATAAACTGGAAGAAGAAAGGGATATATGAGGAGAATGATGCAAAAAGAGGTACAACCCTTGGTACCTCTTTTTGCAATGAAAATTAAAATCAACTAAGGAAGGAGTGGGGAAAATGCGTATACTTTTAATTTGTGCTGCGGGTATGTCGACGAGTTTGCTCGTAGAGAAAATGAAAAAAGAAGGTGAAAAGAGGGGGATGCAAGATTTATATATAAAAGCCGAAACAGTAGACGATCTTGAAAAGGTGATAGATGACTACGATGTTGTTTTGTTAGGCCCTCAGATCAGATATAAGGAAAAATATGTAGCTGACCTTACTAAAGAAAAAAATAAGGCATACAGGGTTATTCCACCCCATATATACGGAATGGTAGATGGGGCAAAGACTTTGGACTTAGCGATAGAGGCAATAAAAGGAGGAAAATAAAGAAAGGGGAAAAAGATTATGGGCAAAGAATATAAATTTCCTGATGGATTTTGGTGGGGAAGCGCCTCTTCAGCTCCGCAAATGGAAGGAGCTTCTAATGAAGATGGCAAGGGGATGAACATATACGATTATTGGTATGCGAAAGAACCCGAGCGTTTTTATAACAAAGTTGGCCCCGACGTAGCTACCGATTTTTATCACCGTTATAAAGAAGACATCAAGCTTATGAAAGAAATAGGTCATAATTCTTTTAGAACTTCGATTTCCTGGTCTAGATTAATACCGAACGGCGTAGGCGAGATAAACGAAAAAGCGGTAGATTTTTATAACAATGTTATTGATGAAATGATTGCAAATGGAATCGAACCCTTTATTAATTTATTTCATTTTGATATGCCGCTCGAATTGCAGAAAAAGGGAGGATGGGAAAATCGAGACGTTGTTGAAGCATACGCCAATTACGCTAAGACCTGTTTTGAGCTGTTCGGGAACAAAGTAAAAATGTGGTTTACTTTCAACGAGCCAATTGTGCCTGCTGCAGAAGGGTATTTATATGGAGTGCATTATCCTAATATAGTTGATTTCAAAAGAGCTATTCAGGTTGCTTATAATACTGTTCTCGCGCAAGCAAAAGCCATAAAAGCTTTTCGTGAACTAAAAATCAAAGATGCAAAAATTGGTGTGATATTAAATTTATATCCAATATATCCTAGGAGTAATCATCCGGCCGATTTAAAGGCGGCTAAAATAGCGGACCTCTTATTTAACCGTAGTTTTTTGGATCCATCAATTAAGGGTGAGTATCCTACTGAACTTATAGAATTGTTAGAGGAGTACAATCTCCTTCCCTTTGTGGAAAAAGAAGATAAGGAATTGATAAAAAATAACGTGATAGATATTCTTGGTGTGAACTATTACCAACCGAAACGGGTAAAGGCTAAAGAACATTTGCCAAATCCTCATTCGCCTATTATGCCGGAGTGGTTTTTTGATTATTACGAAATGCCAGGAAGGCGTATGAACGTTTACCGTGGATGGGAGATTTACGAGAAAGGGATATACGACGTATTGATGAGAATAAAAAATGAGTATGGAAATATTCCTTGTTTTGTGTCCGAAAACGGAATGGGAGTCCAAGATGAAGAAAGATTCATTAAAAATGGAATAATTCAAGATGATTATAGAATTGAGTTTATAAAGGAACATTTAAAATGGGTTCACAAAGCTATAGAGGAAGGATGCAATGTAAAAGGATACCACGTGTGGACTTTTATCGACAATTGGTCTTGGATTAATGCTTTTAAAAATCGATACGGATTAGTTTCATTAGATTTAAAAACGCTAAAAAGGACCATAAAGAAAAGTGGATATTGGTACAAGGAGTTATCACAAAATAACGGATTTGTTGATTAGCAAACCTATATAACAAAGTAGGAGGATCTAAAATGAGTCCCGAGCAAATAGTTTTTACCATAATATCTCATGCCGGCAACGCACGCAGCTATTGTTTTGAGGGCTTAAAGCATGCCAAAAACGGAAATTTTGAAGAGGCTAAAAAATGCCTTAGAAAAGCTGGGGAAGAAATTCTGGAAGCGCACCACGTTCAGACGGAAATGATACAAAAGGAAGTGCAGGGGGAAAAACAGGAACTCTCGCTTCTTTTAATTCATGCACAAGACCATCTCATGAACGCAATGCTGGCAAAGGATTTGATTGAAGAAATAATTGGGTTGTATGGAATAATTTACCCCAAAGAGAGGTAAGTATAAATGGGAAAAAAATTAAAGGTTGCCGTCATCGGGGGCGGGTCCAGTTACACCCCAGAACTAATTGAAGGATTTATCAAAAAAGCCATGGAGGTTCCCGTAAGCGAAATTTATCTTGTCGACGTAGAACAGGGGAAGGAAAAACTTGAAATAGTAGGGAACCTCGCGCGGCGCATGGTCGAGAAAGCGGGTCTCGATATTAAG
>JAKKUQ010000036.1 GCA_021890755.1 Thermosediminibacteraceae bacterium | reverse complement strand
GGATAACCTGCCCAGAAATAAAAAGCTATTGAACGAAACTATGGCACATTACAAACCTTTATACAGTCATCACTTTTATTACTTCTAAAGCATGAATCATTTTCACATTCTGTGGGATTCCAATTTTACTTTATCTTTATGTTTGTCATAAAGTATCCTCGCGGCATTGTTTGCTATAGCCTCCTTAACACTGCTTCTTTCAGCAAATGCATCTACAGCTTTTGCTCCTTCTTCTTTTGGAATTAATGTCCCAGGCCCTCCTACGCACCCTCCGACACAGGCCATTCCTTCAACAAAATTGGCATCCAAATTTCCTCTTTCTATAGCATCAAGTATTTTTTTACACTCTTTTATTCCGTCACCCTGTACGGCTTTTACATCAATCTCTGGCCTCATTCTTTTAATGCTCGATGCAATTGCTGTGGTTACCCCTCCCGTATGAGCGTATATCCTGCCATCGTGAGAAGCGTCAGTCACCGGCATTTTTATATTTAGTTCTTCCAGGTTTATTTTATAACCTTCAAAAATCGCCGCTAACTCCTCGAATGTTAGCACGCAATCCACCGCATCCTTAAGTTCGGGCAATTTCGCTTCGGTCTTTTTAGCAATACATGGGCCTATAAAGACAACTTTTGCATCTTTGTCTTCAGCTTTAATGAAGCGGGCTATAGCTACCATGGGCGAAACCGAATCGGATACCATACCCTCAATTTTTCCATGGTAGCTTTTAGCGAGCCTTACAAAGGGCGGACAGCAACATGAAGTTATCATAAATTCATCTCCTCTGTCCATCCTCCGAATGAACTCCTCTGCCTCTTTCACAGTAATCATATCCGCACCTAAAGCAACCTCGATCACATCATAAAAACCTAGCATCAATAAGCCCGTCTTCACCTGTTCTTCGCTGACTTTCGGGCCAAACTGCCCGGCAAAAGCAGGAGCTACCACTGCATAGACCCTTCGGTTCTTTTTTATCATATTTATAGTCTGAGCTATTTCTGTTTTGTCGGTAATAGCACCTTCAGGGCACGCTACTATGCAAAGTCCACAAGATATACATTTGTTAAGGTCTATTGATGGACTTCCATTATCCCTCACATTTATTGCATTTGGCTCGCACGTGATCTTACATTCGCAGTCTTCCCCATGGCCAGCACAAGCCTTTTCGATGATTGATATAAATGGGAAATCAACTTCTTCAGGTATCTTACCGCTGTCAAAAGTGCCAAGTGCCGCTCGCACACGTGCCTCCGCTTCTTCCGTGTTCAATTCATCGCCTATCGATTCCATAACTGCTGTATATACATCTTGTAGGTTATCTAAGGTTCTGGCGTGCTCTGCAACCAGTTTGTAAATTTTTCGCCTTAGTTTTCTGACGCTTTCTTTCAAACTTTTACCACCCTCCGACCAGCTGATATTGTAAAAAATCAAGCCGGCGGACATATTGCCGGCTAAGCTGATAAATCGGCTAATTTTATTTTTCCCCTAACTTAGAGTTTTAAAAATAGTTAAGCGATGTCAAGCCTTTTTGACCAGTTCTTGTCTTTCATATAAGATGCGGTCAATCTCTTTTTCGGTCTCCTGCAGGGCATCGCTAAGTTCACGTATCACCTGTTTCACTTCCTCTAATACTTGCCTAGTGTTTTCCTGCGACTGTCTAATCCTAGAATGAACAACCCAGTCAGCAATTAACCCGTCAAAAAAGAAGTCGGCAAAAGTAGCAAAGGAACCTATGTCAATATCTAAATTTTGAAACCTTCCGACATCTTTAAGCTCTCTTTCTAATTTATGCAAATGATACTGAGCTTGGCTGGCAGCATTTCTTGCCTCATTAATATGAGAGTGTTTTATGGCAGTGGAAATAATACCTCCGCCTATCATATCCCATGCACTCCAGCTGCTGGCGCTGTCCAGCCACCTCAACACTTTTTCCAGTTCGACCATAGCCGCATTGCCTACTTCAATTGCTTCCTTGATTTCCTTTGCATTTGCACGGGCTCTAGCCAGTTTTTCCGAAAGATTCGCAAGCTCCCTGGAAGTATTATCTCCCATCTTCTCCAGGATTTCTTCCTTTTTACGGAGGACATCCTGGTATTCCCTTTCTAAAATATTAATTTCCTCCACCTGCAGCTTTAGATCATGGATTTCCTTTTCCAGAGCCTTTAGTTCATCCAGGCATTGATCATATTTAAGCTTTGCAGCAAGATATTCCTGACGCTCTTCCCTCAGCCGTTCCTCTTTTATCCCTAGAATAGAATAAAACAGGTTAGCAAGGCTCATTCCATCCAGATTGTCTACATCTTTTTTCTCCTTGTCCAATAGCTCCTTAAGCTCACAAAGGCGCTTCTTTAACTTTTTAAAACTTCTTTCCGCTTCTTCTAGCCTCCGCCGGATTTTATTACCTTCCTGAAGCTTCTCCTGCAGTTCCATTAAGCGATTATTCAATTCATTTAACATAACAACACATCCTTTCTGAAAGAATGAAGGTGGTCTCGGGCTTTCCCTTTGGGATACGCTGCACTTCGCTAGAATAAGCAATAGCATAGTCAAAGAGCTCCTCAGTAGCCCTGCAATACCAATTCCAAATAATACACTTTTTCATAATATTATACTACATTTTGACCTGACTTTTTTTTGAATTACTAATAAAAAAGGAGCCTTCGGGCTCCCATTTGTAGTGTTTTATTATTTTTTTACAAACTCCTCTTCCACTCTTTGATACAATACATCTGCGAGACGAATACCTTGATCCAAAATAGCTCTTGCCTTTTTCTCTACATCCTTAACGAATTCTTCGTCTTTTATCGAGTTTAAGTTTATCTTTACATTTAACCACCCGCCGTATAGGGCTGTTCTAAGATATAGCACTCCCACACCGAGATCACTTATTGCATTCACAGTAGTATTCCCCAGAGCTTTTTCGTGCAATTTAAGTGCTTTTAGGCTTTCTTCCATTATCGAAAGTGGAATAAGGGTAGCTTTTTTTAAAGCCCGTTCTATTGCTTCGCTTCGCAGTTTTTTCTCTTCTTCGGTTGTCCGCGGCATTTTAGTGGCGTTTGCTACTTGGTTAAAGGCTTCCGTATCCTTATCAATTAAAAGGATGAGCGAAGATTTTATTTTTTCCGCTTCCTCCAGAATCTCGCTGAGCAGCGCTTCCTTATCCATAAATTTTTCTTTTCCGTAGGAGAGATTTGCTACCATTGACACAAGCGCTGTCCCAATAGCTCCCGCCAGGGCCGAAGCAGACCCACCACCAGGAGCGGGGCTTTTTGATGCTAGTTCATCTATAAATTCGTTGATTCGATATTCCGAAAGCAGCATTTTATACCTCCTACCTTCCTTGTTTCTGGACTACAATTTGCCCCTTTTTTATTACCATCTTCACAAGATTAACCCCGTAATGGTAAAAGATAAAATCCAAGTCCGGCGCTTCCCATATCACTATGTCAGCCTGCTTTCCAACTTCGATCGTACCAATAGTTGAGGCCCTATTTATGGCGGCCGCAGCATTCAATGTAACTGCGGTCAAAACTTCTTCCGGTGTCATTCTGTATTTGAGGCAGGCCAAATTCATAATAAGCTGCAGCGATTCGGTCGGCGAAGAGCCAGGGTTAAAATCGGTAGCAAGTGCCACCGGCACTCCTGCTTCTATCATGGTTCTTGCACGGGCGAAGGATTCTCCGAGGTAAAAAGACGTGCCGGGCAGCAGCACAGCAATGGTCCCTGATTCAGCCATCGCCTTTATTCCGTCATCGCTGGCGTAAATCAAGTGCTCAGCTGACAATGCTCCAACTTCTGCGGCAAGCCTAGCTCCCCCCATCGGAGTCATCTCATCGGCGTGAATCTTGGGTATTAGCCCATGCGCCTTCCCGCATTCCAGTATGTACCTTGATTCTTCTATGTCAAATACACCTTCTTCACAAAAAACATCGCAGAACTCTGCCAGTTTATCCTGAGCCACCCTGGGTATCATTTCCTCCACAATCAGCTTTATGTATTCTTTTTTGTTCTCCATGTATTCCTCGGGAACTGCGTGGGCTCCCATAAAAGTAGGTATTACATCCACAGGATGATGCCTATTCAGTTCCCTTATGGCTATCAGGGATTTGATTTCATCCTCTAGGTTGAGTCCATAGCCGCTTTTTGCTTCACAGGTTGTAGTGCCGTATTCGAGCATGCGATCGAGAGATTTCATGCCGTTTGCAACGAGCTCTTGTAAAGTAGCCTTCCTGGTATTTCTGACGGTGTTTAGAATTCCGCCTCCCATCTTGAGTATTTCCAGGTATTTTACACCTTTCAGTTTAAGGGAAAGCTCTTTCTGCCGCCAGCCATCAAATACAAGATGGGTATGTGAGTCAATAAGGCCGGGGGTAACCAAATTCCCCCCAGCATCAATTACTTTAGTATTTTCGCAAGGCTCAAAGTCCACAAGATCATCTGCACTGCCCACGCCGGTTATTATCTCACCTTTTACCGCAATAAAAGCGTTTTCAATAAACTTGATTTGGCCCTGCTCCTTGCCACCTTTTGCGCTATTTCCTACCGGCGTCGCTAAAACTCCTATGTTTTTTATTAAAAGGTCAAGATTATTGCAAGTCATGAGCATCCTCCATCTCATTCGGGAATTAAATAATTCTCCAGTATCTGCTTTTTGTCATCGAAATTCTCAAGTTGCAGGTAATATTTTGCCACATCAATCAGGGCTTTCATCGGGGTAATGCCAACGATTTCACTTCCGATGACATTTACTCCGTATCTCCGAGCCTCTACTTTAATCAATTCAAAAGCTCTATAAAGAGAGGTTTTTTCGTAATTTGTCATGTTCATCGAGACCTGTGCTATATTTCTATCCTCCAGCATAACCCCTATTGCCCTAACGTTTTGTAGACCTCCACCTTTTTCTCTAATAACTTTTGCTATGTTCTTAGCTATATTTA
The DNA here is from genome assembly GCA_021890755.1 of Thermosediminibacteraceae bacterium. Taxonomy (GTDB): domain Bacteria; phylum Bacillota; class Thermosediminibacteria; order Thermosediminibacterales; family Thermosediminibacteraceae; genus JAKKUQ01. Next base: position 13,386 of record JAKKUQ010000036.1, on the reverse strand, counting down.
TATCTGAAGTACCTAAGTTTACATTAAAGGCTATTAGCGGCATTCTCGCTCCAACTGCTACCGCACCCGCTGTTGGATGTATCTCAGGTTTTCCAAAATCGGGTGCCCATGCGGGGTCTTTTATTTTTTCCGCCATTCCTTCAAATTCTCCGCGTCTTATATTAGCCAGGTTTTTTCTTTCGGGCCTTGTCGCAGATTCTTCGTATAAAAACACCGGTATCGAAAGCTCATTTGCAATCCTTTCCCCCACCTGGCGGGAAATCTCAACGCATTCTTCCATTGTAATGTCTTTCACGGGAACGAATGGTATTACGTCAACTGCGCCCATTCTCGGATGTTCACCTTTATGTTTTGTCATGTCAATTAGCTCAGCTGCCTTTGCCGCTGAAGCAAAGGCAGCTTCCTTAACACCCTCCGGGTCACCGAGGAAAGTGAAAACGCTCCTATTATGATTTGGATCATAAGAATAATCCAGCAGCATCACACCTTTTACTGAACGTATGGCATCAGCTATAGCTTCTATAACCTCTTTTCTTCGTCCCTCGCTGAAATTAGGTATGCATTCCACGAGCTTAGCCATTAAATTTCCCCCTCTTTATTTCAACATCGGCATTTTTATTCCGTGTTCTTTAGCAGTCCTTATAGCTATTTCGTAACCAGCATCAGCATGACGCATTACGCCCGTTCCCGGATCGTTGTTGAGTACCCTTGAAATCCTGAATGCCGCATCATCGGTACCATCAGCTACCACTACCACACCCGCGTGAATTGAATAGCCAATACCGACGCCGCCGCCATGGTGTACCGATACCCAAGTAGCTCCTGAAGCCACATTGAGCAACGCATTCAAGATAGGCCAGTCTGCTATGGCATCGCTGCCGTCCTTCATCGCTTCAGTTTCCCTGTAGGGTGACGCAACAGAACCAGTATCGTGGTGGTCCCTACCTATAACTATGGGAGCCGAGAGTTCTCCTTTTCTCACCATCTCATTGAAAGCTAGACCTGCTTTCGCCCGTTCTCCGTACCTCAACCAGCAGATCCTCGCCGGAAGTCCCTGGAATGCAACCCTCTCCCTTGCTAACTTAATCCAGCGGGCAAGGTGTTTATCGTCGGGGAATAGTTCGAGGATCTTTTCATCAGTCCTGTAAATGTCTTCCGGATCTCCGGATAGGGCTGCCCAGCGGAAAGGACCACTTCCTTCGCAGAAGAGATCTCTTATAAACTCAGGTACATAACCTAAAATCTCAAAGGCATCGGTTACCCCTTCGTCGTAAGCCTGGCGCCTTATGTTGTTTCCGTATTCGAATACCACCGCACCACGTTTTTTCATTTCGAGCATCGCCTTTACGTGTTCGGCTATGCTCTTTTTAGCCTTTGTTATATACTCCTTGGGATTGGTTTTCCTAAGTTCTTTTGCCTGTTCGAGAGTCATGCCCGCAGGGACATAACCGTTAAGAGGATCGTGAGCGGAGGTCTGATCGGTTACCACATCGGGTATTATACCCCTGCGCACCAGTTCCGGATGCACCTCAGCTGCATTTCCTACAAGTCCTATGGAAATAGCCCTTCCCTCTTCTTTGGCCTTAAGAGCCATATTGATGGCTTCATCTAGATTCTCTACCATTACATCGCAGTATCTGGTCTTAATCCTCTTTTCTATCCTGCTCCTGTCTACTTCGACGACCAAAGCTACGCCTTCGTTCATGGTAATCGCAAGAGGCTGCGCTCCACCCATTCCACCCATTCCGGCGGTCAGGACCAGCTTGCCCTTGAGCGAACCACCAAAATATTTGTTTGCACAAGCAGCGAAGGTTTCGTAGGTACCCTGCAAAATACCCTGAGTGCCTATGTATATCCAGCTGCCGGCTGTCATCTGACCGTACATGGTGAGGCCCTTTTTCTCTAATTCCCAGAAATTTTCCCAAGAAGCCCATGCAGGGACAAGCATGGCGTTCGAAATTAAGACTCTAGGTGCCATGGGATGGGTCTTAAAAATGCCCACAGGCTTACCAGACTGAATTAGCAGCGTTTCATCATTTTCTAGATTTCTCAGCGCTTCGACTATTTTGTCAAAACACTCCCAGTTTCTGGCAGCTTTGCCTGCACCTCCGTAAACTATTAGCTCGTCCGGTTTTTCAGCAACTTCAGGATCAAGATTGTTCATGAGCATCCTTAAAGCGGCTTCCTGTTGCCAGCTTTTACATGAAATTTCCTTGCCTCTCGGGGCTCTTATTACCCTGTTCATTTTTTATACCTCCTGAAAAATTTATTCATTTATACTTTTTATATAATTTCTCCTTTTTCTTCTTTTACCCTTCAGAAAAATTTCTCTCGACATGGAATTTTTTGCTGAGCTTGAAGCTGCTAGGAGGCATTCCCACTTCGTTTTTAAATACCCGACTAAAATAATTTGCATCACTGTAGCCCACCATTTTTCCGACTTCCTTTATGCTCAAATTTGTGGATAAAAGCAATTTTTTAGCTTCATCAACCCTGAGCTTTGTTACATACTGGGTAAAATTCATACCGGTAAAATCTTTAAAGCCATGACTGAAATAATAAGTACTTACGTGAACATGATCTGCTACCTCCTCTAAAGTCAAAGGTTTGCGGAAATTTTGCTGGATAAACCTTATCGCCCTTTCAAAAACCGCAAGATTCATCCTCTTCCTACCTTTGTAAACCTCTTCCACGATTCCGCCTAAGAATTCCTTGACCTGCTCTCGAACTTCCTCTAAGGTGTCACTTTTTAAAATGCCCTCAATATAACGGCCGCACAATGCTGCTAAAGCTTCCTTCTCTCCTCCTGCTTCAAAAGCTACTTTTATTACAAAATTAAAAATTTCTAAAATTCGGCTTTTTATACTCAATGGATTGAGAAATCCTGTGGCTCCTATGGATTTTATCAAATCCTCGATCACGCTGTATGCTCCTTCTTTATCGCAGCTAAAAACTTTGACCACCAGCTCTGATTCTACTGCCATGGAAAACAATCCCATATCATCGGAATACGGCAGCACATTCTCGATATGGATTACCTGACTTTTCCCTAGAAAAAACTTGTAATTTAAGGCCGTTAGAGCCTCTTTATATGATAGATGCAAGTTATGAAAATCCTTGTAGCGCCTGCCTATGCCTAACGAAACATTGACCTTGGCATAGTTTTCTACCTTGTCCCTTATCTGATTCCCCATCCTCAAGGTTTCCTTTACTTGAGATTCGCCGTCGCTTTCTGTTTCAAGTAGAATTGCAAAAAGGTTCTCTTCCATTTGAACAACTAGGCCGCCAAAGGGTTTCACCGCTTCTTCAAGTGCTTCCATTGTTTTCAGCCTCAGTGCTCGCCTCTGAATCTCACTCTTATTTCTCGTCTCGGTGTAATAATTGTCGTAGCTCACTACCATGACTGTGTTGGGCAGCACCTTGATTCCCAAAGCCTTCAGTAAGAACCATATATCCTTTACGCTCTCGATATTATTCGAGAGCAATTCACGCAAGAAGCCCAGACGCGCGAAAAACTTTAGCCGCCTCAATCCTCTCTTCCCCCTAAAATATGGCTTTGGCCGGAAACGACGGGTTCTTTGCTATCTCTTTAGCGATTTCATAACCCGCATCAGCGTACCTTATAACCCCCAGCGACGGATCTGATTTTAAGACGAGCGCCAGGCGTCTTGCCGCTTCTTCAGTTCCATCTGCTATGACCGTCATACCAGAATGTATCGAATATCCAATTCCTACACCTCCACCCTGGTAGAGTCCAACCAGTGTAGCTCCGGAGCAGCAATTGAGCATAGCATTCAAAACCGGCCAGTCCGCAATTGCATCGCTGTCATCTATCATGGCCTCCGTCTCCCTGAAAGGCGAAGCTACCGCAGCAGCGTCCATATGGTCCCTGGTAATTGCAATCGGCGCCTTTAATTCACCGATCCTGACCATGTGATTTATTATCTCACCGAACAGGGATCTTTCGCGATAATTCAACCAGCAGACCCTAGCTGGCAGACCATGAAAAGAAAAGCGCTTCTCTACAAAGTCAATCCACTCTATGATCCTTTTATCGTTTTTAAAAATAGTTTTGATAACTTCATCGGTCCTGTAAATGTCTTCAGGATCCCCTGATAGCGCAACCCACCTAAATGGCCCCCTGCCTTCGCAGAATAGCGGCCTTATATACTCCGCCACAAAATTAGGAAATAACGCCCCTTTTAAGCCCGCTTTCTTACCCTGTGTTCTCAAGTTATTGCCATAGTCGAAAACCACCGCACCTTTTTCCTTCAGGGATATCATGGCATTTACATGCTGTTTTATTGTCTTTAAAGCTTCTTCTTCGTATTTTGAAGGGTTTCGTTCCCTTAATTCAGCAGCTTCGTCCACCGAAAACCCAGAGGGCACATAACTTTTAAGGTCGTGGGCAGGGGTCTGGTCTGTTACCACATCGGGTACAAACCCTTTTTTAACAAATTCCTCATATACATCAGCGGCATTTCCTACCAGCCCTATGGACACTGGCTCTTCTCTCGAAATGTACGCTGCAGCCATATCCAGGGCCTCTTCAAGAGAAGTAACCATAACATCAATTACACTTGACAGAAGGCGTTTTTTTACCACACTTTTATCCACCTCTACAACTATGGCAACACCACCGTTAGCGGTTATCGCGAGGGGTTGTGCGCTTCCCATTTCCCCGAGGCCGGAAGTGAGTACCAGTTTGCCTCTTAAGTTCCCTCCAAAATGCTTACTTGCCACCTGATTAAAAGTCTCCCATGTCCCTTGAAGTATTCCCTGAGTACCTATATACGACCAGGACCCTGCGGTAGTTTGCCCATAAGCAGTGAGTCCTTTTCTTTCTAGCTCGTAAAAAGTCTCCCACGCAGACCACTTAGGCACTATGAGCGCACCGGCCATTATCACTCTCGGTGCAAAGGAAAACGTCCTGAATACGCCCACTGGTTTGCCTGATTGAACTAAAAGGGTTTCATCGTTTTCAAGATTTTTTAATGTATCTATTATCTGGAGCAGACACTCGCGATTTCTTGCTACTTTACCGCTACCTCCATAGGCTATGAGATCCTGGGGTTTCTTAGCAATATCTGGATGCAGGCAATTTAGGAGGAGCCTTAAAAGCCCCTCCTGCTGCCATCCTTTGCAGCAAAGCTCATTTCCAGTAGGTGATTTTAAGATTCTCATTTGCCCAAACCATCCCCGGCATATTATATTTTTACAGCAATATCATAGCCAGAATTGCTGCAAAAACTATCGAGATAATGGTCCTCTCTATCCATATAATGATTATTTCTGTTAGAGTCAGAGGAATCTCAGTAGAGAGGAGACAGGGAATAGATGCCGAGAAGAACAGTATAGCGGAAATCGAAACAACAGCGGTAACAAATCTGGTGACCAGCGGTGCGTTCGTGGCTAAAAGGGCCGGCAAAAACATTTCAGCTATTTCTACTGCAGCGGCCTTAGATGCCAAAACTGGTTCTGGAATCCTACAAAGTACCATAAATGGGTAATATATCCATCCGATAAAGTCAAAAAATGGAGTATACTCTGCTAGAACAAGACCCAAAAGTCCTATGGACATAATTGTAGGTAGAATTGAAACCGCCATTCGAAAACCATCTTTGATATTTTTCTCAATGCTTTCAAATATACCTGGTGCTTCTGCCGCTGCTTTTAATGCCTCATCCCAAGCAACTTTAAAGCTAAAACCAATCTCCTTTTCGGGATTGGGTTCAGCAGCATAGATTTCTGGTTTACGAGACAAAGGCCAGATCCTGGCGGTAACTGCAGTTACAGCAAAAGTCACCACCAAAGATGCCCAGAAGAAAGTATTCCACATATCCATCAAGTTAAGGGTTCGTGCAACTATTATCATAAATGTAGCCGAAACGGTAGAAAAACCAGTAGCAATTATAGCAGCCTCTTTAATCGTATATTTTCCTTCTTTGAAAACTCTGTTGGTAATGAGCAAAGCTATTGAATAGCTTCCTACAAAAGACGCAATTGCATCAATTGCAGATCTTCCTGGAGTCTTCCAGAATAATCTCATAACTGGTCTTAAAAAAGTTCCAACAAATTCCATCAGACCATACCCAACCAAAAAAGCCAAAAATATCGACCCTATGGGAACTATCAGTCCAACAGGTACCACGAGCTTTTCAAAGAGAAAAGGCCCCATGTTGCTTTTCATCATCCACTCTGGACCAATTTTAAAATATACCATAAATGCTATCAGAATTCCCACAAGCTTAAATATAGAGAAAATAGTATCGATCGTGGTTTTTTTCCAACTTCCGTTTATCCACGGAAGCAATCCTCCTATAGTAGTTACCATAAGTGCATAAAATAGTGCAAAGGAAGTAAAATTAGTTCTAATCCATGACACAATATGGTCCAGAGGAATTGATGAACTCCCTTGCCAACTTATTGGAATAAAAAACATAAACAAACCAATCGCACTACAGACAACAAACCTCCACGCTGCTCTAGTTCGGTCCATAAACCACACCTCCTAACGTTTATTTTTTTATATATCAGGTTTTAATAAAAAATATTTTTACCCTTCGTAAATTTTTCTATAAACAAGCATTTTTTTGCTCATTTAATATAGCGGTCCTATACTGTCCTCAATTCTCTTTACCAGATCTCCGCTTTTTATAAGCTCGGACAGGTTTTTTACATCGCCGCTTAAAACTCTATCTTCTCCTAGAGCAGGTACCCGCTCTCTTATAGCCTCATATGCACAGGCAGTACCTTTCCCCAACCTGCCTTTAACCCCATTCTTCTCAAACCGCAGATCTATTGCCTGCGCCGCGCATAAAAGCTCTATCGCCAACACATTTCTTGTATTTTCCACTATCTTCATAGCCTTTCGCGCGGCGATAGTACCCATGCTCACATGATCCTCCTGATTGGCCGACGAAGGGATGGAATCCACGCTTGCCGGAAAAGATAGGGTCTTGTTTTCGGACACCAGGGCTGCTGCCGTGTACTGGCTTATCATGAGACCCGAATTGAGACCTCCTTCTTTTGTCAAAAATGCGGGCAAACCTTCGTTTAAATAGGGATTTACCAGTCTTTCTATCCTCCGTTCGGAGATGTTCGCTAACTCCGACACAGCAATGCCCATATAGTCCATGTTTATCGCTACCGGCTGGCCGTGGAAATTTCCACCGGAAAGAACCTGCTCTTCATCGGGGAAAAGCAGCGGATTGTCGGTTGCTGAGTTAATTTCTGTCTCTAAAACATGCCTGACATGGCGCAGCGCGTCTTTAGTAGCTCCATGAACTTGAGGCATACATCTTAAAGCATACGCATCCTGCACTTTGAGTTCCCCCTGACGGGTTACAAAAGTACTCCCCTCAACAAGTCGTAACACATTCTTAGCGCACTCAAGTTGTCCGGGGTGGGGCCTTGCCATATGAATTTTTTCATCAAAGGCATCTACTATCCCGTTCAATGCCTCTAAAGTTAAGGCTCCACATATGTCAGCCACCTTGGAAAGGTTACACGCTTCCGCCAATGCAATACAGCCTATAGCAGACATTGCTTGGGTTCCGTTTATAAGCGCAAGTCCTTCTTTAGCCTCTAATATCAAAGGTTTAATTCCCGCAAGTTCTAGCGCTTTTCTTCCCGGAAGTACTCTGCCTTCAAAAAAAGCCTCACCTTCGCCAATCATAACCAGAACCATATGGGCCAGAGGCACAAGATCACCACTTGCACCCAGTGAACCCTGAGATGGAACAAGAGGTGTGACTCCTTTATTTAGCATTTCTATTAAGGTCATTATAGTAGAAAGCCTTACTCCCGAATAACCTTTTGCAAGAGCATTAGCCCTCAGAAGCATCATTGCCCTTACTATTTCTTCGGGGAAATAATCTCCCACCCCAACCGAATGGCTTCTTATTAAATTTATCTGTAATTTTCTGGTATCTTCCGATGAAATTGCGACATTGCAGAACTTACCAAAACCTGTAGTAACACCGTAAATTACTTCTCCTCTTTCTAGTACCTTTTCCACATATTTCCTTGAATGTTCGATCTTTTCAATTGCTTCAGCCGAAAGTTCCACCTTTTCACCTTTAATTGCCACTTTAATTACATCTTCGATAGTGAGATTTTCTCCATTTATTACCAATTACCAATCACCTCCAAAACATTTGTAATCCTTGATTAAATAATACCTTTTAAAAAGGTGTTAAGGGAACCCCATCTCTAAAGTTCGACAGTTCGAACTTTGAGAAAAGGTTCCCCTAAAATTCTTACATTAATACTCAGGAAAATTAAGTTTTAGTTTTATTAATATCATCCGCCTTTTTCGGTTGGGTTATTAATGAAACAATTATAAAGACCCCCAGGGAAAATAGTGCTGCATAGACTTCAACTGGAGCACCATAAATATTGGCTTTTGTTAAAATACCTGTAAGTGCAATTATAGAACCGGTTATTATTGAGGATAAAGCGCCTGCCCTTGTTGCACCTTTCCATACAAGACCACCTATAACCGGTATGAATACACCTGCTGTATACATGGTATATGAATAAATTAACGCATCAATTATCCCGGGGACAATTAGAGCAATAATCAACGAGAGTATTCCAATTATAAAAGTGAAATTCCTGGATACAGCAAGAAGCTTTTTTTCTTCCTTCACTTCATCTACATGAAAGGTTTCTATCCAAAGGTCTTTTACTATATGAGCAGTAGCTGCGGTGAGCAGTGAATCGGCTGTAGACATGATGGCCGCTAATATAGCTGCAAGAAATATTCCGCCGATAACAGGGTTCATTAGGTTTTGCAGTACCCAAGGAACTGCACTGCTAGCATCCTCTATGTCTGAAAGGACACGCGCACCCATGCCTATTATTGCAGGGAAAAAGCTCAAAATTATCATCACAATACCGCCTGCAAGAGAACCTATCTTAGCAGTTCTTGAATCTCTAGCAGAAAAAAGCCTCTGATAAAAATCCTGACCAATTAGAGTGTACATGACGGTTGGCAGCAAAATCCACATTATGGTTGAATATCCCATGCCCCAGATACTAAAATACTGGTCAGTTACACCTTTATCAGCAACTAAAGAAGCAAGTCCTGCCATGCCACCAGCTTTTGACAAAACTATTATGGTCGCCCACACTACCCCTATAGCGGCCACTATAATTTGGACAAAATCGGTCAGAGTGTCAGCCCATAAGCCTCCTGCCATAGTGTAAACAATGAAAACAATAGTTGCGAGCACAGCACCGATATTACCTTTTATTCCAACAATAGAAAGGGCACTCCGCGTTGCTATTGTTTGAGCTGCCAGGATTCCTATAAGCGCGACAAGAGAAAGAATCGCTCCCAGTACTCTGACCGCTTTGCCCCCGTACCTGTGTTCAAGATAGTCCGGCACAGTATATAAAGCCAGATCTCTAAATTTTGAGGTAAAGAATAGAAAAAGCAGACCTACGCCGCATGATATCCCGTACCAGGCCCCCGATAGCCCGTAATTATATCCGTATTCCCCTCCCCCCATAACGGCACCGCCGCCAAAGTGAGTCGCCACAAGCGTGGCAGTTAAAAGCCATGGACCGAGTCTTCTACCGGCCAGCAAAAAATCAGTCATACCTTTTATGTAATATTTACCGCACCACCAACCAACTATCAACATACCTACTATGTAGAGTATTACGATAAACAAAACCATTATAACCCCCCTCTCTCTAATAAGACTTTGTTTTTCTTTCATAATCACATTACTTTGCTATAATTATTAATTTTCTGTAATAACAAGTTGCTCCTTTAGGAGTTTTATTTATAATCCATCCTATTCTACAAAATCCCGGCTTATTCCTGCCAGTCTTACGAATACTTCACAAATTTTATCGGAGTAACATATATTATACTGCCCAGAAATTATACAAAGGAGGCTTTAATGTGCACGCTCTTCATGCGTTTGGGTCTAGAATATTGCGGCGGGGAATGCGCGGCACGGATGTGGCTGAGCTTCAGATGAAATTACAATCCCTTGGTTATTACTTGGGTCCTATAGACGGCATTTTTGGTCCCTTAACCGAGAGAGCAGTAAGGCAGCTTCAGCGGGACAATAATATAAAAGTTGACGGGATAGTAGGACCTCAAACTTATGCAATTCTAGAACAATTGATACCTTAAAGACTATTGGGGTGGAAATCCACCCCCTTTTGTTATGTCTTGTTGATGGCATTCATAATTTTATCCATCATACTGCTTCTTTCATTGTCGTTTGACTTTTGCCAGACCACTTCAAAAAGCACACCCATTCCTGGAAGAGCCTGCTCTTCTTTAGTTTGTATCGTTTCATTTATATACTCTTCTACTTCTTCTCGAGTACTTCCCGCCAGGTTTTTCAGAACCAGATCTCTAATATCGAACTCTGCCACCGCATGTTCCTCCTTTAAATGTTATCCTAATTTAATAATTCCCGCAATTTAAGCTAAAAATACCCAAAACGTAATATAATCCGCCCAGTCCTAAATTCATTAATTTGGTGGGTTATTGGAAAATATTCGATTTAAAGCTATAATTGTCTTTGAGGTGATTATATATGGCAGTGACAGAAAATATCGTAATAAAAGCTGCAGAAATAATAAAAAAATCCCGCAAAACGCTAGTGCTTACGGGTGCGGGAATAAGCACTGAAAGCGGAATACCTGATTATCGGAGTAAGGGTACCGGCCTATGGGAAAAATACGACCCCACAAGGAAAGCCAGCCTGTCCGCCTTAATGTGTAATCCTAAAGAATTTTATGAATTCAACTTGCCGCGGTGGAGTACCTATATTGATGCTAAACCCAACATAGCTCACCGGGTATTAGCTTTGATGGAAGAGCACGGACTCATCGAAGGTATAATTACCCAGAATATAGATGGACTCCATATAAAGGCAGGCTCTAAAAGGGTATGGGAAGTCCACGGACACCTTCGCACATGCCATTGCATGGAATGCGGAAAATCATATCCTTTCGTAGAACTAAAAGAACAATACGAAATGGGCATAAATCCACCCCGGTGTAAGAAATGCAGCGGAATGCTCCGCCCCGATGTGGTACTTTTTGAAGACCCTATGGGCAAGGATTATTATTCAGCTTTAGAAGCTTTGAGAGGATGCGATCTTTTGATAGTAGTCGGAAGTAGCCTTCAGGTATATCCTGTAGCTGATATGCCTAGATACGCGAAAAAACTGATAATAATAAACAGAGAACCTACTCCCTGGGATCCAAAAGCTGCTTTGGTTTCTCATTCGTCTGCGGGTGAATTTTTCACTAAATTAGCTAAAGCGTTAAATTTAGAATAAATTCTTTAAATGTAGCAGCATTGGGCGAAAGAGTTCTTCTTTTTCTGTATACCAGGTAAAAATTCCTGTGAAGATTCAGGTCTTTTATACGGTAAACTCTTAGCCACTTAATTTTTTCGAAATCCAAAACGGCTCTTTGAGATATAACGGAAATCCCCACTCCTTCTTTCACGGCCTGTTTTATCGCTTCGGAACTGCCAAATTCGGCTACCACGTTTAAGTCTTCCAGTGTAATACCTCTGTCTTTTAAAGCGTTTTCAAATACCTTCCTGGTGCCGGAGGTTTTCTCTCGCAATACGAACTTTTCACCAATAAAATCATCGACTTTTACCCACTTTCTGTTTTTAAACTTCTCTTTCCACTTTTTCGGTGTTATCAATACCAATTCATCGGATAAAAACGGTTCAAACTCCAAATTTTCGTTATCTTGCGCGGTACCCACTATACCAACTTCAACTTTCCCATCGGAAACCATTCTTATAACTTCTCCTGAATCTGCTTGGCGTATTTTCAACTTAACACCAGGGTATGACTTATTAAATTCTTTTGCTACTGAAGGCAGAATGTAAACAGCCGGGATTGAACTTGCATATATTTCCAACTCACCTTCTACCGTCCCCAAAAATTGCTTTAATTCCTCCAAAGCCCTTTCTCTAGCTTCAATTATTAGTCTTGCTTTTTCGTACATAATTTTGCCGGCAGGAGTAAGTTCGATATCTTTCCCACTCCTGTCAAAAAGCTTTACGTTCAGCTCCTTTTCTAGGGAAATTATATGGGTGCTTATTGTAGGTTGCGTCAAAAAAAGAGAGGCAGCAGCTTTTGAAAAACTCTTATACTCTGCCACTTTAACGAAGGCTTCCAACTGATGAAATTCCACGTTAAAACCCCCAAAATAGATTTTTGGTCATATTTTCACCGGCAAAGGTTTGAACAACAATATCTCATCCCTGCTTACCAGGCAATTGTACGCAAAAACCTCAACGCCGGCTTTTACCGCAATTCTTAGGGCTTCTCCGAAATTTCTATCCATCGAATCATTTGGGGAGAACATATCAGCATCCTCCCTCTGAACTATAAAAAATACGCCAGCACCGTACCCTTCTTTTTTGGCTTTTGCAAGCTCCAGCATATGTCTTGCTCCTCTTTCCGTTGGGGCATCAGGAAAAAAGGCTCTCCTTTTTTCTACCAGCGTTACTCCCTTCACCTCTATAAAATAGAAAATTTCACCATTCTTTCCAAGACCGATATCAAAGCGACTTTTACCATACGATACCTCTGTTTTTACAAATTCGTAACTCACATCGAATAGCTTGTCTTTAGAAAGTTCGGCAGCCAAAAGCTTAGCAGGCAAGGTAGAATCTATCGAAACCAAAATGTCGTCGCTATAAACCATGATTAAATCGTAAGGGTATTTCCTTGCGGGATTATCGGCTTTCCGCAAAATCACCCGAGCCCCGGGAATTAAAAGTTCCGCTAGCCTGCCGCTATTTGGTACATGTACTTTATGAGACTTATTTTTAATCTTTACCGAAGCCACAAACCGGTTCAACCTTTTTTCAAAAATGCCGTCAATTTTTACACCATCTATATTCATCGCCTTTTTCTCCTATATCAGGTATCTGAAATGCTCCGATTCAAATTCGGTTCTTATATAATAGGTCCTATTGGGGTTAAAAAAATACTCAAAAGGAAAACCAAAAATGTAATCTCTACCAAGAATATCCAAAATCCTCAAATCTCTCACGTCTGGATAAGTTGTAAAATATTTTTGAAGGACTTTGCCAAAGGAAATAGCCAACATATTTGAAATCAAAAAGGCCAATAAAATATTGAATATTGAAAGATGCCTGTAAAAAACAAGTACTAGTATAAATACTACCGAAAAGATAAAATTTGCAGCCGCTATAGATGTCCCACATCGCGGGTGAATGGCAAGGTGAACTTCACCGTTTTTCATCCGGAAAAGGGCCTCTCTTGCTGCATCTAATACCTCATAAGCCGGCGGAAGGTCGGGACCTGATATTGAAAAACCATCGGAGTAGGCAAGGCCCCCTATGCGAAGTGTCCT
>JAKKUQ010000142.1 GCA_021890755.1 Thermosediminibacteraceae bacterium | reverse complement strand
AGAAAGATCTCTTGAAGCATCTCAAGGATCTCCCGATCACTTTCCTCAAAAGTAACGGGCTTAAAAAGGCTTTTGCCGTATTTGTAGTAATGAGAATCAGGCGGCCTGTAAGGCGTTTTCGGTTCTTTAGGACTATCAGCGGTAGCAGATTTTCTCAGCTTAACAAACGGCACAGTTTCATAAATTATCCCATTGTATTCCACTCGTACACCTGTTATACTACTAATGAATACATTAACAGTTGTACGGGTCGGAATGGAAGGCTGGTTTTCTTCTTGAACAACTTTGAACTGTTTTCCATAGAAAGAGAACACGCCACCATTATCGACCCTTCTTTTTTGCTTTACGCAAAGGATACAGTCAAGGTCAATATTTTCAGGGAGAGGACGGAAAGCAGACTTGGCCTCCTGAGGTTCTACGGAAAACGTCTTATTGAACTCTGGTATGTAGCTTTTAAGAAATTCATTAGCCTCATCGATAGTTTTAATTCCTGCTATCTTAAACTCCACAGGTAATCGGGACTGCAAAGTATTCCAGAGGCGCTCAATACGACCCTTAGCCTGAGGTGATCTTGCGATAATTGTGGTAACACCTAGCTCCTTCATAGCTCTCTGGAACTGAGTATCATTGCAAACTTTACCTTCTAACTGCTCTTCGATGGAAAGCTTATCTGCCTTAGTAGAGCGGAAGATAGCGTGGGCATCGCTGTAGATACTGACCGGGATACCGAAATTTAACAACATATATCGGGTGATCTCAAAATAACCGTGCAGGCATTCGTGTTTAGCCAAGTAAAGACCGACAATACTACCTGTGGCATCATCTATAGCGCCGTGGAGAGTATACATATTACCGTCACCGAACCAATCATACGGCGTAGCATCCATCTGAATTAAAAGTCCCATTTGAGGTTTCCTCTTGCGGTGCCTGTGGGGTTTAAAACGCCTTTTCTTTTTAGGGCTTTTGATACCTGCGTTAGTAAGGATACCATAGAGAGCAGAGTAACTAAGCTTTATACCCTCGAACCTTTCGAGAAGCTCCTGAAAATGTTTAAAATTAGCATCCTTGTAAGTATCGGACAATTTAAGGCTAATAATTTTTTGTTTAAGTTCATCTGGGATAGAGCGGGCGGGCTTACGACCTTGATTTTTATGAATAAGTGCCGCTGGTCCAAGTTCCCTCACTCCTTTTCTCAGGCGTATTACCTGGCGAGCACTCAGGTCTAAAGCCATTGCCGCTTCTTGAACTGTAATGAAGCCTTCTAGAGACTTCTGAATGACAGTATACCTTTTTAATTGTTCTTGAGTCATCAGATAGCGCACCTCATTCCTCATAGTGACATTTTATCACGATAGTCTA
>JAKKUQ010000141.1 GCA_021890755.1 Thermosediminibacteraceae bacterium | reverse complement strand
GAGACGTATCCCAATTTCTGAGTAAGATAAAGGCTTTTCTCACTGTATTCGCCGCTAGGTGGTCTAAGGTAACGCTCTATTTCTCTGCCTGTTACATTGCGGAATTTTTCTTCGGTATCTTTGATTTCTTTCTCCAGCTGGGCGTCAGATATATCTGGCAAACTAGGATGAGTTGAAGTGTGGCTGCACACGTAGTGACCTTCCTCAACCATTCTTCGCACCAGCTCCGGGTTTTTGTCAATGTAGCTGCCGGTTACGAAAAATGAGGCAGTGATATTGTTTTCTTTCAAAGTATTTAGTATTGAGGAAGTATAACCATATTCATAACCTTCGTCGAAAGTAAGATAAACGACTTTGCGTGAGGTGTCGCCCACGTAAATGGCATCAAATTTATCGAGCATTTTAGCGACTTCGGTTGGGATTTCAGGCGTTTTATGCTGTGAATTAGGTTTATACCACCATCCCAATTTCTCCGTTTTTAAGTTTTCAATGTCAACTTCGGTTTCTGGGGAATCGTTATTCTGGGATTCTGTTTCGTTTGGATCTATATTGGTATTGGTTTCGGTCTCTGGATCGGAATTGGGAAGGGAAATATTTTCTTGAGAAGATGGATTTTCTTCTGTAGGTTGGGAAGGGGTGTTTTCATTTATAGATTGGGAAGTGTCGTTTTTCTTGCTATCAATACCATCTAGATAGGATAAAAGTCCGGGAAAGTGGCTAGATATAGAAACCAATGCGGCGATGAACAACACTATCATCAGAGATAGAATAAGCTTAACACCTTTTTTGCGAATAATTTTACTCACCTCCTATCTTGACATTTAATGTTCATTCATTAGCTCTGGACGGCCTCCTCGGAATCTTGGCCTTCATTTTGTATTCCCTGTTTTCGGCGGTTTTGTAATTGAAACTATTTCCGGTATTGGCTTTATCCTGCCTATTGACTTAATTCGACATAGATATCGTTTTTCCTTTGATAAGTTGACAGGTATTTTATGGTGAGCTGTTTCATTTTAAAAAAATATTGACTATTTGATAAAACTGTGATATTTTTTAAAATGTATATACATGTCCTTTTATAAAGTTAAAAAAGAAAGGGGTTCGCATTGGAAAAAAGATTTTTGACACCGCAAGAAACTATCGAGTTAACCGTGACTAACGGGATTAAAAAAGCAAGTTTATCTTTTGCCCAGATGATGCTGTTGGGTATGCTGGCGGGTATCTATATAGGATTCGGCGGATTTGCTAGCATCACAATCATGCAGACTATGAAAAATATAGACGCTGGCCTGATGAAGTTTGCAGGAGCAATGGTATTCCCCGTAGGACTAATGCTTGTGGTTATTTGCGGCGCGGAGCTTTTTA
>JAKKUQ010000001.1 GCA_021890755.1 Thermosediminibacteraceae bacterium | reverse complement strand
GTTTCACGCTATGGTTCAACTTTTTTTACTGTCGCATTTAATTTTACAATTAACCAAAAAATAGAATTTTAAAGTAAATCTTGAGCTAGGTATCCTCAAGCTTTCTCTAATATTCTTCAATTGTGAAGAGAAACGTTTTTGCGTATTCAAAATCTAAAATAAAAAGGGGCTAAGGTTTTACCTTAACCCTAACCCGCGAGAAATTATTAATCCCAGCACGACTTACCATCGGTGGTGATACACGTTCCGCCCGCAGTTTCATCCTTTCTGGTATATGCGTCACAATAGGTGCCTTCTTTGGAAGAGCAGTTCGGTCTTATGGCGTTGACCATGACGTTTTCAGCGCAGCATTCCAAGTTTCTATTGTATTTACATGTAGTAACGTTGCACTTGAGATTGGGCATATATTCACCTCCGCATTTATGGTTTTCTACTAATAAGTAGTATTTCCATTTGGGAGGAATTAACTCTTTTTTGTAGAATTTATTTTACGGGGTGTGAACCTTGAATAAGATAAAATTACAAAGGATTATCGAGAAATTCGATTTAGAAGTTCTTGTTAAATCAAATAATTTACCCGAGGTTTCAGTTAGCGACCTAAATCGGCCTGGACTTGAGCTTGCTGGCTTCTTTGATTATTTCGCCTTTGAGAGGATTCAGATCCTGGGCATGACCGAAATTTCTTTTTTGGAGAACCTGCCTGCGGACTTAAAATGCCAGCGTCTGGAAAAGCTTTTTTCCTACGAACTACCGTGCGTCATAATCACAAGAAACCTGGACCCGCCCCAGGATCTTTTAAGGTTTGCAAGAAAATACGGCCGATGGGTTTTGAGGACTCCCGAGGCTACCACCAGGTTAATGAGCAGGCTCACTGATTTTCTCGAAAGTGAAATGGCCCCTAGGACTACCGTTCATGGAGTTCTATTGGATATTTACGGTGTCGGAGTATTGCTTATGGGCGAAAGCGGGATAGGGAAAAGTGAGACTGCAGTGGAGCTTTTAAAACGCGGTCACCGTCTGGTAGCTGACGATGTAGTGGAGATAAAGCAAGTGGCCAAAAATGTCCTCATAGGCACTGCTCCGGAAATCACTCGGTATTTTTTGGAAGTAAGGGGGCTTGGGGTTATTGACGTAAAGACAGTATTCGGTGCCGGTGCTGTAAGGGATGACATGAGAATAGATGTTGTGGTCGAACTGGTGGAGTGGAAAAAATATGAAGAAGGGGATCGGCTTGGCTTAGAAGAAGAAAAGATAACCATCATAGAATCCTCCATCCCGAAAAAGACGATTCCCATAAGACCCGGAAGAAATCTTGCAGCAATTATAGAAGTAGCAGCGATGAATCATAGGCTAAAAGCTATGGGCCATAATGCCGCGCTACTTTTTGCGGAAAAGTTAATGAACAAAATTCAGGAGGAAAAAAACTAAAAGGGAGGTAAAATTATGCTGAATGAATTAAAAACGATAGAACAATTTGATAAAAACGGCATGTTTGATCTTATATACCACCTGCCAGACCAATGTGAAGAGGCGGTAAAAATAGCGAAAGATTCCGTAAAAGGTTTGAAGTTTTATAACATTTTAAACGTAGTAATATGCGGAATGGGAGGTTCTGCCATAGGTGGCGACCTTACCAAGATTATGGCACAAGATTCAGCAGGTCTACCCATTTTTGTAAGCAGGGATTACAACCTCCCATCCTTTGTTGATGAAAAGACTTTGGTAATTGCATCCAGTTATTCCGGGAATACTGAAGAAACACTCGCAGCTTACGATGAAGCTAAAAGGAGAAAAGCTCGGATTGTGGCTATCACCACTGGTGGAGAACTGAAGAAAAGGGCAATGGCTGATGAAGTTCCCGTGATAACGATACCATCGGGGATGCCACCACGCGCTGCAGTCGGTTATTCTCTCTTTCCGTTGCTGGTATTTCTGGAGGAAATTGGAATTATTCACAACTGCACAAACCAGATTAACGGTGCTATAGAACTCATGAGGAATGTAAGGGAAGAGCTTGTACCGAAAGTTCCCGAGGAAAAGAACCCGGCGAAAGTTCTCGCAAGAAAAATCTACGGCAAGCTACCGGTTATATATGGTTCACAGGGAATAACCGATGCTCTGGCGGTGAGATGGAAGGGACAATTAAACGAAAACGGCAAGTATCCGGCGTTTTTCAATGTATTCCCTGAACTCAATCACAATGAAATAGTGGGCTTTGAAGCAGATCTGGAGCTTCTTAAGATGATGGAAATAATTATTTTAAGGTCTCCGGAAGAAAACGAAAGAATAAAAAAGAGAATAGAAATTACGTCGGACCTTATTCGGGACAAAGTTTCGGGCATACACGAAATATGGCCGAAGGGCAATACGCGCTTAGAAAGAATAATGTACCATCTTATTTTCGGAGATTACGTGAGCGCATACGTTGCTATATTGAATAAAAAAGACCCCACGGAAATAGATTTTATAAACATATTAAAGGAGAGAATGAAAGGGTAATTTGATAAAAGAGGGTGGTCTTTTTGAAATTAGAAGTGGATACCCACTGCCATACGATCGCCAGTGGCCACGCTTACAGCACGGTTTTAGAAAATGCTAAGGCTGCTGCTTTAAAGGGCCTCAAGATGATAGCCATAACAGACCACGGACCTTCAATGCCCGGCGGTCCCCACCTTTATCATTTCGGAAACTTGAAAGTTTTACCAAGACAAATAGAAGGTGTTTTCATTCTAAGGGGAGTAGAGGCCAATATTCTGGATTATGAAGGTACCTTGGACCTTCCTGAAGACTACTTGAAGCACTTAGACATAGTTCTTGCAGGATTTCATAAATATTGTTACTGTGGGGGTAACGTGGAAGAAAACACCCGAGCAGCTATAAATGCCATGAAAAATCCCTATGTTGATGTGCTGGTCCATCCGGGAAATCCAGAGTTTCCGATTGACATAGATAAAGTGGTTGAAGCTGCTGTGCAATTAGGGGTTCACCTTGAAATTAATAATAGCTCTTTTACGGTAAGCCGCCGAGGGAGCGAGGAAAACTGCCTGCTCATCGCCAAAAAGGCTGCAAAGCTCGGTGCTAAAATAGTAGTCGGAAGCGATGCTCATTTTTGCTTTGATGTAGGCAGTTTCGACAAGGCCTTGCGCGTAATCAAGGAAGCTGGCATCCCGGAGGAAAATATATTAAACACTTCGGTGGAAAAGGTTATATCTTACTTAAAATCTAAGGAGAGGGAAATAACTATATAACAGGACCCAGGTTTTAAATTTTAATTAGGGGGGTTTTTTAATGCAGGCAGTGGTTTATCTAAATGGAGAAAGGGTTGACTACAAAGATGCAAAGGTATCAGTAGAAGACCGCGGATTTCAGTTTGGCGACGGCCTTTACGAGGTTGTGCGGGTATACGGAGGAAGGTTTTTCTATTTGGACCGCCATCTGAAAAGACTTAATAAGGGCGCTCAGGAGATATACCTGGAGTTTGATTTCAGCCTTGATAATTTGAAAGAGATTTGCAAGAAGGCTGTAGCGGAAGGAGGTTTTAAGGACGCTTCAGTTTACATTCAAGTTACCCGCGGTGCAGCACCCCGCCAGCATCACTTCCCCGAGAAAAGCTCATGCACCTGGGTCGTAATAGCACGCGAGGTCAAACCTCATCCCAAAGATTTTTATGAGAACGGAGTCAAGGCTATTACAGTTCCCGATGAGCGATGGACGCGCTGCAATATAAAGAGCGTTCAACTTATACCCAACTGCATAGCAAAAGAAAAAGCAAAAAGGGCAGGAGCCTACGAAGCAATATTCCATAGAGGCGGCATAGTCACCGAAGCCTCGAGCAGCAATGTGTTCATTGTTAAAAACGGGAAGCTTTTTACCCATCCGGCTAATAACCTTATACTGCACGGTATAACAAGAGGTGTGGTGCTTGAAATTGCCGGAAAACTGGGCTTTGAGGTAAACGAAGAGGCCTTTTCTCTTGATAAATTGTTCGATGCCGATGAAGTTTTCATTACTGGAACAATGACGGAGGTTATGCCTGTAGTAAAGGTGGACGGCAAAATAATAGGTGACGGGGTTCCCGGTGAAACGACAAGAAGTATAATAGAAGAATTCAGGAAATTAACGCTAACGGTTGACCAATAAGGGCGTTATAAATTGCGATGTGCGGTAATATAGATAGGGTAAAAGGTATTTTGGAGGGCGAAAACATGCGCTTTAAACCTTTTACCCGTTTTTTTTGTCTTCTGCTGATTGCGGTGCTTGTGCTGCCTCTTGCGGGGTGTAATAGAAAAAGTGAAGTAAGTAAGGAGGAAGGAGAACAGGAAAAGCCGCAAATTGTGATAACCCTTTGGGATTTCCCACGGTGGAAGGACGAAAAAGGGAACAGTTTCGGCTGGATAGAAAGCAAAATCGCCGAGTTTGAAAAATCTCATCCCGGAGTGTTTATACACCTTCGGAAATTGAAATGGGAATACGGTATGGTAGAGCTTAAAGCTGCTGCTGCAACTGGAACTAACCCGGATATAGCGCCGGTAGCCGGGGATATAGATTTTATACTCAAAGGATACTTAGAACCCGTGGATGAATTTTTCTCAGAGGAAGAGCTCCAAAAATATGACGAAAGAGTACTAAAAGCCCTGAGCTACAATGGAAAGCTGTACGGCTTTCCATGGTTTATTACCACTTACGGATTGTTTTTAAACACCGACGCCTTTCAAGAAAGAAAAGTTCAAGTGCCACAGGATGGAATGTGGAGTTATCAAGAATTTGTAGAGGCTCTTCAGAAACTCACCTACGATAAAAATCGGGATGGCAAACCTGATTATTTCGGTTTCAATACCTTGCTATCTACAGGAAGTTACCAGCTGTGGGGCTTTCTTACCATGGACGGGGCAAGGATTTTCGATGAAAACGGTAATTTTGCCCTAAACAGCCCCGAAGGAAAATCAGCCCTCGCAAAAATTGTGGATCTTTCAACTAAGTACAAAGTGGTGCCCGAAGATTTTGGAACTTCTGATGAGAAAAAGGTATGGGGGGATTTTGCCGAGGCAAAAAGGATAGCCGTGTATCCGGCAGGACCATGGGCTGTAAATATTCTTGCAGAAAAAAAGCGGCAGGGTACGGGCTTTAATTTTGAGATAGCCCATTATCCGTCCGGAAAAGCTAAAGCAAAGCCGGTTGCCACTGTTGCGGGCTACGCCATTTTCAAGCAGCAGGATCCGAAGAAGAAAGCTTTATGTGCTGAATTTCTAAAGTTTATTACCTCCGAGAAGGAGCAAGAAAAATTGGCAAATTACGGGGTATTTCCCGCTGTAAAGAACCTTCAGGAAAAGATGAGTCAAGAAAAGCACATGAAGCGAATGAAAGAAATTCTAGACAGCAGTGAGGTGCTCCCAAAAATCCCGAATTTTGCAAGAGTAGAGGAGATCATAACAACTCAGGTGCGCCAGGCGCTTCTCGGTAAAAAATCTCCCGAAAAGGCCCTTGATGACGCAGCAGAGGAGATAAAAAAGCTTCAGGAGACCTTCATGCAAATTTCCCATAAAAATGGAAATTCTAAATAGCGAGCCCAAGTTTTGTGGGAGTGAAACATTTGAGGACGAGGACCGAGAGCTTTTTAATCGGAGATTGTCCCGTAATTTGCAAGGGTTTTACCATTGTACCAGTTATTCAGGTGACTTTAAGCGTCTTTGCTGGAAATAGTTGTTCTGTGTTATGGGGTAGTCTTGTACCACAGGCCCTCGTTATCTTAGACAGCGGGAATATCGTGGGAGCGTATATCCTCGAGGAAAGTTTTAATCTTCAAGATTAAAAATTTTTTCGCCGGCGTAAGAAGTCCTCTTGAAATTTAATGTATAATTATTGTAGGAGTTGACTTGAGGAAATAAGGACAAAAATGTAATAAGAGTTCCATGGAAAGGGAAGATAGTATGGATAAAATTTCTTTTTACAAGGACCTATGTAAAGTAATACCTCAAGACAGAGTGAAAATTGATGAGCCCATGAAGTACCATACATCTTTTAGAATAGGTGGGCCGGCGGATATAATGGTGCTGCCTCAAAACGCAGAGGAGATCAAAAAGGTAGTAATGCTGTGCAAGCAAAAGGATGTACCTATTTTCATAATGGGGAATGGTACAAACCTGCTAGTGAGGGATAAAGGAATACGGGGTGTTGTAGTTAAAATTGCACAGAATTTCAACGATATAGAGGTACAAGGAAATTTAATAAAGGCCAAAGCTGGCGTATTATTGTCGGTTGTGGCAAGAACCGCTTTAGAAAATCATCTTACCGGTATGGAGTTCGCCAGCGGTATACCAGGAACGCTAGGCGGCGCAATAGTCATGAATGCAGGAGCTTACGATGGGGAAATGGCCGATGTGGTAAAAGAAGTGGTGGTGATGGACCTAAACGGGGAAGTTTTTTCGATGAACAAAGAAGACCTTGGTTTTTCGTACCGCTGGTGCAAGCTTCAAAGTGGTGGCAAAATAGTTCTGGAAGCAAAGCTAGAGCTGAAAGCTGGGAAGTACGAGGATATAAAAAAGAAAATGGAAGAATTTTCTGCAAGGCGCAGAATGAAACAGCCTCTTAATATGCCCAGTGCCGGTAGTGCCTTTAAGCGACCGCCCGGAAATTACGCTGGTTATTTAATAGAAAAAGCGGGATTGAAAGGGTTTAAAGTGGGTGACGCAATGGTTTCCGACCTCCATGCAGGGTTTATCGTAAATACCGGGAATGCCACTGCCGAAGATGTACTAAGGCTTATCGAGATAATTCAGCAAAGGGTCAAGGAAGAATTTGGAATTTTACTTGAACCCGAAATAAAGGTGGTCGGAGAGGAATAGGGGGAAGGAGTATGATAATAGGCCTTGACGTCGGCGGTACAAATATAGATGCTGTGTTGTTAAAGGGAAAGAGCGTCATTGAGGTAGCAAAAGTGCCCTATGATCCATCAGCCATCTTGGAGGGTATTTGTGAGGCAGTAGATAAATTGACGAGGGATATCGATCCTGGGGAAGTAAAAAGAGTCAATTTGAGCACCACAATTTCCACCAATGCCGTGCTGGAAGGCAGGACGTCGCCAGTTGGGATGATATTGGAAAGTGGGCCAGGCCTTGAGGCTTCATTTCTTGCGTGCGGCGAGGAGAACGTCTTTCTGGACGGTTACATAGATCACCGTGGGCAAGAGGTGGCACCGTTTAGTGAGAATCTTGTTCACGAAGCATCCAGGCGGTTCAAAAGAAGGGGAATCTTGGCTGCTGGTATTGTAACCAAATTTTCCGTCAGGAACCCTTCCCATGAGCTGAAAGCAAAAAACTTGCTGGGCGGAGATTTTAATCCGGTAACAATGGGACATGCCCTTTCCGGAAAGCTCAATTTTCCAAGAAGGGTCTTCTCCACTTATCTTAATTCGGCGGTCTACGATCGCTTCAATTCTTTTGCTAAGGCCATTAAGAGAGCCTTCGAAGAAAGGGGCATAAAAGCACCTGTAAATGTGTTGAAAGCTGACGGGGGCACGATGAGCCTGGCAAAGGCAGTTTCATTTCCGGTATATACCATTCTTTCGGGACCTTCTGCCAGTGTAATGGGATGTTGGATACTCTCGAATTTTTCTAAAGATGCCGTAATCTTGGATATAGGAGGCACCACCACCGACATTTCCTTCCTTGCCGGGGGTGTACCGCTATTAGAGCCGCAGGGGATCAATATCGGTAAATATCCCACCTTGGTGAGAGCCATTTTTTCTTATTCAATAGCTCTAGGCGGTGACAGTGCTGTTCGGGTAGAAGAAGGCCGGTTAATTATCGGTCCACGCCGAGAAGGGCCGCCTGCTGCATTAGGAGGTTCAAGGCCCACTCCAACCGATGCGTTGATAGTAAAAGGGCAATTGGACTTTGGAAATAAAAAAAGAGCTTACCTTGCCATAAAAGAATTAGGTCAAGCTATAGGAATGGAACCAGAAGACGTCGCAAATCTAATTCTCGAGAAAATGGGAAATATGATCAAGGAAGAAGTGGAAGGTCTTCTTATGGAGTTGAACAGTAGACCCGTGTATACCATTCAGGAGCTCCTTTACGGGGAAAAAATAAAACCCCAAAAGGCCATTCTTATTGGCGGGCCTGCTAAAGCACTGTCTTCTGTAATTAGCCAGAAATTAAAAATTCCCTGCGAGGTTCCTGACAATTACCAGGTGGCCAATGCCATTGGAGCTGCTCTCAGCAGGATAACGGCGGAGGTTACCCTTATAGCCGATACAGCGCAGGGTTTTATGACTGTTCCTGAACTTGGAGTTCGAAAAAGAATAGATAGGAGCTTTACGCCGGAAGAGGCGCGAAGGGAAGCGATAAAGCTCTTAAAAGAAAGGGCGGTGTTCCTGGGAGCGCTGCCTGAAGATATCGAGACGGAAATAATTGAAGAATCCTGTTTCAATATGGTAAGGGGTTTTTACACAGTAGGAAAGAACATCAGGGTAAAAGCCCAGGTGAAACCCGGCTTGATAAGCTTGGGGGAAGAGAAGGTGGAGAAAGATGTTGAAAGCAAAGAATAAATTGGGACTCGTATTTTTTCCAGCTTTCGATTGGGCTATAAGCCCCTCGCATCCGGAAAGGGAGGAAAGGCTCCTTTATACATTGGATCAGGTCCATGAGGAAGGTATCGCGGATATAGAAGGGATAAAGTTTTATAACCCCCTTTTGGCGGATGACAAAGATATAGAAAGGGTCCACTTTTGCGTTCCAGATGTGCCGTCGGTTGTAACTCAATCCCACAGGGTTTCAGCTGGCGGGGCTATTGCAGCTGCAAGGGCAGTTTTAGAAGGCAAGGTAACTAAAGCCTTTGCTGTGGTAAGGCCTCCGGGTCACCATGCCCACAGGGTGGTTTACGGTGATAGAGGATTTTGCATAATAAATATCGAAGCGATAATGCTCGAGCATATTAGGAGTACCTTCGGACCAAAGCGAGTAGCTATAGTTGATACCGATTGCCACCACGGAGACGGCACCCAGGATATCTATTGGAATGATAAAGATACTCTTTTTATTTCAATTCACCAGGATGGAAGGACGCTTTACCCCGGCACCGGGTTTCCGGATGAGATGGGAGGCCCCGGTGCTTTCGGCTATACCGTAAACATACCCCTTCCTCCCCACACTGGAGAGGAGGGCTTCCTCTATGTGATTGAAAATCTGGTGCTGCCCATAATAAAGGACTACAATCCGGATCTTATAGTAAATTCCGCAGGCCAGGACAACCACTATACCGATCCCATAACCAATATGAATTTTACGGCACAGGGTTACGCCAGGTTAACCGACCGATTAAACCCGGATATTGCAGTGCTAGAAGGGGGATATTCCATAGAAGGGGCACTCCCTTACGTAAATCTCGGAATAATATTGGCTCTTGCGGGCCTTGACTATTCCCATGTAAAAGAGCCTGATTATGATCCAGAAAAAATTAAACAGCCAAATTGGATCAATGATTACATAAAGCGGCTCTGTGAAGAACTTTATCAAAGGTGGCTGCGAAAGGACGACGCCGCAAGGAAAATGTTCGAGGGTAAAGACTTTGTGCAAAGAAAAAAGAGGATATATTACGATACTATAGGAATCATGGAAAATCAGGAAGAAATTATAAAGGTGTGCAAGTCATGTTCCGGCTATATCGTTATAAAATCAAAATGCGATCTCGGGTATTCGATCCTGGCTATTACCATACCCCGTGATGCCTGCCCGCGGTGTATAGATGAGGCGCATAAAACCTATGAAAGCGCGGACCAAGGCGATTACTCAGGCATATACCTTCAGGACAGGGCAAACGACGAATTTAACATTAAAAAGTAAAAATGAAAAAATGTGTATGAAGGAAAGGTTTCGGAGCTGGTAAGAATATTTACTGATAAACAATAGGAGGTGAATTTTTTTGAACAGCACCCAGGGAATACCCGAGACAATTTCGGAATACAACAGGAAGCTGGAATCCTTTTGCAGCCAAATACAATCAAACTTAACAAGTTATGTTAATACGTTGAAAGACCTCCAGGATAATCTGAGGGAAGTCAAAATCTTTATAGAAACAAGTTTAAAAGAACTTGAACTAAGCCTTGAGCAAAACCAGGGCATGCTGGCAAAATGGCTTGCCAGTTCCAATACAAAACTGCAGCAAAAACAGGTTGGCCAGCAAAGGTTGAATATAATTGAAAAAATTGCTGCGGTGGAAAACAATTTAGAACAGTTTATCAATGTCCTCTCAAGCCAAATGGAAACCGTCACATCATCGGCCCAGGAACTCACCCTCGGGTTTAAAGATTTGGAAAATAAGTTAACAAACATTGCCACTCAACAATACGAAGCACCGCTGGAAGCAAGTTTGAATCCTATGACCTCAGTGCAGCAAACCATACAGCAGATTATTGAAACTCTCAATGGAGCTCAGGAAAACTTTGCGAAAGGCGATTTTCCCGCTAATAATCTATAATTAACATATTTTTTTGTTTTAACTCGGATCCCCCCGGGAATAATAAAAAGAGAAAAAACTAAAGGGGGGTAATTATGTCTCACAAAAAAGATCTCAACGAGTCCCTTCAGGAAAAGAATACAAATGCTGAAGTTTCAGAGGGTTTTTCCGAGGGGTTGGGTAGACAACAGCTTCAGCAACAACAGTTGAGTGGGCAACAGGTAGCCCACCAATTACAGCAACTGCTTAATCAGTTGAAAAACCAGGCACAAAACCAGCAACTGCAGGCTGACAATCAGGTAAGCCGGGCTATACAGCAGGCGATTAACGCTCTCACTCAAGCTCAACAGAGCATTCAGGCCAATCAGGTCTTTTACCAGATGAACCAGCTGCTGGATCAGTTTAACAGACAGCTCCAGCAGTTGAGTCAGCAATTTACTTCAGTTTTTGGCCAGCAAAACTACTCCATGCAGAATCAAGTGCAGCAGTTCACCCAGCAGTTAGGACAACTTCAGCAGCAATTGCAGCAGCAACAGCAACAGCAACAACAACAGCAACAACAACAAACTCAGCAGCAGTTTCAGTAAAAAAGAGAGGTTGTTAACCTTATCTAAAATTACAAGGAGGCAAGCCATCATTTACGTCGCTTGCCTCTTTGTTCATTTACCTACCAACATAAATAATGTTTATCTCATATTATGTAAGAAAGAACTTTTTTTATTCATTGTAATTACATACCCTTAACGTAATCTTCACAATATCTACGTTTGCTCTTGACATATATTTTAGGTGGAATATAATTTAAGTGCAGATGCGAATCGGCTTGTTTTTTTATCATAACCCTTCGCATTAGAAGGGATTTTTTTGTTAAAGGGGGGAGCGGTAAGATGGACGCCGATCCTAGTAATAAACGTTATAATTCAAAACTAAAAATTTGCGTGGGGCCATCTTGCCGCTCCCGGCGCGGTAAGGTGTAGCCCCGGTCTCTCGGGGAGGGAAAGGGATGAAAAATGAAAGGGAGATTACCCTTTTAAAGCAGCTTATCCTATCAAGGAAAACCGACGAAATTAAAGGGATACTCTCAAGACTTCACCCGGCGGATATAGCGGAGATCCTCGAAGAAATTAAAGGAGAAAATAAAAAAGTATTTTTTGAATTACTTGATTTGGAAAAAGCTGCGGAAGTCCTTGAAGAATTGGAGCCGGCTGAGAGAATCCCGTATATTGAAGCAATGCCCGAATCCCAGCTTGTAAAAATTTTAGAGGATATGTCCGCTGATGAAATCATAGATCTGCTCCAGAAAATGCCCGATGAAAAAGTCGAGAAATTGGTGGCAAAATTGCCGCAGGAGTATCGCGAAGAGCTTAAATCCCTTATAAAGCTAGCTGAGGATTCAGCCGGCGGTATCATGACCACCGATTATGTCTACCTCTTTAACGACATATCGGTGGCAGAAGCCATAGAAGTAGTAAGGAAATTCGGCCATGAAGCAGAAACCATATATTACCTTTATGTGGTCGACCAGGAAAAGCACCTAACAGGAGTTCTGTCCCTTCGAGAACTTATCGCCGCACCAAGGCACAAGAAGATAGAAGAGATAATGCATAAAAAGGTAGTTTCGGTGCGTGTAGATGAGGATCAGGAAAGGGTAGCCAAACTCATGGCTAAATACTCGCTTTTAGCCATACCGGTAGTGGACGCAGAAAATCACCTTTTAGGAATAGTTACGGTAGATGATGCCCTAGAAGTTCTTGAAGAGGAAACCACTGAAGATATTCATAAACTCGCAGGTATCTCGACGGAAGAAGATACGCTTCTTATAAATACAATTTTGGGCGCAGTAAAAAAGAGACTCCCTTGGCTGGCGATATGTCTTTTGGGAAATACGGTTTCTGCGTTAGTGATGCAGGGGTATTCTAAAGTACTGGAAAGCGTAGTTGCGGTGGCTTTTTTTATCCCGGTGCTCATGGCTACCGGGGGAAACGTGGGTGTCCAGTCACTGGCATTATCTGTAAGAGGGCTGGCTACGGGTGAAGTGAACGCGAAGAATGTACCGAAGTTTTTACTAGGTGAAACCATGGCTGGAATGCTGGTGGGTATCTGTTGCGGTGCGATTTTAGCTGTTATTGCGGCTTTATGGCAGAAGAATTTTTACTTGAGCTTTGTGGTCGGCTTTTCAATGGGTATAGCCCTGATGATATCAGCCTTTATTGGAGTTTTGGTTCCCGTAGTTTTTGATAAGATGAATATTGATCCTGCTGTTGCGTCCGGACCGTTTATAACCACGATGCTGGATGTGATAGTGCTTCTGATTTACTTTACCTTTACTATGAAATTCCTGGGGTTAAATGTGAAGTTGCAGCTATAGGAGGAGAGAGTGATGGCAGCCCAGATCAATGAAATTAAGGATTTGATAAGAAAAGGTGATTTTGTTCGTATTACAGAACTCTTAAAAGACAGTCACCCTGTAGACATTACCGAAATATTTTTAGAACTTGAGCCCCAGGAATGTCTTTATATTTTCCAGCATCTAGAATTTAGCACAGCAAGAGACGTGCTGGAAGAACTGGATCCGGAAAAGGTAACCTTTATACTCACGAACTTAAAGGCAGAAGATGCTGCCCGATTACTCAGAGAGATGTCTGCTGACGATGTGGCCGACTATTTAGGAATGCTCCCCGAAAACATGCGCCAAAAATTCCTGCACCTTTTACACCAGCAGGACCAAAATGACATAAGGTCGCTTTTATCTTACGATGAAAACACAGCCGGCGGCAGGATGACTACGGAATTTATAGCTTTTCCAAAGGACATGAAAGCAGAAGAAACTTTGAACCGGTTAGCTGAACTTGCTCCTGACGCGGAAATGATATATTACGTTTACGTTGTGGATGATGAAGGGAAACTGCTGGGGGTTCTCTCTCTCAGGGACCTCGTGCTTTCCGACCCGGATACGCCTTTAGAAGATATAATGTATACAGATGTTAAAAAAGTACTTGCAACTCAAGACCAGGAAGAAGTTATAAGGGTCATGGAAAAGTACGGATTTTTAGCTCTGCCGGTTGTGGATGAAAAAGGGGTACTTCTCGGGATAGTCACTGTGGATGATATTATGGATGCGGTAGAAGAAGAAGCTACTGAAGATATATTAAAAATGGCAGGTGCTGATGAAAAAATAGCCCTGGATAAAAGTTCGCCGTGGTTACGGGCCCGTAGGAGGTTACCGTGGTTGCTGATTGCTCTTTTTGGGGAACTGTTCTCGGGTAATATAATAAAAAATTTCTCCCATGCCCTTCAAACCATAGTTGCCTTATCATTTTTCATACCCCTACTTATGGCTATGGGGGGCAATGTCGGAACGCAGTCGGCCGCGATAGTCGTAAGAGGTCTTGCAACAGGACAGATAGATCCCAAGGCTATGTGGAGCAGAGTGTTAAGAGAAAGCTGTGTGGGAGCAATATTGGGTTTGGTTAGCGGCATAATTGTGGCAGTTATAGCTTATATGTGGCAGGGTATGCCTGTTCTGGGGTTAGTCTTAGGAATGTCGATGGTGCTGAACCTTACCATTGCTGCTGTGATCGGAACCTTTATTCCCATGTTCTGGAATAAATTGGGACGTGACCCTGCGGTAACCTCGGGACCTTTCGTCACCACGCTGCTGGATATAATAAGCCTATTTGTGTATTTTGGGACAGCCAGGTGGATTTTAAAGCTTTAAAAACAAAAACCCCCTTCTGTATAGAGGAGGGGGTTATTTAATTACCTGCAACATGAAGAATTTTAGGTACCGCGTTTCCTCTGAGGCAGCCAAAATTGGATGGTCTTTGGCCTGGGTTCGAGTTTCGATTACCCTGAGGTTAACCCGAGCATCCCAGGCTGCCGATTGTATTATTTCCCAGAAAAGATCTTCATCCACGTGATGAGAACAAGATGATGTAATTAGAAACCCTCCCGGCTTTAAGATTTTCATGCTTCTCAGGTTTATTTCCTTGTACCCTCTGATAGCACCTTCCAAAGCCTGTTTATTTTTAGCAAAAGCAGGGGGATCGAGTATTACCACATCAAACTTTTTACCGATTTTATGAAAATGCCTTAAAACGTCAAAAGCATTACCTTCGTGAAATTCGCAAATACCTTCAAGACCGTTCAAGGCGGCGTTTTCCCTTGCAAGCTCTACTGCTTCCTTTGACGAATCAAAAGCCAAAACTTTTTTTGCTCCAAACCGTGCGGCCGACAGAGCGAAAGATCCTGTATAGCAAAAGCATTCCAGGACCTCGGCGTCTTTCACAAGAGGCTTGATGGCAAGGCGGTTTTCTTTTTGATCGAAAAAGTATCCCGTTTTCTGGCCGTTAATGACGTCAACGTAAAGTTTTAGGCCGTTTTCTTCTATTAGGATTTTATCGGGTACATGACCGTAAAGACTTCCCCTAACCAGCGGAAGACCTTCCAGTTCCCTCACTGGAGCGTCGTTTCTCTCGTAAATACCGCGAGGTTCAAAAATCTCCCTTAAAACATCCACTATCACGCTTTTAAACCTGTCCATGCCGAGAGCTAGGGTTTGAATTACAAATACGTCTTCAAATTTGTCGACGATGAGAGCTGGCAGAAAATCAGCTTCACCATAAATCAACCTGAAACTCCCATTAAATCCAAGCCTTTGACGGTACTCAAAAGCAGTCATAATTCTGTTTTTGAAAAAATTTCGGTCGATGGCTTCGTCCCTGTTTCTGGTTAAAATTCTCACTGTAATCTGTGATATGGGATTTATGTAGCCTTTGCCTATAAATTTCCCTTTATGGTCGTATACTTCAACTATATCTCCGGGGTTAAAATCTCCTTCAATTTTTTCTATTTCGGTTTTGTAAACCCACGGATGTCCCTTTTCTATTCGCTTTCGGCGTTGATGAGTTAGAATCACTTTGGCCAATTTTTCTTACCTCCAATTGAGAATTATAGATTGTCTAAATCTACGGCTCTTGCGATGATTTTCTGTATATCGGTCATGAGGAAAAGAAACCTTTTTTCTGCTTCGAGATACTTCCTTATCCCCGAATGGCAGGAAACGATGTTATACAGGTTTTGAAGCTGTTTTTCAGCCTCTTCTGAGGGCTTGCCAGAGAGCTTCAAGGCTTCCACTTCCAGCTGTTTTGTCCTCAGGTCCTTTAGCATTCCCTCCGCCTGAGGGTCTTTTTTTAGTTCTTCTCTTGCAGCTTTTAGCTCTAGATATTCCTGAGAGCGGGAAAGAGCTCTTGCGAGTTCGTGGGCTGCATCGTATACGTTCAATGCGACCCACCTCCTAATGATTTTATAAAATTTAGCAGATCATTTAAAGAGCCGGCGTAATCCGGCTTTGGTTCCTTGTTATTCCTGTTTATGAGGTAATCGGTGACAAGAAAAGTTTTTATGCCCAACTTTGATGCTATCAGGTCCTCATCCACATCGTTGCCTATCATAAGGCATTCTTCTGGTTTTGCTCCAGTAATGCTCAGGATTTCTTCATAGTATTCCACCTTGGGTTTAGCAAAATGCATATTCTCGTACGTGGTAATGAGCTTATAATGAAAGTTTTCGGCATTTATCCAGCGAAGCCTTTCGCGTATTGCTATTTCGGGAAAAATTGGGTTAGTAGCTATCACAAGTTCAAAACCTAGACTTTCGGCTTCTTTTAAAATATGATAAGACATCGGATTTTCCCGCATCACTTTTTTAAGGGATGGGAATTTTTTTGTATAAAATTCATCTATTTTGGAGAGCACAGCTGACTTATCACATTCAAGGTCTTGGAAAAAATGCTCCCAGAAAACTTCACTATTGGTTTTTGCAGGATCCGTGTTGTTAATCATAGCGTAAGTAGAATCTAGAAGCTTTTTGACAAAAAGGTCTTGTGGCATCAGGTCTTTCATCTCATGGGAGAGCATTTTTATGTAGTTTTCGATAAATTCGTCGGTATCTAGCGGAAGTAGGGTACCATCCAGGTCAAAAAGCAGGGTTTTCATCTATATTCCTCCCTGAGATATGGAAAACTTTATTTGTAACGTTAAAAAAATTTCTTTTTGAACGCAATTACAAATTATATTATACTATTACAAAGGAGGAAAAGTCGATGAAATTGTGGGCCGATTTTCACACCCACACTCGATACAGTCATGGAAGTGGAACTATACGGGATAATGTAGAAGCAGCGATAAGAAAAGGCCTAAAAGCAATAGGAATATCGGAACACGGTCCTGCAAATATTGGTATAGGCGCCGACCTGGACACTTTTAAGAAAATGAAAGAGGAAATTGAAGCCTTGAGGGAAGAATACCGCGATATCACAATACTGCTGGGATGCGAGGCAAATGTAATTAGCCTTGACGGAAAGCTGGATTTACCGGAAAAGCTGCTAGATGAGTTGGATTATGTAATGGTTGGGTTTCACTGGATGGTATGGGCTAAGACTTTGCAAGACGGCTATCATATTTTTTTTGAAAATTTGGTTGCCAAACGGTTAAGTCAAATTAAACCGAAAGTCAGAGAGCAAAATACCCGAGCACTTATCAATGCGATAAAAAACTACAGGGTTAATATAATAACTCATCCTGGACTTCACGTGCCTATAGACACGGTGGCTCTAGCTGAGGCTGCAGCATCTTGCGGCACTGCTATGGAAATAAACGCCGGCCACGGTTACATGACCGAAGAATACGTGAAAATCGCCAAAAGCTTCGGCGTTAAATTCGCAATTGGAAGTGATGCCCACAGTCCCGAAAGAGTGGGAGAGTTGAAAAAAGGTATAGACATAGCTCTTAAAGCTGGACTTAATGAAGAGGATGTCATAAACGCCGGCACAAATTGGGAGGCGATATTATGGAGGAAGAGATGAGGTTTATAATTATAACAGGTCTTTCAGGCGCTGGCAGAACTTTGGCCCTTCGAGTCTTCGAAGACCACGGATATTTTTGCGTGGACAACTTACCGCCAGCGCTCATACCGAAATTTGCGGAATTATGTCGCGAGACGAGAAAAAATAAGATCGCGCTGGTCATTGATATAAGAGGGGGCGATTTTTTCGATCACCTTTTTGAAAGCCTCAAAAATTTGAAGAGCATGGGATACCATTACGAGATTCTCTTTCTCGATGCCTCCGATGAGGTTTTGATAAAACGCTATAAGGAGAGCCGGCGTCGCCATCCGCTCGCACCAGACAGGAGAATAGTAGAAGGGATAAACCTGGAAAGAAAAAAGCTCGACCCTGTAAAAGCTACCTCTAACGTAGTTATAGATACGTCCAATAAAACTCCCGCCCAGCTGAAGGAAGAAATAGTGAGGAGATTTATAGAAACCGAAAGAGAAGCGGGCTTATTAATCAACATCGTCTCGTTCGGGTTTAAACAGGGCATTCCACTGGATGCGGACCTGGTTTTTGATGTGAGATTTTTACCTAATCCGTTTTACGTAGATGAGCTAAGGATGCTATCCGGAAACGATGCACGGGTAAGAGAGTATGTAATGAAATGTCCTGAGAGCTGGGAATTTCTGGAAAAACTTTTTAACCTTCTACAATTTCTTATCCCCTGCTATATCAGGGAAGGCAAGTCGCAATTGGTGATAGCCATAGGCTGTACAGGCGGAAGGCACAGGTCGGTGGCGATAGCCAATGAACTTGCGGGGCTCCTGAGGAAAAAAGGGCATAAAGTAATAATAGAACACAGGGACGAAAATAACAGCTGAGGTGAGAGTAAAGTGAGCCATAAAATTGTGGCCATCGGAGGTGGAACAGGCCTTCCGAATTTGCTTAGGGGATTAAAAAAATACACCAGGGATATTACGGCAATAGTGACTGTTGCCGATGACGGGGGAAGTTCGGGAATTTTAAGAGACGAGCTTAAAATTTTACCACCGGGGGATATAAGGAACTGCCTTTTGGCCCTAGCTAATACTGAACCCCTGATGGAAAAGCTTTTTCAGTATAGATTCAAAACCGGATCGCTAAAAGGTCACAGCTTCGGCAATTTGTTTTTGGCGGCAATGACAGAAATCCTGGGGGATTTTGAGCTAGCGATAAAGGAGTCCAGTAAAGTGCTAGCCGTTAGCGGCCAGGTACTTCCTTCTACACTTTGCGATGTAGTCCTGGTGGCAGAGTTCGAGGACGGAACTGTAATAAGGGGAGAGTCTCGAATTCCCAGAGTAGGCCGCAAGATAAAAAGAATAGGAATTATTCCTGAGGATGCAAAACCACTGCCTGAAGCTTTAGAAGCAGTCGAAAAGGCGGATGCCATAATTCTCGGTCCAGGAAGCCTTTATACGAGCATACTGCCTAACCTACTCATAAAAGATTTGGCCAGGGCAGTAAGGAATTCAAAAGCCAAAAAGATATTTATTGTCAATGTCATGACCCAGCCCGGAGAGACAGACGGCTACACCGCTTTCGACCACGTAAAAACAATCTTGGACCATGCTGGGGACAATTTAATAGATTATGTGGTTATTAATGTTGAAAAAATCCCGGATCACTTGCTACAGAAATACCTTGCGGATGGAGCTCATCCTGTAGAATGCGATGACCAGAAGATAAGAGAATTAGGCTGTAACGTGATTTTGGGAGAGCTTTTAGGTTATGCTGAAGTTGTAAGGCACGATCCGATAAAGCTTGCCAAAGTGATAATGGATATAATAAAATAGAGAACAAAGCACCAAATAAAAGGCGGGTGGCCGGTTTGTCCTTTTCCTCAGAAGTGAAGGAAGAGCTTTCGCGAATATCAGCAGAAAGAGACTGTGAGCTGGCGGAATTAGCTGCGTTTTTAAGGATGAGCGGGAGTATTCAAATAGCTGGCGGTGGAAACCGGATCAATATAAAGGTGAACACCGAGAGCGCTTCTACCGCGAGAAGATTTATACAGCTTCTAAAAAAATTCGTCAAGGCTGAAGTAGAGATAATCGTTACCAAAGAAAAGATGAAAAAGCATAATTTGTATGTAGTGACAGCGAGTTCCCCGGAGATGGGCAGGTTTTTAGAAAAAATAGGGATACTCCTGATGAACAATGAAAGGTTTTATATAAAGGACAATATTAAACCGGAACTTATAAAAAAGCGCTGCTGTAAGAAGGCGTATTTGCGGGGCGCTTTTTTGGGCAGCGGGTCGATCAGCGACCCTAAGGGACCATATCATCTGGAATTTGTGACCGCCGGTAGCAAGCAGGCTGAATCACTGGTAAAACTAATAAACAGCTTCGGACTTAATGCCAAAGTAGCAGAAAGGAAAGGCACTTTTGTGGTATACCTAAAAAACGGGGACGATATCCGAGATCTCCTAGGGCTGATTGGTGCCAACGAGAGCCTATTAAAATTTGAAAACATAAGGGTTTTAAAGGAAATGAGGAACAGTGTTAACCGACTGGTAAACTGCGAAACAGCAAACTTAAACAAAACGGTTGATACAGCCATCCGTCAGATTGAAATGATTAATTTTTTAAAAAGAAGTGGAGTTTTTGAACATCTGTCTCCGAGTCTGAAACTGGTAGCCGAAGTAAGGCTCAGGCACCCGGATTTGAGCCTTAAAGAACTTGGACAGATGATGACTCCTCCTTTAGGTAAATCAGGTGTGAATCACCGGTTGAAAAAATTAGAGGAAATTGCAGAAAAAATCAAATCTATGAAGGAGGAAGATTAAAGATGTATGAAAAAACAGTTGTTGTAAAAAACAGAACAGGATTACACGCGAGGCCAGCGGCTATGTTCGTGCAGACTGCCAACAAATTCAAGTCAGAAATCTTTTTAGAAAAAGAAGGGAAAAAAGTCAATGCGAAGAGCATTATGGGTGTTATGTCGCTGGCAGTGAGCCAGGGTACTACGGTAACAATCTCAGCTCAAGGAGATGACGAAAAAGAAGCCGTAGAGGCGTTGGTGGAACTCGTGGAAAGCAAATTTGGAGAAGAATGATTTATTGATTTACCGCGGCAGGTGCTTTTACACTCCGGCGGGGGATACCTATGACAAAACATGAGAAAATAATAAAATATATTAAAGACCTAAAAGTCGGTTCCAGAATATCAGTAAGACAACTTGCTCAGGAGTTACAGGTCAGCGAGGGAACGGCATACAGGGCTATTAAAGATGCTCAGCTTAAGGGTCTTGTCACTACGATTCCCAGGATAGGGACCATACGAATTGAGGAAACCGAAGGTGAAGATATAGAGAAACTTACGTATGCCGAAGTTGTTAACATAGTAGAAGGTACTGTGATGGGAGGTATTGCCGGGCTGCACAGGCCCCTCAAAAAATTTTTAATAGGCGCTATGGAAGTCCTGGATATGCAGCAATACGTAGAGCCAGGGGACCTACTCATCGTCGGAAATCGAAAAGAAGCTCAGATGTTGGCGTTGAACATGGGAGCGGCAGTTCTCATTACAGGTGGGTTTCAAGCTGAGGAAGATGTGGTGAAATTAGCTAACGAAAAAGGGATGCCTCTTATTACATCACATTACGATACCTTTACCGTGGCTACTATAATTAACAGAGCAATTTTTACAAGGTTGCTGAGAAAAGATGTGATAAGGGTAAAGGACGTGATGGTTCGTGACCCTTACTATCTTGATGCTAAGGCAACGGTAGGCGACTGGAGGAGATTGCTCAGAGCAACAAGACACAGCAGGTTCCCCGTAGTAAACGACGAGCGGGAGGTAATAGGTATAGTCACTACGAACGATGTAGCTGACCTAAAGGACGAAGTACCTATAATTGAGGTTATGACAAGGGACCCCATAGTGGTAGGCCCTGATACCCCTGTGGGCCACGCTACTCACTTAATGGCTTGGGAAGGTATAGAACTCATACCGGTGGTGGAGGACCGAAAACTGGTAGGAGTTATAACCCGTCAGGATGCCATTAGAGCTTTTCGCAGCTTAAGTCTCCAGCCTCAGATTGCCGAAACGATAGACAGCATAATTATGAATCATTTCACGGTATCCAAAACCGAAAAAGGTACAAGGCTTCATGGAAAGACGGGACCAGTAATGCTGAACCCTTACGGAATAACTAGCCACAGTTCTTTGATAGGTGCTATGATAAATGCCGGCATTGATGCTTTCAGGAGTAAAAGACGGCCGGAAATTATTCCTGATAGCTTCACTGTGTATTTTTCAAGGCCAGTGCAGCTGGATGAAGAGATCGAAATTAACGCTGATATTATCGAGATAGGGAGAAAATCCGGGAAGGTAGAAGTGAGTCTTTTTGGAAGAAATAACCTAGTGGCAAAGGCGATAATGTCTGTAAAAGTTTTGGGCAGGTAGGTGACTTTTATGGGTGGTTTTGTCCACCTGCACGTTCACACGAATTACAGTTTGCTGGATGGAGCATGCGATATAACTAAACTTGCCAAAAGAGCAAAAGAGCTCGGTATGGACACCATGGCTATAACTGACCATGGTGTTATGTATGGAATAATAGATTTTTATAAAGCCATGAAAGCTGAGGGCATAAAACCCATAATAGGGTGCGAAGTCTACATGGCAAAAAGGTCCATAAAAGACCGGCAGCCCGGTATAGATGACGACCAGTATCACCTGGTGCTTCTTGCGGAGAACGAAATTGGATATAAGAATCTAGTAAAGCTGGTATCACTGGGATTTTTGGAGGGCTACTACTATAAACCTAGGGTTGATAAAGAATTGCTAAAGAAACACAGCCAAGGCCTTATTGCCTTGAGTGCATGTCTTGCGGGGGAAATACCATCTTACCTTGTGATGGGAGAATACGAAAGGGCAAAAGAAGCGGCGCTAGAACTTAACGATATTTTCGGCGAAGGCAATTTTTTTCTGGAGCTTCAGGACCATGGACTGAAAGAGCAAAAAGTGGTTAACTCCGGGCTTATCCGGTTAAGCCGCGAAACAGGTATTCCTCTAGTTGCGACTAATGACGTCCATTATATTTTAAAATCGGATGAGCAAGTTCATGACGCAATGCTTTGCATTCAAACTGGGAAAACCATAAAGGATGAGGACAGGCTAAAATTCAATTCCGCGGAGTTTTACCTCAAGTCTGAGGAAGAAATGCGGATGCTATTTGCCCATCTGCCGGAAGCTCTGGAGAACACGGTTGAGATAGCAAAAAGATGCAATGTTGAACTTGAATTTGGTCGCATTCATCTGCCCCGCTTTGATGTTCCAGAGGGATTCACCGAGGATTCGTATCTAGAAAAACTTTGCTACGAAGGGCTCAAAAAGCGGTACGGTCAGGTGACTCCCGAGCTCAAAAAAAGACTCGATTATGAGCTGGATGTAATAAAGAGAATGGGTTATTCCAGCTATTTTTTAATCGTATGGGATTTTGTAAATTTTGCCAGGAAAAACGGGATAATGGTGGGACCCGGCCGTGGCTCTGCAGCTGGCAGCCTTGTAGCTTACTGCCTGTACATAACCAATGTGGATCCGCTAAAATACAATCTGCTTTTTGAAAGGTTCCTCAACCCCGAAAGGGTAACGATGCCGGATATCGATGTGGATTTTTGCTACGAAAGGCGACAGGAAGTTATCGATTACGTCGTTCGAAAGTACGGAGAGGACAGGGTTGCCCAAATAGGAACCTTTGGTACTATGGCTGCTAGGGCGGCGATAAGGGATGTAGGAAGAGTCTTTGGCTATCCGTATAGCGAAGTTGATGTTGTTGCAAAAATGGTTCCAATGGAGCCCGGTATGACGATAGAAAAAGCCCTAGCTTTAAATCCTGAACTGAAAAAGCTTTATACCGAAAATGAGAGGATGAGAAAATTAATAGATACAGCAAAAGCTCTGGAAGGTTTTCCCCGGCACGCTTCAACTCACGCAGCGGGTGTGGTGATCTCCAACGAACCATTAGTGGAACTTGTGCCGTTGCATAAAGTAAGCGATTCTACCGTGTCTACCCAATTTACCATGACAGCTTTAGAAGAATTGGGACTTTTAAAAATGGATTTTCTTGGCCTTAGAACCCTTACGGTAATACAAGATGCGCTGAGGTTAATACAGAAGTCCAGGGGTATTACCATTGACCTAGATGAAGTTCCATTGGACGATAATAAGGTATATGAAATGCTAAGCCGGGGCGAAACCACCGGAGTATTCCAACTCGAAAGCAGCGGCATGAGGAACCTTCTAAAGGAATTAAAGCCGGAGCGTTTTGAAGATATCATTGCGGTTATAGGCCTTTACAGGCCCGGCCCGTTGGGGAGTGGCGCTGCCGATGAATTTATAAGAAATAAAAACAACCCGGAGAACATAAAATACCTGCATCCCAAATTGGAACCTATCCTCAAAGAAACCTATGGAATAATCCTGTATCAGGAACAAGTCATGAAAATAGCACAGGATTTGGCAGGTTTCAGCCTTGCCCAGGCCGACATTTTAAGAAAGGCCATGGGTAAAAAGCAGCAGGAGGTAATGGAAGCTCAGCGGAATGCTTTTATACAGGGATGTTTGGAAAACGGCATTGACGAGCAAACCGCAACCAAAATCTTCGAGGAAATATCTTATTTTGCCGGTTACGGATTCAATAAATCTCACGCGGCTGCTTACGCCATGGTTGCGTACCAAACGGCTTACCTCAAGGCTCATTTTCCGGTGGAATTCATGGCAGCATTGCTCACAAGTGTAAGGCACAACACCGATAAAGTAGCCCAGTATATCGCTGAATGCGGGCACATGGGTATAGAAGTTCTGCCGCCGGATGTCAACGAAAGTTTCGAGGTGTT
This sequence comes from Thermosediminibacteraceae bacterium, assembly GCA_021890755.1. Lineage (GTDB taxonomy): Bacteria > Bacillota > Thermosediminibacteria > Thermosediminibacterales > Thermosediminibacteraceae > JAKKUQ01. The sequence goes on along the minus strand of JAKKUQ010000001.1, from coordinate 257,904 downwards.
TACTGTAGTCGGAGATAAGATCAGGTTCGGATTGACAGCTGTAAAAAATGTGGGCGAAAACGTGGCAAAAGCTATAATAAAGCGCAGAGAAGAAAAGGGCAGGTTCAAATCTTTTAGCGATTTTTGTGAAAAAATGGACCAAGCGGAAATAAATAAAAAAGCTGTTGAAAGCCTAATAAAAAGCGGCGCTTTTGATTCACTAGGAATTAAACGTTCTCAGCTTTTAAGTGTCTATGAGGATATATTAAACCGTGCGCAGAAAAAGCAAAGGCAAGAAGTGAAAGACCAGCTCTCTTTGTTCGAAATGATTAATGAAAGCGAGACCCCTAGAGATGAACTCCCGGATATCCCGGAATATCCCAAAAACGAAATATTAGCAATGGAAAAAGAGGTCCTCGGGCTTTACCTGAGCGGACATCCCTTAATGGAATACAAAGACGTTCTGGAAAGAAATACCAACTTAAGTAGTAAAGACCTCGCAGGTGATGAAGTTGCGATCGAAGATAACTCTCAAGTGGTGGTGGGGGGCATAATTACAGAGATCAAGCCAAAGTCCACAAAAGACAATAAACTCATGGCTTTTATAACGCTGGAAGATCTGACGGGAGCGATGGAAGTAATCGCTTTTCCGAGTGTTTACGAGAGGTATTCCAGCGAGTTGCAGCAGGATGGGAAGGTTATAATTAAAGGCAGGGTAAATTTGAAAGAAGAAGAAGCACCTAAAATAATAGCGGAAGAGATAAAGCCCCTGGAGGAAAGAAAAGAGGGAGTCCTTATAATTTTAGTAGATGAGAAGAAATACACCGCCGAGCGTATAGAAAAACTCAAAGAATTTTTCCTTTTGCATCCGGGGAATATTCCTGTTACAATTTATGGTGTGAATAGCTCAAAAGCTATATTGGTAGACAAGAGCTATTATATAAACTCTTCCGAACAAGTTTTAGAGAAAATATGTAGTTTAATAGGAAGAAAAAATTGCCTTTTTATGGAAAAGTCAGCGATTTAAGATTAAACATAATAATAATAAAAACTTAAAAGGGGGCCCCGGAAATGTGGACTGTAGTATACATGGCTACTGACAAAGAAAATGCAGAGAAAGTGGTAAATGTCTTAAAGCAAGAAGGAGTCCTAGTTAAGACAAAAGAAGTAATGAGAAGCAAGAAAAGGGGATGCTGCATAGAAATTCTCGTGCCCGAATCGGAAGCTGAGGAAGCCCATAAGATTATTTTGGAAAACAATCTGTAAAAAGGGGAGAAAGATGTGAAAAGGATAGCAGTTTTGACCAGTGGCGGAGACGCGCCCGGAATGAATGCCGCTATTAGGGCCGTTGTACGGAGCGCTATTTATAATGGTATGGAAGTTTACGGCATAAGAAGGGGTTATGCGGGTCTTTTAAGCGCAGATTTTGTAGAAATGGATTTAAGGACGGTGGGAGATATTATCCACCGCGGAGGCACCATTCTGAGGACCGCACGTTCCGAGGAATTTAAGACTCCTGAGGGTATGGAGAAAGCTCTTGAAAACTTAAAAACCCTTGGGATTGAAGGACTTGTCGTCATAGGTGGAGATGGTTCTTTTAGAGGAGCTATAGAACTTTCAAAAAGAGGAGTAGCTACTATAGGAATTCCGGCCACTATAGATAACGACATACCCTTCACTGATTATTCAATAGGGTTTGATACAGCCATCAATACAGTTGTAGAAGCTGTGAACAAAATAAGGGATACGGCAACTTCCCACGAAAGAACTTTTATCATTGAAGTAATGGGCCGTGAATCGGGTCACATCGCACTGTATTCGGGGCTAGCCTGTGGGGCTGAAACTATTCTAGTTCCGGAAATACCATATACGATAGAAGATGTTTGCGAAAAAGTAGTGACCGGTTTGAAACGCGGCAAACTACATACCATTATAATCCTCGCTGAAGGGGCCGGAAATGCATTCGATGTGGGCAAAAAAATAAAGGATATAACTGGCTTTGAGACGAGGGTAACAGTTCTTGGGCACCTTCAGAGGGGAGGTACGCCCACAGCGTTTGACAGGATACTTGCAAGCCAGATGGGTGGAAAAGCGGTAGAACTTTTAAAAAGCGGTTTGAGCAACAAAATGGTAGGATGGGTTAGAGGAGAACTGGTGGTGACGGACCTGGAAAAAATCCTTACCACTCAGAAGACTTTTAACAAGGAACTTTTTGAGCTGGCAAATATCCTGTCAATATAAATAAATAAAGATGGCAGGTGCTATATATGCGAAAGACGAAAATAGTCTGTACAATTGGGCCAGCCAGCGAAAAAAAGGAAATTATTCGTGAACTGATAAAAGCCGGAATGAATGTAGCAAGACTTAACTTTTCTCATGGCACTCACGAAGAACACAGGGCTAGAATAGAAGCAATTCGCGAAGTTGAAAAAGAACTTCGCACTAACGTTGCAATTATGGTCGACACGAAGGGCCCTGAAATCCGCATTGGAAGTTTTGCTAAAGGAAAGGTCCATTTGAAAAAAGGACAAGAATTTAGCCTTGTCACCTATCCGGTAGCGGGCGATGAAACCAAAGCTTTTGTGAATTTCGAAGATATGCCCCAAATAGTCCACGAAGGCGACAAAATACTCTTGGCCGACGGTCTTATTGAACTTGAAGTAAAAAAAGTAAGCGGCAAGGAAATCCTGTGCACAGTAATGAACGGTGGCGAACTGAGTGACAATAAAGGAGTAAACCTTCCAGGAAAATCCATTCCCCTTCCGGCGGTGACTCCAAAAGATGTAGATGATATCCTTTTTGGAATTAAGATGGGAGTTGATTTTGTAGCGGCTTCTTTTATACGTAAGGCCTCCGATGTCATAGCTATAAGAAAGATACTTGAAGAAAACGGGGGACAGGATATACAAATTATAGCAAAGATTGAAAATCAAGAGGGAGTGCAGAATCTAGATGAGATAATAAAAGTCGCCGATGGGATAATGATAGCAAGAGGAGATCTAGGAGTAGAGATACCCGTAGAGGAGGTTCCCATCGTCCAGAAAAGGATTATCGAAAGATGTAACCGGGCTGGTAAACCGGTAATTACGGCTACCCAGATGCTGGAATCAATGATAAAAAATCCCAGGCCCACCCGGGCAGAAACCACCGACGTGGCCAACGCCATTTTGGATGGCACCGATGCCATTATGCTTTCGGGAGAGACGGCTTCGGGTGAGTTTCCCGTGGAAGCCGTTAGAATGATGACAAGAATTGCAGAAAAAGTCGAAGAAACCGTTTCGCTGGATGTGACAGCAAGCAAAAGGCAGACCAGCATAAGAACGGTAACTGACGCAATAAGTCATGCTACCTACACCATTGCAAAAGACCTGGGAGCTAGCGCAATAATCACCTCCACAAAGTCGGGATATACTGCCCGCATGGTGGCTAAATTCAGGCCTTCCGCACCTATATTAGCAGTTACGCCCCGTGAAAAGGTAACTAGGACCCTTCAGGTGGTCTGGGGTGTTTTCCCGATAAAAATCAATGAGACAACCTCTACCGATGAGATGTTCAGGGAGGCCATAAATGGGGCATTAAGCTCGGGTATCATAAAAAAAGGAGATCTTGTGGTAATAACCGCAGGAGTTCCGCTTTATGTCAGTGGTACCACCAACCTCATACGAGTCCACGTGGTGGGCGATGTAATTTTAAAAGGTACTGGAATAGGTACAAAATCGGTCCACGGGACGGTGTATGTAGCCAGGACCTTAAAGGAAGCTGAGGCTATGCCCGATGGTTGTATACTGGTTGTAGCTTCTACGGATAAAGATTATATGCCCGTAATCCAGAGGGCATCGGCGATTATAGCCGAAGAAGCAGGACTTACCTCCCACGCCGCCATAGCCAGCATAGAGCTTGGCATTCCGGTTATCGTAGGAGCAGAGGGTGCCACTGAGAAACTTACCACCGGCGATGAAGTGACCGTAGACTGCCAGAGGGGCCTGGTTTACAGGGGTATAGCTGATGTAAAGTAGGTGATATTGTGAAAGCCGTTGAAGCTTCCGTTTCGGTTAGGTACGCGGAGACCGATCAAATGGGGGTTGTTTACCACGCCAATTATTACGTATGGTTTGAAGTGGGAAGGTCCGAATTTTTTGATGCAATAGGATTGCCTTATGCGGACATGGAAAAAGATGGGATATTTTTGCCGGTAATAGAGTGCTTCTGTCGCTACAAGCGGTCGGCACGGTACGGGGATAGGATAAAAGTCAAAACGAGGGTGGTAGAGATAAAACCTACGAGAGTGAAGCTAGCATACGAGATCTTTCGAGAAGGGGATGGAGTACTTTTGGCAGAAGGCTACACTGAGCACGCATTTACTGGCAAAGATGGCCGGCCGGTCAATCTCAAAAAAAGCCACCCGGAGGTCTGGAATACCCTGGTTAAGGGCATAGGGCAGCTAGGGCTTAATGAGTCAGTTTAATCGAAACTTTTGCGGCGAGTTTGCATCCTCCCCTTGACAACATAAAAAGAGTGGTGCTAAAATGCATATCAAACCTAAAAGCTTATGGCGTCTGTGAACGAGCGGTACAATCCGGAGAGGTCCCGGAACACCGTAGCATAAAAGGTTCTAGCGGCAAGTTCCTACTATACTAAGGAAAAGCCGCTATTTTTTATATAGATATATAGAAAATATGTGATGAGGGAAAAGGGGATAAATTGACTGCGGTAAAAGAGAGCCGGTTATTCCCGTCGCTCCCGAACAGCCCGGGCGAAAGAAAGTAGTCCGGAGCTGCATTGAGCGTTAAAAAAGAAGGCCTGTTTATCCTATAAGGGCAAACAAGGATGGTACCGCAAGGCAATTACCCCTTCGTCCCTGTGATTAAGTTTAACCTCGGGAGGGAGGGGTTAATTTTTTTTAATTTTTGAGTGAACTAAGGGGTGGATCTTTAAAATGAGCATTAAGGTTTACATCAACGGCAAATACTATCCCAAGGAGGAAGCCAAAATTTCCGTATTCGACCATGGATTCTTATACGGAGACGGAGTTTTCGAAGGCATTCGTGCTTACGACGGAAGGGTATTTCGCTTAAAACAGCATTTGGATAGGCTCTATAGCGCAGCAAAAGCGATAATGCTTGACATACCGCTTACGAAAGATGAAATGAAAGAGGTAGTGCTAGAAACATTAAGACAAAATAATTTGAGAAATGCTTATATAAGGCTGGTCGTTTAAAGAGGTAGTGGGGATCTTGGACTTGACCCGAGAAAATGCCATGAACCTACTATCGTTTGCATAGCTGATGAAATTGTGCTTTATCCTCAGAAAATGTATGAAGAAGGGCTTGAAATCATCACCGCGGCAACGCGAAGAAACGTACCTGAAGGGGTAAATCCCCAGATAAAGAGTCTCAACTATTTGAATAATATAATGGCGAAAATAGAGGCGAACCTTGCCGGAGTAATGGAAGCCCTTATCCTCAACACTCATGATTACGTGGCCGAATGTACAGGAGATAATGTATTCATAGTCAAAGATGGTGTGCTTATTACCCCACCGACCTATGCTGGAATTCTCATAGGCGTCACCAGGAATGCCATAATAGAACTTGCGCAAAAACATAATATCAAAGTGGAAGAAAAGCTGTTTACCCGGTACGAAGTGTATGCGGCCGATGAATGCTTTTTGACGGGAACAGCTGCTGAAGTAATTCCTGTCGTAAAAGTTGATGGTAGGGTGATTGGTGACGGAAAGCCGGGCCCTGTAACAAAACTGCTTCTCAAAGCTTTTAAAGAACTGGTAAAGATCGATGGCGAAAAGATATACTCCGAAGATTAACTGGTGCTCCGGTTATTCAAGCCGGGGTTTTTAAAATTTTACATTGACGCTTGTCAGGTGATAAAAGGATAATAGAATTGAACTTAATTGTAATTGTAAACGGTAATCTCCTTAAAAGTTAATAACCCCCAAACCGTTTATAACCTGGAGAGCGCGGAACTACACCTTTCGATTACCGGTTTTTTAAAACGTAGGGTTTTCCCTATTTTTTTTGTCACTTTTACCCTCTTTGATGTGTCTTAATCTATGGAACGGGGATTAAACGGGGGTGGTTTTCTCTGGAGTATAACGAGGTATATTCTAATTACTACGCCAAGGTGTATCGGCAGCTTTTTTGCATACTTAACGACCCTTTTCTCGCCGAAGACCTGGCACAGGAAGTGTTTTTGAAATTTTACCAAAATCCCCCGGGGAAGGAGGGAAGTATAGGGGCGTGGCTTTTTCGGGTGGCAAAAAATATAGCCTACAATCACCTGCGGGGTGAGAGCAACAGGAAAAAGCTAGAGATAAAATTCTGGATTTTAAAAGGGAATTATGAAGAAGCACTCTCACCCCTTAAGGAGGAACAGATTTACGTTCGTCAGGTGCTCATGAAAATGGATGAAAGGGACAGGTTAATACTCATCATGAAACATTCCGGTTATAGTTATGAAGAAATTGCCGAAGTTCTGGGGGTAAAAAGGACATCAGTGGGGACGCTGATAGCTAGGGCTCACCGGAAATTTAAAGAATTATACGAAAAGGGGGTGTGACCCGTGTGCTACGATGAGGGGATGCTTCAGGCGTATTTAGACGGCGAGTTGAACGAGAAGGAAGAAAAAAGGATAAAAGCTCATCTTGCAAGCTGCAGAAGCTGTGAAAAGTTGCTGAGGGAATTGAAGGATTTGGGTGATTTTGCAAAAAATAAACTCGCCCTTGATTTTAATCCCCCTGAGGATTCCCTAAAAAAGCGATACAAATATCTTATGATTAAGAAAGGAGCGCAAGATATTATGAAAAAATACGGTAAGCTAGTTGCAGCCTTTATGGCGGTGCTTGTGATTTCTTCGGCTATTTGGTTTGCTCCCGTAAGGGACGCGGTGGCGGATTTTCTTAGCATATTTAGGCTTTCGAAAATTGAGGCTGTGAAAATAACGCCGGAGGACCTGGAGCAAATAAAACATAGGTTAAACGAAAGCGGGATTAAGGAAATTGACCTGGAGCAGTTGGGCAAGGTAAGGGCCACCGGCGGGGGGTTTGAAGAAGTAAAGCCGGAGGACATAGCATTGGTCTTCGAGAAGGTTGCCTTTGAATATAAGCCGCTAAAAGCTCCTGAAGGATTTGAATTGACCTTTGTTGGCATAGAAAAGCCCCAGCGAATAGAGATTACGCCTAAGGTGGACGGCATGAACCAATTGATATCGGCCCTTGGGGGAACCAAATTGTTGCCTAAAGAGTTGGATGGCAAAACCTTTGTGGTAACAAGCAAAGGAATAGTAAGACAGAGCTATGTCAATGAAGGTGTAAAATCTAGAGAATTTAAATCTTTCGTCCTGAGTCAGATAGGAGCGCCCGAAATACATGTTCCTGAAGGAGTAGATTTGACCGCCGTAAGAGAGGCGGTGCTTGAGCTGCCGTTTTTACCGGAGAACATAAGACAGCAGCTTTACGGAATCGAGGACTGGCAAACTACCATGCCTATACCGGTTGATACGGAACACGCCGATACCGAAGAAATAACCGTTAACGGTAAGCCGGGTCTTTTAGTGAAGAGGACCTGGGGAGATAACGCGGTAGATTACACAATTATATGGACAGAAGACCAAACCATATTCGTCCTTGAGGGAAACCTCCCGGCACAGGAACTACTTCAAATAGCTGCTTCCTTGAGGTGAAGAGATGGTTATAGAGACTTTCGGATTGACGAAACAGTATAACGGTAAGGGCGGATGTGTCGACGTTAATCTAAGCGTCGAGCAGGGAGAAGTTTTCGGTTTTCTAGGGCCTAACGGTGCCGGGAAAAGCACCCTGGTAAAAACTTTGGTGGGGCTTTTGCGCCCCACCGCAGGGACTGCTCGCATCCTCGGCAAAAACCTGGGGGACACCAGGGTAAAAGCCAAAATAGGATACCTGCCCGAAAATTTCCGCTACCACGATTGGATGACGGGCTTGGAAGTCATGCGGTTTCATGCGGAGCTTTACAAAATCCCAAGGCTCGAAAGAAGGATTTCAGAGCTTTTAGAACTGGTTGGGCTTTCCGGGCATGAAAAAAAGAAAGTAGCAAGTTACAGCAAAGGGATGCAGCAGAGGCTTGGCTTGGCTGTAGCCCTTTTGGCTGATCCGGAGCTCCTTTTTCTCGATGAGCCCACTTCAGCCCTGGACCCCGTCGGCAGAATAGAGGTGCGCGAGATTATAAAGCACCTGAAGAAGAAGGGGAAAACCGTTTTTCTAAACAGCCACCTTCTAAGCGAAGTTGAAATGGTGTGCGACCGGGTGGCGATAATAAACAAAGGCAAAATAATAGCCCAAGGGAATCTGCAAGACATGCTTTTGGCCAATTCCCACATAGTGGTACGCATAGGCACACCAGCTCCGGGCCTTGTGGATAACCTTATGAAAATTGCCAAATGGGTGGAGCAAAAAGACGATTGCGTATCGCTTAAAATAAGCAAAAGGGAGGATATACCCATCATAGCAAAAACGATAGTGGAATCGGGAACTCCCCTTTACGAACTCAAAATAGAAGGCGGGTCTTTGGAGGAGCTTTTTGTCTATCTGGTGCAGGGAGGAGAAGCCTTTGATAACGCTGATGAAGTACACATTTAAGGAAATGCTGTATAAAAGGGCGCTGCTTTTTGTGTTATTGTTGACCGTGGCTTTTCTTGCCCTTTATGGTTTCGGGATTAGAGAAGCTTATAAAGACCTGCCGAAGCTTAGCACTCTTGCGGTGCCGATTTCTTCGGAATTTATTTCGATAGGGCTTTATTTTGCAGCCCTTATCGTTGCCTTTTTGGTAATCCTGTCCTCTGCAGGTGCGCTTTCGGGGGACATAGAAAGCGGAGTAATGCAGGCGGTCTTGGTAAAACCGATAAGGCGTTGGGAGGTAGTTCTCGGGAAATTTTGCGGGATAGGTCTTTTGGTATCATCTTACGCCTTAATCCTTTTCCTTAGCATTTTGTTTTTAAACAAGGCTTTTGGGGCAAGAATAGTTTTTAATTTTACACAGATTTTTTATAGTGCCCTTCTATTTTTGTGGATTCCTATCATTTTGCTTTCAGTGTGTTTATGGGGGAGCGCGCGCATGTCCACGCTCGGTACCGGCATTATGGCGGTTATGCTATACGGCTTTGCGCTTATCGGAGGCTGGCTGGAAAGAATAGGATATTTGATATCCCTTGGGGGGCGTAGCGCAAAAGGGCTTATAAATGCTGGGATTATTTCAAGCCTGATAATGCCCACCGATGCACTGTACAGGAAGATGAATTCGCTTTTATTTTCGTCGGGTGAAGTATACCTTATGCGGAATAACTTATTGGGGGGTGGGGCGGAACCGAGCGTTTATATGCTCATTTACGCGGCGGCTTATACTATTTTTGTGCTCTATATGGCAGCCAGGAGCTTTACATTAAGGGATATATGAAAGATAGCATGTAAAAAGAAAAACAAAGCGCTTTCAAGAGGATGTCTGTTAAGGCATCCTTTTTCTTTTTGGTCAAAATTGTTTTTTTTCGGTCATAAAAATAGTTAAAAGGGGGTGGGCTGGTGAAGGGCAGGTACCTGCTTTTAATGATTCTTGTCCTTATTACGGCGTGGATAGCACTATCTCGTTTCAACGATGTGACAATAGAGCAACTGAACGATACAGGACTTGTGCGGATAAGGGTGAACTTTTACGTCCCGGTAATAGAACGGGATGTGGGAGATAAGATCCACCTGGAATCTGAAAGGCCAGGGGTGGATTTTGTAAAGACTTTTCGCTGGATTGATGACCGAAATTTGGAAATATACGCCATGGAAAAAGGCCTTCCTAAAGGATTTAAAACGATGCTTCGCATAGAACCGTTAAAGACCGCAGTGCCGGGGCTTCTCAAGAGCGTGAAAGTTTATTACAGGGTAAAAATACGGCCTTTTTTGGTAGGGGTTTCGTCGCCGGTTGCAAGTTCAGGCCCCGTGGTTTTGAGCTTCAGCACCCCTGTTGGTGAAGCGGAGCTCAAATCCCTAAGGACAGATTTCGATTTTGCTTTGAGGCCTCGCTATATTCCCATGGCAATAGGCAAATTGTTTAAGGACACCAGCCAGTGGCTTCTCATACCTCGGGACCCATTACAACCCGGAAAAAAATACTTTGTGAAGTTTGAGGGCAATGAAAGTATCTTTGCCGGTTTTTACCGGTGGTTTGAAGTTGCTCCAATTCCGAAAGTAATCTCTACCGATCCCGAAAACGGCAAAAAAGATGTAATGCCGTACACAGTTTTAAAGGTCGACTTTGACCAGGAAATGAAGGAAGTTTTCATTAAAGTGAGCCGGATGACCGGGGATGTGATTTGCCGGGGGAAAACAGCCGAGTTTAAACCTCATTCAGTTTTCCTCCCGGGAGAAAAGTATGAGGTTTCGGTCGAGGGAACTTCAGTGTACGGGCAAAAATTGGCACACTATAGGTTTGAATTTACCACTAAGGATCTGGGTGACCGATTATGGGTAGAGGTTAACTTGAGGCCCGTGCAGAAGGTGGTGGTATATAGGGGCAAAAAAATCATAAAGACCATGCTGGCATCGGGAGGAAGGCCTGGCCCCGATACCGAAACGCCCCGGGGATATTTTACCGTGAAGGACCGGGGAGTGTGGTTTTTTTCGGAAAGATTCGGCCAGGGAGCATTTTACTGGGTGAGGATAAAGGACAATTATCTTTTTCATTCCATGCCGAGAGACAGGGATCGGAACCTCATAAGGGAAGAATACGAAAAGCTTGGTATACCCGCAAGCCACGGTTGCGTGAGGTTAAAGGACGAAGATGCCAAATGGTTTTACGAAAATATCCCTGAAGGAACGCTGGTTGTAATTCACGATTGATAAAGGGGGAAACAAAGTGAACTGGATTTTTTCTTTTTTAATACTGGGGGGGATATTTGCTGCTGCCTGGAACGGAAGGCTGGAGGTTATAACTCCTGCGGCGTTAAATGCAGCAAGCAGCGCCATTGAAAGGGCAATAAACCTTATGGGAGTTATAAGTCTCTGGCTAGGAATAGCAAAAGTAGCCGAAGCATCCGGTCTAATAGACCAAATGAGCAAGTTTATAGCACCGGTTTTTACCTTGCTTTTCCCCTCGATACCCAGAGGACATCCGGCTTTGGGAAGTATACTGATGAACCTGAGTGCAAACATGCTGGGATTCGGCAACGCTGCAACTCCTTTCGGCCTTAAAGCGATGAAGGAACTGCAAAAGCTCAATCCCCATCCCGATACTGCAACGGAAGCCATGTGTACCTTTCTTGCTATAAACACCTCCGGCGTAACCTTAGTGCCAGCCACTATAATCGCTCTCAGAGCTGCGGCAGGCTCTAAAAATCCATCGGAAGTGGTGGGTGCTATTCTTTTCGCCAGCATCTGTTCCACGCTGGTTGCCATCGTTGCAGACTACATTTTCAGGATTATTTACTCGAAAAGCTGAAAGAGGAAGGTGAAGGATTTGGCGGAAATGTCAGCCTTTTCATGGCTGATTCCATTTATAATCTCCATGGTCTTTTTGCACGGATTGATAAACAAAGTAAGGATATTTGAAGTTTTTGTACAAGGTGCCCGGGAAGGTTTGCTTCTTGCCATCAGGCTCATTCCCTACCTTGTGGGCATTTATGTAGCCGTCGGTATCTTTAGAGAATCTGGAGCAGTGGAAATAATGGTTAAAGCCTTGTATCCTCTAATCGAACTTTTGCAGGTTCCGGCTGATACCCTTTTTTTGTCGATAGTGAGAAGCTTGTCTGGGCCTGCTGCCCTGGGTATGATGATGGAGATCTTTGACACTTACGGGCCGGATTCCTTTATGGGAAGGCTGGCATCTACCCTGATGGGTTCTACCGATACCACCTTTTACATAATTGCCATCTATTTTGGCTCCGTAGGTGTGCGGAAGACAAGATATGCTATTCCTGTTGGGATTTTAGCGGATTCTGCAAGTTTTCTGGCGTCGGTATATATAGTAAAAAAGATGTTTGCGTAAAAGGAAAGAATAAGCTCCAAAATCGGGGAATAAAATTTTAGAGTGTAAAAAGACTTGGAGGGATAAAAATGGCAAATTCATGGGGCACTGATCTTGCAAGAGGCTTATCCAGCCGGGAAATACCTCTAAAGAAAAAGCTTTTCGGAGAAAATAAGCTTTTGGAAACTAGGGGAAAATCGCCAATAGCCATCTTCTTTGATCAGTTTAAGAGCGCCATTACCTTGGTATTGCTGGGCGCCACTTTAATTTCTGCTTTATTGGGCGAGATGGCAGATGCCATAGCTATTACAGCAATTATAATTTTAAACGGTTTTATGGGGTTTATCCAGGAATACAGGACCGAAAGAGCGCTACAAGCCCTCAAAGAAATGACAGCCCCCACCGCTAGGGTTTTAAGGGATGGCGAAATAAAGGTGATACCGGCTAAAGATTTGGTACCCGGTGACATAGTGCTCCTGGAAACCGGCGATAAGGTACCGGCTGATGGAGAACTTATTGAGGCTGAAAACCTCAAAGTAGACGAATCGGTGCTGACAGGAGAATCGGTTCCGGTGGAAAAATCCGCGGAAAACAAAGATCATGAAGGCTTGAAAATTCACCGGCCAAATCTGGTTTTCATGGGCACAATGGTGGTGAGCGGCCGGGGAAGAATGCTGGTGACCCAAATAGGTATGAATACGGAAATGGGCAGGATTGCCGGTATGATAGAAGGGATAGAGGAGGAACGGACCCCCCTTCAAAGGCGCCTGGATGACCTGGGTAAACAGCTCCTTGTCATTTGTCTTGCAATATGCGCTGCAGTTGCTATGTTGGGAGTTATAAGAGGGGAAGAGATATACAGCATGTTCCTGTTCGGCGTCAGCCTTGCAGTTGCTGCTATTCCGGAAGGATTGCCAGCTGTGGTCACGATGGTGCTTGCGATGGGCGTTCAGAGGATGGTGAAAAAAAACGTCCTGATAAGAAAACTTACGGCTGTAGAGACCCTTGGGTGTGCCACGGTTATATGTAGCGATAAGACAGGAACGCTTACTGAAAACAGAATGACCGTAAGGAAAATATACGTAGACGGAGAAACAGTGACGGTTACGGGAAGCGGCTACCGGCTGGAAGGGGATTTTATTACCCAGGACGGCAGGCTCTTTAAGCAAATTCCCCCCGGACTTAAAAAACTGCTTGAAATCTCGGTGTCATGCAATAATGCCGAGCTTTGCGAACCAAAGTCCGGAATTTTAGGTAAGTTTATAAAGTCCAAAGAAATGGTTCCCTCCGGTGACCCCACGGAAGTCGCCCTTCTGGTGGCTGCCTCAAAAGCCAATATATTAAAGCAAGATGTTGAAAGGTCATATAAAAGAGTAAAAGAAATCCCCTTTGATTCGGAACGAAAGCGCATGTCGGTGCTGGTAAAAACTCCAAGGGGAGAACTTTTCCTTTTTACAAAAGGTGCAGTAGATGTGATAATGGATCTTTGCAATAAAATCGAAGTTAACGGTAGTGTCAGGGAATTTACCGCAACCGACAAGAGAAAAATTACTAAGATAAATGAAGATATGGGAAGAGAAGCCCTCAGAGTTCTTGCATTTGCTTACAAAAAAGTAAATCCTGCTCAGGCTGCGAGTGAAAACCTCGAGCGCGATTTGATATTTTTAGGTTTAATGGGTATGATTGATCCCCCGAGACCGGAAGCAGCAAGTGCTGTTGAAAAGTGTTTTGCTGCAGGAATAAGACCCGTAATGATCACAGGCGACCACCGGGCCACAGCTTGGGCGGTAGCAAAGGAACTTAATATCATGGGTAAAGGGGGAAAGATAATAACCGGGCAGGAACTTGACAATATGTCCGAATCAGAATTTTTAAATTGCGTAGATGAGATTTCGGTATACGCGCGTGTGACACCGCAACATAAGCTGAGAATCGTCCGGGCACTTAAAAAGAAAGGCCACGTTGTTGCCATGACCGGTGACGGGGTTAACGATGCTCCAGCGGTAAAAGAAGCCGATATTGGCATTTCCATGGGGAAAACCGGCACAGATGTCACGAAAGAAGCTTCGGCGATGATATTGCTGGATGACAATTTCGCGAGTATCGTTGCTGCAGTGGAAGAAGGGCGCATCATTTATGACAATATCCGCAAATTCATCCGCTACCTGCTTTCCTGCAATACAGGAGAAGTGCTGACGATGGTATGGGCGTCTCTGCTGGGACTGCCCTTACCCCTGCTTCCCATACAAGTGCTCTGGGTGAACCTTGTAACCGATGGCCTCCCGGCTATTGCACTGGGTGCAGATCCTCCAGAAAGCGACGTTATGAGCCGCAAGCCGCGTAAAAAGAACGAGAGTATTTTTGCTGGGGGTCTAGGACGGAAGATAATTTACAGGGGGTTTTTGATAAGCCTTGCCACCATAGCCGCTTACATAATATCCTGGTATTACGGGCGCGGAGATATTGCCTTTGCTAGAACCGTGGCTTTTTCTACCCTGATAATGTCGCAGCTTATATTTGCCTTTGAGTGCAGGTCAGAGAGCACCGTAATATGGGGAAAAAATCTCTTTTCGAATCTTTACCTTACCCTGGCGGTAGTGTGTTCTGCGGCTATGCTTTTGGGAGTCGTGTATATACCGGCACTGCAGGCTATTTTCCACACCGTGCCCCTAGATAAAAAAGTATGGCTTTTGATTTTATCCCTCTCCGGCCTTGGCGCGATGCTGTAGCTCATGATAAAGCATTTTTTAAAAGAAAGAAGGAATTTTGAAATTTTTGTGGAAATTATATAGTAAAAGCGGCCGGGAGGTTGTTTAAATGATCAAAAACCTTGAATTTTCCATAAATCTTTACACCGAGGGGGAAAAGTTCTTCGATATTCTAAAAGCTGTTATAAGGGATTCGAAAAAATCTCAGTGGCCTCACGAAAGGGAAAGAGCTTGTTATGCTGAAGATTTATTCAAAAGAGCTCTTGATACTTTTGATGAGGCCATTCTTATTGCCGAAAACAGGGTTAAAGAAGGACTTTGCATTGAACACGACTTGAAGTTGATAGGAGATTTGAAAGCAAAGCGGGATTACTGGAAAAATAAATTGGAAGAATTGTCCAGTACCTCTAAATGTTAAGCTCAGGGAGGTGATAAAAAGTGAAGCTTGTTATCGGAGATATAACCAAGGCTGAGGCTGATGTTATAGTTAACGCTGCTAATGGAATGGGGTCAATGGGTGGAGGTGTTGCTCTCGCCATCAAAAAGGCTGGTGGTAAGGTAATAGAAGATGAAGCAATAAGAATTTGCAAAGAAACCGACCCCCGGCCGGGAGACGTTTACGTTACTACAGCTGGCGGTTTAAAAGCCAAGTACGTCTTTCATGCGGTGACGATGAAAAGGCCGGCGGAGCCATCCAGCGTGGAGATAGTAAGAAAATGCCTTCAATCACTCCTTGAGAAAGCCCGGGAGAAGAATGTAAAGTCCATGGTTTTGCCTGCACTTGCTACAGGCGTTGGAGGCGTCCCCAAAAAAGATGTGGCAAGGGTTTATAAAGAAGTTCTTGGGGATGTAAAAGATATAGACATAACGGTTATGGATGTAAGCGGTGATTTCATCAAATATCTGGAAGAAGAATTGCAAAAGACCCTTTAATTGTTTAAAAAAACGCTTTTAATACCCGTTTATATGCTCCCCTTGCAGTAAAAAGTTAAATAAGGGGGGCATATTTTTTTCACCATCACGCTAATAGTGCCTGTTGCAATTGAGGATACTAAAAGTGAAAACCAAAAAAGGAGGAATGAATGTGGTAAAAGTGCGAAAAAGCGATAAGAAATTGAAAGGAAAGCCGGTACCACCGTTGGATAGGAGAAGATTTAAAGGGGAATTAATCGATGACGAAAGACCGGAAAAATACGAATTATCCAAGGAATTCGAAATCGAAAATCCCATGAAGACGCCACCAAATAACCTGACCACAAAAAACAGAGAAAAAAAGGAAAAGAATAAGCTGGGGGTTAGTTTGTGCTTAATTCTATAGGGGAAACCAGAGCAGTAAAGGACGGGCTTCACAATATCATCCTGGAAATTCCCGAAGATGTTTACATGAGCTTTTACGGCACTTTAAGCGAAGAAAACGCCTACGATATCTTAAAGCAATATCTCAATTACCACCAGGACGATGGAATTCCAAGCGACGTAAAAATAAAGCACAACAAAAATACCCATACAGTGAACATCTACGCAAATCTGCATTATTTAGGAAACGAAAAAACGGAGCCTAAATTTTATACCGACGATGCGATGGGGGAGGAAGCTTAAAACATGCCGGGAAAGTACCCGGCATTATTTGCTTTTACCGTTGACACCGAAAGGAAGCTTAAATTAAACTAGAAATAGCTTAAATTCCGGTTGTGAAGGTGGATTTTTAACTATGATAAAGGAGAGGTCAACCAACAAGCTTCTATTGCTGCTCCTTTCGAAAAAAGGTGAGTACGTTTCCGGTGAAGAAATAAGTGAAAAGTTCGGCGTCAGCCGAACCGCCATATGGAAACAGATTAAGCATTTACGCGAAATGGGCTACGAAATAAGCTCAATGCCGAGAATAGGGTACTGTTTAAAAAAATCGCCGGACCTGCTTTTGCCGGAAGAGATTATATCAAAGAGCAACCTCGAATTTCTCGGAAGAGAAATCTATTATTACCCTTCGATTGGTTCAACTAATGAAGAGGCAAAAAGGCTGGCGCAAGAAGGTGCGCTTCACGGCTCACTGGTGATTGCGGAGGAACAGACGGGTGGCAAAGGGAGGATGGGAAGAACCTGGATGTCACCTCCGCGGGTGGGAATATGGATGTCAATAATTTTAAGACCCTCCTTGGAACCTTATGAAGCGCCCAGGATTACCATGACCTCTGCAGTAGCAGCAGCAAAAGCAATCAGGAAAAGCACAGGAGCTGATTGCCGGATAAAATGGCCAAATGACCTTTTGATAGAAGGCAAAAAAGTGGCGGGCATCTTAACGGAAATGAGCGGCGATATGGATGGAATTAATTATGTAGTAACAGGCATTGGTATCAATGTTAACAACGAGGATTTTCCGGAAGAACTAAAAGAAACAGCTACTTCATTGAAACTTGTCTGCGGGAAGAATATAGACCGCTTGGAGGTTTTAACTGAATTCCTTTCTGATTTTGAGGAATATTACAGGTATCTTGAAGCCGGTGAATTTAAAAATGTACTCCAGGAGTGGAGAGTGCTTTGCTGCAATCTGGGTAGGCGGGTTAAGATTGCTGGAAGAAATTTTGCACTAGAAGGGATCGCCCTGGATGTAGATGACGATGGTGCTTTATTAGTCAAAAGTGAAAGCGGCAAGGTGGAAAGGATATTAAGCGGCGATGTTTCTCTGAGGGAATAAAAAAATGCATTCTTGCACAGAATAATACTGGAGGTGCATTTTAGTGGATGAACGACAGAAGCAGATAGAGGAAATCTTGGATTTCGTGACTCACCATAAGAATTCCCTTGCTAGCATTAACATCTGTGCCCGCTTGCTGGGAGATAAATTCATCCAGGTTGACGACGAGGTAATACAGGAATTGAAGGTAAAACTTCCGCGAGCGGACAGCGAGGAACTCGAAACTTTGTATTATATGATTAAATAGGGAAAAAAAGCTTTCCTTTCCAAAGGAAGGCTTTTTATTTTTGGCAGGAACTTTTGAATTTGCAATAGAATATAAATCTAACTAGATATTTTTGCGCAAGGGGGATCCTTATGATAAAGATAATTTTAAACGGCGCAAGAGGAAAGATGGGGAAGACCATAGCAGAACTTGTAGAAGCGGAAAAGGATATTGAAATAGTAGCAGGCGTTGACGTGGTGGAGGAAAAAGGAAAGTTTCCCATTTACGATAGCATTTTTAAGATAGAAGACAGAGCCGATGTGATTGTGGATTTTTCCAATCCAGAGGCGATCAATAATTTATGCGAATACGCCTTATCGCACCGAATTCCATTGGTAGTTGGAACTACCGGCCTTGAAGAACACCACAAAAAGATGCTTCAGGATGCTTCAAAAACGGTGCCTGTGTTTGTTTCACAAAACATGTCCTTGGGCGTATTTCTTACGGTAATGCTGGCACAGCAGGCAGCTAGAGTTCTCTCCGATTTCGATGTGGAAATAGTCGAAAGGCACCATAACCAGAAAATCGATGCCCCAAGCGGCACAGCCCTTATGTTAGCAGATGCTATAAGGGAAGTAAGAAATGAAGCCGATTATGTCTACTGCAGGGCTGACAGGAGGGAAAAGAGGAAAAAAAGCGAGATTGGCATTCATTCCATAAGGGCTGGCAATCTGGTGGGAGAGCACCGAGTGATTTTCGGAGGCGAGGACGAGACCATAGAAATAACTCATGTGGTCACTTCCAGAAAGGTGCTGGCAAAAGGCGCATTGAAAGCTGCAAGGTTTATAGTGACACGGGCGCCAGGTTATTATACAATGGCAGACCTCGTAAAGAGTTTAAACACCTAATTGAGCTTTCTTCCGCAAAAAGGACAGAAATTAAAAGAGGGGTCGATATAACTTCCGCATTCCGGGCAGTAGCTTCCGTGACCGAACACTTTGTGGAGTCGGGAGGGATCCAGGATGGCCCCTCTTTTGAGTTCTTCGGCGTATTCTTTTTCTACTGAGTATATAACAGGGCAGCACCTGTACCTTACAAAATACCTCCTGTTCCACTGGAAAATGGGTATGAAAAAGAAATGAAAATAAGTAAAAATTTCTATTAATTCCGCTCTTGACAGCCTGCCGCACGATGGACATATCACAGCATCGAATTCTTTGATTATTCTTTCTCTATCTTGGATTCCGAAAATGCCAAAAAAGAACATAGTTTTCCTCCCTGCGCTTTTTTGTCCCAGATTTAATTATAATATACCAGATTTGACACTACTATACAATTTTACTTTTAGCTGCTGGCTACACCTTAGTAGTTACCAGGCTCTTAGTCTCTTGCCGGCGCTATAAGCGTACCTTCCTTTTATATAAACTTCCCATTGAGTTACTGCGATGAATATTCCGGTCTCTTGGTTCCCCCGGATCTCGGGGTAACTGTCTCCTCTTGGTGCTATAACGGTGCCAGATACTGCAGCTGAAAGTTTTTCAGCGAAGTTGCCGGCAAGGTTACAGCCAAACAGCATTATTTGCGGATTTGAAGAAAACAAGATCTCCCGTTTATTAATGAGCTCGACCATGTCGCTTATATATGCGGCCTTCGGGGTATCGTTCGGACCGGGCTCATCGTAAAATCCGCTCCAGTTTGTCATGATAATCCCTCTCGGGTAGGAATGGCTGAAAACTTTCATGAGGTATATGGGACCGTTGGTTTTTGAAATATCCGAAAGCATCTTTAAAAATTCCTTGCCGTTTTTTGGCTTTATCACTATATGGCCTGTTTTGAACGCTCTATAATCGAAAGCGCCTTCATGGCCGTACCCATGGGCGGAAACGGCGACAGCGACATTGGCCATTTTCACTACCTCCCTGAACAAGAGCTTTCTATATTTTATTCATTGGTTAGGATTTTGCGTTCTGCTTACTGAATTACCATAAACAAGGGAAGGAATCCATTTATGAAAGAACCTAATAGAAGATGGAGGTATCTACCGCTTGGAATACTTAAAAGTTTTGGTATAATTTTAGTAATAATATATACTATCAAGACTTTTTGGAATATATTATCTTCCGTAGAAAACGAAATAGCTGCGGCCTTAATTACTGCGTCAGTAACTGCTATTATTTCGGTTATTTCACTAATACTTGGAAAATATTATGAAAATGTACAAACAATTAATCAACAATTAAGGGATAAGAAAATTCCTATTTACGAACAATTCATTGAATTTATCTTTGATCTAATGTGGGGAGAGAAGATTAAGGGCAAACGGATGTCAGAAGCTGAAATGCAAAGGTTTTTTACGAGATTTACTCAAAAACTAGTATCATGGGGCTCAGATGAAGTTATATCTAAATGGGGATCTTTTAGAAAGGAACTAATTAATTATGCATCAATTAAAGATAACGAGTTATCCAAAGCACAATTTCCAAAAATAATGTTTATGCTTGAGGATTTATTACTAGCAATTCGTAAAGACATTGGTTATAAGAATAACAATATACACCGAGGTGACATTCTAAGGTTATTTATTAATGATATAGATCAATATTTGTAAATATTGTAGTGGGTGTCTTTCGCATAACAGAGGTTCCTGCAGCTAGAGGATGATGTATATAGTTGGGACACTCCAGGTACCCCCTAACGTAATGAAAATTATTGGATTTATGTTAAAGAGTGTGAAAAATTAAAACACTAGGGCTTCCTTTAATGTCTTCATTATGAATGATAAAATAAGTATTTATAGCAATCGGATTAAGTGGTTTTATCTTGGTGAGGGTAAATAGGCCTACATCGCATACCATCGCATTTCCACTCCAGGCGCAGATTAGTGCGAGTAGTAGGCAAGGGGGTAGGATATGTTCGGGGTTTGCAGTGCCGGATCCCCGATCTAAGTCAGGAGATTGCCCAGCTGGTTTGGGGACTTAAGATTGTAAACAAAGCTAAGGAGAATGTGATGGTGAAAAAAACAACTCATTCTATTCCCGATTTTCTAATTAAGGTAATAATTATCCATACTTTAACTTATTTTGCCGCAGGGTTCATAGCTTCGAACATTTTAAATTACAGATACGTTTTTACCTCCCTGAAATACGCGATTATATGATCGAGTTTGGGAGTGGGTCCACCTTTTGGGGACCGTTTGTTCAGCCAATCAGGGGACTTATAATAGGACTTGTCCTGATACCGTTTCGCAGTTTTTTAGCCGAAGCAAAATATGGTTGGCTATATTTGTGGTTAATTTTTGTAGGAATCGGAATTCTGTCTACCCCGGCAGGGGCACCGTGTTCCATTGAAGGCATGGTATACACAAAGTTACCGCTCTGGTTTCATTTCTTCGGATTACCTGAAATCCTCGGGCAAACCCTAGTGTTTAGCGTTCTATTGTATATTTACATGCGTTACCCAAGGGGGATTATGGACATCCTTCCGCCAGCGTTTAGCGTGGTATTCCAGTTACTTGCGGGTGCGTGTTTTGCTTTTATTGGTTATGCTGTTGTTTCCATTTTATTTGCCGTTGTAGGAAACGTAGATATAAGTGCAGAGGCCAATTTGAGTTTGAAAGTCCAGGGAATTTTTATTTTACCGTTGGTATTCAAATTTGCAATAATAATGTACTCAAATCTTGGTAAGGGTTTAAAAAATGTAAAACGCGAAACTTTGTTTGTTATTGTTTGGCTCATAAACGCGGTATTATTAGCAGTTTATCAACAGATTGTATTAAATGGCGCAAATCCAGCTTATGCTGTTCTAGCCCCTGTATTGCCGGCGCGGCGATAATTACTGCGATGGTATATCAAAGTTCAAAAAAGAATTTGCCAAAGCAACAGGGTTGAAAAACAAAAAAGGAGGGGGTGAAGTTTTTGAGCATCGTTGACCAAATAAAACAAGAGTTAAGCAAGTACATCGATAAAGAAAAGGCTACCTTTCTACCCCGTTTTTTCCGTGCCTTTGAAGGAGGTTACGGGGAGGGAGATCGGTTTATAGGGGTTTCCGTACCTAACCAGAGGAAAGTTGCCAAAAAGTATTTTAAATCTATTGATTTAAAAGATATTGAAAGACTGCTAAACGAACCGGTTCATGAGTACCGGCTCACCGCGCTTTTTATGCTTGTCTATAAATTTGAAAAGGCCAAAGACGAACGGGAAAGGGAAGAAATAGTAAATACATACCTCAAGAATATTAAGGCGGTTAATAACTGGGACCTGGTTGACTCTTCCGCACCGAAGATATTAGGGCCCTACCTTTTCAATAAGGATAAGTCCATACTGTATGATATGGCCCAAACACCGGATTTGTGGAAACAAAGAATCGCCGTAATGTCAACATTTTATTTCATAAAACAGGGCGAATTTGATGATGCATTAAATATTGCGCGGATATTACTGAACCACAAACATGACCTAATACATAAAGCGGTAGGCTGGATGCTCAGGGAAATCGGGAATAGGGACTTTAATGTTGAATACGAATTTCTAAAGGAGAATTACAAAGTTATGCCAAGGACTATGCTGCGTTATGCCATAGAAAAATTTGAACCTGAATTAAGGCGGAAGTTCTTGGAAGGTTCCGTTTGAATGTGGCGGGCTATTACGGACATAAACGGCAAAGCAGGAATCACCGATGATACTCAAATGACTTTATTCGCCGCAGAAGGCTTACTGCGGGCCGAAACCAGAAGGAGAGAGAAAGGGATCTGCCACATACCTTCTGTTGTCTATCATGCGTATCTTCGGTGGCTGCATACCCAGGGCTACCCTCAAGACCACGAGAAAAACTTTATCTACCACGGTGGCTGATAAAGGTAAAGGACCTTCATGCCAGACGTGCACCAGGGAGTACGTGTCTGTCAGCATTATTCAGTGGAAGGATAGGGACGATAGAACAGCCGATAAATAACAGCGAGGGTTGCGGTGGGGTTATGAGGGTGGCTCCTATAGGACTGTTTTGCCGCAGAGAAGAAGCTTTTCGGATTGCTTGCGAGTGCGCGGCTTTAACCAACGGCCACCCAAGCGGATATCTTTCTGCTGGAGTTTTTGCCCATGTTATTGCTTGTATTATAGAAGGCGCGGATATAGAAGAAGCAGTAAAAGATGCCCTATTGGCCCTCGACAAGTATAACGGAAAAGAAGAATGCAGTATTGCGGTTAAAAAAGCACTGGACCTGGCAAATAGCAAAGAAGGACCTTATACGGTGATAAAATTACTTGGGGAAGGCTGGGTAGGAGAAGAAGCGATAGCCATTTCATTTTATTGTGCCTTAAAGTATAGGGACGACTTTAAAAAAGCCCTTTGTGCTGCAGTGAATCACGACGGAGACAGCGACAGCACGGGGGCTATAACCGGAAACATTCTTGGGGCCTATTTTGGGATCAATGGCATACCCGAAGAGTGGGTTGCTAAAGTAGAGATGGCGGATGTAAGAACGCGAATTGCTGACGATCTGCTTATAAGATTTGAAAACACCCGAGAATGGAAGGAAAGATATCCTGGATGGTAATATATATGAAGTTTTAGCAGGGAAAAGGATAGAGGTTATTGTAACGGAAGACGAGGTTATTGAGCCTTACGATGAAAGTATGAAAGACAAAACTGCTATGGAACGCAGAGAATGGGCAGATAGGGTTTAACGATCCATCTTTTGTGCCAAGCAATAATTAGTGGGGCTTGTATTGCCCTGTTCGCGGGATAGCAGAAAGCGGCCTCTGGAATAAACGGGGTCTTGATGGAAAGCCGCTGTCAGATGCTGAGTTATTACATGAAGCGAAATGCGGGGTGAAGAATACATCAATTTAGTTTCGGAGGATATCCATAAACAGTTGGGGTTAAAAACCGGTTAGGAGGAATATTCGTTAATTCGGTGGCTTTGGCTAATTGCCATTAAAAATCATAAATGGTAAAATTTAACTAAATGATAGTAATGGAGGTCGGGCTATGTACCGCCCCTTTTTATTTATCTTTATATTTTTTGCTGCGGGCATAATTGCTGGAGAATACATAAAAATTTTATGGCTCTTTGCTTTGATGCTTATAGCAAGCTTTGGATTATATTTTTTTGCACGGGATTTTCGAAAGATGGTTTTTCTGGGAATTTTTATATTTGCAGCAGGGGCTTTGTACCATAGTTTCTGTTCCACTAGAATGGAAGGCACCATAGCAAATTATGCGGGAGATTATAGAACCGTAATTGGCGTTGTGGTGTCGCCCCCGGAAGTTGATGAAACAAAAGCAACCTACGAAGTTAAGACCTTATATATTTTACAAAACGGTAAATACATTAAAGCTCCGGGCAAAATTAGGGTATCGGTACCCCGTAAAAATTCGATGGAGCTTTTGAATTATGGCGATGTGGCGGAGTTTTCTGGTTATCTTCGTATACCTACAAGCTTCCAAAACCCTGGCGGATTCGACTACAAGGCATATCTTGCGCAAAAGGGCATAACAGCGACTATGTTTTCCCGGGAAATGAAATATTTGGGTAAGGTTAATGTAAACCCGTTAGTAAAATTCGCTTTGGATTTCAGGGAAAGGATTCAAAATTTTTACCGGTGCGCGCTTTCGCCAAAACTAGCATCCCTGCTTTCGGGAATAGTGTTGGGTCTTAAAGGAGATATTCCGGAAGATGTTTTGAAGGCTTTTAGCGATGGTGGAGTTCTCCATGTTCTAACGGCTTCGGGATTGAATGTTGGTATAGTTTACACCGCCGTGGAAGGGGTATTGAAATTTTTAAAGCTTTCCCCGAGGACTTGTTTCCTTTCTGGCAGCGCTGCCGTCTTATTTTATTCGCTAATGGCGGGGATGTCGCCGCCGGTTTTGAGGGCAGCTTTAATGCTGGAAGTGGTTATGCTCGGAAGATTGATTGGAAGAAAAAGCGATCCGCTAAACAGCCTCGGTTTTGCCGGTTTTCTGCTGCTTTTAGCAAACAGCTTTAATATTTTCTCGGCTAGCTTTCAACTTTCCTTTGCCGCGACATTAGGTATAATTTTATTATTTAAACCTTTAAGGCAATTCTTCGATTCAATTCCGGCTTTCTTCCGCGACTCCCTAGCTGTCCTTATATCCGCTCAATTACTGCTTTTTCCTTTCTTAGCATATTATTTTCACAAAATATCCTTAGCAGGCTTTTTGCTGAACTTCATCGTAGTGCCGCTTGCTGGAGCAGCCCTCTTAGGAGGATTTTTGGCGGGTATCTTGAATTTCATTCCATTTCTTGCTGTACCAATTGTAAAAATAACCGGAGTGCTGATCTTTTTGATGGATTGGGTAACGACTTTAATGTCAAAGTTACCTTATGCCACCTTTTCGGTTCCTTCTTTAGGACCTCTTGCGGTCTTGGCTTATTTTGCTCTGATTACCGCATTTTTTGCACCAGTGGAAGCCTTAGGGATAAAAAGAAAGCTTAATCTTACCATCATCGGTCTTTGTTTCTTAATTGTAGCGTGGAGTATATTTTGGGTAAAACCCGGATTTGAAGTAACTTTTTTAGACGTCGGCCAGGGAGACTGCATTTTCATAAAAACCGAAGATGGGGGAACGATCCTTATAGACGGAGGTGGAATGCCATCTTACTATAAGGGTAGTTTTGACATAGGGAAAAATGTGATTTTGCCGTATCTTTACGATCGTGGTGTTCGAAAGCTGGATGTGGTGGTTTTCACTCATTTTGATTCCGACCACGCCGGAGGGCTCCTATCAATAATTGAGGAAATGGATGTAAAAGCGGTGGTAATCGGCCATCCGGATGGTTCGGAGATTTACCGGAAGATGGAAGAAGTTGCGAGTAAAAAGAAAATACCGGTTTTGGCGGTTTCAAGGGGTGATACCTTCCGGGTGGGGGAGGCGGTCTTTCACGTTTTAAACCCCAGCAGGCACCAACTTTTTGAGGACGACAATGACAATTCAGTAGTGCTGAAAATGACCTATAGGGGATTAAGGTTTTTGTTTACAGGAGATCTAGGTTTTGAGGGAGAAAAGGATGTAATGGCTGAATGCGATGTAGAAGCTGATGTACTTAAGGTTGCACACCATGGGAGTGACACTTCCACGTCACCAGAATTTTTAAACAGAGTAAACCCTGACTTTGCAGTAATCTCAGTAGGGAAAAATAACAGCTTCGGACATCCCTCTACTAAGGTTTTAGAGCTTTTGGAAAAAAGTAAAATTAGAGTGTATAGAACAGACATTCATGGTGCCATCAGCTTTAAAATCAGAGGAAATAACGTAAGGTTGAATACCCAAAAAAAGTAATTATTGAGTATTAAAAATGTTGCATTTAAGCTGGCAGGAATTTTATAGAAAACAGAGAAATAATAAAACTTGACAGACTTGCAGTCGACCTCCAGGCGAATTTCAAGTACTGAAGGTCGACTGCAGATCAATATCCCGGAGCATTTGAAAAGTGCGCATTTTTTCCTTGGTTTTAATCGAACCATAGTGGGATTGAAACCATGGATAGTTACCTCAGCGGTAGAACTAGCGAAAGGGTTTTAATCGAACCATAGTGGGATTGAAACATATTCTGCCTAATTGACGAATATCCAGATTTAATTGGTTTTAATCGAACCATAGTGGGATTGAAACGCATAATTTGAACTAAAGTGTTGTTCTTGTGCAACGGCATCTCGTTTTAATCGAACCATAATGGGATTGAAACTATGGCTCATGTCGAGTTGTGCTTTCTGGAGTATCAGTTTTAATCGGAAGATACCGGACCGATCTTGAATACCCGGACGTATTGGAAAGATATTCCTCACATCTGCGGTATTAAAAAGTGGAAGTTCAAGGTATTCTTTTTTCCCTTTTAAACCACCATGAACGATGTTAAAATATAATCCGAAATTTATTTTTGAAAAGAGGATTTGAAATGAGCGAACTATATTTGTTTTACGGCCAGGAAAAGCTCCTTATTAAGGAAGCTATAGAAAAGATAAAAAGTAAATATGTCCCTGAAGCATACGAGGCGGTAGATTTTCAGGCGCTTGATGGAGAAAACGTAACCTATGATGATATAGTAAATGTTTCTAGGGTAGCGCCAATGCTTGCTGAAAAAAGGGTTGTCGTGGTTTACAACGCAGTATTTCTCGAAGAAGGCAAAAAAGCGGCCGAGAAAAGCGGGAGCGGAGAGGCGCGGTTTATTGAATTTTTAGAGAACCTCCCGTCATATTTATGCCTCGTTTTTTCTGCGGAAAAAGTTGACCGAAGGAAGAAAATATTTAAAGTTATCCAACAGAAGGGTAAGGTGAAGGAGTTTTCTCCTTTGAGCTTCAAAGATAAGGTTCGCTGGATTGAAGTCCGTTCGGCAAAATACGGCAAGCCCATAGAACATTCTGCCGCAGTTTTTATGGCCCAGTTTACATCTGATCTTTATCATGTTGAAGGAGAGATAAAAAAGGCTATAGCTTATGCCGCTCACAAAAATGAAATCGAAAAAAAAGACTTGGATGAAATTATGTCCAAGTCAACAGAAGCAAACGTATTCGAACTTATTGATTGCCTTGCTGAAGGAAAAGTTTCTTCTGCGGTGAAAATCTTGAACGATCTTATGTATTCGGGAGAAAAAGCCCTGGTAATACTCTTTATGGTATCTAAGTATTTCATGAACTTGCTTGCTTTAAAAGCAAATGAGGGACGAACTTTTAATGAGCTTCAGTCAGCTTTAAATCTTCATCCTTATGCTCTGAAAAAAATGCTTGCACAGGCGAGAAATTTTACAATGCGCCAAATAATGAAGATTTTAGCACTTTGCCAAAAATTAGATATAGACCTGAAAAAAGGTCGCATGGAAGAAAAAAAAGGGCTGGAAATGCTGCTTTTGAAAATAGTTCAGGTTCGAGAAGACCACCTTCCCACCGAGGGTATTTTGTAATGGAGCGCCGTAAGGCGCTCTTTTTTTTGCAAGAAAAATAAAAAACGCGTAAGGCCGGAGCTTACGCGTCAAGTTAAACGGCAATGCTTAGCTCTTTTAATTTTTTGTATAGTCTGGATTTCTTGCGGGCTGCCGTGTTTTTATGGATAACACCTTTTGAAGCGGCTTTGTCAAGAGCTTTTACGGCACCGATTAGGGCGGATTTTATGTTCTCTACATCCTTAGATTGGAGTGCTTCGTTGAATTTTTTGATTGCAGCCTTTATTTTTGCTTTGACAAGCCGGTTACGGAGTGTCCTTTTTTTGGCTTGGCGCATCTTCTTTTTTGCAGACGCTGTATTTGGCAAGCGTTTCACCCCCTTAAAAACACTAAATCTATTTTATCATTTCATCCATTAAAATGCAACCCGTATAATATGAAAATCTTGAGGAATGCTATAAAAGAGCAATCTAAAATTTTGGAGGGAAATGACATGGTGGGAATGATCATCAGGTTTATCGTATCAGCCTTGGTGTTAATGCTTATAAGCTTTCTGCTTCCTGGTTTTCAAGTGGCCGGTTTTACTGGAGCGCTTATTGCAGCTATTGTAATAGCCATAATGGGCTTTATCGTTGAAAGTTTGCTGGGAGAAAAAATCTCACCCCAAAATCGCGGTATTGTGGGCTTTATTACAGCGGCAGTGGTGATATATTTCGCCCAGTTCCTCGTACCAGCTATGAAGGTCACCTGGTGGGGTGCTCTCCTGGCTTCGCTGGTTATAGGTATAGTTGACGCTTTCGTCCCCACCGAGCTGAGATAGGAGGGATAGGTTATAAATATAAGGACAGACCTTGCTATAGAAGCCCGGGAGATGACAGGAAAAGAAAAGATCCCGGGTGTCCTTGTTGAAACGGAAAAATCCCCGGAGATTACAATAAGCCGCGTTAGAATTGTCAATGAAGAGGGCGAAAAAGCTTTGGGAAAACCGAAGGGTTATTACGTGACCCTGGAAGTCCCAAGGCTCAGGGAGAAAGATCCGGAATTGACCGAAGAGGTAAGCAAAAATCTGGCTGAAGAATTAAAAGCTATGATTGAGCTTCCGGTGGAGTCGACGGTGCTCGTAATAGGCCTTGGGAACTGGAATGTCACACCCGATTCTCTAGGACCTAAGGTAGTAGAAAAGCTCATAGTTACAAAACACCTTCTGGAATTTATGCCAGATAAATTTAATACTAAAAAAGGGATAAGGCCGGTTTGCGCGCTGGCTCCGGGAGTTCTAGGAATAACAGGAATAGAAACGGGAGAAATAATACGGGGTGTAGTGGAAAGGGTAAAGCCAGACCTGGTAATAGTCATAGACGCTTTGGCTGCAAGGAGTCTTGAAAGAATAAGTACCACGATTCAGATTTCAGACACAGGAATACAACCTGGTTCCGGCATTGGAAATAAGCGCATGGGGATTAGCCGGGAGAGCATAGGCGTGCCTGTAATAGCCATCGGTGTTCCTACGGTAGTAGATGCTGCAACGGTTGCAAGTGACACGCTGGAAATGTTAATCGTAGAATTTGAGCGCCAGGCAAAGCCGGGTTCCGAGTTTTATAAGATGCTAAAGACTTTAAACATAGAAGAAAAATACCAGCTAATTCGGGAAGTGTTGTATCCCTTTGTCGGTGAATTGGTGGTAACTCCTAAGGAAATAGATTCGCTTATCGAAAATATTTCAAAAACCTTATCCGGCGGCCTTAATCTTGCGCTTCACCCCGGAATCTCATACGAAGAGGTCAGCACATTTTTGCAATGAGGTTTTTTAAAAAACCTCATTTTTTTTATTTCTGGTGAATATGTTTAACCGGAGGGGATAAATTTGATAAAAGTAAGGGTGATAAAGATCAAAAAAATAATATTCTATATAGTTGCGGTTGTGCTGCTGCTCGCATTGAGCACGGTAAGTTCGAGCTTTTTGAGAAAATCTGCGGCGGAGCTGGAAAAACTTAAAGAGTCTGACAGATTGAAAGTGATAGGCAATCTCGACAAGCGCGTTTTTCAGGAGATGTTTTTGTGGGCGATACCTGCCGCCAAAGCCTATATGCCGCAAACCGAGGCCTTTTTTAGTTTAGAGGAAAAATTATTAAATTTTCCTAAAAATATTTTTAACTTTTTTAGCTTTAGGCTTTTTGAACCGAAAAATTACCTTGCCTTTCAAATACCGCTTTTGGACCTGATGGAAATTGAACCGGCTATAACACCTGGAATAGAGCTGCCACCACCGGGGACAGTTGAAAATGAACATGAGCCTTCTGATAATCCGCCGCCAGCGCCTCCCGAAGAAGGGGATATAGAAATTGAAGGGATAACGCCTATTTCCGGCAAGCCTTTAGTGCTCATTTACCATACTCATACCACGGAGTCTTACAGGCCATCCCAGACAAACAATTACCAGCCGCGGGACCAGGCATTTCATACCAATGATCTTAGATTTACCGTAGTCCGGGTTGGAGAAGTATTAGCTTTAGAATTAAATAAATTGGGCATACCGGTCTTACACAACAAGACGGTTCATGATGTACCCACATACATGTATTCCTATTCCAATTCTCTAAAAACGTTAGAAAAAGTGCTGAAGGAGCATCCTTCGATTCAGGTTGTGCTGGATATCCATAGAGATGCCCCGGTACCAGATCCGCAAAAGGCAAGGGAAATGACTACAGTAATGATCGAAAACAAGTATTATTCCAGAATTATGTTCGTGGTGGGCACCGACAAAACCTTCCCACATCCTCACTGGAAGGAAAACTATAAATTTGCACTTTTGTTGCAAAATAAGCTTGAAGAGCTATATCCTGGTATAACAAGAGAAATTGACATTCGTAAAGAGAGATTCAATCAGCACGTTTCCAAAAAAGCTCTTTTAGTGGAGATAGGAAGCCACGGCAATACCCTGGAAGAATCCATGGAATCTGCACGGGCATTTGCGAGAGCTTTGGCTGAGGTCTTAAAGGAGTTGAGTAAACCCAAAAGCGAATAAAAAAATTAAGCAGGCTAAAAATATTTGTAAGGATTAAAGACAAAGCAAGCTAAGTTTTAAAAAAAGGGGCATGTTAATGCGATGGATATGTACATTGACGACCTTATTGCTCTTTTTCTAGTATTTGTTGTGGTTCTTGCACTGGGACTCCGTATGGCAGAAGAAGGGGTCTATTCTATTATGGGGCTCGATACAGATCCCCTGACCTTTGACCTGAAGGTATTGCCTGGCGGACAATATGATTTTTGCATCCTGGGCAGTCGGTTTTCGCTAAAGCAGACCTTGAAGCTAGGGGAATTTTACGCTGACCGGCGAAGGGTGGATATACGCATAGGTGGTCTTAATATAAGTGTGCCCACAATGTTTTGCGTTTACAATCCTGCAAATCTCCCTCATCTCAGAATTTATCTTGATAAACAAAATAGCAGAATGTATAATTAATCTTATCGACAAGCTTTTGCATTTAGAGGGGGAAACTCCATGGCAATACCGCAGGAGAGGATCAGAAATTTCTGTATTATCGCTCATATCGACCACGGAAAATCCACCCTAGCCGACAGGCTATTGGAATATACGGGTGCCATTCCCGAAAGGAAAATGGAAGAGCAAGTGCTGGATATGATGGATCTGGAAAGGGAGCGCGGTATCACTATTAAGGCCAAGGCGGTCCGTATGATATACCAGGCTGATGACGGCCGCGATTATCTGTTGAACTTGATAGATACTCCGGGACACGTAGATTTCAATTATGAGGTTTCAAGGAGTCTTGCCGCTTGTGAAGGGGCTTTACTGGTTATAGATGCTTCCCAGGGGATTGAAGCCCAAACTTTGGCTAACACATATCTTGCCCTCGAACATGACCTGGAAATAATACCGGTAATTAACAAAATAGACCTTCCCAGCGCAGATCCGGAAAGAGTCAAAAAAGAGATTGAAGATGTCATCGGCCTTCCTGCCGATGATGCCTTACTTGTTTCTGCAAAAGAAGGCATAGGCATAAAGGAGGTCCTTGAAGCTGTTGTCAGAAGGATACCGGCACCTCGTGGATTGAAGGACGAGCCGCTAAGAGCGCTGATCTTCGACTCCCTTTACGATTCCTATAAAGGAGCTATAGCCTTCGTTCGGATTATGGAGGGCGAGATAAAGCCTGGGCAGAAAATAAAAATGATGTCAACGGGCAAAACTTTTGAAGTAACAGAGGTGGGTATATTTACCCCGGAAATGGTAAGCATTGATTGCCTCAGAGCAGGTGAAGTGGGGTACGTAGTGGCAGGCATAAAAAATGTAAAGGATACTCGAGTGGGAGATACTATTACCGACGCGGAAAACCCCGCAAAAGAACCGCTTCCCGGCTATAAGAAGGCCTTACCCATGGTTTTCTGCGGTGTTTATCCTGCCGACGGCGAGGATTACGAAAAGCTGAGAGAAGCCCTTGAAAAATTACAGCTCAACGATGCATCTTTGTTTTTCGAGCCAGAAACTTCCGCGGCATTGGGCTTTGGTTTCCGCTGCGGATTTTTAGGGCTTCTTCACATGGAGATTATTCAGGAGCGCCTTGAGAGGGAATACGATATAAACCTTATCACAACCGCACCGAGCGTTGTCTACAAAATAAAGAAAACCGATGGCCAGGAGATAATGGTGGATAATCCCACCAATTTCCCTGATCCTTCGAAAATAGAGCATATCGAGGAGCCTTACGTGGAGACTTCTATAATGCTGCCTACCGAATATGTAGGAGCGGTTATGGAACTCTGCCAGGAAAAGCGCGGGAATTTCAAGGACATGCAGTACCTTAGTGAAAAGAGAGTAATACTGAGGTATGAAATGCCCCTTTCCGAGATAATTTACGATTTTTTCAACCAGCTAAAATCCCGCACCAAGGGATATGCCTCTATGGACTATGAACTTATAGGTTATAAAAAATCCGATCTGTGCAAGGTTGATATACTGATAAATGGCGAGGTAGTGGATGCCCTGTCTTTTATAGTCCACAAAGATAAAGCATATCCAAGAGCAAGACAGCTGGTAGAAAAGCTAAAGGAAGTAATTCCAAGGCACCTATTTGAGATCCCCATACAGGCGGCTATCGGGGGACGAGTAATTGCAAGGGAGACCATAAAAGCTCTGAGGAAGAACGTGCTGGCCAAGTGTTACGGCGGAGATGTCACCCGGAAGAAGAAGCTTTTGGAAAAGCAAAAAGAAGGCAAGAAAAGGATGCGGCAGCTTGGAAAAGTGGAAGTGCCGCAGGAGGCTTTTATGTCGGTGTTAAAAATGGGGTAGGCGCAATGAAAACCATAGCCCTTTATGTTCATATACCTTTTTGCGTGAAAAAGTGCGCTTACTGCGATTTCAACTCTTACACTGAGATAGAATACATGCCTTTATACCTGGATTCCCTGAAAAGGGAAATTTCTTTTTACTCTGGCCTTGAAAGGTCCGTGACTAGTATTTACATCGGCGGAGGGACTCCTACAATTTTAAGTGAAAAAGATTTGGCCTCCGTAATAGAAACAATTTATAGGGCTTTCAATATAAGTCCTTCCGCTGAATTTACAGTAGAGGCTAATCCGGAGACCATTTCAAAAGGAAAACTTACAGTGTTAAAGGATGCGGGAGTCAACCGTTTGAGTTTGGGACTGCAAACCTTTAAGGATGAGCTTTTGAAAAAATTGGGCAGGATTCACTCTTCAAGGAGTTTTCTGGAAAAGTTCTTTATGGCGCGGGAAGAAGGGTTCGCCAACATAAACGTGGATTTAATCTTTGGACTTCCGGAGCAAAAAGTGGATGACTTCAAGGATTCGCTAAAAAAACTTCTGGATTTGGAACCGGAGCATATATCCTGCTATAGCCTCACCGTAGAAGAAGGCACCCGATTTTACGAATTGCAACAAAAAGGATTGCTGAACCTTCCTTCTGAAGACGAAGAAAGGATGATGTACCACTTGGCGAGAGAAATACTGGGGGAAGGGGGGTACCTGCACTACGAAATCTCTAATTTTGCAAAACCCGGCAGGGAATGCCGGCATAATTTAGTGTACTGGACTTGCGGTGAATATTTAGGGCTGGGCGCAGGGGCCCATTCTTTTATGAACGGCATCCGGTTTAACAATGTTTACGGCATTAAGGATTATATAGAGAGGATAAATAGCAAAGGCGTGGCAGTGGAAGAAAGAGAAAAGCTTTCGAAGGAAGAACAGCAAGCGGAATTTATGATCCTCGGGCTGAGGCTGATAAAAGGTGTCTCCAAAGCTGAATTTTACAAAAGATTCGGGAAAGAACTGGATTTAGTATACTGCAAAGAGCTTAAGAGATTAAAGGAAAAGGAACTTATTGTCGATGACGGAGAATACGTAAGGCTTACAGTAAAGGGACTGGACCTTGCTAACGAAGCTTTTATGGAGTTTTTACCGTAAGTTAGTTTAAAAATGCAGCTGGCAAGAGGTGCTAGCATGAAATTTATTGTGGACGAAGCTTCGCAAGGATTAACAGTCGGCGAATTTTTAAAAGCCCGTGGCTTTTCCAGAAGAGTGTTAAAGAGATTAAAAAATGAAAGCAAAATATTACTCAACGGTGATCCGGTTTACGTAAGCACAAAGGTTTCCTGTAGCGACGTTATAGAAGTAGACCTTTCTGAAGAGACAGACATTAAGCCTTCTTTTGTGCCGTTAGATATCCTATATGAGGATGAGCATATAATAGTATTGAATAAGCAACCCGGCATTGTAGTGCACCCAACGCCCTTTCATTATGACAATACGATTGCCAACGGTGTGGTCTATTACTTGAAACAAAAAGGCAAAAAAGGTGGTTTTCACCCTGTAAATCGCCTGGACAGGGATACCTCAGGTGTTTTAATAATCGCTTTAAACCAGTACATGCACCACTTCATACAAAATTACGGCGGGATTAAAAAAAGATACATTGCCGTTGTGAAAGGTACAATAAAAGAGGACGAGGGAGTGATTGAGGATAGGATTGGGAGGAAGGAAGGTAGCCTAATTGAAAGGAAGGTTGTAGAAAGCGGCAAAAAGGCCATAACGCGATTTAAAGTTATGAAGCGGCTACCGGGCTTTACGGTATTGGATGTAGAGCCGGTTACCGGGCGCACGCACCAGATAAGGGTTCATTTGAGCCACAAGGGTCATCATGTTGCAGGTGATACCCTTTACGGAGGAAACTGCGATAAGATAAAAAGGCAAGCACTGCACTGCATTGAAATGTCCTTTTTGTATCCTGTCAAAAAAGGAGCTCGCGTTACTTTTAAGGCACCTTTGCCTTCCGATATAATTTCTCTCATAGAGGAACCGCTGGACTTTTGATAATACTAGAGGGACGTCTTTAGTTCTCTTGACAAAGAAAAAGTGAAGTGATATTTATTAAGATAGGATTTTAGCACTCTCATATCGAGAGTGCTAATTTAAAGAGGTGCGTTCCGGATGTTGGACGATAGGAAAATAAAGATCCTGAGGGCTATTGTAGTGGACTATATTGCCACGGCAGAGCCCGTAGGGTCCAGAACTATTGCACGGAAATACCGCATGGGAATAAGTCCAGCTACTATAAGAAACGAAATGGCAGACTTGGAAGAATTGGGGTATCTTGCTCAGCCGTATACCTCGGCGGGGCGGATTCCTTCAGATAAAGGATATAGGTTCTATGTAGATTTTCTTATGCCGGTAGTTGAGCTGAGCCAAAGAGAACTGAACGAAATACGGCGGATTTTTAAAAAGAGAGTGAAAGAATTGGAAGACTTAATAGAGGAAACCAGCCGGGTGATATCAAACCTGACCAATTATACTTCGATTATAATTGGGCCTCAGCTGCATGAAAGCAGAATAAAGCACGTGGAGATTCTGAAACTTAGCAAAGGAAAGGGTCTTTTGATTATAGTTACAAATTATGGCACCGTCTTGAATCAAATCATTGAATTGCCAGAAAACCTTACAGATTCTGATCTAACGCGCATCTCCAATCTTTTCAATAATTTCCTGGTGGAAAAAACTGTGGATGAAATTACTCCCGATTACATGGAGCGAATAAAAAGTGAAATGAGAGAATACGAACAGGCGCTTGATACCCTTATCCACGTGCTCATAGAGAGACTAGAAGAATCGAAGGAAAATGGCAAAGTTTTTGCAAGCGGAAGCTCAAGGATGCTTGATTTTCCAGAATTCAAAGACGTTGAAAAAGCGAGGAACTTCTTGTCTTTAATTGAAGAAGAAGATTTTATGGTAAGAGTCTTGAAATATACCTCCAAACCGAATCAAATAACAATAAGCATAGGAAACGAAAATCCCTGGAAAGAACTTCGTGAATTCAGTATCATTACTACCAATTTTAGCGTTGGCGGGAAGAATTTAGGCATTTTTGGGGTTATAGGTCCGACCAGAATGGATTACTCAAAAGTAGTATCCATTCTGAACAAAGTCACGGCCTACCTCAACGATGCCCTTTCTACTTTGATTTAAAAGCGGGAGGTAATTATATTGAGCTTAAAAAATAACAGCGGTCAGGAAATCGACGAAAAGTTTGCTGCTTTTTTGACAAATGCTAATGCTATAAGAGCTGTAGCTTCGGCTGTGGAAGGCACCATAGGTCCCAAAGGGCTAGACATAATGCTGGTTGACAGGTTCGGAGAAGTTACCGTAACAAACGATGGAGTTACAATATTGAAGCTTATGGATATTAACCACCCTGCAGCCAAAATGCTGATAAACATAGCCAAAGCCCAGCAGGAAGAAGTAGGTGATGGAACCACAACTACTACCATAATGGCAGGTACAATGGTGGCGGAAGGAGTAAACCAGATCATAAAAGGTGTTCCTGTGGCCAAAGTTATTGAAGGAATAAAACACGGAGTGAAAAGAGCTCAGGAAATTCTGACGTCTAAATCAATTCCTATAAAAGGCGTTGATGATCCGGCTTTAAAGGATATAGCTTATATTGCCGGCAGGGAACACGAAGATATTGCCGAATTGGTGACTCAGGCTGCAAGGCTTATCGGAGAAGAAAAGTTAAAAGAGAAAAACTTTAAATTAAGGGACATAGTGATGGCCCGCGAGGGGGCCGAAAATGAAGTCTTCCTCGGGGTAATTGTTGACAAGGAAAAAGTCAACAAACAGATGCCCCGCGAGCTGAAGGATGTAAGAGTATTGATCATAGATGACGCCCTAGAGCCGGAGCAAATAGAAGGAGAGGCTTTAGGTACGGAAGCAGGTTTTGCTCGGTACATGGCACTTCAAGAAGAGTTCAAGGAAAACCTGAAAAAACTGAAAGAACTGAGGGTTAACCTCGTCCTTGTGGGCAAAGGAATCTCGAGCGAAGCAGAAGAAATACTTACCGACGCAGGAATAATTGCCCTGGAGAGGGTGTCCACCAAAGACTTGGAAAGAGTTGCGGAGCACACAGGAGCTAAAATAATGAAGCGTTCAGGCCTTAAAAAATCTATCGAAGAAATAGGAAATTACATAGGAGCCGCGGAAAGGGCCTATGAAGACGAAAAGCTGGAGCATTTGAGAATTGAAGGGGGCAAGGGCAAACCAATGGCCACCATCCTGGTGGGCGCCGCCACCGCCGAGATCGTAGGTGAAAGGGAAAGGATTGCAAAAGATGCCGCTTCTTCACTGCAAGCTGCGGTAAAAGGTGGTGTGGTGCCGGGTGGTGGAGCAGTAGAGGTGGCTGTTGCCCGGGAACTAGAGAAAGAAAGAGATAAGATAAAAGGAATGGCCTCCTACGGTGTCGACTGCGTTATCGCAGCTCTTAAGCGTCCTCTGGCTCAGATTGTTTACAACGCAGGCTTTAATCCGCTGGAAAAATTGGAAGAGGTAATTTATACTCAGGCAGAAAAAGGCAGCGATGCCATAGGAGTGAATTGCGATACAGGAGAGCTCGCCAATATGATAGAGCTTGGAGTGATTGATCCTGCGCTTGTCAAAATCCATGCAATTAAAGTAGCAGGTGAAATTGCGCAGGCTATTTTGAGGATTGATACTATAATTAAAAAACGGGATGAGGGACCTGCTACAAAAGGAAGCGCGGAACCGGGAGCCGGTATGGGAGAAGTGGATTTCTAATGCGAGGTGATTCCTTTGGAAAATCTTGAGCAAGAAAATATACCAGAAAATGAAAATAATAAATTAGAAGATGTAAAAAGCGAGGAAAATGAAAATACAGCTTCGGGGTCTCAAGATACTTTAGAAATTGAAGAACTGAAGAACGCTTTAAAAACAAAGGAAAAAGAGGCAGCTGACTATAAAGAGTTGTGGCTTAGAGCGTTAGCTGATTATGACAACTTCAAAAAAAGAACCCAAAAAGAAATCGAACAGATCCAACTTTATGCTGGAGAACAGCTTATAAAAGATATACTTCCCATATTAGATAACTTCGAGAGAGCGCTAGATTCTATCAAAGACACAGACAGTGCTGTATACGAGGGAGTAAAGCTCATATATAATCAGATGAAAAGCGTACTGAACAAATATGGGGTACAAGAGATAGAAGCTGAAGGAAAACCGTTTGATCCGCAATTCCACGAAGCAATGATGACGGTGGAAAGCGATGAGTACGAAAGCGATACCGTGGTAGAAGTACTGCGAAAGGGTTACACTTACCATTCAAAAGTTATAAGACCCTCTTTAGTTAAAGTAGCAAAAAAATAATGGAGGTGGCGTATAATGGGCAGGATAATTGGTATAGATCTTGGAACGACCAACTCTGTGGCTGCATACATAGAAGGCGGCCAGCCGGTGATAATACCAAACGCAGAGGGTTCAAGACTTACCCCCTCTGTAGTGGCTTTTACCAAGGATGGCCAGCGGCTGGTCGGACAGATGGCAAAAAGACAAGCTATTTTAAATCCTGAAAGAACAATAATTTCGATAAAAAGGCACATGGGTACTGATTACAAAGTGAACATAGATGGCAAGCTCTACACCCCCCAAGAAATTTCAGCCATGATTTTGCAAAAGATAAAACAAGATGCGGAAGCGTATTTGGGTGAAAAGATCACAAAAGCGGTGATTACTGTACCAGCTTATTTCACCGATAGCCAGCGGCAGG
Source organism: Thermosediminibacteraceae bacterium (assembly GCA_021890755.1). Lineage (GTDB taxonomy): Bacteria > Bacillota > Thermosediminibacteria > Thermosediminibacterales > Thermosediminibacteraceae > JAKKUQ01. The sequence goes on along the minus strand of JAKKUQ010000001.1, from coordinate 219,346 downwards.
CTACAAAAGATGCGGGAAGAATAGCCGGACTTGAGGTTTTGAGAATAATAAACGAACCTACAGCAGCAGCATTGGCTTATGGCTTAGATAAAGAAAATGACCAGACCATTTTGGTTTTCGACCTCGGTGGTGGTACCTTCGACGTATCCATCCTCGAACTGGGCGATGGAGTATTCGAGGTAAAGGCGACAAGTGGCAACAACAGGCTGGGAGGCGACGACTTCGACCAGAGAATAATAGATTATATAGCGGAAGAGTTCTTAAAGGAACACGGAATTGACCTTAGAAAAGACCGCATGGCCCTGCAGAGATTGAAAGAGGCCGCCGAAAAGGCCAAGATAGAGCTTTCAAGCATGCTAGAGACCACCATCAGCCTGCCCTTCATTACTGCAGATGCAAGTGGGCCAAAGCACATTGAAATGACTCTGACCAGAGCTAAATTCGAAGAACTCACGAGAGACCTTGTGGAAGCCACTATGGGGCCCACCGAGCAGGCTCTCAAGGACGCTGGTTTGAAGCCGGAGGATATAGACAAGGTAATTTTGGTGGGCGGTTCGACGCGCATTCCCGCCGTACAGGAAGCTATAAGGAGATTCCTTGGTAAAGAGCCGCATAAGGGCGTAAATCCAGATGAAGTAGTAGCCATGGGTGCGGCCATTCAAGCTGGTGTACTGGCGGGAGAAGTGCGCGATGTGGTTCTCCTTGACGTAACGCCCCTTTCCCTGGGCATAGAGACTCTCGGTGGCGTATTCACCAAGATTATCGAAAGGAACACCACAATCCCCGTGTCCAGGAGCCAGATCTTCACGACAGCTGCCGATAACCAGACCACGGTAGATATCCACGTGCTGCAGGGCGAAAGGCCGATGGCAGCCGATAACGTCACTTTAGGCAGGTTCCAGCTCACAGGCATACCTCCGGCGCCGAGAGGAGTACCGCGCATTGAAGTAAAATTTGACATTGATGTAAACGGCATAGTTCACGTTTCGGCGAAAGATTTGGGCACCGGAAAAGAACAAAAGATTACAATCACCTCATCAACGAATTTGACGGAAGAGGAAATTCAGAGGATGATTAAAGAAGCAGAAAAGTACGCAGAAGAGGATAAGAAAAGAAAGGAAAAAGTCGAAGCAAAGAACCACGCTGACTCGCTCATCTACCAGTCGGAGAAGATGCTCAACGAACTTAAGGACAAGATAAAACCGGAAGAGGCCGAAAAGGTGAGAAAGGAAATTGAAAACGTCAAAAAGGCCATAGAAAGCGACGATGTGGAAAAAATTAAAAAGGCCACAGATGACCTTACCAAAGCGTTCTATGACATCTCGTCAAGGCTTTACAGTTCCCAGCAAGCCCAGGGCAACCCCGGCAATACTAGCACTTTCAACACCGGAACAGCTGCAGGCGGTGAGAAGGACGAAAAAGTGGTGGATGCCGACTACAGGTTCGTTAACGAGGAAGATAAAGATAAAGATAAAAAATAAAAAGTCAGCCCTTTAGGGCTGACTTTTATTGGAGTGATTGCTGTTGAGCAAAAGAGATTACTACGAGATCCTCGGGGTGAGCAGAGACGCCACAGAAGAGGAAATTAAAAAAGCTTACAAAAAACTTGCACGGCAGTACCACCCGGATGTGAACAAAAGCCCCGATGCCGCTGAAAAGTTTAAGGAGATCAATGAAGCTTACCAGGTGCTGAGCGATCCTCAAAAACGGGCTATGTACGATAAATTCGGCCACGCGGGTGTAGATCCGAATGCTGCCCAGGGAGGTTTTGGCGGCGGGGGCTTTAGCGATTTTGGCGATTTTGACTTTGGAAAAGACATTTTCGGCGATATATTTGAAAGCTTTTTCGGCGGGGGGTTCGGCGAACCCCGGAAAAGGGGACCGGTCCGCGGAGCCGATATTAGATACGATTTGGAAATAACCCTGGAAGAAGCTGCTTTTGGAGCGGAAAAGGAGATTGAGCTTTACAGAACCGAAATGTGCCCAAGGTGTGGTGGTAGTGGGGCTAAACCTGGGACTGGGGCCAAGACTTGTTCCGTTTGCGGTGGAACAGGTCAGGTCAAGCAAGTGCAAAATACGCCTTTTGGAAGGTATATCAGCATAACCACTTGCGCAAGGTGCGGAGGAAGTGGTATTGTAATAGAAGAACACTGCCCCGAATGCCGCGGGTCGGGTCAAATTAGAGCTGCAAGGAAAATAAAAGTGAAGATACCGCCGGGAGTTGATACCGGCTCGAGACTTCGTTTGGCTGGCGAAGGCGAACCCGGGCTCCGGGGTGGTCCTGCAGGGGACCTTTACGTGGTCATTCACGTAAAACCGCACCGGCTTTTTATTCGCCAGGGAGACGACCTCATTTATGAAGCACCAATATCCTTTGTTCAGGCAGCCCTTGGTGCAGAGATAGAAGTTCCCACCCTTGACGGGCGCGTAAAGATAAAAATACCCGAAGGAACTCAGCCAGGTACCAAGTTTCGAATAAAAGGCAAAGGTATGCCCCACCTAAAGGGGTACGGGCGCGGTGATCTGCACGTGAAGGTAAATGTGGTAATACCCAGGAAATTAAATGAAAAGCAAAAAGAGTTGTTGAGAAAGTTTGCCGAAATCAGCGGGGAGGACATAAAGCAACAGCACAAGGGTTTTTTCGATAAAATGAAAGACGCTTTTGGCGTTTAAAAGTAGTAGGAGGAAAAAAATGAAATGGATGGAAATTAAAGTAAAAACTTCTACCGAAGCTATAGAAGCTATAGCAAATATATTCTACGAAGCAGGAGCTGCTGGAGTAGTTATCGAGGACCCCAAGGATTTGCTAAACCGGGACAAAGATGCTTGGGACTACGTAGAAATACCTGAAGGCATAGACTTTGAGCAGGCTATGGTGACGGGGTACCTTCCAGAATCCGAGAAAATGAACGAACTTTTGCAGGAAATAAGCAGAAGAATATCTGAACTTCCGAAGTTCGGTCTTGACCTTGGAAGTGGAGAGATGGAAATATCTTTTGTGGAAGAAAGCAACTGGGCTGACGCGTGGAAGGCTTACTACCAGACAGTGCACGTTGGAGAGAAACTGGTCATAAAACCGTCTTGGTTGGATTATGAACCAAAAACTGGTGAAGTGGTTATAGAGCTTGATCCCGGTATGGCTTTTGGTACGGGAACTCATGAAACCACAGTTATGTGTCTGGAACTTTTGGAAAAATATGTAAGAAAAGGACAAACTGTAATTGATGTTGGGTGTGGGTCGGGGATACTCTCCATAGCAGCTGCGAAACTGGGTGCGAAAAAGGTACTTGCCATTGACAAGGACGAAGTAGCAGTAAAGGTAGCCAGGGAAAACATCGAAAGAAACGGAATGGGGCAGACAGTAGAGGTTATTAAGGGAGAAGGCCTAAAAGGAGTGGAAATAAAGGCCGATATAATTGTTGCAAATATAATCGCCGATGTGATCATAGATTTGGCTTTTCCTGCAGTAACTACATTAAAGGAAAACGGTCTTTTTATTTCGTCTGGTATAATCCAAAGCAAAAAAGATGCAGTCCGCCGCGCCCTTGAAGGGGCCGGGTTTATTGTAACAGAGGAAGTGGAAAAGGGAGATTGGGTAGGGCTTGTATCTTGCAAAAACGTTAAAGGGCAGTGAATTAAGGTGATGAGTATGCCCATTTTTTTTGTTTGCGGAAAGATAAACCCGGGTGATGTGGTGGAGATATCCGGGGAAGACGCCCACCATATAACAAAGGTTTTGAGGATGGCAAAAGGCGAATTTTTGAATCTTTCCAACGGTGTAGATTCCATTGGCAAAGGCCAAATATTGGAATTGATACCCGAAAGCTGCAAAATAAAAGTTAAGGTAATTGAAAAAACTAACTTTGAGCCGAAACGCCCGCGTATAACTTTATTCCAAGGTGTGCCTAAAGGTCAAAAATTTGATTTTATACTGCAGAAGAATACCGAACTTGGAGTGGCAGAATTCGTTCCGGTGATAACCGAGCGCACCGTGGTCGAGATAGATGATAAAAAAAGCAAAAAAAAGGTGGAAAGGTGGCAGAAAATAGTTAAAGAAGCCGCAAAACAGTGCTGCAGGCCAGATTTGCCTGTTGTTCATGAGCCGGTGGATTTTGATGAATGTATCAAACTTTTAAAGAAGTACCCCTTAGTATTGGTGCCATGGGAAGAGGAAAGGGAAGTATTTTTAAAACAAATTTTATCCACAGTTTCTGCTGATCTTAAAGATATAGCTGTTTTAATCGGCCCCGAAGGAGGACTTTCCAAGGAGGAAATAGAAAAGGTAAAAAAATCTGGAGCTATCACGGTAAGCCTAGGGCCAAGGATTCTCAGAACCGAAACAGCAGGATTTGCGGTTACGACCATTTTAATGTATGAAATGGGCGATCTGGGGGAGGTGATGGCATAAGTAGTCATGCCAAAAGTAGCCTTTTATACATTGGGCTGTAAGGTCAACCAGTACGAATCCGATGCAATGGCGGAATTATTTAAAAATAGGGGCTATGAACTGGTGGACTTTGACGATGTAGCAGATGTATATGTTATCAATACCTGCACTGTGACCAACGAAGGTGCTAGAAAATCAAGGCAAATAATAAGGCAGGCTACAAGAAGGAATCCAAATGCCAAGGTAGCTGTAGTAGGATGCTACGCTCAGTTGGAGGCAGATGAAATTTTGCGCATCCCCGGTGTTGATGTAGTGATAGGGACAAAAGACCGTCACAGAATTGTGGATCTGGTGGAACAGGTTAAAAAAGGCGATACCAAAATAGTAGAAGTGAAAGACATAATGAAGGCTAGGACTTTTGAAGAAATAGCTTTCAAGGGGTACAGGCAGCGAACGAGAGCATTCTTAAAAATTCAAGAAGGCTGCAATATGTTTTGCTCTTATTGCATAATACCTTACGTGAGAGGACCGGTGCGCAGCAGATCCCTAGAAAGCATTGTCCGGGAAGCGGAAAGTCTCGCAAAAGACGGATTCCAGGAGGTAGTGCTCACCGGAATTCACCTTGGACTTTACGGCGCGGATTTTAAAAATGGGCCTACGCTTTACGATGTGATAGAAAGGTTGTCGAGGATAGAGGGTATTAGGAGGATTAGATTAAGTTCCATTGAAGCCTTGGAACTTAACGATGATTTCATAAAAAAACTTGCTTTGATCGAGAGCTTTTGCCACCACTTCCATATTCCACTGCAAAGCGGCAGCGACAGGATTTTGAAGATGATGAACCGCCGTTATACTGCAGCGGAATTTGAAGAAAGGATTAAATTAATAAGGGATATTATGCCCGATGTAGGTATAACCACTGACGTAATTGTGGGCTTTCCCGGGGAAACCGATGAGGATTTTGCAAAAACCCGTGAATTTATAGAAAAAATAGGATTCAGTAAACTTCATGTGTTCAAATTTTCACCTAGAAAAGGTACACCTGCGGCCAAAATGCCAGATCAAGTCCCCGCTGATGTAAAAGAAAAGCGCAGCCATGAACTTATCCGGTTGAGCCGCCAGCTTGAGAAGAATTTCAGAGAAAAATTTGCAGGGAAAGTAATGGATGTGCTTTTTGAGGAGAGAGATGAAAAGGGCATGTACCACGGCCTGACCGGTAATTATATAAAAGTTGCCGTGCGTTCTGATAGAGAGCTTCGAAACCAGCTGCTACCTGTAAAACTCGTTGAAAACGGGGACGATTTTATTTTAGGCGAGATAAAAAAATTTTAGCAGGAGCAGGAAAATCCCTCACGAGTGTGGAATAAATCCATTAAACTTTCGAAAAATATCTTTAGGGCTTAAAAAGCGAGGTGAGGGAAGTGGATTGCGTATTCTGCCGAATTGTAAACAAAGAAATACCAGCCGCCGTGGTTTACGAAGATGAAGAGGTAATGGCTTTCAAAGATATAAATCCCCAAGCTCCAGTCCATATATTGATTATTCCAAAACAACACCTAACTTCAATAATGGATTTAGACGATAGTAACAGCGATGTGGTGAAAAAGATAATAAAAGTTGCGCAAAATCTTGCTAGGGAGAATAACATAGATAAAAAAGGTTTTAGAGTAGTAGTCAACACGGGAAACGATGGAGGACAAACGGTACACCACCTTCACTTCCACTTGCTGGGCGGCAGGTTTATGACCTGGCCTCCAGGTTAATATTTGCCAAAAACCTAAATTAATAAATTAAATAGCAAAGCGGGGGGGAGGGATAGAGGATGCCAGAAGTGCGCGTTGGTGAAAATGAGCCTATAGACAGTGCTATAAAGAGGTTTAAGCGCATGTGCCAAAAAGCCGGCGTGCTTTCGGAACTACGCAAGAGGGAACACTATGAAAAGCCCAGCGTAAGAAGAAAGAAAAAAGCTGAAACAGCGCGCCGGAGAAAAAACAGGTAGGTTTCAAGGAGGTTGCGTCCATTGTCCATAAAGGAAAGATTAAATGAAGATCTGAAAAAAGCTTTAAAAGAAGGCGAAAAGCAGCGTCTTTCTGTGATAAGGATGGCAAAAGCCGCTATAATTAACGAAGAAAAAAACCGCATGCACGAATTAAACGATGATGAAGTAATTGAAGTCCTTTCTAGAGAGGTAAAAAAGCGGAGGGAAGCTAAAGAAGAATACGAGCGACTGGGACGCAGGGATGCAGCGGAGGAGCTGGAAAGGGAAATTAAAATTTTGCAAGAATACCTCCCCCTGCAGCTTACCGAGGAAGAACTGGAAAAAATAGTGCGCGAGACCATAGAGGAGATTGGTGCTAACAGCTTAAAAGATATGGGCAAAGTGATGAGCACAGTCCTTCCCCGGGTAAAAGGCAGGGCTGATGGTAGAACGGTAAACGCTATAGTAAAAAGGTTACTTCAAAACTGAAAAGACCCGGTATAAACCGGGTTTTTATTTTTTATTTGTTTTTTGATTTGTAATGAAATGACCTTTTAAGGAATAAATTTTAAAAAGAACTTATAGGGAAAGAAGGATTATTTATGAAAGGGAATAAACAAGAGGGGTTTAAGTCAAGATTTCTAGAAGTTCTTGAGCTTCCCAAAGATATAGTCCTTGATCTTCCCCGCATTACGGTTACCGGAAAGATCGGCGTTTTTATTGAAAATCACAAAGGTATAATGGAATACAGTTCGGAACAAGTGCGCATAAATACCTCTCTTGGACTTGTAGTGATAAAAGGTCAGGACCTTGTTATAAAGTATGTGGTAGCCGATGAGATTTTCGTAGAAGGGAAGATTGAGGCTATCGAGTTTGAAGAATGACTCGGAGGGAAAAGGGTGTTGATCATAAAGTTGTGGAATTGTTTACGGGGATATGTTATTATTAAAATAGTAGGGCCATACTGTGAAAGGCTTATAAATCAGGCATCACTTCACGGCATTTATCTATGGGACATAACAAGACTAGAGGAAGATGCGCTTTTAGCAAAGGTCAGCGTGCGCGGATTTTTTAAGCTCCGGACTCTTGTAAGAAAAACCAAGTGTAAAGTTTTTATAGTGCAAAAAAGAGGCTTATTTTTCTCTTTAAATAGGCTGAAAAGGCGAAAGCTTTTCATAATAGGAGCTGCACTGTTTGTAGCGGTTATCTACGTGCTTTCCTGTATCGTATGGAGTGTCGAGGTAAATACCCAGGATGAAGCATTAAAAATTTCGATCTTGAGCGACCTAGAAAAATGGGGATTAAAGCCGGGGGTATTTAAGCACAATATTGACAAAAAATATTTTCTTGATAAAATACTACTTAATTATAAAAACGTAGCATGGGCGGAAATCGAAATAAGAGGCACCAAAGTAATAGTAGAGCTGGTAAATAAGGAAATGCCACCCCAGATTGAAGACGACACTCCTTGCAATATTGTGGCTTCAAAAGATGGAGTAATTGAAGAAGTGCTTCCCTTGAGGGGGGAGGCTAAAGTAAAACCAGGAGATACAGTAAGCAAGGGTGATGTGCTAATTTCTGGTAGCGTTTCACTTGCTGGTGATGATCAAAGAAAAATGCTTGTTCGAGCAAAGGGTATTGTTAAGGCAAGGGTGTGGTACAACGAGTCAGTAGAAGTGCCCCTCGTAGAATTCGTAAAATCTTATACCGGGAGAGTAAAAAAAGCGTATAAAATTAAAATAGGGAACCGCGAAATTTATATTCAGTGGGGAGACGTGAAGTTTCCAAAATATATTGAAGAAAACCTGCAGCAAAGATACATTCTACCTCCTAGTTTAGGAAATGTGAGTTTCGGTGCAGTTCTTTACCGGGAAGTGAAGGAGGAAAAGCGGTTTTTGGGCGTAGAGGGTGCTGCGGAAGTAGCAAGGAAAAAGCTATCAGAAAAGCTGGAGGGTTTGCCTCAAGACGTTCAGATAGTGCAGAAAAAAATGGAATTCACCTTAAATCCGGACAAACAAGTCGTTTTAGGTACTTTGACCCTGGAAGTCATAGAGGACATTGGGGTAGAACAAAAAATTAACTAAGTGTGACAAGGAGGATGTTTTATTGGGAAGAAATCTGGCGGAAGCAAAAGTTCCTATAGACAACATTAGAACTGTGACTGATCTTTTTGGATGCCGGGATGAAAATATTAAATTCATCGAAAAAGAGTTTAACGTGCGAATAATAACAAGAGATGGGGAAATCCTTATCCTTGGGGACCAAGAGAATGTAAAGGCTGCAGAAAAACTTCTTTGGCAGCTGATAAAAATGTTAAAGGGAGGCAATTCTTTGACCTCAACAGACATCAGGTATATCTCAAAGCTTACGAAGGAAGGACAGGAAGAAAAAATTACCGACCTTTATGACGATGTCATTTGTATCACCCACCGTGGAAAACCTATAAAGCCCAAAACGATAGGACAAAAGTTGTATGTAAAAGCAGTCAAGCAAAATGATATCGTATTTTGTATAGGCCCGGCAGGCACAGGAAAAACTTATCTTGCGATGGCGCTTGCAGTTACTGCTCTGAAAGAAAGAGAGGTCAGCCGTATTATACTTACGCGCCCGGCTGTAGAAGCAGGGGAAAAACTTGGATTTTTGCCAGGGGATCTACAGGAGAAAGTGAACCCGTATCTCAGGCCCCTTTACGATGCCCTCTACGACATACTAGGTGTGGAAACTTTTCAGCGGTATATGGAAAAAGGAGTTATAGAAGTGGCTCCTCTTGCGTATATGAGGGGGAGAACTTTAGACGATTCCTTTATAATCTTAGATGAAGCTCAGAACACTACTTCTGAACAGATGAAAATGTTCTTGACCCGTCTTGGATTTGGTTCCAAAGCGGTGGTTACAGGGGATATAACGCAGGTGGACCTTCCTAAAGGCGTATATTCGGGCCTCGAAGAAGTCCAGGTTATATTAAAAGGCATCGAGAGAATCGAATTTATTTATCTGACCGACAAAGATGTAGTTCGCCACGAAGTTGTCCAAAAGATAATAAAGGCTTATGAAAAGTACGAAGAAACCCGAAAATCCCAGTAAGGGGTTGGTTCTGTGTCTGTTATTTTAAGACGCAGCTTGTCAAAAATTAAAATGAAAAAACCGAATATAAAACTCCTATCCGATTGCGTCTTCCAAAAATTTGCGGTGGGAGTCGCATTTTTTTTGGCAATGACAGTCCTGATGTTAGCCAATACATTTCCGCGAAAGTATGACCTTAGAGTAGGGGATGTTGTTCAGGAAGACATCATCGCGCGTAAGGATGCAATAGATACTGTTGCAACCCGTAAGCTTCAGATGGCTGCTGCAAGTTCCGTTCCTGAAAAGTACACTCTCGACCAGAACATTACAAGAGAAGTAAAGGGAAAAGTGACGGAAATTTTCAATGCGGTAAGGGATGTCCAGTCCGGAGGAATGGATAATGCAGCAAAGCTAAAGTCATTAAAAACAATGATTCCAGAAAACCTTTCCGATGAAACTTACTCGGTGCTGTTAAATTTGAGCGGTCCCAGCTTGAAAGAGTTGGAGACAGTTACTAAAGCGGTTATAGAAACTGTGATGAACGATGGGGTAAAAGAGGACTCTATTGACAGAGCGAAAGCGTTAATTATAGAGGAGTTTAAAAGTACAAGCCTTCCGCCCCCTATTAAAAGTGCAGGTGAAGACATCGCTTTTTCTGTGATAAGACCCAATATGATATTTGACAAAGAAGCTACAGAACGAGAGCAAAAGGCAGCAATGGAGTCTGTAGCTCCCGTAAGGATCACGAAGGGACAGGTATTGGTTGAAAAGGGAAAACCAGTGACCGCAGAGCAGATAGAACTCCTTAAAGAATTGGGACTTCTGGCTCAGGATAACTCTACGTGTTTTACGACGATTCTGGGGGTTATGCTGCTTGTTTTGATTTTGGAGCTTATTTTGGTTCTTGACTTGTACTTGTTTCACCGGAACATTTTTGAAAACGTGTCGTACCTGGCACTGCTTGCCTTGGTCATAGCATCAACCCTTTTCTTCTCAACTGTTTTTAAGACAATATCGAACTTTCTAATACCAATTGCTGCGGGAAGTATGCTGATATCTATACTGATAAGCCCGTCTGTTGCCATTATAGCAAGTTTCGTAATGTCGATCGCGGTAGGAGCGATCCTCGACAATGATTTTACTACCGCCCTGGTGGCACTGGTTGGGGGGATAACGGGAGCATTTTATACGAAAAAAGTCCTGCAGAGGAGTGACTTAACAAAAGCAGGTGGCTTTGTAGGTCTAGTCAACTTGCTTGTAATCCTTGGCATGGGATTGATGAACAATACTTCCATTTGGGAAATGACAAGGCAAAGCTTCTGGGGGATAGCCAACGGGTTCTTGTCTTCTATTTTAACGGTGGGCTTGCTCCCATTTTTAGAAAACTCATTCGGCATAACAACTTCTGTAAGACTTTTGGAACTTTCCAACCCTAATCAGCCACTTTTGCGGCGCTTGCTGCTGGAAGCGCCTGGGACTTATCACCATTCGATAATCGTGGGCAACCTTGCAGAAGCGGCTGCTGAAGCTGTAGGGGGAGATTCCCTGCTCGCGCGAGTCGGAGCAAGTTACCACGACATAGGAAAACTAAAAAGACCGTATTTTTTCATAGAAAACCAGCTGACTTCCGATAATCCCCATGACAAATTGAATGCCACTTTGAGTGCTCTGATAATTACTTCTCACGTAAAGGATGGCATTGAAATCGCCCGGCAGTACAAGTTGCCGCCCATAATTCAGGATTTTATTGCCCAGCACCACGGCACTTCTTTGCTTACTTTCTTTTACAAAAAAGCCCTGGAAAATGATGCGGAGAAAAAACTTGAAGAAAATAGTTTCCGCTACGAAGGGCCAAAACCTCAAACTAAAGAAGTGGCTATAGTGATGCTGGCCGATTCCGCAGAGGCTGCTGTGAGATCTATGACCAAGCCCACTCCAGGCAAGATTGAAGGGTTAGTAAGGCAGATAATCAAAGAAAAATTGGCCGATGGTCAGCTAGACGAGAGCAATCTGACGTTAAAGGACCTTGATAAAATAGCCGCAGCATTTTCAAAGGTTTTAACTGGCATTTTCCACAGCCGTATTGAATATCCTGAAAAGCTAAAAGAATTGGAGAGGAAGGGTTGATTTTGGTTGAGATAATGATAAATAATTTGCAGAGCAAAATTGATGTTGACCAAAAGCTGGAGGAACTGATAAGAAGGACCGTTGAACTCGCGTTGAATTTAGAAGGAGTAAGCGGTGATGCGGAAGTGAGCGTGGCTTTAGTGGACAATGATTACATTCACGAACTAAACAAGACCTACAGGGGAAAAGATATGCCAACAGACGTTCTGTCTTTCCCCATGCACGATATTGGCTCAAAAAGTGACTTTGAGAGCAATGAAGAAGTAGAACGATTGCTCGGAGATATTGTGATTTCCCTTGAAAAGGCTAAAGAACAGGCAAGAGCCTATGGACACTCCTTCGAAAGGGAAATTGCTTACCTTGTCGTACACGGGGTTTTGCACCTTCTGGGCTACGACCATGAGACTGAAGAGGAAAGAAAAGTTATGAGAGAAAAAGAGGAAAAAACGCTACAAGCCTTTGGACTTACTCGCGAGGAATCTCAGCTATGAAAAAAAGTAGGACGCTTTTTGAAAGTTTCCTATATGCCATTTCGGGGGTTCTCTATTCTTTAAGAACTCAGAGAAACATGAGGATTCATTTTCTCGCTGCTGTCTTGGTAACGGCTACAGGAAAGTTTATTGGGTTAAATTCCATGGAATTTGTGGCAGTGATATTCGCTACATCTTTGGTTATAATCACCGAAATGGTGAATACAGCTTTGGAAACTGTCGTTGACATGATAACCGAAAAATACCATCCACTGGCGAGGATAGCAAAAAATGTAGCTGCAGGCGCAGTCCTGATGGCGGTCCTGAACGCCCTTGTGGTCGGTTATCTGATTTTTTTTGCCAGGGTCCAACCGCTGCTATTGGAGCTCGAAAGGGTACTGTCAGGCAGGTGAACCCTGTTACGTTTGTAAAGTAGGGGGTGCAGGGATTGAAAAAAATTCATGTCCTTCCAATATTGGTCTTTTTCGTCCTCTGGGCAGCTGGCTGCGGTAAACCTGCCTTCACTCCAAATAAACAAAGCGAACAGAGCCAAAAAACCGAACTAGTGGTCGAAGAGCCAAAGGTCAAGAACCCTTTAACAGGTCTTTTTATGGAAAAAGAAAGGGAAGGCAGGAGACCCATTGCTGTTATGATAGAAAACGAAAAAAGCGCAAGGCCTCAATCGGGACTTAATCGAGCGGATATAGTTTATGAAGTCCTGGCGGAGGGTGGTATTACCCGATTTCTTGCCCTTTACCTTGGCGAAGATGCTGACGAAATAGGCCCGGTTAGAAGCGCAAGGCCGTATTTTTTAGACTTTGCTATGGAGTATGATCCCATTTATGTTCATTATGGAGGAAGCCCTCAGGCTTATTTGGATCTTAAGAAAAACAGCAATATCGACAATATAGATGGCATATACGACAATGTAACCTTTTGGAGGGACAAAACACGCAGAGCACCTCACAACGCATACACCAGCACCGATAATATCCTGAAAACCGCACAAAAGCGCGGATACCTTAAACCAGTTAAACTTGATCAGTGGAATTTTGTGGAAGAAATTACTTCTGCTGGTGGCCTCAAGGAATTTCAACTCGATTATTCCAGAAATTATAAGGTAAAGTACATTTACGATGAAGGAGAAAAAGCGTATATAAGGTACATAAACGACAAGCCTCACGTAGATAGAAAAACAGGAGAGCCCATCGCTGTTAAAAATATCATTGTCCAATTCATGGACACGCGGGTAATCGATTCGGAAGGCAGGCTTGCGATAAAAACAACGGGGTCTGGTACCGGCTATTATATAAGTGATGGGGATTGCACTTTTATAAATTGGGAAAAATCTTCTCGCTTTTCAAAGACTAAGTACACTACAGAGGATGGTAGAGAATTAAAGCTAAATCCTGGGAATACCTGGATTCAGGTACTGCCGCACCAAGCCGAAATACATTTTAACCTTATTGACTAAGAGAGGTATCGGGTATGGGGCTTTATACGACAGAAGCCGTAGTGGTAGGTTACAGGGATTTGGGAGAAGCAGACAGGATACTCACCCTTTTTTCGCCCGAAAGAGGGAAGATCCATGCGGTAGCAAGAGGAGTTCGTCGGCCAAGGAGCCCTTTAATGGCTGGCACGCAGCTTTTTTCCTACAGTAAATTTCTCTTGGTAGAAGGCAGAAATTTGGATTCCGTAAGCCAGTGTGAGATTAAGGAATCCTTTTTTAAAATCAGGGAAGATTTAGATCGGATGGCATACGGATCTTATTTTGCAGAACTTTTGCGTATTTCAACCCGAGAATGCGATAAAAGTGAAGAGCTGTTTCGTTTTTTTATAAAAGCACTGTACCTTTTGCAGGTATGGGAAGACCTGCAGTTTATGGCCCGCATATTTGAGCTGAAGCTTATGGCTATTCAGGGATATGCGCCCCAAATTTTTTATTGCGTGAATTGCGGGAACCGCAAATTTAAAGAGATATGGTTCAGCTCAATTCTAGGAGGAATTCTCTGCGAAAAGTGCAAAAGTAACGACAAGAAAGCGGTTCAAATTTTGCGGGAGACTCTAGTAATGATGAGAAGAATGCTAAAAGGGAAATTTGAAGATTTGGTAGGCCTGAAACTGGAAGAAAGTTTGAAAAAGGAACTAAAGACGGTGCTCATTGATTTTGTGCTGCACCACATAGAGCGCAAGCCTCGAACACTAAGTTTCATAGAGGACATCGTCAAAATATCGGATAAATGAAGGAGGAAAATTTTTTGAAAGCTGTTTTAAATTCGTTCAAAGGGAAAGGTAAATATGTACTTTTTGCTATCCTTTTTTTCGCATGTGGCATAGTTTTGGGTGGTGCGCTTTTCTGGCAGAATCCACAGTTTTTTTTAGTTAACCTGGATAAAATCTTGGGGAATATATTAAAAATCAGTGAGGCTGCGGAGAAAGCCAATAAACTTTACCTTGCGTGGTTGATTTTTCAGAACAACGCAAGAGCCCTATTAATTATGATATTTGGTGGTATTATTTTAGGGTTGGTGCCTCTTTTTGCGCTGCTTTTTAATGGTTTCATCGTGGGTTTGGTTCTCTCCCTCAATTTTTATTCTGGCAAGTCTCTTTCCTTTTTCCTCGCCGCGATGCTTCCCCATGGGGTTTTAGAGCTTCCCGCAATTTTAGTAGGTGCAGCTTTTGGCTTAAAGACTGGAGCAGAGCTTTTATTGCCCAGAGGGGAAAGCCGGTTGGGGGTATTAAAGAAAAACTTAAAAGAAGGTGCGTTTGCACTTTGCATTTTGATACCTGCACTTTTTGTGGCTGCTTTGGTAGAAGCTTTTATTACTCCACTTCTAGTTAGTTTTTTATAAATGACCATATACATTTTTGAGCTAGTGTGGTATATTAATTAACTGATAGGACGAAATTGCCTTACTTTTTTTACGTTATGTACCGAAGGGAGGGAGGACAAATAGAGTTAACACCAAGACAAATGTTGATAGTCGATATCGTAAAAAAGCACGAACCCATAACCAGTGAAGAAATTGCAGCAAAGCTAAATATTACACGAGCTGCTTTAAGACCAGACCTTTCGATACTTACCATGGCAGGAATTCTCGAAGCACGGCCTCGTGTGGGTTATTTTTATGCAGGCAAGAATAACAAGAGCCTACTGGCCGAAAAAGTAAGAAGCATAAAGGTCAGCGAGATTAAGGCGGTGCCTGTAGTAATAAAAGAAGAGACGTCTGTATATGATGCAATAGTGACCCTTTTTTTGGAAGACGTCGGAACCCTTTTTGTTGTCCAGGAAGATGGCAGCCTGTGCGGTGTAGTCTCACGAAAAGACCTGCTCAAAATAGCAATAGGAAATGCAGACATAAAGCAGGTACCCGTGAGTGTGGTAATGACCAGGATGCCGAACCTGGTTACGGTTACCATGGAGGAAAGCGCCTATGATGCGGCCAGAAAAATTGTGGAACATCAGGTAGATGCTCTGCCCGTCATAAAACCCAAGGAAATCGATGGCAAGATAAAATACGAAGTAGTTGGAAAGGTCACCAAGACTACGATAACCAAGCTTTTTGTAGAACTTGGAAAAGATTAAAAAGGGGGGATTTAAAATAGTAAGAGCTCAAGGACCTATTATTTTTGCCGTATCAGATTCAATTGGAGAGACAGCGGAATTGGTTGCCAGAGCCGCTACAGTGCAGTTCAATTCCGGACATGTCGAGATTAGAAAATACCCTTATGTAACCGATGAAGAGGATGTTATGGAAGTGATCGAAGAAGCAAAGAGGTTAGAAAATTGTGCAATTGTCTGTACTATGGTGCTGCCTGAGGTTCGAAAAAAACTGGTTGAGCTAGCCAAGGTACATAATATCCCTATTCTAGACATAATGGGACCCATGATTGATATTGTTTCTAAAATTACCAATATAAAGCCGAAACTTGAGCCCGGCCTCGTAAGGAAGGTTGATGAGGATTATTTCAAAAAAATTGAGGCGATAGAATTTGCTGTAAAATGCGACGATGGTAAGGATCCGAGGGGGCTTGCTAAAGCAGATGTTGTGCTGATAGGAGTCTCAAGGACCTCGAAAACCCCACTTGCTATGTATCTTGCCCACAAGAGGCTTAAAGTGGCAAATTTACCACTTGTTCCCGAGGTCGCCCCTCCTGAAGAGTTATTTCAAATACCTCCAAAGAATATAGTAGGTCTTACGATTAGCCCTGAAATCCTTTATAAAATTCGCCAGGAGAGATTAAAGGCTCTAGGATTAAATGGTGATGCAACTTATGCAACAATGGAAAGGATCACGAAGGAACTAGAATATGCCGATAATATAATGAAAAAAATTGGATGTCATAAGATTGATGTTTCAAATAAGGCGGTGGAAGAAGTTGCCGCCCGAATAATGGAACTTATAGGGAAAGGAGAATAGTTATGAAAAAGTACGTTTTTAAATTTAATGAAGGAAGCGCTTCAATGAAAAATCTGCTAGGGGGCAAGGGCGCAAATCTTGCGGAAATGATGCATATAGGCTTGCCAGTGCCGCCGGGATTTACTGTGACAACCGAGGCGTGCACGAGATACTACGAAGAGGGGAAAAAAATAGCAGAAGAAATCCTTCAACAGGTGTTCGATGCCCTCGAGGATCTTGAGGAAATGACTGGCAAGAAGTTTGGAAGCCCCGATAATCCGCTTTTGGTCTCCGTAAGGTCCGGAGCACCAATTTCAATGCCAGGTATGATGGATACGATCCTTAATCTAGGGCTGAACGATATAACTGTGGAGGGCCTTGCACGTTCCACGAACAATAAACGTTTTGCCTATGATTGTTACCGAAGGTTTATACAGATGTTCGGAGATGTGGTGCTCAACGTTGAACACGAAAAGTTCGAGCATATCATAAGCACGGTAAAGGAAAAAAGAGGCGTTACCTACGATACCGAATTGACTGCTGAAGACTGGCAGGAGGTTATAAAAAATTATAAAGGGTTGGTAGAGGAGCATACAGGTAGGCAGTTCCCGCAGGATCCCAGAGAGCAGCTTGTGATGGCGATCGAAGCTGTATTTCGCTCTTGGAACAACCAAAGGGCTATTGTTTACAGAAAGATAAACAAAATACCAGATGACCTGGGAACCGCTGTAAACGTCCAGACCATGGTCTTTGGTAATATGGGAGAAGACTCAGGGACTGGCGTAGCATTTACGAGAAATCCCTCTACCGGGGAAAAGGCAATTTATGGGGAGTTTTTGCTCAACGCCCAGGGAGAAGATGTAGTAGCAGGAATCAGGACGCCTCAAAATATAAAGCAATTAGAAAGCCTCATGCCTGACGTTTACCGCCAGTTAGTAGATGTGTGCAACCTTTTGGAAAAGCATTATAAGGATATGCAGGATATAGAATTTACTGTTGAAAAAGGTAAACTCTACATACTGCAAACCCGCAGCGGGAAGAGAACTGCAGCAGCGGCTGTTAAAATAGCCGTGGATATGGTGAAAGAAGGGCTGATTACTAAGGAGGAAGCGATACTCAGGGTATCGCCTGAACATGTGGTTTCGCTGCTGCACCGGAGGATAGATCCCGAAGCTGAAATAGAGGTGATTGCAAAAGGACTGCCGGCTTCACCAGGAGCAGCGTGGGGTCACGTGGTCTTTTCACCTGATGAAGCTGAAACCTTAGGTCAGCAGGGTGAAAACGTAATCCTGGTTAGGACGGAAACCACTCCCGATGACATCCACGGCATTGTAATGGCACAAGGGGTATTGACAAGCCGCGGAGGCATGACCAGTCATGCGGCTGTAGTAGCAAGAGGCATGGGCAAACCTTGCGTATGCGGTTGTGAAGCTATTTCAATCGATTACGAAAATGAGGAGTTCAGGGTTGCAGGTCTGGTAGTGAAAAAGGGCGATATAATTTCAATCGATGGTTCTACAGGGCAGGTAATACTCGGTAAAGTGCCTCTAATCGACCCCGAGCTTTCCCCGGAATTCAGAGAGCTTTTGCAATGGGCTGATGAATTTAGGAAGCTTTCCGTCAGAGCCAACGCTGACACACCGCAAGATGCAAAACTCGCGAGAGACTTTGGCGCTGAAGGCATTGGCCTTTGCAGAACTGAGCATATGTTCATGGGACAGGACCGCCTGCCTGTGGTTCAGGAAATGATTATGGCTGAGACGAGAGAAGAAAGGGAAAAAGCTTTAGCTAAACTTTTGGATTTCCAACGGCAAGATTTTGAAGGTATTCTTGAGGCAATGCAGGATCTGCCGGTGACGATAAGACTTCTGGATCCTCCACTTCATGAATTCCTGCCGGATGAGGACGAACTTAAAGAGGAAATTGCAGAACTTAAAGCAAAAGGCGACATGGAAAATCTTGAGAAAAAGCAGGAAATGCTAAAAAGGGTAAAGGCGCTCAAGGAGTTCAATCCGATGCTTGGTTTAAGAGGGTGCAGGCTTGGAATATTGTATCCAGAAATTTACGAAATGCAGGTCAGAGCTATTTTCCAAGCAGCATGCAATTTAGCCAAAAAGGGTATTAGGACAATACCAGAAGTAGAAATTCCGTTGGTCAGCAATGTCAACGAATTAAAACTACTGAGAGAACTGGTAGAAAATATCGCTTCTCAGGTGATAAGCGAAGAGGGAGTAAAGGTTGAGTACAGCATTGGCACGATGATCGAAATACCAAGAGCATGTGTAACAGCCGATGAAATAGCCGAATACGCTGACTTTTTCTCCTTCGGAACCAATGACCTTACGCAAACTACTTACGGATTTAGCCGCGATGACGCAGAAGCCAAATTTCTGCCGGAATATGTAGATAAGAAGATCCTGCCTGAAAATCCCTTTATAGTCCTTGACCGGAAAGGCGTAGGATCTCTCATGAAGACTGCCGTAAGCTTGGCTAGAAACGTAAAAGAAAAGCTTACCGTAGGTATATGCGGTGAACACGGAGGAGAACCAAGTTCTATAGAATTCTGCCATGAGATAGGACTGGATTATGTGAGCTGTTCACCTTACCGGGTTCCTATAGCGAGACTTGCAGCGGCCCACGCGACGCTTAAGGAAAAGAAGAACTGCTAAGAGAGGCTATCAAGCCTCTCTTTTTTTGTTTTATAATAAAGGTTAGATAATTTTTTAAATTTCAATGGAGGGCGTTGTATATGAATATCAGGGAAATGACAGAAGAGCTGGAAAAGAAAACGCTTTCCCCTTACGCAATGCTAAGCAGTAAATCAAAGGGCCGGAAAATTCCTGAAGAAAAGTGCGAAATTAGAACTGAATTTCAAAGGGATAGGGACCGAATTCTTCACTCGAAGGCTTTCAGGCGAATGAAACACAAGACTCAGGTTTTCATATCTCCAGAAGGAGATCATTATAGAACACGATTAACCCATACTCTGGAAGTTGCTCAAATAGCAAGAACAATAGCGCGGGCGCTAAGGCTCAATGAGGACCTCACGGAGGCCATAGCATTGGGGCATGATCTTGGCCACACCCCTTTTGGCCATTCAGGAGAAGTGGTGCTGAATAGGCTTATGAAGGAAGGCTTCAGGCACGAAGAGCAGAGTCTCAGAGTTGTGGATGTCCTTGAGCGCGGGACAGGACTGAACTTGACGTGGGAAGTGAGAGATGGCATCCGTAACCATAACACCCGGGGTAATCCTGCGACATTAGAAGGCCAGGTTGTAAAGATAGCTGATTGGATAGCCTATATAAATCATGACATAGACGACGCTATCAGGGCAGGGATACTTAAAGAAGCGGATCTACCGAAAGGTCCCATAAAAATCCTCGGGAATAGCCATGCAGTACGCATAGATACTATGATAAAGGATATTATTAAGGAAAGTTTCGATAAGCCTTTTGTACGAATGAGTGAAGAGGTATATTCGGCAACAGTGGAACTCAGAAATTTCTTGTTCGAAAGGGTTTACATCGGATCCAGCGCTAAATCACAAGAGGTCAAAGCGCAAAAAATGTTGGAGTTAATGTTTGAATACTTTTCAAAAAATTTGAATTCTATGCCGGAGGAGTTTGTGAAAATTGCCGAAAAAGAGGGGATAGAAAGGGGAGTTTGCGATTACATTGCAGGAATGACAGACAGTTTTGCGATTCATAAATTCAGGGAAATTTTTGTGCCTTCGTCCTGGCCTATAAATACTAGTAAATAAATGAGAGAATTAATTTTTAGTTAAAAAGAAGGAATATCTGCTGTTAATGTAGAATAAACATTTATGCGGAAGTTAAGCATACATTATTTTTTATTTAATTGATTCTTACCAGGTCTGCCCCAAGTTATTTGGCAAGAAGCGATAGGGGGAGATTTTTTTTGAATTAGGCAGGTGGGCACGATGGGCCTCTATCCAGAGGAACTAATAACGGAAGTTCAAAACAGGGCAGATATTGTAGAAATTGTGTCTGATTATGTTTCGCTGAAAAAACGCGGCGAAAATTATGTGGGGCTGTGCCCTTTTCATTCGGAGAAAACACCTTCATTTACCATAAATCCGAAAAAACAACTTTTTTACTGCTTTGGCTGTGGAGTCGGCGGGGATATCTTTACCTTTCTAATGAAAAAGGAAAATTGGACTTTCCCGGAAGCTTTGCGGTGGTTGGCAGAAAGAGTAGGTGTAAGGCTGCCGGAAGATGAAAGATGGGGAAAGGTGTCGGAAACCTTCAAGTTAAAGCGGGAAATTTTAGAAATTAACAAGCTAGCAGCAGAATACTATCATTACAACCTTCTCCAAACACAGGAAGGTAAGAAAGCGAGGGAATATCTGGCAAGTCGGGGCATCCTGCCGGAAACAATAGAGAAGTTTTGCATAGGATACGCATTGCCATATTGGGATGGACTGATAAGATTCATGCGCTCGAAAGGGATAGGAGAGGATGCGCTTTTAAAGGCCGGCTTGGTGGTCT
This sequence comes from Thermosediminibacteraceae bacterium, assembly GCA_021890755.1. Taxonomy (GTDB): domain Bacteria; phylum Bacillota; class Thermosediminibacteria; order Thermosediminibacterales; family Thermosediminibacteraceae; genus JAKKUQ01. The sequence goes on along the minus strand of JAKKUQ010000001.1, from coordinate 198,413 downwards.
CAAAAAACACCGGGAAAGGCTATTATGATAGATTTAGAAATAGAGTTATTTTCCCCATAAAAGATGTAACGGGAAGTGTTGTAGGTTTTGGAGGGCGAATTTTGGGCGACGGGGAACCCAAATACCTTAATTCTCCTGAAACCCCTGTTTTTAACAAAAGGGAACACCTTTATGGACTGCACATGATAAAGAAAGGAGAACTAAGAGTAATTCTTGTCGAAGGATACATGGATTGTATCTCGTTACACCAGCATGGCTTTACACAAACTGTGGCATCGCTAGGAACTTCGCTGACCGAACAGCATGCAAAAATTCTAAGGAGATACGCAGAAGAGGTTATTATCGCGTATGATGCCGATACGGCGGGACAATCCGCTACGCTTCGAGGGATTGGGATACTAGCCCAAGAAGGCTTACGAGTGAAGGTTCTTTCTTTGCCTCAAGGTAAGGATCCCGATGAGTTTGTCCGAGCGAGGGGGAAAGAGGCTTTTGAAGAATTAATAACCTCGGCGTGCTATTTTGTCGATTATAAGCTAAATTTGGCGAAATATGGCCTTGACTTGAGCACCCGGGATGGAAAATTAAAATTTATAAAGAGAGCTGTTTCTATTATAGCAGACATCGAAGAAGGAGTGGAAAGAGAACTTTATGTGCAAAAGCTTTCCGAAGAGTTAAATATTCCAAAACAAGCTCTTTACGAGGATATTAATAGAATCCGAAATAAGACAACCATGCCAAACATTGGCTTTAAGTATAAAAATAGACAATTAAGGGATAATAATAAAGAATTGACAAGAAAAGAAGTTCTTGCGGGTTTTTGTGAGGCAGAAAGGAATCTTCTAAAAATGATGATAGAGGATGACGAAGCTAGGGATAAAATCATGGGGAAACTAGCAGCTGATAACTTCGTAGACACAAGGCACAGGAAAATTGCCGCCATAATAATTGAAATGGCGCAAAAAAACGAGGCTGTCACGCCTCAAAGCATCTTACTGAAATTAGAAGATGATCAAGAAACAGCTTCTGAACTGGCAAACATACTTATGGAAAAAGAAAAGGTAGATGGCGAGATGGTAGATGCATTGATTAATAGGGTAAAAGAAAATTATTTAAAATATGCCATAAAGAAAATCCGAAGCGAAATCCACCAGGCGGAGAAAATCGGTGAAGTAAAAAAAGCTTTCAGCCTTCTGAATACCTATCACAAGCTAAGGTGTGAAATGGAACAATTGAAGACAGACGTTTCTGGGAAGGGGGGAATCTGATGGCGAAAGAGAAGGAAATTGAAAAGACTAATGCCGAAATGGAAAAGGAAGATGATAAAGAGCCTGAAAAAAAATCCAAACAAGAGAAAAAGAAGGATAAAAAGGCTGATAAGATGAGAGCGGTAAAGGAGCTTATAGAAAAAGGTAAGAAGACAGGAGTTTTAACTTACAAAGAAATAATGGATACCCTCGCAGAATTTGAAGATCTGGATCCCGATCAAATAGATAAAATTTATGAATCTTTCGAGGAAATGGGGATAGAAATTATAAACGAGCCCGACGATATACCCGAATCCTTACTGGAGGATATTCCGGAAGAAGAGCTGGACCTTTCAGTTCCAGAGGGAGTGGCAATAGACGATCCTGTAAGAATGTACCTGAAAGAAATTGGCAAAATACCGCTCCTCACACCCGAAGAAGAGATTGAATTAGCAAAGCGCATTGAGAAAGGAGACAAAGAAGCAAAGAGGCGTCTAGCAGAAGCTAATCTGAGGTTGGTAGTGAGCATCGCAAAAAGATACGTGGGACGAGGTATGTTATTCCTAGACCTCATCCAAGAAGGAAACTTGGGTCTCATTAAAGCAGTGGAGAAGTTCGACTACCGGAAGGGATATAAGTTCAGCACCTATGCCACCTGGTGGATTAGACAAGCCATAACCCGTGCCATCGCAGATCAGGCAAGGACAATCAGGATTCCGGTGCACATGGTAGAAACTATTAATAAGCTGATTAGAGTTTCGCGACAGCTGCTGCAAGAACTGGGTAGGGATCCTACGCCAGAAGAAATTGCGGAAGAAATGGAGATGCCGGTAGAGAAAGTAAGAGAGATAATGAAAATTGCCCAGGAACCTGTCTCACTTGAAACACCAATAGGAGAAGAGGAAGACAGCCACCTCGGAGATTTTATACCCGACGAGGAAGCTCAAGCACCAGCCGATGCAGCTGCTTACAGGCTCCTGAGAGAACAGTTGGAAGATGTCCTGGAAACCTTAACTCCGCGGGAGGAGAAAGTGCTGAGGTTGCGTTTTGGTCTTGATGATGGTAAGCCCAGAACCCTTGAAGAAGTGGGGCAGGTCTTCGGGGTTACTCGAGAGAGAATCCGGCAGATTGAAGCTAAGGCTTTGAGGAAACTGCGCCACCCGAGCAGAAGTAAAAAATTGAAGGACTTTCTTGAATAAAAGCGGGAAAATCCCGCTTTTTTGCTAGGTGGAAAAAATGAAGTTAAGCGAAAGGTTGTTGGCGATAGCTCATTTGGTACCTCCCGGGAGTGCTGTAGCAGACGTTGGTACTGATCACGCATATCTACCTATCTATTTGGTTAAAAATAGGATTTCGAGCAAGGTGATTGCCGTTGAGGCGAGAATTGGACCCTGGACGAGAGCCAGGGACAATGTAAAAAGAGTCGGATTGGAGGAATTTATCGAAGTCCGGCTGGGCTACGGCCTTGTCCCCATAAAGCCCGGCGAAGTGGAAATAGCTGTGATCGCCGGATTAGGGGGAGAAACTATATGGAATATAATAGAGAAATCTCCTGATATCGTAAACACTCTTTCTGCAATCATCCTTCAGCCCATGAAAAACCTCCATAAATTGAGAAAAGCTCTCTTGGAGGAGCACTTTAACATTATAGAAGAGCACGTGGTCTTTAGTGGAAATAGATTCTATGAAGTAATGGTGGCGAAAAAAGGAAAACCGGTTTCTTTTAGCGATGTCGACGTAGTTGTAGGTCCTGTTCTGAAGAAAAAAAGAACTCCGGAAGTCTTAAGCTACTTAAAAGCTCGTATCAACCAGCTTTTTCTCAAATTAACGAAATTGGAAGGCAAAAATAGTGTGTATGCCGCAGGGGCTAGAGAATCCATAAAAAAAGAGATAGTATTATTGCAGGAGGTTTTAAAAAATGGCAAGCTGCCAGACGGTAATTAATATTATAGAAAGGCTTGCTCCTAGAAAACTTGCTCTGGAATGGGATAACGTAGGCTTGATTATTGGAGATTATTCTGCAAAAGTGGAAAAAATTCTTGTCACTTTGACAGTGACACCAGGTATTATTGATCATGCTATAAAAAACGGCGTGGACATGATAATCTCGCACCATCCATTTATTTTTAAACCTTTAAAATCGATAAAGCGAGATTCATCTTTTGGCAGGATGATTTACGATGCCATAAAGCATGATATAGCGGTTTATTGTGCTCATACAAATCTGGATGTGACATCGAACGGAGTTAACGATCTTTTAGCAAAGAGCCTGGATCTTGAGGACGTAGAGGTTTTGGAACAAACTTTTGAGGAACCGCTGAAAAAAATCGTAGTATACGTCCCAAAAGGGTATGAAGACGCTGTAAGGGACGCAATGGGGAATGCCGGTGCAGGCCATATAGGGAATTATAGCCACTGCAGCTTTAATGTATCTGGCATAGGTACTTTCAGACCTCTCGAGGGATCGAACCCTTTTATAGGGGGGATAGGGAAGTTAGAGAAAGTGGAAGAGATAAGAATTGAAACCATAGCCCCCGAATCACAGGTTAAAAAAATATTAAACGCTATGTTCAAGGTACACCCTTATGAAGAAGTGGCTTACGACGTGTATCCTGTGGAAAATAAAGGATATTCCTTTGGACTGGGTCGTATAGGTTATCTCAAGGAGCCCATAACTTTAAAGGAATTATGCCAGGTGATAAAGCAGAAACTTGAAGTGAACTCGCTACGAGTAGTAGGAGAGCTTACTAAAAAAGTTTCGAAAGTTGCGTTATGCGGAGGAGCTGGAGGGAATCTTATCCCAAAAGCTGCTTTTTACGGTGCGGACGTTTACATAAGCGGAGATATAAAATATCATGAGGCTGAGGAAGCAAGAAGTGCTGGCATGGCATTAATAGATGCCGGTCATTACTCGACGGAAAGGTTAATTGTTTACTTTTTGGCCGATTATTTGAAAAAGGAGTTGGCCACTCTAGGCGAAGAGGTTTTGGTAGCGGTTTTTGATGAGGGAGATCCCTTTGAGATTTTTTGACGGGATGCAAGCTCAAAAGTCAATGGTCAAATCAGAAAAATAAAAAAAGAGTACAATCAATTGAGATTGAAAAAAAAAGCTGAAATTGATAAAATAATGAAGTGGAATCACTCAAGATTCATCGCTGCCAATGGTTTCAGGGGGTGAGCGCCCATAGGAGCATAGTATATCGTGATATTTGCGGTAGAATACACATCTAAAATATAACAGGAGGTATTATGGAAAAGCTAAGAGTATTTATAGACGGTGCCTCTCGGGGAAATCCGGGAGATGCGGGGATAGGCATAGTTATGCTTGATGAAAAAGGTAATGTTCTAAAGGAAGTGAGCGACTACATCGGGCAGACGACAAATAACATAGCTGAGTATACTGCTTTAGTTACTGCTCTGAAAGAGGCGCTCGAAATGGGTTGTGAGGAAATAGAAGTTTTTTCCGACAGCGAGCTTATGGTCAAACAAATAAACGGAGAATATCAGATTAAAAACGAGGGGATAAAACGCCTTTATAATCAGGTTACCCAGTTAGTACAGGAATTCAAAAAATTCAGCATAAATCACATCAAAAGGGAACAGAATAAGAGGGCTGATGAGCTCGCTAATGAAGGTATTGACCTTGCTCTCAATGATGAAGAGGTCATTGACATTTAAACATAGTCATGTTATAATCTTCTTCCGGCAAAATGGTGATGAGTAGGTCGGATGGTCGCGGGCTTATGCCCGAGGAAAGTCCGAGCTCCACAGGGCAGGGTGCTGGGTAATACCCAGTGAGGGCGACCTCAAGGAAAGTGCAACAGAAATATACCGCCTGGTGGGAACGTATTTCCCATCGGGTAAGGGTGGAAAGGTGAGGTAAGAGCTCACCAGCGGTCAGGCGACTGGCCGGCTCTGCAAACCCCACCTGGAGCAAGACCAAATAGGGGAGCATATGCGGTGGCCCGCCGCGCTCCCGGGTATGGTCGCTAGAGGTGTCAGGTAACTGGCACCCAAGATAGATGACCATCCTCGACAGAACTCGGCTTACAGACCTACTCATCCTTAAAATGAAAAACTCAAGGCCTTCGGCCTTGAGTTTTTAAGTTTTTACACCGTCTTTTTTCTTTAATTATCGCTGGATGATTTGTTTTCAGATGTGCTTTCGGAAGAATTTTTATAAACGTAGTCAGTTATGTGAAATCCCGAACCTTTAAAAACTAAGCCTACATTTCTGCTTATCAAACGCTTTACGGGATTTCCACAAGTTGGACAGCTTTCTAAAGGAGCTTCAGTTATTGCTTGTTCCTTTTCAAAGTCACCGCACTTTTCGCATCTATATTCGTATAGCGGCATCAATTGCACCTCCTAAACGGCATCATTTACTATAGTTTACAAAGATTTTATACAACGGTTTTGTACGTTTGTCAAGTCCAATACTAGAAGGGAGAGATAAAGGTGGTAAAGCCTCAAGTACATACTTTCCAAATATGGGACACCAAAATGGCTTTAGACGTTAATAGCGGTTCAATTTTTGAGGTAGATGATTTGGTTTACGATGTGTTGGAATTTTACGGAGAAACATCCCCCCGGGATATTGTCAGTAGATTAAACGGTAAATATAAGGAATCGGACATTATTGAAGCGATAAAAGAACTTGATACCTTGAAAGCACAGGGGCTTATTTTTACCGAGGCGGACCTTGAGGAAGCCCTTGAGAGTTTAAAGCAGAAAAAATATGTAAAGGCTTTGTGCCTTAATGTGGCTCACGATTGCAATTTGAGATGTAGGTATTGCTTTGCATCGAAAGGAGATTACCACGGTGCAAGGCAGTTGATGGACAAAGAAGTGGCAAGAGCTGCTGTGGATTTTCTAATAGAACATTCAGGAGATATAAAAAATGTTGAAATTGATTTTTTTGGCGGAGAGCCGCTGATGGCCTTTGATACGATTAAATATGTGGTTTCATACGCAAAAAGCATAGAGGAGTCTTGCGGGAAAAAATTCCACTTTACTGTTACGACCAACTGTACCCTCCTTAACAGCGAGATAGTCGATTACCTCCATAACAATATGGATAATATAGTGATGAGTCTAGATGGGAGGAAAAATGTTAATGATAAAATGCGGATAAGGGCTAATGGATCGGGAACTTACGATCAGGTTGTTTCAAATATAAAAAAGGTAGTTGAGCTCAGGAAAAGAGACGGGAAAGATTACTACGTTAGGGGGACATTTACAAAACACAATTTGGACTTTGCCGAAGACGCACTTCACATGGCGGATCTGGGATTTGAAGAAATATCCATTGAACCTGTCGTAGGAGCGGATAAAGATTTTCTTATCGGGCACGAAGATTTAGAGACTATATACCAGCAGTACGATAGAATAGCTAAAGAATATGTCAAAAGAAGGGCCTCGGGCAAAAATCCCTTTAGGTTTTATCACTTTAATATCGATATCTACAAAGGTCCATGTATCCAAAAAAGACTATCAGCATGCGGAGCAGGGAGAGAATATCTTGCTGTTACCCCCGATGGCCAAATTTACCCCTGTCATCAATTTATAGGCTATAAAGAGTTTCTCTTGGGGAACGTATTCGAAAAGAAGCTAGACGACGGGGTTATTGATAAATTAAAGGACACCCATGTGCTTGCAAAACAGAATTGTGCATCGTGTTGGGCCAAATTTTTCTGCAGTGGCGGATGTAACGCGAACAATTACCAGGTAAATGGCGATCTTAACATTCCTTATGATATAGCTTGCAGCATGCAGAAAAAGAGGATAGAATATGCGCTTTATCTTGCGGTAAAAACAAGTAAAGAAAATAAGAAAAATAGGTTAATTTGTTAATAAAATGCAAAAAACGACAATTTTCATATGCCCAAAATGGTGATTGATGTAATAACAGATAAAATTTGGAAGTAATATAAAAATTACGCAAAAATATGGGAATAAATGGCAAATATGAATGTTGAATACGTAGGTCGTTTATGATAAAATCTGCTCTGTAAAAACGGTGATTAAAAAGGGGTATCTCCATGGTTCCGATGTTGTTTCATCTCAACCAGGAAATAGGGAAGTTGAAAAATGAGTTGAACCAAAAGCTAGAGAAAAAAAATCTATTAGCGCGTGAAGTATATGCTTTGAGTATAAAGCTTGATAAACTTATTGTGGCCTATCACAGAGCCGAGGCAAAAGCGGAATAATCGAAATAATATTTGCGTAAAATGCTGCAGTAAAAGCAGCATTTTTTTATTTTGACTTATTTTTTGCTGTCTAATATAATTGTTTTAAGAATTATTTGCGAGGTGTATTTTATGGCACTTTTAAAAATCGATGATGTCGAAAAGTTAAGCAGGGCTGACATAAAAAAACTTTATTCCGAATACGTAAATCCAGGACTTGCTTCCATTATGGGGCTTTTAAATTTCGACAGGGTTTACATAAGGGCTGAAGGGTGTTATGTGTGGGATGAAAAAGGGCAAAAGTATTTGGATTTTTTAGGAGCCTATGGTGCCCTTAACTTGGGGCATAATCCACCTGAAGTGCTAGAAGCTTTGAAAAAGATAAGTCAAAAGCCAAATCTGCTACAAGCCACTATAAATCCTTATGCAGCGGCTCTAGCTCACAATCTTTCGCAGGTAGCACCTGAAGGCTTAAAGCACAGCTTTTTTTGCAACAGCGGTGCGGAAGCGGTGGAAGGGGCGCTCAAAACAGCGAGAGCAGCTACGCGAAAGCATAGGATAATCTCCTGCAATGGGTCCTTTCATGGGAAAACTTTTGGGGCTTTATCAGCTACCGGAAGGGACAAATATAAAACGCCCTTCTTACCGCTGGTGCCGGGATTTGAAAGCATACCGTACGGAGATCTCGAATCTCTCGAAGGAAAGTTAAAAGAAGGCGATGTGGCTGCATTTATTGTAGAGCCAATACAAGGAGAGGCGGGAATTATTGTTCCACCAAAGGGGTTTTTAAAGGGTGCAAGGGAGCTTTGTACCAAATACGGAGCTCTGCTAATTGTAGATGAAATCCAGACCGGGTTCGGTCGGACAGGCAGGATGTTCGCGTGTGAGGAAGAAGGAGTAACGCCTGATATAATGTGCGTGGCTAAATCCCTGGGAGGCGGCGTGATGCCCGTTGGAGCGTTCATAACCACCGATGAAGTTTGGGAAAGGGCTTATTCGGGAATGGAAAAATGTCTGCTGCACACTTCGACTTTTGGCGGAAACACTTTAGCTTGTGCTGCAGGTATAGCATCTATCAACGCTATAAAAGAAAAAAAGCTGCCCGAAAGAGCTGCCGAATTAGGAGATTATTTCCTCGGGAAGCTAAGAGTTCTAAAAGAAAAATATGGTATTATAAAGGAAGTCCGTGGCAGGGGATTGATGATAGGTATAGAGTTCGAGCCACCGGTAAAAGGGTTTATCAATAAGATAACAGGAGGTATAATCAATAAGTTTTACGAAGAATTCACCGGGGCCTTGGTGGCAGGAGAGTTGCTAAACAAACACCGAATAATCACCGCTTATACCCTCAACAATCCAAATGTTATAAGGATGGAACCACCTTTGATTGTTTCAAAAGAGGATATAGACGAGGTACTGAACGCTCTCGAGGACATTTTCTCAAGATATAAGGGGTTTATGGGAATGACTTTAAACGCCATAAAAACCGCTGCAGGTTCTATGCTGTCTAGTAAAAAAGAATAAAAAATAAAAAGGTAAGCACCTTAATCGTTAGGTTTGCTTACCTTCTTTTTTACAGTTAGCTTATGAAAAATAAAAAATGGTCGGGACGGCGGGACTTGAACCCACGACCTTTCGGACCCGAACCGAACGCGCTACCAAACTGCGCTACGTCCCGACGGAAAATATTATACTATAAACCGTAATTTTTTTCAATTCTTTTTTCTCGATAACTAACTTCCAAAATTATGGCATAAACTAAAAGTGGCGCCTATTTAAACGTTTTTAAGAGGATTTTTTTAATAAAAGGAGAAATAATGGAGTGAATTTATTTTGCAAGAGGAGGTAGGAGGTTTGAGTAGTGTTTTTTCACGCAGGATCTTAGACAACGGAATAAACCTTTATACATGTTCAACTGATAAGTTTAAGACAATAACGATCTGTGCTTTCATACATCAGAACTTAGAAAAAAGCACGGCCACAAAGACGGCTCTTTTGCCTTTTGTTTTAAAACGCGGAAGCTTAAACTTTCCAAATTCAAGACTGATCAGCCGTTACTTGGAAGAACTTTACGGAGCCGATTTTGGAGCCGATATAATAAAGAAAGGCGAAAGGCAGATAATTCAGTTCTTTATTGAAGTGGTAAACCCAAAGTACACGGGGGCAGAAAATAACATTATTGATGAAGGCCTTAGGCTTTTCAAAGATATTATCCTTAATCCGTTGACTGAAGGTTCCGCCTTCAAGAAGGATTATGTTGAACAAGAAAAGGATGTGTTAAGAAGAATAATTGAAGCACTCTTCAACGATAAATTCAATTATGCTATCGAAAGATGTTTTCAAGAGATGTGCAAGGGAGAGCCTTTCAGCATATATAAATATGGCAGCGTCACTGATCTTTCTGAAATAGGAAGCGAAAACCTTTATAGTTTTTATAAAACGGTGATTAGCAGTAACCCGATGGATATTTTCGTCTTGGGTGAAGTGGATGAAGAACAAATATATGTAAAACTAAATGGTCTTTTTTCGTTCGAGCGAAAGGAAAAAGAGCTTGCCAAGACTATCATGGTAAAGGAGGTTGAACAGGAAAAATTTGTAGAAGAAAAACAAGACGTAAATCAGGGAAAACTCTCCATGGGGTTCAGGACGGGTACCCGTTACGGCGATGAAGATTTTTACGCTCTCATGGTATATAACAGCATCCTGGGAGGAGGCCCTCACTCCAAGCTGTTTCAGAATGTGCGGGAAAAGGAAAGCCTAGCATACTATGCTTTTTCACGACTTGAAAAAAGTAAAGGGTTAATGCTGATAAGCTGTGGCATTGACTTCGATAAGGTGGAAAAGACCATTGACATAGTCAAAAAGCAGATTAGGGATATAAAGGAAGGGCTGTTTTCCGATTACGAGTTTGAAAGCTCCAAAAAATCCCTTATCAATTCTCTAAAAGAAGCGGCCGATAGTCCATCTATGATTATAAGCCTTTACCTTGACGGAATTATTAACGGGATAGAGGAGTCAATAGAGGAAATTATCGCAAAAGTTCAAAGCGTTACAAAAGAAGATGTGGTAAATGTGGCTCAAAAAATAAAGTTAGATACCGTATATTTTCTTAACAAAAATAGTCGGGGTGAAAGCCTATGAATCAGATCGGCGAAAATCTATTTTACCAAAAATTCGATAACGGTTTAAAAGCGTTTGTTCTGCCGAAAAAAAATTTCAACAAAGTGTATGCGATTTATTCCACCAAGTACGGCTCTATAGACAGCGAGTTTGTGGTGCCGGCTACTGGAGAAAGGTTAAAAGTTCCAGAGGGAATAGCTCACTTTCTAGAACATAAAATGTTTGAAATGCCTTACGGCAATGTATTCGATAAATTCGCAGAGCTTGGTACTTCTTCAAATGCATATACTAATTATACAAGTACGACATATCTTTTTTCCGCCACATCAGCTTTTGAAGAAAATTTGAAACTTTTACTGGAATTTGTGGAGACACCCTATTTTACAAAAGAGAGTGTGGAAAAGGAAAAAGGCATCATCACCCAGGAATTGCGGATGTACGAAGATGATCCCGAATGGCAGGTTATGCTAAATCTCCTGAGAGCCCTTTACCACAAGCATCCGGTGAGGGAGGATATAGGAGGTACGGTAGATTCGATTCAAAAGATAGATGTCGATACCCTGTATAAGTGTTATAATACCTTTTACCACCCAAGCAATATGGTGATTTTTGTGACCGGTGCAGTGGAACCTGATCAGGTTTTTGAAATTATAATGGAACACGAAGAGAAGAAAAACCTGCCACCTCAAGACGAAATCATAAGAATTTATCCGGAAGAACCAAATACAGTCAATATGCCTCATATTGATGTAAAACTTTCGGTAAGCCGTCCTCTTTTCCTGCTGGGGTTTAAAGATGCGGATGTAGGTTATGATGGGACAGAGCTTCTGAAAAAGGAAATTACATTGAACTTATTGCTCGAGGTTATTTTTGGTAAAAGCTCACCTGTTTATGAAAAGCTCTATGAAGAGGGGCTTATCGATGACCGATTCGGTTTCAGCTACGAAGGTCAAAGAGATTACGGTTTTTGCACAATAGGCGGAGAAACTAAGGATCCCGGGAAACTAAAAGATGAACTAGTAAATAGCCTCAATGAAGTAAAAGTAAAGGGTTTAAATGAAGAGGACTTTGAAAGAGTTAAAAAGAAATTCCTGGGAGACTTTATTCAGGGATTTGATTCCCTAGAGTTTATTGCTAATTCTTTTGTATCTTATTACCATCGGAATATAAACATATTTGATTTTCCGGAAACTTTAAAAAGAATTACCTTCGAAGAAGCCAATTGTAGGCTATACGAATTTTTTGATTTTAACCGGATGGCTGTATCGACAGTTTATCCAAAAGAAAAAGAATAAATAAAAATATAGTACTTTTTGGCGAAAAAAGTGAGGCAAAAGCCTCACTTTTTTTTATTGTATTTTTTTGTCGCCAGGAAGGAATTTAAAACCATTCCGTAGAATAGTTAAAGTGGTATAAAGTGGAGGGAAGTGGAGGAAAAGCCTCCGAAGGGGAGCTCATAAATATGTTCATGGGTCAGTTCCAGCATTCGCTGGACTCAAAGGGAAGGTTAATAATTCCTTCAAAGTTTAGGGAACTGTTGGGAGAGACCTTTATTCTCACCAAGGGTTTAGACCGCTGTTTGTTTGTCTATCCTAAAGATGAGTGGATTCTCTTAGAGCAGAAATTAAAAGCGCTTCCTCTTACCAAAAAGGATGCCAGGGCCTTCATTAGGCTTTTCTTTTCGGGGGCTTCAGAAGTAGAGATGGACAAACAAGGAAGAATATTGATCCCTCCAATGTTGAGAGAATACGCCCGGATAGAAAAGGACGTGGTAATAATAGGAGTTTCAAATAGGGCAGAAATATGGAGCAAAGAAGAATGGGAAATCTACAGTAAAGAGGCCGAGGGTTCTTACGAAGAAATAGCTGAGAACATGGTGGAGTTAGGCATATAGGTGATGCAGGATGGAATTTTTTCATAAACCAGTATTGCTAAAAGAAGCTATTGAATTTCTCGATCCGAAACCCGGAGGAATTTACGTCGATGCTACGTTGGGTGGGGGGGGTCACTTTTCAAAAATCCTGGAAAACATAGGTGCAAACGGCAAAGCCATAGGAATAGATCGGGACGAAGATGCTATAAAAAATGCAAGAGAAAAGTTTTCTTCATTCCCCAATGCAATTATCATCCATGATAATTTCAAGAATATAAAACGAATCGTTTATGACCTTGGTTTGCAGCACATTGACGGCGTAATATTCGATCTTGGAGTATCATCGTATCAGCTGGATGAGAAAAGCCGGGGATTTTCTTATATGCAGGATGCGCCTTTGGATATGAGAATGGATAAAAGCCAAAAGATCACCGCAAAAGATGTCGTAAACAAAATGGAAAAAAGAGAGCTTGCAAAAATATTGAAAGAATACGGGGAAGAACGCTGGGCGGATAAAATAGCAGAATTTATTTGCGAAAAAAGAAGGATAAAGCCTATAGAAACTACCGGTGAGCTGGTGGATATTATAAAAGCAGCTATCCCTGCGAGAGCCAGAAGAGAAGGACCTCACCCTGCCAAAAGGACTTTTCAGGCTCTTAGGATTTACGTTAACGATGAACTCGGAGCCCTATCAGCCAGCTTAAAAGATGCCGTGGATCTTTTAAAACCCACCGGTAGGATATGTGTTATTACATTCCATTCCTTGGAAGACAGGATTGTAAAACATACTTTCAGGGAAATGGCAAGGGGGTGTACCTGCCCTAAAGAAAGTCCTGTATGCATCTGCAAAGGCAGGAAGATTTTGAAAATACTTACGCCAAAGCCTGTGTTACCATCCCAAGATGAAATTAATGCCAATCCTCGAGCAAGAAGTGCTAAGTTGAGAGCCGCTGAGAAGCTAAGTTCTAAATATGAAAGGGAGTGAATAAAGTGGTAGTAGCGCCAAAACCTTCATACCGAAGATTAGCCGGAGAATATCTACCACGTCATAGGGAATACACAAGACCCAGGACAAAAGTTCAATCCAGGGAAAAAGCTCGTTATATAGTTGGCATAATAATGGTGACTTTAGCTTTTATCGTTCTTTTGACCAGGTTCGCTTTTATAATTGAGAGTCAATACAGGCTAGAGAAAATGAGAGCAGAAGTAATGAGAATCGCAAGTGAAAACGAGAATTTGAAGGTCAAAATCGCAAACCTCAAATCAACGGAAAGGATAGAAACGATAGCCAAAACCAATCTAAAAATGCAAGAACCCGGCGAAGATCAGATAGTTTATATAGAAAAAAGATAAGCAATTTTTTCAGGGGGATTTTTCCATGACCCATGGCAGTTCAACAGTGAAGAAAAGGCTCGTATTTCTACTCTTGTTTTGCTTTGTAATGAACATCGTGCTAATGGGAAGGGTTTTCTGGATTCAGTTTGTACGCGGTGACGAGCTAAGACAAAAAGCCAAAGAACAGTGGACAAGGGATGCACCGGTCGAGCCGAAAAGAGGTACGATTTACGATAGGAATATGAACCCTCTAGCCATAAGTGCCAGCGTAAAGTCGGTTATGGCAAGTCCCCCGGATATAAAAGATGTGGAAAAAACAGCTTCTCTCTTGTCGCCTGTCTTGAATATTGATAAAGAAGCGCTGGTAAAAACTCTCCAAGATGCAAAAACTAAGAAAAAGGGATCTATATTTATTAAAAGAAAAATTACTGACGAAGAGGCTGAAGCAGTAAGAAAGCTGAACTTAAAAGGAATCTATTTCACAGAAGAGAGTAAGAGATTTTATCCGGAAAAAAATCTTGCTTCCCACGTCTTGGGTTTTACGGGTATTGACAGCCAGGGACTTGACGGGGTTGAGCTGATTTACGATAAATATTTGAAAGGTACTCCTGGCAGGATTATATCGGAAAAGGATGCCTTAAGTCGAGAACTGCCCTTTGGTTTAGAGAAGTACATACCTCCGGAAGAAGGTTTAAACCTTGTACTTACCATTGACAAAGTGATACAATATATTGCCGAAAGGGAATTGGAAAAAGCTATTGCCGAAAATAACGCAAAAAGAGGCACAATAATAGTAATGGACCCGAAAACCGGGGAAATTCTTGCTATGGCCAATAAGCCTGATTACGATCCCAACGATTATAAAAACTACCCCTCGTCTTTGTGGAGAAATAGTGCGGTATCCGATGTATACGAACCGGGTTCAACTTTTAAGATTGTAACATCGGCAGCAGGGCTCGAAGAAGGTGTTGTAAGACCCGAAGATAGATTTTACGATCCGGGTTACATTTTAGTTGCCGGGGTTAGGATAAAATGCTGGAGGGCAGGGGGACACGGAAGCCAAACTTTCGCCCAAGTGGTGCAAAATTCCTGCAATCCAGGCTTTGTGGAAGTTGGATCTAGATTAGGGAAAGATAAATTTATAAAGTACATAAAAGGGTTCGGTTTTGGGGAAACTACCGGTATAGACCTTCCGGGAGAAGCAAAGGGTATATTTAATCCGGAAAAAATAGGTCCAGTAGAGCTTGCCACAATTTCCTTCGGCCAGGGAATTTCGGTTACACCTATACAATTAATCACTGCAGTGGCTACGGTGGCAAACGACGGTAAAATGCCCGCACCCCATGTGGCAAAAGCTTTAGTAGACAAGGAAGGTAAAGTAATTTATGAGTTTAAGCCTAGGGTGGTAAGGCAGGTCATATCGAAAGAAACTGCAGTAGAGTTGAAAAAACTCCTGGAAAGCGTAGTCGAAAACGGAACGGGTGGAAGGGCGAAAGTCGAAGGTTATAGAGTGGCCGGGAAAACCGGTACAGCGGAAAAGTATGCCGACGGTAAGTACGTGGCCTCTTTCGTGGGCTTTGCTCCGGCAGACGATCCGCAGTTTGTAGTTTTGGTTATTATAGATGAGCCATCCACTGGGATATATTATGGTGGACAAATAGCCGCTCCAGTATTTCAAAAAGTAATGGCCGATATTTTGAAATACAAAGGGGTAAAACCGGAACTTCCAAGCGAAGAACCAAAAGAGACAGTGAAAGTACCGGATGTAAGAAATCTCTACGTAGAAGATGCTCGGAGGATCCTTGTACAGCATCAACTCTCGGCAAGGGTTGAAGGAGAAGGATTGATAGTATACGATCAGGTGCCCGCTCCTGATTCTGAGGTAAAATCTGGTTCAACCGTTATATTAAAAGTTTCCGATTCAAAGAGCGACAAAAATCCAGCTACTGTGCCCGATCTTACCGGACGGACCATAAGGGAAGCTAGCGAAATATTAAATGCTGTTGGACTTAAGATAGATATTAAAGGTAGCGGTTTTGCGGTACGCCAGAATCCCCCGCCCGGAGCCGAAGTAGAGATAGGGACGGTAGTTCAGGTATTTTTTGAACCTCCGCAGACAAAAAAAGAGTAATATAAAACAAACTAAATTTTAAGGAAGGGAAAATACATATATGAAAGCAAACCAGTTAATAAATAGTTTGACCGAAATTTTGGATGTGAAAGGTTCGGACGATGTAGAGATAAAAAGTATTGCTTATGATTCACGAAAAGTGGAAACGGGGAGCCTTTTTGTAGCGATTCAGGGATTTAAGCTGGATGGGCACGATTACATTTCAGAAGCAGTTGCGAAAGGTGCTACTGCGGTTATAGGTGAAAAGGACGTAGATTTGCCTGAAAATATCCTTTACATAAAAGTAAAAAACAGCAGAAAAGCTCTATCGGAGGCTTCATCTCTATTTTTCGGAAAACCGGCTGAGAAACTTAAGGTAGTAGGTGTCACCGGAACCAACGGAAAGACTACTACCACATACCTTATTAAGGCCATCCTCGATGAGGCAGGTTATTCAACTGGGGTGGTAGGTACAATAGGTGTCCGTATAAAAGATAGGCTCCTCCCATCCGAACGCACCACGCCTGAGTCACTGGAATTGAACCATATTTTTTCAGAAATGTTAAAAGAGGGAGTGGAATACGTATCAATGGAAGTCTCCTCCCACTCCCTCAAGCTTCACCGGGTAGATCATATAAACTTTGAGGTAGGAGTTTTTACAAACCTCACCCAGGATCACTTGGACTTCCATATAAATTTTGAAGACTATTATGCTTCCAAAAAGAAACTGTTTAGCCTTTCGCGAAAAGCTGTGATCAACGTAGATGACGAAAGCGGAAGACGCTTATGCCGGGAGTTAAATATTCCGGTACTGACGTATGCTATCGAAGAAAAAGCAGATGTAAAAGCAGAAAATGTGACAATAAATGAAAGTGGAGTTTCTTTCGACGTATGCGCTCTTGATAAACGAAAAAAGATAAGGTACAGGGTCCCGGGAAGATTTAGCGTTTATAATTCCCTTGCAGCTATTTCTGCTTGCCTTATTCTGGGTGTTGACCTTGATACCATAGCTGAAGCTTTGGAAAAGGTAAAAGGCGTTCCGGGAAGGTTTGAACCCGTGGATGAGGGACAGGATTTTACAGTTATCGTCGACTATGCGCATACGCCAGACGGTTTGGAAAATGTATTAAGTACTATCAAATCTTTTGCAAGAGGCAGAATCATTACAGTTTTTGGAGCTGGCGGGGACCGTGACCGGGGGAAAAGGCCCCTGATGGGAAGGGTGGTCTCCGAATACTCCGACTACTTTATAATAACCTCAGACAATCCCAGGAGCGAAGATCCAGAAGCGATTATAGATGACATCGAAAAAGGCGTAAGTGAAAACAGCAAATACGAGAGAATGCCAGATAGGAAAGAAGCAATAAAAAGGGCTATTGAGCTTGCTTCCGAGGGCGATGTCATTTTGATTGCGGGTAAAGGCCACGAAAATTATCAGATAATAAAAGATAAAGTATTGCCCTTTGATGATAGGGAAGTCGCGAGGGAATTCTTAAAGAAAAAGGAGAGAAAACAGTGAAACCTCTCAGTTACGAAGAAGTCATTAAGGCTACTAGAGGCCGAATGGAGAAGTGGTTTTCGGGGGAAATTCTGGGTGTTTCTACTGATTCTAGGACAATAAAACGGGGTGATCTTTTTGTTCCGCTTGTGGGCACTAAATTCGACGGCCACGATTTTATAAAAAGCGCTTTTGAAGCTGGAGCTTCGGCAGCATTATGCGCTGAAGATAAAAAAGAAAAAGTTTCCAATCTTGTTTTTGAAAAACCTGTGATTTACGTGGGCAATACCCAAGAAGCGTTATTACGGCTTGCCGCATATTACCGGTCTTGTTTTTCTATCCCCTTTGTTGCAATTACAGGCAGCGTCGGAAAAACTACCACTAAAGAGATGGTAGCGGCGGTCTTGGGTAGGCGCTATCGAGTGCTGAAGAATGAGGGGAATTTGAACAATGAAATTGGACTACCGCTCACTATTTTTCGCTTAGAAGATCACGAAGTTGGAGTCGTAGAAATGGGGATGAGTGGTTTCGGAGAGATAAGGCGCCTTTCCAGCATAGTAAAACCGCGGGTGGGAGTTATAACCAATATTGGAGTCTCTCACATTGAAAAACTGGGATCAAAAGAAAACATAGCTAAGGCGAAGCTGGAGATCGCAGAGGCGCTTTCTAAAAATGACCTGCTGGTGCTTAATGCTGACAGTCCCGAGCTTTACGCGAAAAAAGGGGTATTGACACCTAGAACCTTATTTTTCGGCATTGAAAGGGGCGACCTTAGAGCTACGGACATAGTATCTTTTGGATGGAGTGGAATAAGATTTAAAGTAATAGGCGGTCCGCTTGAGTTTTCCGTGGAAATTCCCTTGGTGGGAACCCATCATGTATATAACGCCCTGGCCGCTATCGCCGTGGGACTGGAATTTGGCTTGAGCGTGGATGAAATAAGGCAAGGTCTTTTGGATATGAAACCTACCAAAATGAGGCTTGAGTTTAAAAAATCGCGTTTTGGAGCCACCATAATAGACGATTCATACAACGCAAGTCCCGATTCAATGAAAGCGGCTCTTCAGGTTTTAAGCGAGCTGGGAAAAGGTAAGAAAAAAGCAGCAATTCTTGGCGACATGCTTGAATTAGGCGATTATGCAGCAGCGGCTCACGAGGATGTGGGTAGGTTTGCCGCAGAAAGGACAAATATCCTGATATGCATTGGAAACCACGCAGAAGATCTGGCAAGGGGTGCCGTCAAAGGGGGATTGGACAGAAGCTTTATATATACTTTCAGCAATAAAAAAGAAGCTATAAGCTGCCTGGAAGAACTCGTTGGCAATTGTGATATAATTTTGGTTAAGGCATCGAGAGGTATGAGAATGGAGGAGCTGATAGATTCTTTGATTAGGGGGTCATAACAATGAAAACCGCTTTTCTTGCAGCAGCGACCGCATTTGCGTTAGTAGCATTATCGGGTCTTTTTGTAATACCAATGTTGGAAATGTTAAAGTTTGGCCAGACAGTAAGAGCCGACGGCCCTAAGAGACATCTGAAGAAAACCGGAACTCCCACCATGGGAGGAATAATGATAATACCTGCTATTGTACTTTCTACTTTACTTTTTTACAAGGGAAGTTATTACACGCTGATGGCTCTTTTATCCGCTGCAGGGTTCGGCCTTATAGGATTCGTTGACGACTACATTAAAGTTGTCAAAAAAAGATCTCTGGGATTGAGGGCAAGCCAAAAGCTGCTGTTTCAAATTACACTTTCGATATTGCTTGCCTTTTTTGGCTTAACCTTTTATCCGGGTACCACAAAGGTCTTTTTCCCTTTTATAAAAGGCGGTATTGATATTGGGCTTCTTTACATACCATTCACGATATTCGTGATAATCGGAACGGTAAACAGCGTTAATTTGACCGACGGTTTAGACGGATTGGTTTCAGGAATTTCAGTAATAGTAGGCTTTGCGTATACGATAATTTATTTTTTTCTGGGAATGCAGGATTTAGCCCTGTTTAGTTCTGCATTGAGCGGCGCTTGCTTGGGTTTTTTGCTTTACAACCGCCATCCTGCAAGAGTATTCATGGGTGATACTGGATCTCTTGGATTGGGAGGAGCTATATCTGCTCTGTCAGTGCTGGGAGGAACGCATTTTTACCTGGCATTTATAGGGTTAGTGTTCATCTTAGAGACTCTTTCCGTAATTCTGCAGGTGGCTTTTTTCAGAACTACAGGGAAGAGAATTTTCAAAATGAGCCCACTCCACCATCATTTTGAACTCAGCGGCTGGAGTGAGGTCAAAGTAGTTTCGGTATTTTGGATCTTTACAGCAATTTCGGCAATATTGGGGATTGCAATGTTTTACCTGACTGAGATCTACTAGATGCTTCGGGAGGGTAAATAATGGAATTAAGGGGTAAAAAGGTTTTAGTAATAGGGCTTGCAAGAAGTGGAATAGCTGCGGCGGTTGAGCTTTCGGAAATGGGAGCAAAAGTTACCGCCAACGACATAAGGCCAAAAGAAGAAATGAAAGAGGCTATAGATAAATTAAGTCCACTAGGCATAGAATTAGTCTTTGGTGACCATCCTTTGTCGCTACTTGCCGATATCGATCTAATTGTAGTAAGTCCAGGGGTGCCCAGTGACATTCCCCTCCTTGATGAAGCTAAAAGAAGGGGTATTCTAGTTGTGAGCGAATTGGAACTTGGATATTGGTTTACGAAGGCCCCAATAATTGCAGTAACAGGCACCAACGGTAAGACGACCACGACCACTCTCATAGGAGAAATACTGAAAAATGACGGAAAAAATATTGCTGTGGCTGGGAATATTGGAACACCGCTGATACAGGAGGCTGACAAAAACGGTCAAAAGGATTACATTGTAGTCGAAGTTAGCAGCTTCCAACTTGAGAATATATTATACTTCAAACCAAAAGTAAGCGTTATTTTGAATATAACCGAAGACCACCTCAATCGCCATAAGACATTCGAGAACTACATAGAAGCTAAAGCAAGGATTTTGGAAAATCAAGATGAAGGAGACTTCGCGGTATTAAATTACGACGATCCGATTGTGTCCACGCTGGCAAAAAGAGCAAGGAGCAAGGTGGTATTTTTTAGTAGAAAAGAAGAGCTCTCAAAAGGCGTTTATGTAAAAAACGGAGTAATCGTCATAAAGGAAAACGGGGCTATTTATCCAATTTTGGAGGCAAAGGAACTGGGAATTAAAGGTTCGCATAATTTAGAAAACGCCCTCGCGGCTGTAGCAGTAGCATGGATCACGAAAACAAATCTGAATAACCTTGCCGAGACCCTTAAAGATTTCAGAGGAGTAGAGCATCGTCTGGAATATGTTGACACAATAGACGGTGTAAAGTTTATAAACGATTCAAAAGGAACAAATCCTGATGCGGCTATTAAAGCATTGGAGGCTGTAGAAGGTCCTGTAATACTTATAGCTGGAGGTTACGATAAAAAGGTGGATTTTAGGCCCTTTGTTAGGTCCTTTTTCGGCAAAGTGAAAAAAGTTGTGCTTATAGGGGAAACCGCTGATCAGATCGAACAAACTGCAAGAGGGGAAGGTTTTTTCGAGGTAGAGAAAGCCTCATCGATGTATGAAGCGGTGAAGATTGCTAAAAAATCTGCCGAGCCGGGGGATACGGTGCTGCTTTCACCGGCTTGTGCAAGCTGGGATATGTTTTCCAGTTTCGAAGAGCGCGGGCGGGTTTTTAAAGAAGCGGTGCGCTCGCTTAAGAGATAAAAAGAGGTGTTGATGGTGAGGTACCGCAAGCCTCCTGATTTTACGATTATGTTAACAGTTCTTGTGCTTTTATGTTTTGGGATAATAATGGTATTTAGTTCCAGCAGTGTATGGGCATATTATGTCCACAAAGATAGCCTGTATTTTCTAAAAAGGCAATTGATAGCTGCCTTTTTAGGCCTAATAGCTATGGTATATTTTATGAATTACGATTACTGGCAGATCAAGAAATACGAAAAAGCGATTCTAATCGTAATGTACGTGCTTCTTATATTAGTTTTAATTCCAGGAATAGGTATGAAGATTAACGAGGCAAGGCGCTGGATCGGGATAGGTTCTTTCAGCATCCAGCCATCAGAAATTGCAAAACTTGGCATGGTTATTTACCTTTCCTGTGCACTTGAGCGCAAAAAGGAGGATATAAAAAGCTTTATAAAAGGGGTACTCCCACTTTTGCTCATTACCGGGCTAACTTGCGGGCTTGTAGTTATTGAACCTCATTTGAGCGCAGCTGTGCTCATCGCTATGATTTCGATGGTTATGATATTTGTGGCTGGAGCCAGCATATCACACATGCTTTTCCTGGGAGCAGTAGGTCTTATCTTGGTAATGGCGTTAATTATTATAGAACCTTATAGGATGGTAAGATTATTATCTTTCCTGAACCCTTGGGAAGATATTCGCGGGAAAGGTTATAATATTATCCAATCACTATATGCCCTCGGGGCTGGAGGGTTAATTGGAATGGGCCTAGGACAGAGCAGGCAGAAATTTTTTTACCTTCCCGAGCCTCAAACTGATTTTATCTTTGCTATAATAGGAGAAGAACTTGGTTTTCTGGGAGCAGTTTTTGTAATAATCTTGTTTACCGTGTTCATTTGGCGAGGGTACAAAGCAGCCTTGCTGGCTCCTGACCTTTTCGGTAAGTTTATGGCTACAGGCATAACAAGCCTTATAGCCTTCCAATTTTTAATTCACGTAGCGGTTGTAACTGCATCCATGCCTGCTACTGGGATGCCTCTCCCTTTCATTAGTTACGGGGGATCGTCGCTTTCTATAACGCTGGCTGAGGTAGGTATTTTATTAAATATAACCAGGTATTCGGAGGCAAAATAAGATGGCAAGAAAAGTAATAATCGCAGGTGGAGGAACAGGTGGACATATCTATCCGGCGATAGCAATAGGTCAAGGATTGAAAAAAAGGTTTCCCGACATGGAAATACTTTTTGTTGGAACCGAGAAGGGATTGGAAAGTGACCTTGTGCCCAAAGCGGGTTTTAAGCTAAAAAAGATAAGGGCAAAAGGGTTTAAAAGACAATTATCTTTGTCAAACCTTGTGACAATAAGGGAAACGATCCTAGGCGGAATAGAATCCCTTATTTTTTTGAAAAAAGAAAAACCAGACCTGGTTGTAGGTACTGGTGGTTATGTGGCAGGCCCCGTTGTTTTTTTTGCTTCAATGCTTAACATTCCAACCTTTATCCATGAACAAAATGTAAAGCCCGGAGTCACTAACAGGATCCTCTCGCGGTTTGTGGATAAAATTGCCGTAAGTTTTTCGGATTCCATAAAATATTTTCCCAGGAAAAAAGTGGTAGTAACCGGAAACCCCGTAAGGCCCGAAATTATTTATACCGATAAGATGAAGGCAAAAGCAGAACTAGATTTGGATATAGAAAAGCCAGTGGTGCTTTCTTTCGGAGGAAGCCAGGGCGCGAAGAGGCTTAATGAGGCTGTATTGGAACTTATTGAGAGAATAAAAGACGACAGCAGTTTCCAGCTTTTCCACATCACGGGCAAAAAAAATTACGAGAGTTTTATCCGGGAGCTGGAAGATAAAGGAATAAATCCTCTTAATCTCGGGCACATTAAAATAAGGCCTTATGTTTACGAAATGCACAATGTTATAGCTGCAGCAGACCTTGTGGTTTCAAGGGCAGGAGCTATTACAATAGCTGAATTGACAGCCGCAGGGAAACCTGCCATCCTTGTTCCTTTGCCCACCGCTGCCGGTCGGCATCAGGACTACAACGCTCGATTTATGGAGAAAAACGGCGCGGCCGTTGTCGTCAATGATTGGGACCTCAGAGGCCAAGTGCTTTACAGCGCGATTATAGATTTGATATTTGACAAAAATAGACTCGATCAGATGTCCCTTGCCAGCAAAAGGTTAGGAAAGACCGATGCATTGGATAGAATTTTGGATGAAATTGTCGTTCTTTTGAACTAAGATTTTCCTTATATATTTCATATAATTCTTAACCTGTGGTAATATAAAATTGCAGTATCCTTGTACAAAACCGAAAGTAACACATGTTAAACTTTCGGCATAATATATAGTATTCCCTGATTTCAAAATCGATACTGGATTGGTGGAAGGAGAGACCAAACTTGCTGGGTAATTTCAAGCGCATTCATTTTATAGGTATCGGTGGCGCTGGAATGAGTGGAATAGCAAAAATAGTAAAAGAATTGGGGTATGACGTTTCAGGTTCCGACCTTAAGTATTCTGAGTCGTTGGATCGGTTAAAAAAAATGGGTGCTAAGGTCTTTATAGGACACAATGCTGAAAATGTAAAAGGAGCAGATCTTGTGGTGGTGTCTTCTGCTATACCACCGAACAATCCGGAGTACGTACAAGCAATCAAAGAAAACATACCGGTTATGCACCGGGCAGATGTGCTAAGCCTGCTGATGTCTCAAAAAAAAGGAATAGCAGTTACGGGAGCTCATGGGAAAACAACCACCACATCGATGATTTCTTTAGTACTTGAAAAAAGCGGGATGGATCCTACTGTAGTAATCGGTGGTGAACTAAACGATATAGGAGGTAATGCAACCCTCGGAAAAGGAGATTACATGGTAGCCGAAGCCGATGAAAGCGACGGCTCATTTTTGAAGCTCAACCCTTATATAGCTGTGGTAACTAATATAGAAAACGATCACTTGGATTACTATAAAAATATGGACGTGATGAAAGAAGCATACAGGAGCTTTGTAACGGGCATTAAAAAAGACGGTTTTGCTTTGCTCTGTACCGACAATGAACACGTAAGGGATATAATGAAAGGCATTAATGTGAATTACTTTACTTACGGGATTAATTATCCCGCTGATTACATGCCGAAAAACATCTCGACAAATGTAAATGGTGTCTGTTCAAAATTTGAAGTATACTACAAGGATGAACTATTGGGTGATCTGGAACTCAATGTGCCCGGAATGCATAATATATATAATGCAACAGCAGCTGTTGCGGTGGGGCATCGACTGGGCCTAAATATTGAGGATATTGCCAACGCTTTGAAAGTATTTCGAGGGGTAAAGCGCCGATTTCAGATTATTGGAGATGTTGGCGGTGTAAAGGTTATTGATGATTATGCTCACCATCCCACAGAAATCAAAGCTACCCTTAGAGCTGCAAGACTGCTTAACCCTAAAAAACTTTTTGCCATCTTCCAACCACACCGGTACACAAGAACTAAAATCTTAGCAGAAGAGTTCGGAAATGCATTTGATGATGCCGATGAAGTAATAGTGACGCGCATTTTCAGTGCCGGAGAAGAACCAATTGATGGTGTTTCATCTATGTTGATTGTAGAAGCATTGAAGCGCAAGGGTAAAAAGGTTATTTACATCGATGATAAGGGCGAGATACCGGATTATATAGTTCAAAAAGCCTCACGCGGGGACTTTGTATTTACCATCGGAGCAGGCGACATATATACAGTGGCTTATGATACGGTAAGAAAGCTTAAGGCGATGTACGCGTGACCCGGTAATTTTACCGGAGGTGAATTGTGTGGGGGCTTATGTGATTACGGGGGGCTCCAAACTTTCCGGCAAGCTCAAGGTCCAAGGGTCTAAAAATGCAAGCCTTCCTATTATTGCAGCTACTATTCTTAATTGCAACAAGAGCCATATTAAAAATGTGCCCGATATAAAAGACGTGCACGTTATGATAGATATATTGACGAGACTCGGAGCAGATATTAATTTTAGCGGCAATGAATTGACGATAGATACCAGTAAGGTAAACAGTTGGGAAGTACCTGAAAACCTAATGAGAAAAATGAGATCTTCTATAATTTTAATGGGCTCACTGCTCGGAAGGTTTGGAAAGGCAAAAGTGTCGTACCCCGGAGGTTGTGAGATAGGTCCGCGGCCGATTGACCTTCACTTAAAGGGATTCGCAGCGCTGGGTGTAAAGATAAAAGAAAGTCACGGGTTTATCTATGCTGAAACTGAGAAGCTGAAAGGTGCAAATATCCACCTGGATTTTCCAAGTGTGGGTGCTACAGAAAACTTGATGCTGGCTGCTGTTTTGGCAGAAGGTAGAACTGTAATTAGAAATGCGGCAAAAGAACCTGAGATAGTTAACCTTCAAAATTTCTTAAACAAAATGGGGTGCCGGATTAAAGGCGCAGGCACCGACACCATTAAGATAGAAGGCTGCTCTATTGATGATTTGAAACCTATAGAAGATTATACCGTTATTCCCGACAGGATTGCAGCTGGAACATATCTTGCTGCGACTGCAGCCACCAGAGGTAATATAGTGCTGGAAAACGTTATCATAGAACATATTGAACCAGTGCTGGCCAAACTCCGGGAAATGGGTTGTAGTATAAAAAGCAAGGACGATAAAGTAGAGCTATGGGTGGATGGGCCACTGAAGGCCCTAGACAGTCTACGAACTCTTCCATATCCAGGTTTTCCCACTGACATGCAGGCGCCTATGATGGCTTTGCTTTCCACTGCAGAGGGGACTTCGATAATTACCGAAACGGTTTTCGAAAACCGTTTTAAGCATGCTGAAGAACTCAGGCGGATGGGAGCAGATATTAAGATAAATGGAAACACAGCAATAGTTAAAGGTGTTAGGAAATTAACCGGAGCCGCTGTCGAAGCAAAAGATCTAAGAGCCGGCGCGGCTCTGGTCATAGCGGGCCTTGCAGCTGAGGGTAAAACTGTGGTAGAAGGCATTTCTTACATTGAAAGGGGATATGAAAGGTTTGCCGAAAATCTCAGAACTCTTGGAGCCAAAATTGAAAATTTAGATTAAAGCTCCCTTTTTTGTAAAGGAAGAAAGGACATGCTGGGTCATATAAAGCAATTTAGGCAATATGAATATGGAAAAAAGAGGAAAATTGATTATAAAGTACTATTGAGGTTGTTCACTTTTTTATGTATAATTACAATAATGCTGACTGCTACCAGCTCCTTGTTTAAGCTGGAAAAAATTGAGATTATCGGCAATACTAGTATTCCCGATGCAGAAATTTTAAATCAAATTACTCACTATATAGGGACAAATATTTTTATGATAAGACCGGCTTTGATAAGTGAAGAAATTAAGCAAACAGTTCCTGTAAAGGAAGCGAGGGTGAAATTCAAACTTCCCGGAACAATGGTAATAAGTGTGGAGGAAAGAGAAATCGCAGCTGCCCTGCCGTATCTAGGAGGTTTTGTTTTGATCGATCCAAATGGTGTTGTTGTGAAAATTGAGTCGGAACTACAAGGACTAAATGTTCCAATCATAACGGGACTTGATATAACAAGTCCTGCAAAGGCAAAGCCTATAGCTATAAATAGCGATCGGAATTTAACGGAAAAATTAATGAAAGTTGTAAAATTTTTATATCCAATGAAGCTAGAGCTTTCAGAAATTCATATAGAAAATAACCAGAAAGGAATATCTTTTTTTATTTATACTTTAGATGGCTTTCAAATATACCTCGAAGAAGACGATATAGAAGAAAGAAAATTTATACTGTTAAAAGAAGTGTTGGAGGATTTGAGAAAAAGAGGAAGGGGTAAAGGGTTGATAGACTTGAGCAGAGAAATGCCCGTGTTCAAAGCATATGAACGGGGGGAAAGGGGGATAAATAATTGAACAATAGACTTAAAGGAAATATTCTTATAGCACTTGTATGTTTTATATTGGGACTAATGCTGGTAGCTCAGTTCAGAAGCACTCAAAAAAGCGGGAGTGCAATGACATCATTGCAGAGAATTCAGGAACTTACGATGGAACTAAAAACTGTAATAGATGAGAGAGAAAAGCTAAGGGCGGAGTTGTCGGAACTGAGAAAAAGGCTGAACGAATATGAAAGTTCAGCTGCAAATATAAGTCAAGTTACAGAAGCTATGAAAAGAGAGCTGGAAAAAGCCCGCATAGCAGCTGGGCTTGTGGAAGGGACTGGCCCAGGAATAGTTATTACATTGGACGACAGCAACTTGCCACAGCAGTCAGGGGAAGACCCGAATTTGTTTTTAATTCACGACGAGGATATTCTAAAAGTAGTAAATGAGCTTTTCGCAGCAGGCGCTGAAGCTGTATCAGTGAACGGGCAGAGGATCATTGCAACTTCAGAGATAAGGTGCGTGGGGCCCACGATAATGATAAATTCGGTGAGAATGGCACCACCTTTCGTCATACAGGCTATTGGAAACCCGGAGAGTTTAGAAAGTTCCCTGAGAATGAGAGGAGGCATAATTGAGTCGCTGCAAGTTTTCGGAATTCAAGTTAATATAAAAAGACAAGATAAAATAATTATGCCTGCGTATACGGGGCCGATTAAATTTGAATATTTTAAGCCTGTAAAGGCGGGTGAATAAAGTGTTAATTCCCATAGTAGGACTCATTTTGGGCATTATAGTGGGATTAATGGTCCCTTTGGATATACCCATAAGCTATGCTCCTTATGCTTCGATAGCTATTCTTGCAGCTTTAGATTCGGTTTTTGGGGGGCTAAGAGCTTTAGGTGAAGGCCATTTTGATGTGGACATTTTTATAACCGGATTCTTTATTAACGCACTACTTGCAGGTTTTCTTGCATTTTTAGGTGATAAATTGGGCATTCCAATTTATATGGCCGCAATATTTGCTTTTGGAGTAAGGATTTTCCAAAACCTTGCAATTATACGCCGCCGTATGCTGGACAGGTTATTTAAAAAGAATGATTAAAAAATTTGTTGAAAAAAAAGGAATCTTTTTTTAGATGTGGAATTTATAAAAAGAACCTGCCCATGGGAGGGGAGGTGTAGATTTGGGGAGGAGCAGCATTCTGGCCAGCCTGGACTTGGGTAGTTCTAAAGTATGCTGCATGATCGGTGAAATTTCCCGTAACGGTGATATAGATATAATAGGTTACGGTGTGGCACCCACTACCGGTATAAAAAAAGGAAACATAGTGAATATCGAAGCAATGGTCCACAGCATAGGAGAAGCTGTTGTCCAGGCTGAACAGATGTCCAATACTAAGATAGGCGGCGTTTTGGTTGGAATTTCGGGCGGTAATGTGAGTATAGTCAATAACCGAGGTGTCGTGGCTATACCGCGGAGCGACAGAGAAATCACGCTTCACGATGTTGAAAGGGTACTTCAGGCCTCCAGAATTATCGCGATCCCGCCCGACCGCGAAATCATCGAAGTAATTCCCAAGCAGTTTATAGTTGACGGATGCGACGGTATAAGAGACCCTGTTGGCATGGTTGGTACGCGGCTTGAGGCTGAAGTAAGTATAATAACAGGTCAGCTTACGGCAATTCAAAATGTAATAAGATGTGTTCAAAAATCCGGATTAGAAGTTGAAGGTATCGTGCTGAAATCATTAGCTGCTAAAGAAATATTGCTAAGTGATGATGAGGTAGATATGGGGGTAGCCCTGGTAGATGTAGGCGCCGGTACCACTGAAATCACTGTATTTCGCGGGGACAATATAGAATTATACAGTCTAATTCCTCTTGGAGGTGATTATATAACCAACGATATAGCGATTGGCCTTCGCTTACCCTATTCGCAGGCGGAAGCGGTAAAAAGAAAATATGCCTGCGCAATGGTGAGCCTTTCATCAGATAAACCGGATATAGAGATACAGAGCATCGGTGAACCTTTTTCGAGAAAAATTTCGCAAAGAGAACTGGCAGCCATTGTTGAACCAAGAGTTCAGGAAATTATATCTATGGTCTACAAAGAGTTGAAAAATCTAAATTACAAGGAAATACTGGCTGCCGGTGTGGTTTTATGCGGTGGTGGTCTATTACATATGAGGGGGGCTTTGGAAATAGCACAAAAGATCCTTGGAATTCCAGTTAGGGCAGCAAAAACAGATATGTATGGTTATGATCATACCTTTACCGTGGCATTGGGACTGCTTTATTACGGCTTCAAACAGAGATCTTTTGTGGCGAGAGACGAAGTCAGGGAGAAAAATACCCGGAGCTTTTTCGAAAAAGCAAAGCGCATCTTGAGAGAGTATTTTTAGGTCAGTGGAAGGGGGTCATAAGGTGCTGGATATTGACGTTGCCATGGAACAATTCGCCAACATAAAAGTAATAGGTATAGGTGGAGGCGGTAATAATGCCATAAACCGCATGATAGAAGCAGGATTAAAAGGAGTAGAATTCATAGCAGTCAATACCGATGCTCAAGCCCTTTTTTTGTCGAAGGCCGATAAAAAAATCCAAATAGGAGAAAAACTCACCAAAGGCCTTGGAGCTGGTGCGAATCCTGAAATTGGAAAGAAGGCAGCAGAGGAAAGCCGAACGGAAATTGAGGAAGCTTTAAAAGGAGCAGATATGATATTCATAACCGCCGGTATGGGGGGCGGAACGGGAACAGGGGCAGCGCCAGTGGTAGCGGAGATATCCAAAAATCTTGGTATACTCACCGTTGGAGTTGTGACAAAACCATTTAGCTTTGAAGGTAAAAGGCGCATGGCTCATGCTGAAATGGGTATAGCAAAT
Source organism: Thermosediminibacteraceae bacterium (assembly GCA_021890755.1). Classification (GTDB taxonomy): domain Bacteria; phylum Bacillota; class Thermosediminibacteria; order Thermosediminibacterales; family Thermosediminibacteraceae; genus JAKKUQ01. Next base: position 168,541 of record JAKKUQ010000001.1, on the reverse strand, counting down.
CTGAAAAACTGTGTAGATACTCTAATAACGATTCCTAACGACAAGCTGCTTACTATCGCGGAAAAGAAAACCTCTATTTTAGAAGCATTTCGTATTGCCGATGATATTCTAAGACAAGGTGTTCAGGGTATTTCGGACTTGATAGCTGTTCCCGGTTTGATTAACCTGGATTTTGCTGACGTGAGGACTATTATGATGGATACTGGCCTGGCTCATATGGGGATTGGCCGGGGAAGCGGAGAAAACAGGGCTATAGAAGCTGCAAAACAGGCGGTCTCAAGTCCACTTTTAGAGACATCTATTGAGGGAGCAAAGGGTGTACTCCTGAACATTACAGGAAGCTCTAACCTTGGCCTCTTGGAAGTAAATGAAGCGGCAGAGTACATAGCTGCGGCTGCGGATCCTGACGCCAATATAATCTTTGGCGCAGTTATCGACGAAAAGCTACAGGATGAGATAAGAATAACTGTGATTGCCACAGGTTTCGAGCAAAAAGAAAAACCAGTAAAGGAAGAAGAGGAAGACTTTGACCTAGAACCCTTTGACGATGAAGATTTTGACATACCGGCATTTCTTAGAAGGAGCAGGAAAAAATAAGAGCGCAAAATCGCGCTCTTTTTTTATGTCACTTATCATGAAGTGACATTTTTTTGTAATTGCCGGTGTTATAATTATCATAAAAAATGAACCTGCCGAATATAAATTTTTTAGACATGGAAGTCCGGAGGCAGCATATGGTAGTTTACCTGGACATAGTCTTTTTTATAAACTTTCTCATGAATCTCACAATACTCTGGCTAGTAAAATTAATACTGAAATTGAACACAGGAAAGCTAAAATTTACCATAGCAGCCCTTTTGGGCAACTTGTTTCTTTTAGAGATATTTTTCCCGAGCGGTGCGTTTTTAAAAACGGTTCCGGGAAAGCTACTCATGTCTATTTTGATGGTACTTACAGCATTTTTTCCATTAACCTTTTCTGAATTTATAAAAGCTCTTGGCTTCTTTTATTTTGTATCCTTCATGGTTGGAGGTGGCGCCTTTGCCTTATTTTACCTAATAACCATTAATGGCGGATTTACAGAAAGCCTCTTAGTAAATAATATTTCTGTGCCATGGTGGATATTACTGGTTTCCTGTGCGTTTTTGTTTGTGTTCTTTAAATACATGTGGCCGATGATTTATAGAATACTGTTCAGGGATTCGTTTGTGGTGCCGATTACCGTATTTTTCGGAAAGCAGCACTTTAAAATAAAGGCTCTGATTGATACAGGAAATGACTTGCGGGATCCGATTTCCAATGATCCCGTTATAATAGTAGAATATTCTGCTTTAGAAGAATTGCTTCCCAGAGAAATGAAAAAGTACATAGGAAAGGGAACTGGCGAACTTGAAAACATGACGGCAGCAGTTTTAAATTCCGAATGGGCGACTAGGCTGAGGATAATACCGTTTACGTCTATAGGGAAAAACAAGGGTTTAATGATAGGTTTTAAACCTGACAGGGTATTGATTGAGCAAAGCAGCAAAGTTTACGAAATAAAAAACGTAGTGTTAGGTATTTACCACAGGAAGCTTTCGCCACAAGGAAATTATAGAGCTTTATTGAACCCGGAGCTTTTACTTGGATAAAAAATTTTTAATGGGGGGAGATTAGTATGTGGGAGAAATTTAATGTCAAGGTTTTAATTTGGAAAATACTAAAAAAACTGGGAATGCCGGAAAAAAGAGTTATATATTATATAGGTAACAGCGAAACTCTACCGCCTCCTCTTTCCAGCGAGGAAGAGGCTATTTTATTGAGCAAATTGGAGATGGGAGATAACGCAGTTAAAAATGTTTTGATAGAAAGGAATTTACGTTTGGTCGTTTACATAGCACGCAAGTTTGAAAATACCGGGGCGGGCATTGAGGATCTTATATCTATTGGGACTATTGGCCTCATAAAAGCTATTAATACTTTTGACCCGCGTAAAAAGATTAAACTTGCAACTTATGCTTCAAGGTGCATCGAGAACGAGATACTGATGTATCTTAGGAGAAACAACAAAAATCGCAGCGAAGTGTCGTTCGATGAGCCTTTGAATATAGACTGGGATGGGAACGAACTCCTGCTTTCCGATATTTTAGGTACCGACAGTGATATGATTTATAAATGCATAGAAGAAGAAGTTGAAAAAGAACTTTTGGACGCAGCAATACGGCGCTTGTCGAAAAGGGAAAGGTGTATAATGGAACTAAGATTCGGTTTAAACGATGGAAAAGAAAAGACTCAGAAAGAGGTTGCTGAACTTCTGGGAATTTCGCAGTCATATATCTCGAGGCTTGAAAAAAGGATAATAAAAAGGCTAAGAAAAGAAATAGTAAGAATGATGTAATTTTATAAAAGTGAATAAAAACTTCCCCCTGTGGCAAAAATTTAAATGAGGCACTGGAAAGACAGGGGGAATTTTTATGAATTTGAACAAAGTAGAGATATGTGGGGTTAACACTTCAAAGCTCCCTGTGTTGTCAAACAGTAAAATGAGGGAACTCTTTATTAGAGTCAAACAGGGAGATAAAGAAGCAAGGGAAAAACTTATCCATGGAAATTTGAGACTGGTCTTGAGTGTCATACAGAGATTCAATAACCGTGGTGAGTACGTAGATGACCTTTTTCAAGTTGGATGTATAGGACTTATGAAAGCAATAGACAATTTCGATCTAAACCAGAACGTTAAATTCTCCACGTATGCAGTGCCGATGATCATAGGAGAAATCAGGCGGTATCTGAGGGACAACAATCCCATAAGGGTTAGCAGGTCTTTAAGAGATATTGCTTATAAAGCCTTGCAGGTTAGGGATTCTTTAGTAAACAAACATTCGAGAGAACCTTCTATAGAAGAAATAGCCAAAGAAATGAACATGCCAGCCGAAGAAATAGTGATGGCTTTGGATGCAATTCAGGAGCCTATATCGCTTTTTGAGCCCATTTATCACGATGCTGGAGATCCAATTTTTGTCATGGACCAGATCAGTGATGACAAAAATACCGATGAAAATTGGGTAAGGAGCATTTCCATAAAGGAAGCCATGCAAAAGTTAAACGAAAGGGAAAAAATGATCCTGACACTAAGATTTTTTGAAGGTAAGACTCAAATGGAGGTTGCTCAAGAGATCGGAATATCGCAGGCGCAGGTTTCAAGGTTGGAGAAGGCTGCTTTAAAACACCTGAGAAAATACATTTAGTTTGGGGTGAAAATTATGGAACTAGTAAAGAAACTACTGATAGTGATATTAACCGTAGCCTTTCTTTTCGGCTTCTATTTTGTATTAGGATCAAGAGCCATAGTGGCTTATAATACAAAAAACCTCATTTATGTAAATCAGGAGGAACCATTAAAAATAGTTATGAAAGAAGCAGAAATCAGGAGAATGCTAATGAAAGAACACTAAAAGGGCCTTACAAGGCCCTTATTTTTTTACATTTTTTTGTTTAGGTGAATATAAATTATAATGTGAAAGGGGTGAGAGATGTGATAAAGGCCTCCGATTTAAGGCAAAGGGAGATAATCAATATAACGGATGGGAAAAGACTTGGATTTATTAGCGATCTAGATATAGATGTGGAAGAAGGTCGCATTCGTGCCGTTATTGTTCCTGCACCGGCCAAAATTTTTAGCATGTTCGGCAAAGGTGGAGACTACGTAATCCCCTGGGAAAAAATAAAGAAAATCGGCACCGATGTAATACTAATAGAGCTTTCAGAATTTGCCGAACCTAATAAAGGATAAAAATACTTCCACCACTTGGATAAGGCTTTATAAGCCTTTTTATTTTTTTTAAAAACATATTATAATTAGGATAAAGAGGTGGCAAACAAGATGAACTGGAAAATGCGGCTGAAGATAGAAGAGCTAAAGAAGAAAGAGACCAGCCTTATTCCACAAAAAAGCTTTGGGTCAATGCCAGTAAACGTTGCCCTGGTCTTCCCAAATACTTACGAGTTAGGAATGTCCAACCTGGGGTTTCAAGCTATATACCGCGAAATCAATTCAAGACCGGATTCACTGTGCCACAGGGCATTTTTGTTTAAAGGTTTTCCGGTTCATACTATCGAAGTTCTCCACCCAATAGCGAGTTACGACATAATAGGGTTTTCAGTATCCTTTGAATTAGATTACGTCAATGTTTTAAGAATTCTAGAGGAATCAGATATTCCTATTTTTGCCGAGGAGAGAAAGGATATTTTAGTAATGGCGGGAGGGCCTGCCGTTACGTTTAATCCTGAACCCTTGGCACCATTTGTAGATTTTTTCGTTATTGGTGAAGGTGAGGAAGTAATCCACGAAATAATAGATACGTTTCGAAAAAGTAAGGGAGAAAGAAAAGATGCCATCCTTGAAAAATTGGCTCAAATTGATGGAGTCTACGTGCCAAGGTTTTATGAAATAACGTATAACGAAAAAGGAGAAGTCGAAAAATTTAATGTAAAATCCCCTGCACCCGAGAAAGTTAAAAGGCGGTGGGTAAAAGATATTAATGCTTTTAACACTGAAACGGCCGTGATCACCCCGAATACCGAATTTAAAGATATGTTTCTTATTGAGGTTTCAAGGGGGTGTGGCCGAAATTGCAGGTTCTGTATGGCTGGATACTGTTACCGCGTGCCACGGGTAAGAAAGATGGAAAATATACTTGCGCGGGCTGAGTTTGCGGCAAAGCATGGGGAAAAAGTGGGATTGGTTGGGGCTGCCGTATCGGATTATCCGAAAATCGATGAATTGTCAGAGGAACTAGCCAAAAGAGGCATTAAATTTTCAGTTTCATCCCTTCGGGCAGATTCTTTGAGGGAACCGCTCCTTAGAGGGCTTTCCCTGAGTGGCCACAAGACCCTTACTATAGCCCCTGAGGCGGGTTCGCAAAGGCTCCGCAATGTCATCAACAAGGGTATAACCGAAGAACACGTCTTGGATGCCATTAAAATGGCGGAAAGTTATGGGATAAAAAATGTAAAGCTCTATTATATTATAGGTTTACCTACAGAAACGGACGATGACATTAAAGAAATGATTGATTTTTTGAAAAGGGTCAAGGAAGGAATGGTAGCCCGTGGAAATAAAAGCGGTCTTCTCACTGTAAGTGTAAATCCTTTTGTTCCCAAACCCTTTACCCCCTTTCAGTGGCTTGGAATGGAAAGTTTAGGGTCTTTGGAAGATAAAATAAAGAAGCTTCAAAGTAATCTAAAGCCTAAAGGCATAAGACTTCTTTATGAAAGTCCCCGGGTTTCTCAGGTTCAGGCTGCGCTTGCTCGGGGAGATCGCAATATAGCGATGATCCTTTATAAAGTTCACAAGGCTGGGGGAGATTTATCGCGTTTTAAGCGGTTTGAAGTGGAAGGGAAAAACATCGAGTACTACGCTCATAGAGAATTTGCTCTCGATGCGAGACTTCCATGGGATCATATAGACATAGGGCTTGACAAAGAGTATTTTATTGAAGAATACAAAAGGGCGTTAACAGGCAAAACTACTCGAAGGTGCACGCAGGATATATGCCGGGTGTGTAAAATATGTAGAAAATAGGTGAGGGCAATGGGTTTCGAATTGAGGAAAAAAAACGGGGTAAAATTTTTAATTATACCTTCTTTTGAGGCCACAGGGCTGGTAAGGCACGCTTTTTCCACGCGCAATGGAGGATGCAGCGTTGGCTATTTGGAGTCTTTGAATTTAGGATTTAACAAAGGGGACGAAGAAGAAACGGTTCTTAAAAATTATCAAATTTTTTGCGATGCCATCGGGATTAACATGGAAAATCTGGTTGCATCAAACCAAGTACATGAAAACGAGATTTACGTTGCTACCAAAAAGGACAGAGGCAAAGGAATTCTAAAAAAATCGGATATTAAAGGGAAAGATGCTCTGATAACGAAAGAAAAAAATGTGGCTCTAGTAACTTACTATGCTGATTGCGTTCCCCTGTTTTTCCTCGACCCGGTAACGCCGGCTGTCGGGCTTGCCCATGCAGGATGGCGGGGTACGGTCAAAAAGATAGGATTGAGAACTGTAGAAAAAATGAAAGAGGAATTTGGGACTCCTGTAGAGAGATTAATTTGCGGTATAGGACCGTGCATCGCAGGAAGCTGTTACGAAGTAGACGAACCGGTTGTAGAGAAATTCAAAGAGACCTTTGAATATTGGGAAAGTTTGTTTGAATACAAAGGAAATGGGCGCTGGCTGTTGGATCTTGTAGAGGCTAATAGAATGCAGCTTATGGATGCGGGAGTGAGGCCAGAGAATATAACTACAAGTGGATTATGTACCCATTGCAGGCCAGACCTTTTTTACTCTTACAGGAGAGATAAGGGGAAAACTGGAAGTCTTGTTGCGGTAATCGAATTAACATAAGGGGTGTTTTTATGGCAGGGGAAAAAATACTTGTTGTCGACGATGAGCCGAATATAGTGGAACTTGTGAAGTTCAACCTTGAAAATGCCGGCTTTAAAGTAATTACAGCGTCGGATGGTCAAAAGGCCATGGAACTTGTCCAAAGGGAAAACCCTGATCTTATTATTTTGGACATAATGTTACCGGGGATAGATGGGATGGAAGTTTGTCGCAGTCTAAGACTCAAAAAGGCTACAAAAGATATTCCAATTATACTGCTCACAGCCAAAACCGGAGAAATAGACAAAGTGTTGGGACTCGAAATGGGTGCAGACGATTACATCACAAAACCCTTTAGCCCCCGGGAGCTGGTGGCAAGGGTAAAAGCGGTACTTAGAAGAACCGGCAAAGAAGGAAGTTCTGAGGAAGTTATAAAAGCTGGTCCTATAGTAATAGATGTAGAAAGGCACGAAGTCTTTGTGAGTGGAGAGAAAAAAGATTTTACCCCAAAGGAGTTTGAACTTTTAAAGCTTTTAGCCTCAAATCCAGGAAAGGTCTTTTCGAGAGAATATCTCCTTGAAAATGTCTGGGGCTATGATTATTTGGGAGATACACGAACGGTAGATGTACACATCAGGCACCTGAGGCAAAAAATTGAAAAGAATTCGGAGGCACCTCAATATATCAAGACTGTAAGAGGTATCGGGTATAAGTTTGATGAGTCGGAGTGATTTCTTTGCTGAAGTGGCACTTTAAGGTGAATTACATTATTAACATTTCATTTTTTGCCATTTTATTTTTCATTTTTTCTGCTTTTAGTAGTATTTATTTAAAAAATATACAGGACGATCTGGTGGCTGAGGCTACTTTTATCGCTTCAACTATAAAAACCCCATTGGCTTCCGGAAAATATCAAGAGGTAGAGCGCCTGGTGCAAGAATTTTATTACCATTCCCAGAGGAGCTTTGCTGTAGTTGATGGACAGGGTAAAAAGATAGCTTCGGTAGGAGAACTACCGACAGAAGGTTTGCCGCTGGGGGATATCTTAAAGGGTAAAAAGTACGTGGATAAGTTTCGAGCATCGGTTGCTGTTTTTTTGGAAAATGGGGTAGTTTGGGCCGTTGTGGTAGGGCTTCCTCCAGAAGAAGTTGGTAAAATAACCCAAATACAATTATTGTTCCTGATTTTTACCTTTTTAGGCTTGATAGGCTCAACTTTTATATGGAAAAAGGCCTATTCTAGCATAGTAAAACAGATAAAGCGGATGATCGAGGCAGCCAGGAATATTGCAGAAGGCCATTTTAACAGTACCGTTCACGTCGATTCCAGCGATGGAGTGGGAAAGTTAAGCAGAGAATTGAACCTGCTTGCAAAAAAAATGAGAATTACTCTTGATGAATTAGAAGAAACAAAATCCTTAATGAACGATTTGTTACTGAACATGGTTGACGGTGTTGTTGTAGTTGATATAGAAAGAAGAATAAAGCTTATTAATCCCACAGCAAGCAGACTCACAGGTGCGCATTCCAAAGCGGCGATTGGTAAAAAACTAATTAGTATTATCCGCCATTATGAACTGGATGAAGCAGTAAGAAATGTTATAAAAAACGGTAGTTCTTATTCTGAAGAAATAGTTTTGCTCCCTCGGGAGCAGATTTTAGAAGTTCATATAACTCCGTATAGGGACAACAAAGGGAAAATTTCAGGCAGTTTTATTTTTATGAGAGACATTACAGAACTCAGGCGTCTTGAGAGGATGCGTTCAGAATTTGTTGCGAATGTTTCCCATGAACTGAGGACTCCCTTGACATCGATAAAGGGGTTTATAGAAACTTTGCTTGATGGGGCCTATAAAGATCCGGCATTAACAAAAAGGTTTTTGCGGATAATCGATGCGGAGACAGGAAGACTCTGTAGGTTGATAGATAATATGCTGGATCTTTCCAGAATAGAGACAAACCAGTTAAAGCTTAGAATTAGAGATGTTTCCGCGGGGGAATTGATAAAAGAAGTAATGCTCTTTTTTGAAAACCGGTTTAGTGAAAAGGATTTGACGTTTTCTGAGAATATTCCCGATGATCTTCCGAAAGTTAAGGCTGACCCGGATTGGCTAAGGCAGGTTTTTATTAATTTGTTGGACAATGCCATTAAATATACTCCAAAAGGCGGAAAGGTTTGGATTGAAGCAGAACCTAAGGACGATGTGGTTGAGTTTAGAGTTTGTGATACTGGCATAGGGATTCCGGAAGAGGATTTACCAAGAATTTTTGAAAGGTTTTACAAGGTTGATAAAGCGCGTTCTCCTGAGAAGGGCGGCAGTGGTTTGGGGCTTGCTATTGTAAAACATCTTGTTAAATCTTTCGGTGGTGATATAAGGGTCGAGAGCAAATTAAACCAAGGCAGTAAATTCATTTTCACTCTGAAAAGGTCTAAGTAATGTCGGGAGGAAGGGTAAAATGGCCACGACGAGACCCGCATTTGACAGGGAACTGGAAGAGCTTCAACAAGATATTCTGAAAATGGGCAGTATAGTGGAGCAGCAGATTTACAACGCTGTGGAATCGCTAGTTAAGAAAGATGAAAAGCTAGCTCAAAAAGTGATTCAAGACGATGATAAAGTGGATAAAATGCAGTACGAGATTGAAGACAAGTGTGTTAAGCTTATAGCGAGACAGCATCCTTTGGCAAAGGACCTTCGAGTAATTTTTACAGGAGTGAAAATCGTTACCGATTTGGAAAGAATGTCTGACAATGCTGTGGATATCGCAAGAACTACAATAAGATTGTTGAACCAGCAGTATATAAAGCCGCTAATCGATATACCAAAGATGGGTCAGCTCACATGTGAAATGGTAAAAAATGCGCTGGATGCTTATATTAATCAAGATTTGTCAGCGGCCCAGAAAGTATGTGATGCCGACGATGAAATTGACACCCTTTACTCCCAAATTTTTAGGGAACTGTTGGTTATAATGATGGAGGACCCAAGAACAATTTCTCAGGCCACTCAACTTCTCTTCGTCGGCAGGTTCCTCGAGCGAATTGCCGATCATGCCACAAATCTTGGGGAATGGATAATATACGTTGTTACCGGTGAAAAGAAGGAACTGAACAATTGATGAAAAGGCAGCCTGGTAAGGGCTGCCTTTTTTGTATGTAGAGTAAGATAAGCTTCTGGAATAAATAAAAATGCCTTGGGTAAAGCTAAAAAAGAAAAATTTGCGAAAGGAGTGAAGTAAATGCCAGTAGGAGTTACTCTGCTTCTCGTGCTAGCAGTGTTAATATATTTTGGACTTTTGCAGAGAGTACTTGACAGGATGCGCTTGACAGATAAAGCTGCTATAGGTTTTATCGGAGCTATGATTGTGGGGACTTATTTGCCCAACATACCTCTAGGTATGGGGCTTTCAATAAACGTTGGAGGGGGAATAGTGCCGATAGCGCTGGCGGTTTACCTCATCGTTACTGCTGATAGTGATGGAGAAAAATTGAGGGCCATTATAGCCTCGCTATTAACCGGACTTGCAGTTTATGCCGGGGGCCGGCTGTTACCTGCTGAACCGGAAACCACATATCTTGACCCGATTATAGTTTTTTCACTTCTTGCGGGTGTGATCGCTTATATTTTCGGCAGATCAAGGCGGGGTGCCTTTGTTGCTGGGGTAATGGGCATTTTGATTTCCGATATAATCTATGCCCTTGGTTTTGCAGGAAGGCCGATAGGGACCACTATAGGAGGTGCTGGAATTTTTGATGCAGCGGTCATCGCAGGTACTATAGGAGTTGCTTTATGCGAATTGGTAGGAGAGGCCAGAGAAAAACTTCAGGGAGGAACGACCAAAATCGAACAAAAAAAAGAAGGTGAAGAAAATGAAAAATAGGTTTTTTATAGTTCTTTTTGTGCTTTCCCTGGTTTTGAGCATATTTTATTCAGGAACGTGTCTTGCTGAAGATGAGAGAAGAGAAGGATACTATACCGTTTACGAGGAAAAAACGAACAAAAAAATATTCGCTACTGCAAGGGTAGTCACCGTCGGAGATCAGTACCTAGACGAAGAAAACAATCTATATGAAATTATTAAAGTGGAAGGCGACAAAGCCTATGCCAGATTTAAAGAAAAAGTGAATATCGAAGAGGCGCTTGGCGATTTGCAGAACATAGAGTCCAAAAGTGTTATGACGACGTCTGGAGTCCAAGGGAAGAGGACGATAGCCATATACCATACCCATAGTGATGAATCCTATGTGCCGACTGATGGTAGAGCTAGTATACCTTACAATGGTGGAATTTTTAAAGTAGGTGAGGCTTTGAAAAAAGCCCTCGAGGAAAAAGGTATAAATGTTATCCTATCAAAACGTCCCCACGATCCGCATGACGCATCTGCATACCAGCGGTCACGCCGCACCGCAATGGAGCTTTTAAAACAAGGCCCTGATGCAATCGTAGACATCCATAGGGATGCAGTCCCGGCAGAAGAATATGCCGGCAATATAAACGGAAAGCCCGTAGCTAAGATTCGACTAGTTGTAGGGCGGCAGAATCCACAGATGAAAACGATCAACAATTTTGCATGGCAGCTAAAGGCTGTAGCTGATAAGAAATACCCGGGACTGGTAAAGGGTATTTTTTACGGAAAAGGCAATTATAATCAAGATCTTTTTCCTCGGGCAATACTTGTCGAAGCAGGTACTTATACTAATTATCGAGAAAACGCTCAGGAAGGAGTTCAGATCCTTGCGGATGTCATAGCTACTACTCTTTATGGAGAAGACTATCAAAAGACTGCCGCAGCGGGAAAAGGCGGAAACACTCAAGTTCCCGGCGAGGGAGGAAGTGCCTTAAAAAGTCTCCTCTGGATTGTGGCCGCGGGAGCGATAGGTTTCATAGCATATATGCTGATAAGTACCGGAGGCTGGAAGGAACTTTCCAGCAAACTGGAGAATTTCAGGGGCTCTGAATTTGCTAATTTCTTGGGTAAATTGAAACGAAAGGAAAAAGGCGACAAAAATGAAGACGAAAAAGACGAGGGCTGATATATGGATTATATGGCGGTAGTATCCGTGGGCCTTGTGATGGGAACCTTGGGCAGGTTATATCTATTGCGTGTTGATTACCGGCAATATCCCAGCTATCCCCAGGGTTACATCGTTCACCTCGCTTTAGGGTTTATAGCAGCCTTTCTTGGAGCTGTGGCAGTACCTGCTCTGGTGGCAAAGGAGTACACAGCAGTTACTTTCCTTGCTCTTGCCGCCCAGCAGTTCAGGGAAATTCGAGATATGGAGCGAGAAAGTCTAAAAAATATCGAAGAAACTGAATTGGTTCCAAGAGGGGCGGCTTACATTGAGGACATAGCCAAAGCTTTTGAATCAAGGAATTATCTTGCAATGCTGACTGCTTTAGTGGCAAGCACGGTAGTGGAATTTTCTAAAAAACCGGTACTAGGTGTTTTTACAGGTGCAGTGGTGATTTTGCTGCTAAGCTTATTCACAAGAAGAAAAAGGATTAGAGATATCGCGACTGTAAGACCTGCAGAAATCCATTTTCAGGGTTCAATTCTGTGCATAGAAGACATTCAAGTTATGAACGTGGGTCACCCCGTTTCGAGGAAAATTTTCATGGAAAAAGGCCTTGCGGTGATGATTGAGCCGAAGGACGATAATGCCAGAGCAACGCTCGCAAACATCGGCCAAAGACAAGCAATTGCCCATGATGTTGCAGCACTCCTCGGTGTAAAAAGAGACGTAAACGAAGTGGATTTCATGCCTCTTGTAAGAATAGATCTTGAGACTGGCAAAGTAGGCCTTGTTATAGTGCCCATGGAAAAAGATATGGAAAGCCTGATAAAAGCTGTGAGAATGGTACCGGTTCTTGAAAGTTCAAGGAGAAAACCTTTGAAATCAAAAGCGGGAAGGAAAGCCTCGGATTGAGGTGATCATGTGGAAAATGTAGGGGTAAAAGAGGTTATCCTGGCAGTTGTGACTTTGGACGGAAAGCAGCCGGCTTCCGGCGTGCCTGTTTTTTACGCCAAAGATGAAGAGGAGAGAAACAAAATAGCTTTACATCTTGCAAAAATCCTTTCGGGAATGGTTCATGACTTGGAAAACGGGTCGTATATAATAGTAAGGCACTAATGGAGGAATAACCTTGAGGATAATATATTCCTGCTATTTTGGCAGCTACCTGGCAGTCGTAGCTGCTTCCTTGCATTTAGGGCTCATAAAAGGGTTTGATCCCAACAGCTTTCTTGAGTTACCCTATTTCGGCAAATTACCGGAAAGCGAATTAGGCAGGATTTATTATGTGGGCAAAGATAATTTGGGCCGCGAAATTTACGTCATGGGCTCAAGAAAAGTGGGCGAAGTTATAGAAAGGGCATTAAAGGGCATTGCTTCTATCTATAACATGGGAGAAGAGTCACTAATTTTTATCAATCTCTTACCTTACGGTAATGCCTTTTATTCCATAGGATGTTTTTTGATCCATCGGTTAAATCTAAAAACATTGGGAACCTTATTTTTAATGATGGGAATCAAGAAAAGTTTTGAAAAAATAAAACGCTTGGTTGACAAAGTGAAAAAATCGCCGTAAAAGGTGATGATATGAAAATTTTTTACTGCTGTTATGGAAGTGCTCATTCATCGGTGGTGGCTGCATCCATACACCTTGGCTTGCTTCCAAAAGACAGAGTTCCAAAGTATCAGGAATTTGAAAGGTTGCCCTATTATGATAAAACTAATTCCCTTGAAATAGGCACCCCTTTTTTTATGGGCAGGGATGAAAGGGAAATGGAAGTTTATATTATTGGAATGATGAACCAAAGAGAACTTATAAAAAGGGCTATAATAAGTTTCCTGGAACAAAGCAAAGTTGACACAAAAGATATTATTTTTGTTGACACCCTCCCTCTAGTAAATTTGAAGACCAAAATTGGGGGGATTCTTTCTCGAAGGATAGGTTTAGTAACTTTGGGCAGACCCCTTACGATAAGAGGTATTCAGGAAAGGTACTTTGAGTTCGTGAAACTAGTGGAGAACGTAAAGCAAGCGGTAACAAGCTCAGTAAAACCTTGACTTACCCCCCTATTTTAGAAATAATATAATTGATATCTGGGAATAAAAGTAGCTTATATTTAAAGGGGCAGTTCACATTGAGAAAAGCTGTAATAAAAGAGATTAAGCAAGGAAGTTTAGCGGAAAGAGCAGGCCTTAAAAGAGGCGATCAAATTTTAAAGATTAATGGTCAACATATAAAGGATATAATAGATTACAAGTTTCTTATTACCGATGAGATATTGCATATTCACATTAAAACAAAAGAAGGACAAAAAAGAGTACTTACTATCGAGAAGAATTTTGATGAGGATTTAGGAATAGAATTCGAAAATCCGCTGATAGATGGTATAATGCGCTGCAAAAACAAGTGCATATTCTGCTTTGTTGATCAAATGCCAAAAGGACTCAGGCCTTCGTTATACGTTAAAGATGATGATTACCGCCTTTCAATTCTGGAGGGTACTTTTATAACGCTTACCAACCTAACGGAAGAAGACCTAAAAAGGATTGTGTCAATGAGGTTAAGCCCTCTTTATATATCCGTTCATGCCACATCAGGAAAAATAAGGAAGACCATGCTAAAAAATCCAGCAGCAGAAAAAATAATGGACCACTTAACCTTCCTGAAAGAAAATGGCATTTTTTTTCACTGCCAGATTGTCCTTTGTCCGGATGTAAACGATAAAGAAGTGCTGGATCAAACTTTGCAAGACCTTTTCTCCCTTTACCCGTCGGTGCAATCGATAGCTGTGGTTCCTGTGGGTATAACCAAGTACCGGCAAGGCCTTTATCCCCTCCGCCGTTTTACCCAGGAAGAGGCAGAAAGGATTATCGAGAAAGTGGAATTGCTGCAGCACCGTAACCTTTCGCGTTTCGGCACACGGCTGGTGTTTCTGGCAGATGAGTTTTACGAAATTGCAAAGAGGGATTTTCCACCTTCTGAGACCTATGAAGATTTCCCCCAGTGGGAAAACGGTGTGGGAATGGTGCCACTTTTAAAAGAGCAGCTGGCAAGGTTAATAAAAAGGGTACCAGCGGCACTGCCTGAAAAAAGGTGGGTGAAAATAGCAACAGGAGTGTCGGCTTTTCGCTTTCTTAGTGAGGCATTGTCGAGTTTGCGAAACGTTGAGAATTTGGAATTTGAAATTTGCCCAATAAAAAATAACTTTTTTGGAGAATCGGTGACTGTAGCTGGCTTGATTACAGGTAAAGATTTGATAGACCAGTTAAAAGAGCGGTTAAAGGATAAAAAAGAGCAATACATAGTGCTATTGCCGGAAGTAATGTTAAAGGACGAAACTGTTTTTTTGGACGGAATTACCGTTCGCGATGTAGAGAGAAGCTTAGGTGCGAAAGTAATTGTGGTAAAGATAGACGGAAAAGATTTTCTGGAAAAACTTACAGGGATGAGTTTGGGGGTAAAGCCATGAGTTTTACTGTGGCTATCGTAGGAAGACCAAATGTAGGTAAATCCACGCTGTTTAATCGAATTGTAGGCAAAAGGATTTCTATCGTCGATGATAAACCGGGAGTAACCCGGGATAGAATTTATGCCGAGGTAGAATGGAGAGGAAAAAAGTTTACCCTCGTGGATACTGGAGGTATTGAACCCGAAAGCAACGATGTAATGACGACCCAGGTAAGGCGCCAGGTGGAATTTGCGATAGAGAGCGCAAATCTCATCCTTTTTCTTATGGATTCAAAGGAGGGGCTTTTACCTACAGATAGGGAGGTGGCCTTGCTCCTTAGAAAAAGCGGTAAGCCAATTATTCCGGTAATAAACAAGGTTGACGATTATTCTTTGAAATCCGAGCTTTACGAATTTTACACGCTGGGATTAGACGAACCTATCTTTATTTCTGCCCTTCATGGTTCCAATGTGGGCGATCTATTAGATAGGATAGTGGAGTTTATCGGTGAAAGTGATGAACCAGAATACGACGAGAGCGTAATAAAAGTAGCGGTAGTAGGAAGGCCAAATGTTGGGAAATCATCTTTGGTCAATGCTATTCTGGGAGAGGAAAGGGTAATAGTAAGCGATATTCCCGGTACAACAAGGGATGCTATTGACACACCATTCGAGTATGAAGGGCAGAAAATGGTTCTGATAGATACGGCAGGAATGCGGCGAAAGAGCAGAATTAAGGAATCCATTGAGTTTTACAGTAACTTAAGAGCGATTCAGGCAGTAGAAAGAGCTGACATAGTGCTTGTGGTTCTGGATGCCACTCAGCAAATATCTGAGCAGGACAAAAAGATAGCAGGTATAGCCCATGAAAGCGGAAGGGGCATTATAATAGTCGTGAATAAATGGGATTTGGTAGAGAAAGATGATAAGACCATATACAGGTACACCGAAAACATTAGGAAGGAATTGACTTTTATTCAGTATGCGCCAATTGTATTTGTTTCGGCGAAGACAAGAAAGAGGGTCAATAAAATCCTGGAATTGATACGCTTTGTCATGGATCAGTATACCTTTAGGATAGAAAAGGAAACGCTCAACGAAATATTGGAAGATGCTACAGCAATGGTGGCTCCTCCAACCATAAAGGGCCGCAAATTGAAAATATATTCTGCAGTCCAGACAGGAGTAAAACCTCCAACCATTGTTCTTACGGTGAACGACACAGAACTTTTGCATTTTTCATATGTAAGGTATCTTGAAAATAAAATACGAGAAAGATTTGGTCTTGAAGGTACGCCAGTTGTGATAAAGGGTCGAAATAAATAAAGAAGGCAATTGAATAGGGGGCATTTTTTGATGAAATCAACAGTAATAGGAGCTGGTAGTTGGGGGACCGCGATCGCCCAACTACTTTCTGATAACGGGATGAAGGTGAGTCTATGGGCAAGAAGGCAAGAGGTTGCTGAAGAAATCAAAAAGTCGCGTGAAAATAGATCTTATTTGCCAGGCGTTAGAATCCCGGATGAAATTTTGGTCACTTCGGACCTAAATGAAGCATTGGATGGAGCTGAATTCGTAATTATGGCAGTTCCTTCACAGTCAATGCGTTCGATTGTACGGGAGGTCAGAAAGTATATAAAAAGCCAAAGCGTGATCATAAGTGCTGCAAAGGGTATTGAAGTTGGGACTTTACTTAGGATGTCCCAGGTAATAAAAGAGGAATTGCCAAAAGAACTAAATGTGGATGTAGCGGTGATTTCTGGTCCCAGCCACGCGGAAGAGGTGGCAAAGCGCCTTCCCACGGCTGTAGTTGTAGCAGCGGAAAAAAGGGATGTAGCGGAAAGTGTTCAGGATCTTTTTATGAACTCATATTTTAGGGTTTATACAAATCCGGATGTTATAGGAGTCGAAATGGGCGGTGCGCTGAAAAACGTTATAGCAATATGCGCCGGAATAGCCGAAGGCTTGGGTTTTGGGGATAATACAAGAGCAGCATTGATTACCCGGGGGATTATAGAGATAACTCGATTGGGCTTGAAAATGGGTGGACACTCATCTACCTTTTTCGGGCTTTCGGGGGTCGGAGATGTCATAGTGACTTGCGGTAGCATGTTTAGCCGAAATCGCAGAGCAGGTATTGAGATCGGCCGGGGAAAATCTGTCAGTGAAGTTGTATCATCGACCAATATGGTTATAGAGGGCATACATACTACTAAAGCCGCCTATGAGTTGGCTCGTAAATACAAAGTTGAAATGCCCATCACAGAGCAGGCATATAAAGTGCTTTATGAAGGCAAAAATCCTATGGAAGCCGTAAAAGATCTAATGATGAGAAAAGGAAAGCATGAAATAGAAGAAGTGGTCTATAATAGTTGGATCTAAAAACGTGGCAAGTCCACGTTTTTTTATTTTTAAGTAATATTCGGGACACGGAGTCATATATATATTATTGAATAAAAAGGAAAAAACTACCCTTCCTAAGGGAAATACCGGACGTGAAATTCTTGGATAGGAAGGGGGTAGATAAGTTTACAAGGGGGGTAAACTATGGAAAGATTTGATTTATTTAAGGACATAGCGGAAAGAACCGGCGGAGATATCTATATAGGTGTTGTAGGTCCTGTTAGAGCGGGTAAATCTACCTTTGTAAAAAAATTCATGGAACTCCTGGTTATTCCCAATATTCAGGACCCTAACGCCAAAAGCAGAGCGAAAGACGAACTTCCCCAGAGCGGAGCAGGGAGAATGATCACTACGGCGGAGCCCAAATTTATCCCCAGCCAGGCTGTTGAGATAACTTTTAAGGACAACATCAAGTTCAGAGTACGCCTTGTGGACAATGTAGGGTATTCGGTAAGGGGAGCTATTGGTTATGAGGACGAAAATGGTCCAAGGATGGTATCAACACCGTGGTTTGACGAAGAGATACCATTCCAGGAAGCTGCCGAAATAGGCACCCGCAAAGTTATAGAGGAACACTCTACAATAGGTGTTGTAGTGACCACCGATGGAACAATCACTGAAATTCCAAGGGAAAATTACGTGCAGGCTGAAGAAAGGGTAGTAAACGAATTAAAGGAAATAGGAAAGCCTTTTGTCATAGTGCTGAATTCTGCAGATCCCACGAATGCGAAAACTCTAGAACTCCGGGAAATGCTTGAGACCAAGTACGATGTGCCGGTACTTCCCCTTAATTGCCAGGAAATGACACAGGAGGACGTTTTCAACCTATTAGAGGAGATCCTATACGAGTTTCCGCTTGTGGAGATCAACATCCATATACCAAAGTGGGTTCAGACCTTGGAAAAGGATCACTGGTTGAGAAAGAAGTTTGAGGAAACTGCAAGGGAAAAAGTAAAAGATATAAACCGAGTAAGGGATGTGAATAGAGTTGCTGCTACCTTGAAAGAAAGTGACTTTTTAGAAGAGGTAAAAATAAAAGAAATGAATTTGGGAAGCGGTACAGCAGATATAGTATTGGAAGCTAAAAAAGACCTGTTCTATAAAATACTCAGTGAGCTTTCGGGGCTTACCATTGAGGGAGAACACCAGCTTATTCCATTGATAAAAGATTTGGCAAATGCCAAAAGAGAATATGATAAAGTGGCAAAAGCTCTGGAAGATGTAAAAAGAGTGGGATATGGGATAGTTCCGCCTCAGCTAGATGAGCTGACTTTGGAAGAACCAGAAGTTATAAGGCAGGGTTCTAAATTCGGGGTTAGAATAAGAGCTATTGCACCTTCGATTCACATGATAAGAGCGGACATTCAGACAGAGGTATCGCCCATTATCGGAACCGAAAAGCAAAGTGAAGAACTCATCAATTATTTAATGAGTGAGTTTGAAAATGATCCTGCAAAGATATGGCAGACAAATATATTCGGCAAATCCCTGCGGGATTTGGTGCGGGAAGGTATACAAAATAAGCTTGTACATATGCCCGAATCGGCTCAAGTCAAATTACAGGAAACTCTCCAGCGCATCGTAAACGAAGGCAGCGGAAGCCTGATATGTATAATACTATAGCTTTCTGAAGGCGTTTTTCATACCGGTTCAGCCGGCTCTTTTTTTGCCCTTTTTATAAATGAGGGGAATCTAGTGCACGAAATCAATAAATTGGTTTGAAAAGAAAAAAATTTATAATGGGGGTCTTGCAAATATCAGGATTTTGTCTTATAATTATTAGTGAAAATAAACAGCGTCTGGGTGTGGCGCAGTTTGGTAGCGCGCTAGAATGGGGTTCTAGAGGTCGGGGGTTCAAATCCCCCCACTCAGACCATTAAGAAAGCAAGACGTGAAGTGGTTTAAGGCTTCACGTTATTTTTTTATGTTTGCAGTTTGGGAAGGATTGACAAACAAAATTGCAAACGTTCGGTTTTTTGTTGAAGAAGGAATTAAATTTATTTTTTTAAGCAATGGAGGTTAAGATGAAAGGAGACTTGTCGAGGTCCATTTTTTTAGCTCAAGATGAGGAAATAAAAAGGATACTTAAAAGGACATGGAATTTAGCGTGGCCTGTGGTTATAGAACAAGCTCTGGCTATGGTAAGCCAGGTTGTTGACATGGCTATGGTAGGAAGGCTTGGAGCTGAAGCAGTGGCAGCGGTCGGCCTTAGCATGCCTCCCTTTTTTCTTTTTAATGCAATTTTCATGGGTATTTCAGTGGGGACAACGGCCCTTGTAGCACGGGCTGTGGGTGCCGGCGACCAGGAAAAGGCGGGACAAGTTACCGGTCAGTCTATTATAGCTGCTTTTTTAGCAGGTTTTTTCCTTATATGCCTGGGTTACGCTAATTCTCTGAGAATAATGGTTTACATGGGGGCGGAACCTTTGGTAAGGCCCCTAGGGAGCAGTTATCTTAGAGCTATGATGCCAGGCTTGCTCTTTTTATTTGTTTTCACCGTAGCTGCTGCAGGGATGAGGGCAGCAGGGGATACCAGAACACCAATGATAGTAAACGCAGTTATCAACATATTCCATATTTTTACTAATTATCTTTTTATTTTTGGCGGATTAGGTTTTCCTAGACTTGAACTAGTGGGTGCTGGGATTTCGTCGTCGCTTTCGCGTATAGCGGGGGCACTGTGGTTAATTTATATTTTGTCCAGGCCAAACAAGAGCCTTTTTATTAAATGGAATGAAGTGTTCAGGAAATTTGATTGGCGATTGTTTTCCAAAGTGCTAAAGATTGGTTTGCCGGCAGCTGTGGAAAGGGTTCTTATTTCTACTGGTCAGATAATTTATACCAGGTTAGTGGCAAGTCTTGGAACTACGGCGTATGCGGCGCATTCAATAAGCATCAATGTGGAATCTTTGTCTTATATGCCCGGTATTGGATTTGCTACTGCGGCCACTGCTATGGTAGGACAGTATTTAGGAGCTGGTGATGTAAGGGGAGCGCAAAGGAGCACAGCGATATCCCTGCTCATGGCCGTGGCGATCATGGGCACCATGGGTATGTTATTTTTTTCCTTTCCAGTTTTGTTCCTGAAAATGTTTACTGATGATCCTGATATAATTGCAATGGGGGCTGTACTTTTGCGGATAGTAGCTTTTACTCAAATACCTGAGTGCATCGGGATGGTTATACCTGGAGCCCTCAGAGGTGCCGGTGATACAAGGATAGTCGTTTATATTACTCTGCTTGGAATGTGGCTTGTAAGGCTAGGGTTCACTTGGATCTTTTTGAATTACTTAAATTGGGGCTTGATGGGTGCCTGGATTGCAATGTTCCTCGACTGGTCTATAAGGTCGGTGCTATACTGGTTCAGGTTTAAAAGCGGTGGCTGGAAGAGTATAAGAATTTAAGCTTCTGCATTGCATTTTTATAACAATAATGGAAGGATTCTTCTTCTTTATGGAGAAGATATAATTAAGGTGAAGGGGATGAAAAAGAGGGCGTATTCGAAGGTCATCAGTTTAAGGCCGAATAAAACGCGCAAAAAACGTCGGATAATTTTACCGCTTGCGGGGATTTTCCTCTGTTTAATTATTTATTTGGGTTTTCTAAGAAATTCTTACGGAGATATATACATAGCAAAGGAAGAAACAGTAAAGGAAATCTTTAGTTCTGAAGCAGTAGTTGTGAAAAACGAAAAAGTTATAAATTCACCGGCGGAAGGGAAACTAGAGCTTCTTGTGAAAGCTGGAGAGAGAGTAAGGGTAAATTCTCCGCTTTTTAAAGTAGTTACTGACGCGGATAAAAAGGAATCTCTTGAAAGAGATATTAGTGAGCTTCAAGAGAAACTGGACAGTTTAAAAGAAAAAAAAAGTGTGCTTTCCTTTCAACTCTTGGATAAATCTATTGCAGACGTGAAGAATAAGCTAAAAGAAGCCAAAGCCAAAGGTCAAACGGACAAAGTGGCATCGCTTGAAAATGATTTGTTGAGGTTAGAAAAAGAAAGACTAAAGGCTGAGGAAGAAAACCTCAATGCTATAAAGATGCTGGAAAAAAGCTTGGAGCTTCAGAAAAGAAAGCTGAAAGAAGTGGAACCGGTTATTCTTTCGCCAATGGCAGGGATAGTAAGCTTCAACATAGATGGATATGAAGGTCTTCTAAAGCCTGATAAGGTAGATGGCTTGAGTTATGATGAAATAAAAGATATCACAACTAGGGCAGAAAATCCGGCAATTTCTGATAGTATAAAGGTCAATCAAGCAGTCCTTAAGATCGTGGATAATTTTTCTTTATACATTGTAACTCAGTCGAACAGAGAAGATCTTCAGGAAGGAAGAAGATACACTCTAAGATTTCCCGAACTAAATTTGGAAGTTAAAGCTGATCTTAAAAAAATTTCCGAAGAAGAACAAACGGCTGTTTTTTCTGTAAAAGAGGTTCCTTTTGAGCTGCTGGATCGGAGAAAAGTCGATGTGGAAATCGTCGTGCGGACATACAGCGGTATTGGTGTTCCAGTATCTGCCATAGTACCTTCCAAAGGCAAAGAAGGTGTATTTCTATTTTATGAAGGGAAACTTTCTTTTAAACCCGTAAGGGTGGTGGCCAGGGACGATGAGAAAGCAATAGTAGATGGTCTGAAGGTCGGGGATAGAGTTTTGATAAAGAGGGGATTTCTATGGAGGCTGTTCGGCAGAACATAGAAAAGTTGAGGTTAAAAATTGAAGATGCTGCCCAAAAATCAGGCCGTTCTCCTGAAGATATACAAATAGTTGCCGTAACAAAGACGGTTCAGCCGGAAACTATTCAGGTGGCCGTTGATTGCGGCATAAAAATATTAGGAGAAAACCGGGTGCAGGAAGCTCAAAAAAAGGTTGGGCTGGTGAAAGGCGATGTTAGCTGGCACATGATTGGCCATTTGCAGAAGAACAAAGTCAAATATGCAGTAAAGCTTTTTTCTATGATTCAATCGGTTGATAGCTACGAACTTGCTGTAGAAATAGATAAGAGAGCAGGGATGTTAGGGAAGGTTATGGATGTATTGATTCAGGTAAATATCGGGCGAGAAAAAACCAAATTCGGGGCGGAATATGAGGAAACACCGGAATTGATAAAAAGGATATCGACGCTTGAGCACGTAAGGATAAAGGGTTTGATGGCGATTGCGCCCTTTAGAGAAGATCCTGAGGATGTAAGACCCTTTTTCAGAAAAATGCGTGAATTATTCTTAGAGATAAAGAGCAAAAACATAGAAAACGTTGATATGAGTTTTCTGTCAATGGGTATGACTCATGATTATCATATAGCCATTGAAGAGGGGGCAAACATGATAAGAATAGGGACCGGAATTTTTGGACCACGACTCTAAGCAAGGGAGGTTAAAAGCTAAGATGACCGGCAACAAGTTATTAAGTAAGATACTTTATTTTTTGGGAATCGAGGATGAAGAACCGCAAGTGCAAGTAGAAGACCCCCTTCAAGTACCAGTGAAATCAGAAAGAGGCAGGATCATCAATATTCATCATGCACCAAAAAACAGGGTGATGGTTTTTAAACCTTCCTGTTTTGATGAAGTTCGGGAAATTTCAGAAGAGCTAAAGAACCGGAGGGCAGTTATAGTAAATCTAGAGGGATTGGATAAGGAAACAGGAAGGAGGATACTTGATTTTTTAAGCGGCAGTGTGTTTGTTTTAGACGGCACTGTGAAAAAGGTGGGGAGCGGTACTTTTGTGTTCGCGCCAAATAATGTGGATGTATCGGGGGTTGAACTGGACGAAGCTGAACCTGGCAAGGAAAAGCCATTTTTTACAGCACGGTAAGCAAAAGGAGGTACTGGTTTGTCACTTATAAGGGGAGTAGATCTGTTATTCAGGGCAATTGAATTTTTGATTGTCCTTAGAGCTTTTATGACGTGGCTGCCGGGAGCAACCCATTCACTTGCCTATAAGTTCATTTATCAAATTACGGAGCCCATTCTTGCTCCTTTCAGGAGGTTTGTTTTTAATTATTTTGATTTTTCGCCTCTTCTTGCCCTTTTCGCAATAGATATCGTCAAGAATTTGGTAATTATGATTTTAGTCCGGGCATTATATTGAATGTTGAGAAAGGAGAGAGGTAAATGGTCCTGACTCCTCTAGATATTCAGAAAAAGGAGTTTCGAAAATCTTTCAGGGGGTACAGCGAGGAAGAAGTTAAAGATTTCCTGGAAAAAGTGGCTCAAAGCTATGAGAAGGTTTATAGGGAGAATCAGGACTTAAAGGAAGAGATTAAATTTTTAAAGGAAAAACTCAAAGAATACCAAGAATTAGAAACTACACTCAAAAAGGCCATAATTCTTGCTGAAAAAGCTGCTGAAGACCTCAAGAAAAATGCTGAAAAGGAAAAGGAACTTATACTTAAAAATGCTCAAGCGAAAGCGGAAGAAATAATTGAAAAAGCGGAAGCAAGGTACAGGGCTATAAATGAACACTGCGAAGAGCTAAAACGTCAGTTTTTGCTTTTCAGAACTAGATTTTTAAATTTTCTCCAGTCACAAATAGATCTTATCAACACGATGGTTTTAGATGAAGAAAGCCAGAAACAAGATGTGGAAACAGAAGAGTACATAGAACAGGCTGCTGCGGGACTTGACTTGGAAAACTTAGATGATAAAGAGGAGGGCGAAACCTGTCGTGACGGAGGAGAAACGATTGTCGGTGGTGGGGATAGTAGTTTATGAAAGAGAAAAATCTGCTTCTAAAGTAAACGAGATACTTTCCAAATTTGGAGAATTGATAGTTGGAAGAATGGGTATTCCTTATAAAGAAAGGGGAATATCGGTCATAGCTCTTATCGTAGATGCCACTACTGATGAACTTGGAGCTCTCACTGGACAGTTAGGCCAGGTTCCAGGAGTTAAAGTGAAATCTGCTGTAACTGCCTAAGCTAACACATTTGACCAGGGTTAGAAGGGGATGATACAAATTATAGGAATAATAGGCGCTCTGGATAAAGAATTAGCCATGTTCTACGAAAAACTGAAAGATGTAAAGACCATGACCAGAGCGTCCTTAACCTTTTTTTCAGGGACGCTGGAAGGCAAAAGTGTGGTTGTGGTAAAAAGCGGTGTGGGCAAAGTCAATGCGGCTTTGTGTACTCAGCTTTTAATAGACTATTTTAGGCCCAGTGTAATTTTTTGCACGGGTGTGGCAGGAGCGTTGAGAGAAGACCTGGATGTGGGTGATGTGGTAATTTCTACCGATGTGGTTCAGCATGATGTGGATGGAACGGCATTTGGCCACGAGCTCGGTGAAATTCCAAACCTTGGAGTAAAGTATTTTCAAGCCGACGAAAAACTGGTAGAAATCGCCTATGAGGTAGCGCGTAAGCTAATAAAAAAGAAAAAAGTGGTTAAGGGGAGAGTCTTGAGCGGGGATCAATTTATTAGCAGTCTAGAAAAAGTTGTATTCCTGCGGGAATATTTTGATGGTGCCTGTGTGGAAATGGAAGGTGGAGCCATTGCTCAGGTGTGCTACATAAATAAAGTGCCCTTTCTGATAATAAGATCAATTTCGGATAAAGCTAACCATAAAGCGGTCATGGTGTATGACGAATTTGCCACTGAAGCGGCCAGGAATTCTTCGGAGATAGTTTTGGGGGTTATAAATAATCTAAAGGAGCATAAAACAGGCTAAGTTGGTTAAATTAGACTTAGGGGTACTTTTTTATGGATAATAACCTTATCCGTGAATTGAGCTTTAAAATTGATGAACTGTCAGTACAAATAGAAAAGCTTAACCTCTCGGAATACCTGGAGGTGTTCAGAAACCCCAAAAGGCTGCTTTATCTTAATTTTTTGGCAGGAGTAGCAAGGGGCTTCGGGATGGCAATAGGTTTTACTTTATTGGGGGCTTTTGTTCTGTACATTCTTCAGCGTGTTGTCATACTAAAACTCCCTATTATAGGTGACTTTATAGCTGAATTGGTAAAAATAGTTCAGGATGAGCTTTCGGTAAAATAAGCGTTGAAGGAGGATAGCACTTGGAGAACTTGGAGTATTACAAGCAGAAGCTGGAGGATTTAAAGCGGGAATTAGAAGACCAAATGTCCACTATAGTTAGGAGAGGATCGGATCCATTAAAGGAATCGGTTGGGGAGCTTTCTTCGTACGATAATCATACAGCGGACCTTGCGGCTGAAACCTTTGAAAGAGAAAAGGATCTTGGATTGAGGGATAATGCAAAAAGGATGCTGATGAAGGTTAACGAGGCTCTGGAAAAAATGGAGGATGGCAGATACGGTATATGCGAAAAATGCGGTAATCCGATAGAGGAGGATCGCTTAGAGGTCGTGCCATATACTTCACTTTGCGCTAAATGCAGTAAAGAGGAAGAAAAAGTTTTTGAGAAAAGGTCAAGACCTGTAGAAGAAGAGGTACTAAAATACCCCTTTGGGAGAAGTTTTCTCGACAATAAAGGATATGTTGGGTATGATGGTGAAGATGCCTGGCAAGATGTAGCAAGATACGGCACAGCCAATACCCCCCAGGATGAACCGGGGTCAGTTGATTATGACGATGCCTACACCGATGGAGATGAAAAAAGAGGCGTAACAGAGCTTTTAGATAGAATTATTAACGATGATGAGCCGGGAGAATTGGGAAAATAAATACCCGTAAAGGGTATTTATTTTTTTGGCCCACGGGTTTTCGGCAGTTAAGAAAAGGTTCATTGAAGTTGTAAAATACCTGGTATATAATTTTTATGTAAAACTACATTTTGGAGGTTTCAATATTGGGTGCGTGGATTATTGCGGCTTTTATTTTTGTCATAGATCAGTTCACTAAGACCCTCGTAAAGACACGAATGGTTCCACACCAATCAATTGAGGTTATTGATAACATCTTGTATTTAACTTATGTACGAAACACTGGAGCTGCTTTCAGCCTTTTAAAGGGCAAGGTATTTTTTTTCATCGTGGTATCTTTTATAGTAATTGCGGCCCTTGTTTTTTACATGAAAAGATTGCCTCCAGAAAAAAAGATTCTCAAAGTTACGCTTTCCCTCATTTTGGGCGGAGCTTTAGGAAATCTGGTAGACCGCTTGCGATACGGTTATGTGGTAGATTTTATCGATTTTAGAATATGGCCGGTATTTAATGTGGCGGATTCGGCTATGGTCATAGGTGTTATAATACTAGTGTACTTAATAATTGTGGACCCTGAGGTCATAAAAAGTTTTGAATAAAGTACAGGAGGGCGGTTTTTTGGAAAAGGTCTTTGAAATCAAGGTAGCGGAAGAAGATGTCAAAAAGCGCCTCGACGTATTTTTGAGCAGCGTATTGAACGATTTTTCCAGAAGCTATATACAAAAGGGCATTGAGGAAGGATGGGTCAAAGTAAACGGGAAGCTCGTCAAACCCAACTACAAGCTGAAAAAGGACGATGTGATAGTTGCGGAAATACCCGCTCCAAAACCTCTCACTGTGGAACCTGAAAATATCCCCCTTGATATTATTTACGAAGACAAAGACATAATAGTCGTCAACAAGCCGCGTGGTATGGTAGTATACCCCGCTCCTGGAAACTACTCTGGAACTCTTGTGAATGCCCTTTTATATCATACAAAAGACCTTTCCGGCATAAATGGAGTTTTAAGGCCGGGCATAGTTCACCGGCTGGACAAGGATACCTCGGGTGCCATAGTTGTGGCAAAAAACGATATAGCTCACCGGGAACTCGCCAAGCAGTTCAAGAACAAAAAGGTAAAAAAGACATACCTCGCCGTGGTTTGGGGTAATATCCCCGAAGATAAGGCAACAATTGAAGCGCCTATAGGAAGGCATCCGGTTAAAAGGGTAGAGATGGCAGTAAATCCAAATAATGGAAAAGAAGCTATCACTCACTTTAAAGTGTTAGAAAGATTCGGGGACTTCACGTTTGTCGAGGTTAATATAGAAACGGGCAGAACTCATCAAATAAGAGTTCACATGAGCTTTATAGGTCACCCGATAGTCGGTGATCCGATTTATTCAAAGAGAAAAAACCCCTTTAACATTACGGGACAGGCCCTTCACGCCTTTCGGCTTGGACTTTTTCATCCCAGAAGTGGAGAATTCATGACCTTTGAAGCCCCCATTCCTGAGGATTTGGGCGAAATTTTAAATATTTTGAGGAAGAGAGGGTGAGGTAATTGCAAGAAAAAGCTCGTATAATGGATGACAAAGCCATAGACAGGGCTTTAACCAGAATAAGTCACGAAATTATCGAGCGCAACAAAGGGGTGGATGACCTTGTACTGGTCGGTATAAAGACAAGGGGAGTTCCCCTTGCTGGTAGGCTGGCTTCTAAAATCTGCAAGATAGAAGGGACGGAAATCCCCGTAGGGATTTTGGATATAACGCTTTACCGGGACGACCTTTCCACTTTATCGGAAAAGCCCATCGTGAATAAGACGGAAATACCCTTTGAAATTACGGGAAAAAAAGTAGTACTGGTGGACGATGTGATATACACAGGCAGGACCGCACGGGCGGCCCTGGACGCGCTGTCGGATCTGGGGAGGGCAAGGCTCATTCAGTTGGCTGTGCTCATCGATAGGGGCCATAGGGAACTTCCTATAAGGCCCGATTATGTCGGTAAGAATGTGCCCACGTCTAGGGACGAAGTGATAAAAGTTAAGCTGGAAGAAGTTGACGGAGAAAACTGCGTTGTTATTCTCAAGAAGTAGGATTAGGCTTTTCCAATTTTTCTATAATGCTGGAATTTGGGGTTACGTAAACGGTCTTATAGTGATCGTAGATCACAAAGCCAGGTTTCGAGCCAGGGGGTTTTCTTACGTGCTTTTTTAAAGTGTAATCAACCGCGACGTTACTGCTGTTTCTGGCTTTGCTGTAATATGCAGCAAGAGTGCAGGCTTCCAGTAGGGTCTCTTCATCAATTTGGCGGCCGCCTGTCTGTATTATCACGTGAGAACCGGGAACGTCCTTGACGTGAACCCATATATCATCGGGTTTGGCCTTTCGGGTTAGCATATCGTTTTGCCTATTGTTTTTACCTACGAGGATGGTAAAACCTGCAGAAGAAATGTATTTGATGGGATGAGAACGAAAGGTCTCATCCTTTGATTTTTTTTCGGATCCTTTTATATATCCTTCGTTGGAAAGTGCCGTTTGAATTTCGGCTATGTCTTCAAGGCTTTCTGCTGCTTCTATGTTATAAAGCTCGCTTTCTAAGTATTTAATTTCGCTTAAGATCTTCTCTATCTGGGTTTCTATCTTTTCCCGCGCCGTGCGCAGTTTTTTATATTTTTCAAAATAATTTTGGGCATTTTGAGCCGGTGAAAGCTTTTCATCTAAAGGAATTACTACGAGTTTGCCTTCATCATAAAAATTAGGCAAGCCAATCTCTTTCATTCCGGGAGATACTTTATAAAGATACGCCGAGAGGAGTTCCCCGAAAATCTTGTACTTTTCTGCGTCTTTAGCATCGTTTAGCTTTTGTCTTTGAAAAGCCAAATTTTGGCGCAGTTTTTTAAGGTGTTTTTCTACTTGTGCGGCAAGAGCCTTTTTGTTATTTACTAGTTTTTCGTAATTTTCATTTTGGCTGTAGAAACGATCTACCATTTCATTGACGCTTTTTGCGGAAACTTCTTTAAGGGAGTTGAGATGTTGTAAGGGGAAAACCCAAAATTCCACAGGTTCCGAGCTTTCTGCTCCAAAGTAAATTTTCGGGGAATAACGCGCATTTTTTATGTTAAGCGAAAGCAACTCTAAAGTTTCAGCGATTCTTTGCCTTTCTTCCATACTCAATTCGATCACAGACTTTTCCGCATCGACGCCGCTTTTACATAGAATTTCTTTAGATGCCACACTGCTTATTCCCATGAATTTTTCTGTAATCCAGCGCATAACCTTTATAGATTCGGAAGTTCGGGAAAAGAGGTCAAGGATTGTTGGCACTATTTGGTCTTCATAAGCAAGTAGGTTCATCCTTTCTCCCAATGGTGGAAATACGTATTTTACACCGGGAAGGATTTGCCTTACTCGGTTTATTTCAGAAGGTATCCTCTTTATGGAATCTATAATAATTTTAGTGCTTTCATCAACAAGTGTTATGTTGCTGTGTTTGCCCATTATCTCCACGAGGAGAGCCCGAACAATAGTTCTGCCGAATTCATCTTCGTTTTCAATTACGATTTCTACTAACCGTTCCAAGTCTTTTTGGTTGATTTCCCTGATTCTTCCTCCAACAAGATTTTTTCTCAAAAGCATGCAAAACATTGGAGGTGAACTTGGATTTTCTTTTGGATTTTCAGTAATGTGTAGGCGACAGTTTTGAGGATGAGCGGAAATCAGGAGCTTTTTTTCTTCTTTGTACTGTCTTATTATAAGCACGATCTCGTTTTTGTCCGGCTGGTATATTTTTTCGATTCTGCCGCCAACTAGAATCTCCTTGAGTTCACGGATGACTGCATTTAAGACAATTCCATCGAATGGCATGGCTGTCCTCCTTCTTGAGTTTAAGCTGTTTTTAGTATACCATAATTACATCTATTGTTTTAAGAGGGATTAGGTGATATAATAATAAATAACGATTTTGGAAGTAATATTGAGGGTGATAGCGTAATATGAAGTTTACTAAGATGCATGGTCTGGGAAACGATTTTATTGTCGTAAATGGTTTTAAAGAAGATATCCGTATAATATTTAACAAAGCGGAAAAAATATGCGACAGACATAGAGGAATAGGGGCGGATGGTATACTGTTGGTGCTTCCTTCGGATAAGGCCGACCTCAAAATGAGGATCATCAACAGCGACGGCAGCGAAGCTGATATGTGCGGCAATGGTATCCGCTGCTTTGCCCGCTACGCCTTTTCGAGGGGACTGGTGAAAAAAACTCATATCAGCGTGGAGACCCTTGCGGGGATAATAAAGCCTGAGGTTATAATAAAAGATGACATAATAGAAAGCGTAAGGGTTGATATGGGGCGCTATAGCCTAAAGAACAAAGACATCCCTGTTGCGGCCGATCCAATGGGGGAAGCTGTGGACCTTGAGCTTACAGTTGAAGGCCGAGTGTTTAAATTTACAGGTGTTTCTATGGGAAATCCCCACTGCGTAATTTTTGTGGATGATGTTAAAAGTTTTCCGGTAGAACATATCGGGCCTATTATTGAAAGACATCCCCTTTTTCCCAAAAAGACTAATGTAGAATTCGTAGAAGTCAAAGGGCGAGACCTTTTGAAGATGAGGGTTTGGGAAAGAGGCGCTGGCCTTACAATGGCCTGCGGTACCGGTGCCTGCGCCTCGGCTGTTGCGGCTTATAAGAAGGGGTTGGTGGACCCAAAAGTCACGGTAAGCCTGCCTGGGGGAGATCTCTTAATAGAGATCGAGGAAGACGGGAGGGTTTACATGACGGGTCCTGCAGTTGAAGTTTATTCTGGGGAGATAGACCTCAATTTGCTTTAAATTATCAAGAATTTAGATGGAGGAGATAACTTTGAAAATAGCAGAACGCATAAAAAAAATACCACCTTATCTTTTTGCTCAAATAGATAAAAAAATAGCTGAGCTCAAGAAAAGAGGAGTGGATGTAATAAGCCTGGGAGTAGGTGACCCGGATTTGCCAACACCAACGCACATCATTGAAGCGCTGGAAAAAGCAGCAAGAGATCCTGAATGCCATAGGTATCCGGCCTACGAGGGGTCTTTAGAATTTAGAAAAGCTGTTGCTACATATTACAACAGAAGATTCGGTGTAGATTTGGATCCAGAAACTGAAGTTATGGCCCTTATCGGATCGAAAGAAGGTATAGCCCATATCTTCTTTGCCTTTATAGATCCCGGCGATTACGCTCTGATTCCGGATCCCGGATACCCCGTGTACAAAACTGCAACATTATTTGCAGGCGGCATACCGTATCCGATGCCTCTCCTGAAGAAAAACAATTTCCTTCCGGATTTTTCAAGCATTGATACAGAAGTTGCAAAAAAGGCAAAGCTGATGTTTTTATGTTACCCGAACAATCCTACAGCTGCTGTTGCGGATGAGAAATTTTTTGAAGAAGCTGTGGAATTTGCAAAAACTTACGATATAATAATTTGCCACGATAGTGCTTACATTGATATTACTTTTGATGGCTACAAAGCTCCCAGTCTGCTTTCAGTGAGAGGCGCCAAGGATATTGGAGTGGAATTTGGCTCTCTTTCAAAGCCTTACCGCATGACCGGGTGGAGGATCGGATACGCGGTGGGCAATAAAGATATAATTTCTGCTTTAGGAATTATTAAAACAAATATAGATTCCGGCCAATTTACTGCAATTCAGAGGGCGGGAATAGAGGCGCTGCTTGGGCCACAGGACAGCGTAGATGAAATGTTGGCAGTGTTCAAAAAGCGAAGGGACCTGGTCATTGAAACATTGAAAGAAGTAGGGCTCGAGGTTGAACCTCCGAAAGGTACATTTTACATTTGGGTACCGGTTCCGGAAGGCTATACGTCTCAAACTTTTGCCGAAATGCTCCTTGAAAAGGCGGCGGTGGTAGTTACACCGGGAAATGGCTATGGTGATTACGGTGAAGGTTATATCAGGATTTCACTCACAACTCCGGACGACAGGTTAAAAGAAGCAATGAGGAGAATTAAGGAAAGCTTGAGTTTTTGATGTGAAAGGTTGATTTATAATGATAAGGAGTATGACTGGGTATGGCCGAGGCAAAAGCAGCGGTAAAATCTGTTGGGAAGTTGAAGTAAAATCGGTGAATCATCGTTTTCTGGAGATAAACGTGAAGCTACCCCGACAGTGGATTTTTCTTGAAGAAAAAGTAAGAAACTTTGTTAAGGAACATATAAGGCGGGGACGCATTGATGTTTTTATAAACTATTCTTATGAAACGCTCCCTGTAGATATTAAAATTGACAAATCAGTAGCAGAAAGTTATTATAAAAAGTTGGTAGAACTCAAGGAACAGATAGGCTTTGAAGGATCTATATCCCTTTCTTTGCTGTCGATGATGCCGGATATATTCAAGACTGAGCAGCAATTTCCTGAGGAAGAAGAAATGTGGACGGGGCTCAAAGAAGCACTTGAAGAAGCTATAGATGGTCTGATTGATATGAGAACAAAGGAGGGAATTAATCTCTGGCAGGACATTTCATCAAGACTTGATATTATCCAAAGTAGAGTGGAAACCATAAAAGCACGCGCAGATGCGTTAATTGACGAGTATCGCAAAAAGCTTCGAGATAAGGTAAAAAGGATTGCGGAAGATATTGAGCTAAATGAAGAAAGATTAGAGGCTGAGGTGGTGATTTTTGCAGAAAGGTCCGATATAAGCGAGGAGATTGTAAGGATAGAAAGTCACCTTGCCCAGTTTAAGGCCATGCCAGACTCAAAAGATGTTTCGGGCAAAAAGATGGATTTTATTGCCCAGGAAATTTTCAGAGAAATAAATACCGTTGCATCAAAATCCCCGGATTATATGATTGCGAAAGAAGTGATTGAAATTAAAACCGAACTAGAAAAGATAAGGGAACAGTTACAGAATATAGAATAAATTTTTCAGGAGGGAATATTGTGGAAATAAAACTCGTAAATATAGGATTTGGCAATATAGTTTCGGCCAATAGAATAATTGCGATTGTAAGTCCTGAATCTGCTCCTATAAAACGAATTATCCAAGAAGCCAGAGATAGGGGTATGTTAATAGATGCAACTTATGGAAGGCGCACTCGAGCGGTTATAATAACCGACAGCGACCATGTAATACTTTCTGCTGTTCAACCGGAAACAGTGGCTAACCGACTGAATAATAAAGAAATTGAAGAAGAAGTAGAAGAATTATAGGAGAGAAGATCTCATGTCAAAAAGAGGATTGCTGATAGTTTTATCCGGGCCTTCTGGAGCAGGAAAAGGAACATTGTGTAATTTATTACTGCAAAGAAGGCCTGAACTTGTGCTTTCCGTTTCAGTTACCACAAGGCCACCAAGGCCAGGAGAAGTACATGGAGTGAATTATTATTTTACTGACGTAGAAAATTTTGAAAGAATGATAGAAAAGGGCGAGTTTCTGGAGTGGGCGAAGGTTTATAATAATTATTACGGCACTCCTAAAAAATTCGTCGAAGAACAATTACAGCAAGGCAAGGATATAATATTAGAGATAGACATTCAAGGGGCAAGGCAGGTAAAGGAAAATTGCCCCGATGCTGTTTTTATATTTATTTTACCGCCAGACATAGAGGAACTTAAAAACCGAATAAAAAAGCGGGGAAGTGAGACCAAGGAATCTTTCGACTTAAGAATAAAAAGTGCTGAAGAAGAATTAAAAGCCGTATCTGATTACGACTATGCTGTAGTGAACGACGATTTAGAAGAAGCGGTGAAAAAACTTGAGTCGATAATTATTGCAGAAAAATGCAAGGTTATTAGAAACAAAGATTTATTACATTGCGCATGTAAGGAGGGGATCAAGCTATGATGTATCCTTCCATAGATTCGTTGACCAATAAGTATGAGAGTAAGTATGCCCTCGTCGTTGCAGCAGCAAAAAGAGCACGGCAGCTTGTTGAAGGAGCCCAGAAACTGGTGGATGTAAAGACTACCAAGCCAGTATCCATTGCCCTCTTTGAGCTGGATGCAGGGAAAATAAAAATAGAGCCCCCCACTGCAGGCAATAAGTAGGTGGCGAAATTATGCTACAAGGTAAATTCGTAGTGCTGGGGGTAACAGGTAGCATAGCTGCTTACAAAGCAGTGGAACTGGTAAGGCTTTTGAAAAAAAAGGGAGCCAATGTGCAGGTTGTAATGACGAGATCAGCCACGGAATTCGTCACACCTTTAACTTTTCAGGTACTTTCCGGAAACCCCGTTATTACTGATATGTTCGAAAAACCTGTTCGCTGGGAAGTAGAGCACGTATCCCTTGCCGACAAAGCTGACCTTTTTGTGGTAGCTCCGGCTACCGCCAATATTATTGCGAAAATGGCAGCCGGCATAGCTGATGATATGCTAACTGCTTCTATTCTGGCAACCCGTGCAAAAGTCCTGGTAGTGCCAGCCATGAACGTACATATGTACTGCAATCCAATAACACAGGAAAACATTAGTTATCTTAAGGAAAAAGGGTTTTCTGTAATGGAACCTGAAGAAGGTTTTCTGGCCTGCGGCTATTTAGGCAAGGGCAGATTCCCCGAACCTGATAAAATAATGGAAGTTATAGAGCGACTTGTTGGAAACTCCAATGACCTAAAGAATAAGAGGATCCTCATTACTGCAGGCCCCACCAGAGAGCCCATAGATCCGGTGAGATTTATTTCCAATCGCTCTTCAGGGAAAATGGGGTATGCTCTGGCGGAGGCTGCTGTGGAGCGCGGTGGTGAGGTTATACTTATTTCAGGCCCCACCTGCCTTCCCCAACCGGCAGGCCTTTTTAAGTATATAGCAGTGGAGACGGCACAGGATATGAAAGAACAGGTATTAAAATTTTTCCCGTGGAGCGATGTGGTTATAAAAGCAGCGGCTGTGGCTGATTACAAGCCTAAATGTTATTCGGAGCGAAAGATCAAAAAAAAGGATTCAGAAATGGTTTTGGAGCTCACAAAAAATCCGGATATTTTAAAGGAATTGGGCGAAAAGAAAGACAAGCAGCTTCTTGTAGGGTTTGCGGCTGAAACGGACGAAATTAAAGAAAATGCCCTGGAAAAACTAAGGCAAAAAAATCTTGACTTAATTGTGGTCAACGATGTGACCGCTGAAGGAGCAGGTTTTGAAGTAGATACAAATATTGTGAAGATTATCTATAAAGACGGTTCGATGGAGGAACTCCCTAAAATGACCAAGAAAGATTTGGCGCATGTCATCCTAGACAGAATCGTGCAAATCTTGAGAAGCTGATTTTTTACGGGGGGATTTTTTTGAGTAAACTGGCGGAGGTAGCCGTGGATGTTAAGCATCCTGCTATAAAAGGGGAGTATTATTATTCTATTCCCGAACGGCTAGAAGGGAAAGTTCAGGTAGGTTGCAGGGTAAAAGTTCCGTTCAACAATCAAATGGTAGAAGGCGTGGTTGTGCGATTTTTAGAAAAAGAGGATGTAGCTTGCGATTTTCAGCTAAAAGATATCGCAGAAGTGGACGACCGTTTTGTGTTGCCAGAATTTATGCTGGACCTTGCCCGCAGATTGGCGTCGTATTACGCTGCAAATTTAATGGACTTTCTAAAACTTATGCTTCCCCCCGACGTTAATCCACAAAGAGAAGCCGTTTATGCGCCAGCGGTGGAACAAATCGGAAGCTCTAGGTCAGAAATTCAAAGAAAAATATTTCAATACATCAAAGATAAAGGTGAGGCTACGGTAGAAGAAATCGTAAGGGCTACAGGTCTTAAAAGATCATCGGTAAATAATGCTCTCAATGTTTTAACAAAAAAAGGATTTGTAAAGAAAGAATACCGCATAAAGGTGGAAAGTAAATTTCGAGAAGTCCCAGCAAAACCCCGTTTACATAAGCTAACCTTTGAACAGGCTAATGTATTGAAAGAAATATGTCGAAATATGGAGAAAGATAAGAAACCTGTGCTGCTTTTCGGAATAACCGGGAGTGGAAAAACGGAAGTATACATCAAAGCCATTGAAAGAGTTTTAGCACAGGGGAAAAAAGCTCTGGTATTGGTTCCGGAAATTTCTCTTACGCCTCAGATGACGGAAAGGTTTCACGAAAGGTTCCCTGGGAAAGTAGCTGTACTACACAGCAGGCTTTCCGGGGGAGAAAGGTTTTTGGAGTGGTACAGGATTTACCAAGGAGATGCCGATATAACCATTGGCGCAAGATCGGCGGTATTTGCCCCTATTAAGGATTTGGGTCTTATAGTCATCGATGAAGAGCATGAATCCTCCTACAAACAAATGGAGTTTCCTTTTTATGATGCAAGGCAGGTTGCTCGGTTCCGAGCAGAAGCTCAAGGCGCGACTATTATTTTCGGCAGCGCAACGCCTTCGGTAGAATCTTTTTATAAAGCTATAAAAGGAGAATTTATTTTTTTAAAATTAACCCGGCGGGTCTCAGGAAAACCGCTTCCCCCGGTAGAAGTCGTTGATATGAGAGAAGAATTAAAATGCGGTAATAAGCATATATTCAGCCGGAAGTTATGTTCTGAAATGGATGCGGCTCTATCAAGAGGGGAACAGGTGATCCTTTTTCTCAATCGTCGAGGACATTCTACTTTTATCCTCTGCAGAGATTGTGGTTTTGTGATGAAGTGTCCCCACTGCGACATTTCGCTTACTTATCACAGCAGCGACAGAACAGGGAAATGTCATTATTGCGGTTTTCAAGTGAAAGCGCCAGACACGTGTCCAAGCTGTGACAGCAGAAATATACGTTATTTCGGCGCTGGGACAGAAAAGGTGGAACAAGAATTAAAAATACGTTATCCCCACGTTAAAGTAATAAGGGTTGACGCTGATTCTACCTCCAGAAAAGGAACACTTGAGAAAATGCTCTCGGAATTTAAATGTGGCAGAGCTCAGGTTATGATAGGTACCCAGTCTATTGCCAAAGGCCTGGACTTTCCTAGGGTATCGCTTGTCGGAATAATCTCTGCTGATGTTACACTTAATCTCCCTGACTTCAGAGCAGGAGAAAGAACTTTTCAGCTGATAAGCCAGGTGGCAGGAAGAGCTGGAAGAGGTGAAATACCTGGCAAAGTAATAGTTCAGACGTACTCGCCGGAATCTTTGGCGGTAAAAGCCGCCTGTGAATACAAATTTAAAGACTTTTATAAGGAAGAACTCATAAGCAGAAAGAAATTTGAATATCCGCCTTTTTATTTTCTAATGAACCTTACTTTTTCTGGAGGAGATCATGATCTGGTAAAGAAAGCAGCAGAAGATGTGAAAAAAATTTTGGAGCAGGAAGTTTCCTCCCAGGTGAAAATATTAGGGCCCATACCGGCGCCAAGGTTCAAAGTGAAAGACAATTTTCGTTATAACATACTGTTAAAAAGCAAGGAAGAGAAAAAATTGGTAGAAGCTGGGGAATTTTTAAAGAAACTCAAGAGCTTTAATAAAAAGGTTTACTTGACCTGGGATATGAATCCACAAGATCTAATGTAAACGGAGGCTGAAGGATGGCTATTAGAAAAATAAGAAAGCTTGGAGATGAAGTATTGCGGAAAAAATCCAAAAAGGTAACGATATTCGATGAAAAACTAAAACAGCTGCTGGAAGATATGGCGGAAACTATGAGATGGGCCAACGGTGTAGGGCTTGCGGCTCCGCAGGTCGGTATATTAAAAAGGGTTGTTGTTATAGATGTAGGCGGAGGGCTAATTGAGCTTGTTAACCCCGAAATAGTTGCAAAAGAGGGTGAGGTATTAGATATAGAGGGGTGTTTGAGCATTCCGGGAGTAACTGGAGAAGTAGCAAGGCCTAAAAAAGTCAAAGTAAGGGCACAAAATCGTGAAGGAGAGTTTTTTGAAATTGAAGGGGAGGACTTATTAGCCAGAGCACTTTGCCACGAGATCGACCACCTAGACGGTATTCTTTTTATTGACAAAGCAGAAAGGATTTTTGAGGAAGGTAGTGAAGAGGGATAATATGGATATAGTCTTTATGGGTACCCCAGATTTTGCTCTACCTTCGCTTGATGCCCTGGTAGAGCGAGGGTATAATGTATTGGCCGTAGTAACACAACCTGACCGGCCAAAAGGGAGAAAGCGCCTTTTAACCCCACCACCGGTCAAAGTTGCGGCAGAAAAATACGGGATAAAAGTGTATCAGCCCGAAAAAGTAAAAGAAGAGATTTTCGTTGAAGAACTTAAAGCTCTCCATCCCGACATCATTGTAGTTGTTGCTTACGGTCAGATTTTGCCGTTTTCTGTGCTCAGCATTCCGTCGATAGGGTGTATCAATGTCCATGCTTCGCTATTACCGAAGTACCGGGGTGCGGCACCAATTCAATGGGCGATAATAAAGGGAGAAGAAAAGACCGGAGTTACCACTATGTGGATGGATGAAGGTATGGACACCGGCGATATTTTTCTGCAAAAAGAGATAGCTATCGATCCACAGTGGACTGCTGTTGAATTGTCAGAGGTACTTTCAAAGCTCGGCAGCCAGCTTCTTTTGGAAACCCTTGAGAAAATAAAGGCCGGGAATTTAATCAGAGTCCCGCAAAACCATGCCGAAGCTACTTATGCTCCAGTTTTGAAAAAAGAAGATGCAAGAATTGATTGGAGGAGTAAAACCAAAGACATTTACAATCTAATACGAGGGATGCAGCCCTGGCCTGGCGCTTTTACTGTGAGAAAAGGTGTTGAGTTAAAAATCTGGAAAGCTGAAATCTATTCCACTGGTGAAAGTAAAGAGCCGGGCAAGGTAATAGGAATTGATAAAGCACGAGGCATATTGGTAGGAACAGGCGACGGAATTCTTATGATTACTGAGCTGCAGGAAGCCGGGAAAAAGCGAATGACGGCCGCAGAATATTTACGCGGACATCCGCTTGTTGAGGGAGAGCTTTTTGCCGATGAAGAGCAAGAAGATTAAAAAGAGAATATATATAATCTTGCTTATCGCAAGTATCTCAATGCTGGTGGCATTGGCAGCAACAGGCATAGCGCTTTACTTAAATAGATTTACTCATTTTTACAGGTGGTTGTTGCTTGCGATTGTCACAGTTATGGTCATGCTAATAGTTATTCTAGGTCTTGGTATCGCAGCTACTGTACTTACTTTATGGCACGTGAAAAGCTTTTTTGGCCTACAAAGGTTAATAGATTTTTCCATAAATTTGCTTTTTCCGCTTACACTTGCTTTGGGAAGATTGTTCCACATACCTAAGGATATTATAAAAAGCTCATACATAGAAGTTAACAACAATTTGGTAAAAAGCAAAAATTATAAAGTAAACCCTGAAGAAGTTTTATTGTTAGCGCCTCATTGCCTTCAGCGGTGGGATTGCCCTCATAAAATTACCGCTAACGTATCAAACTGCCGGCGCTGCGGAAGATGCGATATTGATAAACTAATTGGGGTAGCCGAAGCCAAGGGGGTAAGATTGGCTATAGCCACCGGCGGAACGTTGGCGCGGAAAATAGTGATGGAATTCAGGCCGAAGGCGATTGTCGCCATAGCTTGCGAAAGAGACCTTTCAGAAGGCATTTTAGATACAAATCCCATTCCCGTTTTGGGCATATTAAATATTAGGCCTGAAGGGCCCTGTATAAATACTCGGGTTGATATAAAAAAGGTTGAGGAGGCTTTGGATTTTTTCCTAGACTACGATCTAACGATGGCTACTGTTAAGAAAGGAAGTTAAGCGAATGAAAGGCATAAATCCTCGCGAATTGACCGTAAAAATATTGACCGAAGTGGAAAAGGGGTCCTATTCTAATCTCTCCCTAAACCGCCACTTAACACCAGAAATTTTAAGAGAAGATAGAGCTCTGATAACCGAATTGGTCTATGGTGTTATAAAGTATAAAGTCAGGTTGGATTACGTGCTTTCCAAATTTTCCAGAGTTAAGTTGAGCAATATCCATCCATTTATATTGAACAGCTTGAGGATTGGACTTTACCAGATATTGTTTTTGGACAAAGTGCCTGATTATGCGGCCGTAAATGAGTCGGTAAATATCGCAAAATTACATGGGAAAAAAGCAGCGGGTTTTGTAA
Organism: Thermosediminibacteraceae bacterium; assembly: GCA_021890755.1. Taxonomy (GTDB): domain Bacteria; phylum Bacillota; class Thermosediminibacteria; order Thermosediminibacterales; family Thermosediminibacteraceae; genus JAKKUQ01. The sequence continues at coordinate 128,671 of JAKKUQ010000001.1, read as the reverse complement.
ACGGAATTCTGCGAAACGTTATAAGAAATAAAGACAGCATAGATTACCCTGATCCGGCAAAGGACCCGATCAAATATCTTGTCGTCTATTATTCCTTTCCTGAATGGATGGTCCGGCGATGGTTGGATCTTTTCGGGTTTAGTTTTACTGAATCCCTTTGCGCATCGTTCAACGAGAAACCCAAATTGTGCGTCCGGGTAAATGAGCTGAAAATAAATAAGGTAGATTTGATAAGCGTTTTAGAAAAGGAAGGTGTTGTATTAAAGGCCGGGTTTTTTCTTGAAGAAGCTCTATACGTAGAAGATGGACCGCCTTTAACCGAACTTAGTAGTTTTAAAGGAGGCTATTTTCAGCCACAAGATGAAAGTTCGATGCTGGCGGCAAGAGCTTTAGGAGTAAATAGCGGAGAGAAAGTGTTAGATGTTGCGGCAGCTCCCGGAGGAAAAACGACACACATTGCACAGCTGATGAAAAACAGCGGCTGTATATACGCTTGGGATATACATCCTCACAGAATAGAGCTTTTAAAAGAAACCTGTCGCCGGTTGGGCGTTTCAATAGTCTACCCTGAGGTGAGGGATGCCAGAATTCCTGATGAGAAAAAATTCGGCCAATTCGATAAAGTATTAGTAGATGCACCTTGCAGCGGGCTAGGAGTAATAAGGAGAAAGCCGGACATAAAATGGACGAAAAAACCGGAAGATATTATGGCATTAAAGAAGGAGCAACTTAAAATTCTTGAGACCTCTTCCAAATATGTTAAACCAGGAGGGGTATTGGTCTACAGCACTTGCAGCATTGAGCCGGAAGAAAATAACAAAGTAGTAGAAGAATTTTTAAAGGAAAATCGCTCTTTTGAGATGGATGATATAAGGCCTTTTTTGCCTGATAACCTTTCCTGCCAGGTGAAAGAACCATACGGTTATATACAAATTTATCCAAATGTACACGGAATAGACGGATTTTTTATTGCAAGACTAAAAAGAAAAAATTGAAGGTGAAAAGATTATGCCGAAGACTAACCTCAAAGGGAAGACTATCGAAGAGCTTCAAGATTTTTTGACGTCCTTGGGTGAACCGCCTTACAGGGCAAAGCAGATCTTCCGCTGGATATACAAAGGTGTTACGGATTTTGACAAAATGACCGATATTCCCAAAAGCCTTGCTGCAAGATTGAAAGAGATCTCGTATATAGACAAGATAAAGGTTTATAAAAAAGTAGAATCCCGTAAGGACGACACCATTAAATACCTTTTCTTGCTGCAAGATAACGAGATTATTGAAAGCGTTAAGATGGAACACCGGTACGGAATAAGTGTCTGCGTATCAAGCCAGGTTGGTTGTCCCATGGGGTGTGCTTTTTGCGCTTCCACGATAGGAGGTTTTAGGAGAAATTTAACTTCTGGAGAGATGGTAGATCAGGTTTTGGCGATACAAGAGGATATAGGGAAAAGGGTAAGTCATGTGGTTGTGATGGGAAGCGGGGAACCACTTTTGAATTACGAGGAGCTTATAAAGTTCCTCAAAATCCTAAATTCACCCCTAGCTTTCAATATTAGCTACAGGAGGATTACCGTTTCTACGTGCGGAATAGTGCCTGAAATAAAACGCCTTGCTGATGAAAAGCTGCCGATAACGCTTTCGGTATCTCTTCACGCTCCTGATGACAATTTAAGGGACAGGCTCGTTCCGGTTAACCGTCGATATCCCATATTGGAATTGTTAGATGCGTGTAAATATTATATAATAAAGACGAAAAGACGCATTACCTTTGAATACACTCTTATCTCAGGAGTTAACGATTCGAAAGAGTGTGCTGTAAAACTTGCGCGCTTACTAAAAGGCATGCTTTGCCATGTCAATTTGATCCCGTTAAATCCTATAGATGAAAGAGATTTTTCAAGGAGCAAGCCAGAAAATATAAGGCTTTTTGAAGAGATTATAAAGAATTACGGTATCTCGGTCACTGTAAGGCAGGAAATGGGAGCTGATATAGAGGCCGCCTGCGGTCAGTTGCGCCGTAGTTTTTTAGATGGGGTGAAAAAATGATTCATTGTGCAAGAAGCCATAAGGGTAAAGTAAGGAGTAACAATGAAGACGCTTTTTATCTTCCAGAAGGAGAAGATAAACCTTTATTGTTTATAGTGGCAGATGGTATGGGCGGCCACAATGCAGGTGAAATAGCAAGCAAAATGGCGGTTGAGGAAATATCCTCTCATATTAACAGCAATTTTTGGGAAAGCGGTTGTAAAAATGTTCTACAACTAATAAAAGAAGCTTTTTTGACCGCCAACACAAAGATATACAGGAACTCACTTGAAAGAGAAGAATATTCAGGGATGGGAACTACCGCTACTTTGGCCCTTTTTAAAGACGGCAAGGTTTACATTGGTCATGTGGGTGACAGTCGAGCTTATATACTGCGGGATGGTTCAATACGACAGTTGACGAAAGATCACTCGCTTGTATGGCAGCTGCTGGAAGAAGGAAAATTAACCCCTGATGAGGTCCGCTGCCATCCAATGAGAAACGTTATCACAAGGGCCCTTGGCGTACATGAAAGCATCGATGTGGACCTTACAGAACATGAATATAGAAAGGGAGATATTTTCCTGCTTTGCAGTGATGGACTCACAAATATGCTGGAAGATGATAAGATTAGGGAAATTGTTTTAAGCGCCGAAAGTGTGGATGCGGCTGCTGATAAATTGATTGAAGCCGCAAACTACTACGGTGGTTATGACAATATTACCGTAGAAATTATACTTGTAGACTAATACGGAGATGTGATAGATATGAAAGGCAAAACATTGGGGAATCGGTATGTTATTCTTGAAGAAATAGGCGGAGGGGGGATGGCGGTTGTCTATAAAGCTCGGTGTACCCTCCTTAATAGAATTGTAGCGATAAAAATATTAAGGCCGGAGTATTCTAGCGATGAAAATTTCGTCAAAAGGTTCAGGCGTGAAGCGCAAGCTGCAGCTAGCCTTTCCCATCCGAATATAGTAAATATATATGACGTCGGTGAAGAAGACGGTATCTATTATATCGTAATGGAATATGTGGAAGGTAAAACGCTCAAAGAGCTAATAAAGGAAGAAGCTCCTTTACCTCCTGTAAAAGTAATAGAAATAGCAAAGCAAATCTGCGATGCGCTAGAGTGTGCCCATAGGAACAAGATTGTGCACAGGGATATTAAACCCCATAACATAATAATAACCCCCGATGGGCGCATTAAAGTTGCAGATTTTGGTATAGCGAGGGCTTCAACGGGCTCTACTATAACCAATACCGGCGGAATGATCGGCTCAGCCCATTACATTTCCCCCGAGCAGGCAAGGGGTGGCTTTGTAGATGAGAGAACAGACATTTATTCACTCGGGGTGCTTTTATACGAAGCTTTAACAGGTCGGGTACCCTTTGATGGAGATAGTCCCGTCGCCGTTGCGTTAAAGCATATTCAAGAGGAACCAAAACCCATCTCCGCAATCATACCGGGATTTCCACCGGCCTTGGAAGAAATTGTAATGAAGTGCATATCAAAATCACCGGATGATAGATTTCAAAGGGCTTCGGAGCTTAAAAGAGAGCTTTCTAAGATTGAAAGGGATCTAGAAGTAATAAATTTCAATCCATCGGATCTGGAGCGCACGATGATACTTGATTCCGGTATAAATGCACCTGTTCGTGAAAGCGGAGGGAATAAGCGAAAGAAAGCTTCCCGATATATAAGAGGAATTGCGGTTGTAGCAGTTGTAGTAATGCTATTTGCGGCTTTTTCCTATTTAGGTATGGTGATTGCGCAAAAGTATTTTTACGTTCCGGAAGTGGTCCTCCCGAACGTGGTAGGTGATAGTGAGGAGGAGGCAATAAGAAAACTCCAAGAAAAAAATCTTAAAGCAGAGGTCATAGACAGGGTCTTTTCTGATGCACCAGTTGGCCAGGTAATAGACCAAGAACCTAAGGGAGGAACTAAAGTTAAAATTAACCATCCCCCGATAGCTCTAATTGTAAGCAAAGGACCAAAGATGGCAGAGGTTCCAAGTTTAATTGGAAAGACCGAAGTAGAGGCTAGAAATCTTATAGAAAGCAGTAACTTCGAAGTCGGCAAAGTTGATAAAGAGTATTCAGAAGAGTATCCACAAGGGATAGTGATAGAACAAAATCCCAGAGAAGGCTTGCAATTGCCTGAGGGGACGAAAATAAACTTCGTAGTTAGCTTGGGTCCCAAAATAAAGAAAATCAACACGCCGCTTCTTATAGGCAAGGATTTGGAAGAGGCAAAGAAAGAACTAGAAAAAAACAATCTAACTCTGGGTAACATAGATTTTAAGCCCTCTAATGCAAAAAAGAATACTGTCATTGATCAAACCCCAAAACCCGGGGCAGAAGTCAAAGAGGGTTCCTCGGTAAACCTTGTCGTAAGCAGCGGTCCTCCAGAGGTAAAAAGAGCAAAACTTATAATACCGCTCCCTCCACAGCCTCCGGAGTTTAGGGTGAAAATCCAAATTTCCGATGAGCTAGGGGAACGTGTGGTATATAATAAAAAGCATACACCTGAAGACAGTCCGTTAGAAGTACCAATTGAAGGAGTTGGAACGATCGATGTTAAAATATTGATTGATGATAGACTTATACACGAACAGAGATTGTGAGGAAGATGGAATATGGTAAAGGTCGCACCATCAATTTTATCTGCCGACTTCAGTAACCTATACGAAGAAGTAAAAAAAGTAGAGGATGCTGGGGCGGATCTATTACACATTGATGTAATGGATGGTCACTTTGTGCCAAACATAACCATCGGCCCCCCGGTTATATCGTCCTTAAGGAAAAGGAGTTCTCTGCCTTTCGATGTTCACTTAATGATAAAAGATCCGGAAAGATATGTAGAAGATTTTATTAAAGCTGGTGCTAATATTTTAACAGTTCATGTGGAATCAACAGTCCATATAAACCGGTTAATTCAGACCATTAAAGAAAAAGGTGCCTTGCCAGCCGTAGCTTTAAATCCGGGGACTCCTCTGAGTACGTTGGATTATATACTGGAAGATGTCTATATGGTTTTAATAATGACAGTAAACCCCGGTTTTGGTGGCCAAAGTTTTATCAACGGAATGTTAGATAAGATAAGGGAACTCAAATCAAAAATAGTTTCTAGAAATCTCAATGTATTGATCGAGGTGGACGGAGGCATAAATGAAAAAACTGCCCGGCAAGTGATAGAAGCCGGGGCGGATATTCTCGTTGCCGGTTCCGCCATTTATAACTCACCGGATCCTGCTTTAGTAATTAGCCGGTTGAAAAATTTACCCCCTACATAGGGGGTTTTTGTGTCAAAAGCTTTTCCTTCAGAATATAAATATCATGTGAAGGATTTTGACCGGTGGGGGTGGTCCGGTGGGGCTTCGCTTGAATACAAAGAAAGTGTTGGGGATTGCAGCGGCTCTTACAGGGGCGGCCATTCTAATTACCCGCTTACCATCTTGGATATGGATGTTGGCTTTGGGTAGTTTTTTAATATGGTTTGGATTGATGCTGTATAGCCAAAGCTGGTGAAAGGGGGGCAGGAAAATGGTAAAGATTTATGTGTTTAAGCTGCCGAAGAAGCTCGGGAAAATTGTAAGAACAATACTGGGGCTGTTTTCACGGGGGAGCGAAGAATAAAAAGAGCGTGCTTTGTTGGCACGCTTTTTTATTGCGCTCTTTTTACTTTCCCGGATCTCAAACAGCGTGTGCATACATGAATTCTTTTGGGAACACCGTCTACAATAGCACGTACCCTTTGAACGTTAGGAGACCACATCCTTTTTGTGTGAATATTGGAATGGCTTACCTGCATCCCAGTTCTAGGAATCTTTCCGCAGATTTCGCATTTGGCCATAATTGCACCTCCATTCAGTTCATTTTAACAACAAGCTAATTTTATCATATAAACACGTCGAGTGCAATAAAGCTGGAACAAGAGATTAAAATATATTATAATGAAGCTGTTAATAATTTTATGGATTAAGTCAAGGGAGGCTGGATGGTGAAAAATATAATTAAAAACTCCCTGGGGAGTATTCACATCTCTAAGGAAGTCATAGCAGTACTTGCCGGCAACGCAGCTATTGAAAGCTACGGATTGGTAGGTATGGTATCACGGCGAATGAGTGACGGCATTGTTGAACTTTTAGGAAGGGAAAATTTGGGAAAGGGAGTAGAGGTTCAGATTACTGAAGACGAATTAATTGTAGAGCTTTACATTGCTGTTCAGTATGGGACAAAGATTAGCGAAGTTGCTAATAACGTGATAGAAAGAGTCCATTATTCATTAAAAAAACATTTAGGCTTTGCGCCGGATAAAGTAAACGTCGTGGTAAAGAGCGTGCGAGTGAAATAGTCAATAGGGGAGGTTGTCTAATTGTCGGTTGAAAAAATTGATGGGGCATTATTTAAAAAAGCACTGATACACTCGGCACGAGTATTGAAACTGAATAGGAAGCTCGTGGATTCACTCAATGTTTATCCGGTACCCGATGGGGATACCGGTACTAATATGTCGTTAACTGTAGAGCAGGCAGTAGAAGAGGTATCAAAAGTAAAAGACGAAAACTTAAAGCGCATTGTCGATGCAGCCGCTTGGGGTTCCTTAATGGGAGCAAGGGGAAATTCAGGGGTTATTTTGTCGCAATTATTCAGGGGATTTGCGGCAGGGGTAGCTGACGGTAAAGATTCTCTGAATGCACAGGAGCTGGCAGCGGCGTTCAAACGGGGAGTGGAAGAGGCATATAAAGCAGTTCTAAGACCTGTAGAAGGCACTATTCTTACTGTAGCAAAAGAAGCAGCTGAAAGGATGCTTTTTGAAGCGAAAAGATCTAGGAATATTGTAGAGAATTTAGAAAAGACAATAGATCATGCAAAAAAAATTCTTGAAAAAACACCGGAAATGCTGCCAATTTTGAAAGAAGCTGGGGTCGTAGACGCCGGCGGAAAAGGTTTAATATTCTTATTGGACGGATTTCTCCAGGCTTTGAAAAATCCTAGCCTGGTGGAAGAGGTAAAAACCGATGAAACTGGAGTTACAAATGGACAGGAGCCTGTGAGAGCGGATCTTTCACAAATTGATTACCTTTACTGCACCGAACTTATTTTACAGGCGCCGGAAATAGATTTGGAGGCTTTAAAATCAGAGGTTATGCCTCTGGGAGATTCGCTTTTGATTACAGGTATGAATAACGTAGTTAAACTCCATATACATACGAATCACCCCGGAGAAGTTTTAGAAAAGGCCATTAGATGGGGAGAACTTTCCAAAGTAAAGATCGACAACATGAAATTACAGCATGAGGAATTTATACGTAGCTCTCTTCCCGTTGATGAAAATGTTAATGTTAAAGATACTGAAATCGTTGCTGTGGTATCCGGAGAAGGATTAAAGGAGATATATAAAAGCATGGGAGCCGGTGCTATAGTTGAAGGCGGTCAGAGCATGAACCCAAGCATCGAAAGTATTTTATCAGTGGTTGAGGAACAAAAGTCTCCAAACATTATAATACTCCCCAACAATAAGAATATTATACTGACGGCCGAGCAGGTAAAAAATTTGAGCAGCAAAAACGTTTATGTTGTGCCAACTAAATCGATTCCCCAGGGAATTTCTGCGCTTCTAGCATACGATCCGAACGTGGACGCGAAAGAAAACACAAAAAGAATGAGCGAAGCCTTAAAGAATGTCATAACCGGTGAGATAACTTTTGCGGCGAGGGATTCAAAATGGAATGGAACTGATATTAAAGAGGGTGATATCCTTGGTATTATGGATGGAGAGCTGGTTGTAATTGGAAGCAATAGGGATGAGGTTTTACACGAACTTATACTTAAAATGGCAAGTATAAAGGAATCGGGGATGCTAACTATTTATTTCGGCGAAGATGTGAGTCAGAAAGAAGCCGAGGAGGTACGCAGTGAATTAGCAAAAAAGTATCCCGATTTTGAGATAGAAGTTTATAAAGGTGGTCAAAGCCTGTACTATTATATAGTTTCTCTTGAATAGCTTGAGGTGAGAAGGTTGAATTTGCAAAAAGAAGTCCAGTACATAAAAGGAGTAGGACCATCCAGGGCAAAACTACTGCGGACTCTTGGCATAAATACAGTGATGGACCTTCTTTATTTTTTACCTAGACGCTATCTTGACCTTACTCCATTAAATTTTGAGCAGGGAAGTACCGATAGTGTGGGTGCTTTTCCATGCGTTGTTACAGATTACGGATATGAAGTACTTACCCGTTCAAAAATAAAGATTGTAAAAATACCGGTAACTGATGGCAAGCGCAAAGGCTTTGCCGTTTTTTTTAATCAACCTTATATGAAGAATGCGTTCAAACCCGGTGACAGGTTGATTTTGATAGGTAAAATAAAAAAAAGTTACGGTGAATACGAAATATTAAATCCCGAATGGCAGAAGTTCGATGAGATTAATCTTTCGGATTACACAAAAATTTGTCCTATATATCCATTGACCAGAGGCTTGTCGCAAAAAATTCTGCGAAAAATAATAAAAAATGCTTTCGAAGAAGTTTTAGAAGTTGATGAAGTTTTACCTCCGAGTTTGTTGAACGATTACAAACTTATGCCGAAGTTATATGCATTGAAAAATATCCATTTTCCGGAAAGCTGGGAAAAACTGAAAAAAGCTCAAGAAAGATTGGCTTTCGAAGAGCTTTTGCTTTTTCAACTAGCTATGATGGTGACAAAACGTCATATAATGGGTGAAAAAAGAAAAAATATATATAGAGATTTCGATTTAAAACCCTTTTTAAAGAATTTGCCCTTTTCTCTTACTGAGGGTCAGAAGAAAGTTGTAAGGGAAATTATTTCGGATTTGAAGAGCGAGCGGATAATGAATCGTTTAATTCAAGGCGATGTTGGATCTGGTAAAACAGTTGTGGCAAGTATAGCACTTTACCTTGCTGCAAAAAACGGCTACCAGGGAGCTTTTATGGTTCCCACGGAGATTCTCTCTATACAACATGGTGCTACGTTAAAAAAATATTTGGAACCACTAGGAATAAAAGTTGAAGTTCTTAAGGGAGATATGCCCAAAACGCAGAAAGAAGAAGTTTTAAAAGGGCTTGAAAAGGGTTCCATTGATGTGGTTGTAGGAACCCATGCAATTATCCAAGATAATATAAAGTTTTACCGGCTCGGAATGGTTATAACCGATGAGCAGCACCGGTTCGGTGTAAGGCAGAGGGAGGCTTTGGTTAGAAAGGGATATTACCCCGACGTGATTGTAATGAGCGCTACTCCGATTCCTCGGACGCTGGCGCTTACTATATATTCGGATTTGGACATTTCAGTGATAGACACTATGCCAGAAGGACGCCAAAAGGTTGACACCTATGTGGTGGATGAAAGCATGAGGGAAAGGGTTTATAAATTCATGGAGGCTGAGGTTAAAAAAGGTCATCAAGCTTATGTCGTATGTCCGGCTGTCGAGGAAAGCGATACCGGGCTTGCAAGTGTAGATGAGATTGGTCGGGAATTGGCCGAGAATTTTCCACATCTCAGGATAGGTATTCTGCACGGGAAAATGAAGGCTGAGGAAAAAGATAATATTATGAAGGATTTTTGTGCCAAAAAAATTGACGTGCTGGTAGCAACAACGGTGGTTGAAGTGGGGGTGGATGTGCCTTCCGCTACTTTGATGGTGGTGGAAAATGCGGAAAGGTTCGGACTTGCTCAGCTTCATCAACTTAGAGGGAGGGTTGGAAGAAGTAATCTCAAATCTTACTGTATTTTTATTACCAGATCAAAGGACAAGAACGTTAGGGCAAGGTTGAACTTTATGATGAAAACCCATAATGGTTTTGAAATAGCCCAGAAGGACTTGGAACTTAGGGGTCCAGGAGAATTTCTGGGAGTAAGACAACATGGGATTCCAGAATTTAAATTTGTAAATCTAATCAAGGACCTGAAAGTTCTCGAAACCACAAAAGCACTGGCAACAGAAATCATAAAAAACGATTTATTATCTAATCCAGAATACATGGGGGTTAAAAAAGCTGTAGAAGAAAAATTAAAAATTATATAAACGATTTTTAATTAGAAAAATAAGTAATTTATTTTATGCATGTGTTGGTTTTTCAGGCAGATAGTTCTAGTATTTTGGACTTATAGTCCGGTTATATTAAGACTAGAAAAACAAAGGGAGGTGAGAAAGATGGGTCTCGGACAGAAGAGAAACAAACTTGTAGTTCCTGAAGCTTATAAAGCTATGGAACAATTCAAAGCTGAAGTCGCAAGAGAGGTTGGAATTACTGCTCCTCCGGACGGTTACTGGGGCAACTACACTGCTAGGGATTGCGGTGCTGTAGGCGGCCATATGGTTCGCAAGATGATCGAGGATTATGAAAGACGTATAAGTGGTGGCCAAACCATTCAGTAAAATAACAGCAAAGAACAGGCTCTATTAAAAAATAGAGTCTGTTCTTTGTTTGTTTTATAAAATTTGATGCCGGCGCTTAAAGACGCCGGCATTTGGGAGAGGAGAAACCGGAGGAAGAGCTTATGGGGAATTATTTACACTATTATTGTTAGCGATCTATGTAGATTTTATACATGAAAAATGACAATTAAATTAAAATTTATTGAAATACCAGCGAAATATGTTATAGAATAATACTAGACTTGTTAAAGGGTGAAATTAAATGATAAGGATAACAGGTGGAATTTATAAAGGAGCAAGGATAAAAACACTTCCTGGCGTAAATACTAGACCTACTTCCGATATTGTTAGAGAATCGCTTTTCAACATCTTGGGAGAAACAACGGTAGGCTGTAGTTTTCTGGATATATTTGCTGGGACCGGAAGCGTAGGGATAGAAGCTTTGAGTCGTGGTGCAGAGAGGGCGGCCTTTATAGAAAAAAGCGGATTTGCCTGTAAAGTGATAAAAGAAAACTTGGAAAAACTCGGGATTTCTGATAAGGGAATAATAATAAAATCCGATTTTTTGAAGGGGCTCAGGAAACTTGAAAGTACCAATACGACCTATGATGTGGTATTTCTTGATCCGCCTTATGACAAGGGATTTATATCCCCTTGCTTAGAATTTTTAATTAACTCCAAACTTTTAAAGGATAGGTTTATAGTTGTGGTTCAGCACTCGGTTTCTGAGATGGTAAAAATCCCTCCTCAGATAACCTGCTATAAAGAAAAAAAATATGGGATTACGAGACTATCTTTTTTTACAGGAGTGAAGCAGCATGAATGTGGCTATTTATCCGGGAAGTTTTGACCCTATAACCAATGGCCATTTGGATATAATAGAAAGGAGTTCTCGGCTCTTCGACCGATTGATAGTTGCTGTTCTGAAAAACCCGAATAAAAAATCTCTTTTTACCGTTGAAGAGAGAATTGAAATGATAAAGGGAGCAGTCAGCCATATAAAAAATGTAGAGGTAGACCATTTCAGCGGATTACTTGTAGATTTTGCTCGGAAAAAGAATGCGAAAATTATCGTTAAAGGTTTAAGAGCGGTTTCTGATTTTGAATACGAGCTACAAATGGCACTAATGAACAAAAAACTTTATGGGGAATTAGAAACTATTTTTATAATGACTAATACCAAATACTCTTTTTTAAGCTCCAGCATTGTTAAAGAGGTAGCAAGCCTTGGAGGGTGCGTCAAAGATTTGGTACCTCCGGTGGTAGAGGAAAAATTAAGAGAAAAATTTAAAAATAAATAGTTCACATATTCTGGAGGGTTCTTATGGAATTTTACGATTACATCCAACAATTGCAAAACTTAATAAGTGAGGGCTCCAAGATACCTTTTTCTAGTAAAGTTATAATTGATCAGGAAAAGGTTCTGGCGTTGATAGATGAAATGGTAAAAGCGTTGCCGGAGGACATAAAAAAAGCGAAAAAAATTATAGAAGAGCGTCAAAGAATTTTGGTCGAAGCTCAAAAAGAAGGAGAAATGATAATAAAAGAAGCCAAGGAACATATTGAAAAAATGGTAGATCAAAACGAACTTATGAAAATTGCCAGAGAGAAATCCGAAGAGATACTTGCGGCTTCTAAAAAGGCCGCACGAGAGATAAGAGTTGGAGCTAATAAGTATGCGGATGAGGTGCTGGCACAACTTGAAAAGTACCTGGAAAAAATTTTGGCATCGGTTAAAGAAGGAAGAGAAGAATTGAGTCAGAGAATCTAACTATTTTTTTATTACTTTAAATGTTATTATTTCAAATCCTTTTAGCAGGTAGAGAATAATAGAAAGCAGAATAAGCAAACTAAAGAGGAACATGAATACCTGGCTTGATACGGCAAAAATGCTCAACCAACTTTCAGAGGTCTTCTGAGGAGCAATAGCAAATACGGGCATAGATAATGATGCAAAACCTTCTACAGGAACGGTCATGAGCAAGTAGGTCACCATTCCTGCTAAAAGAGCGTGCAGGGCCCTTGCCATAATATAAGGCAATGCTTTTACATCAGTTTCGCTTAACATACTTATCACTTGGAAATGTACGGAAAGTCCGCTCCAGGCTATTATAGCGCTCGCAACGACAACCCTATCAATTAGAGGTGCATCGGCAGCACTTGCAAGTTTTGTTCCCAGAGTAATTTCAAAAATACCACTAATGATAGCAGCAGAAAGACTCTCATCAAGGCCGAAGATTTTCAAGATTATGTTAACTAATGGAACTAGCATATCTACAAAACCTGTCACAGCTATTATTCTGATGATTACGGAAAATAAAATTATAAATCCAAGGATCAGTAAAAGGGAATTTATTGATTCCTTTACACAATCGCCCAAAAGCTGACCGAAGGGCCTTGCGTCTTCTCTTCGGGCTCTTAAAAGTTCCCGAGTTGCTTTGAGCATAATGCTCTCATTGCTTCTTGTGGAGGTTATCGAGGGAGTTATTTCGGATTTTCTAGCGTAAAACCGCATAATGATGCCTACTAAAATAGCGGATATGTAATGAGAGATAGCGATTATAGATCCCAACCGAACGTCTTTGAACATTCCTACCGCGACCGCGCCTACCATGAAAAGGGGATCAGCGGTGTTGCTAAAAGATACCAATCGCTCTGCTTCTCTGGCATTACAGAGTCTCGTTTTGACAAGCTTTGCTGTAAGCATTGCCCCAAGAGGATAGCCACTTGCAAGCCCCATTGCCATTACAAAAGAGCCTGCTCCTGGGACATTAAAAAGAGGCCTCATAAATGGTTCAAGAAGAACCCCCATAAAATGAACAACTCCCAGTCCCATGAGAAGCTGCGAGCCTATAAAAAAGGGTAGCAAGGCAGGAAGCACGATATTGAACCAGACGTCAAGCCCTTCAAAAGCCGCTTGAAAGGCTTGTTCTGGAAAGCGGATTATCGCAATGGTAATAATTACAGCTATAGCCGGGAGTATCATCTGACTAATCTTGACTACTCTATTTTTGGGTATGTTTAATTTCATGGCCAGGCCTCCTAAGAATTTTCTCTTTGTTTATTTAATATATATTGCCAAAGAAGGTTTTATATTCTTTCCAAGAGGGGATGAGCGAAAACTTGGAGAGAAGGCCGAAAGTAGGTCTCGCGCTGGGATCTGGAGCGGCGAGGGGCTACGCTCATATAGGAGTTATCAAAGTGCTGGAAAAACACGGTGTACCCATAGATCTTATAACCGGTTCCAGCATTGGCAGCCTGATAGGAGCCCTTTACGCGTCTGGGTTGAGTGTGGATTATATCGAATCCATGGCGTATCGTATAAAAAGGAGACACTGGGTTGATATTACTTTTCCAAAGCTGGGCCTAATTGCCGGAAAAAAGGTGGAGGAGATGATAAGGTTCCTTACAGGAAATAAAAATTTCGATGAACTCAAAATCCCTCTAGGAGTGGTGGCTACTGACCTCAGGTCAAAAAGGGTGATTTTGATAAGGGAAGGAAATGTGGCTTTTGCTGTCAGGGCTAGTATTGCCATTCCTGGAATATTCTCGCCTGTAATGAAGGAAGGGATGGTGCTGGTAGACGGTGGGGTATTAGAAAGAGTTCCAGGACGTGCAGCACGCGAAATGGGAGCTGACGTAGTCATCGGAGTAGAGCTTGGTTTCAGTGCAGGGACCTCCCTGAATAATATTTACGATATTATTATTCAGACGTTCGAGGTAATGGGGAGAGAAATTCAATTTCTTAAAAGTTATGATTGCGATGTTCTTATAACTCCTCACTTAGAAAGTGTAAATCCTATTGCCTTCAGCGAGCCTGAAAAGTGCATTAAAGAGGGAACGAGAGCTGCCGAAGCTGCCTTGCCAAAAATTATGTCAATTTTAGAAAGAAAGGGCGAAGAAAAATGAGACGTAATTTTTTTTTGAAAAAGCGATCAGCACTAATCATAACAATAGTAGCGCTTTTAATTGCAAATATTTATATTTCAAATAACTATACTGTCGTGGCTCCTGGGGTAACGCTAGATTTAAAGGAAGTAGTCCAAGTAGAAAAAGGGGTGAGAGATGAAAAGGGATCTTTCTTGTTGACAACGGTATCCACCAGACATTCGAATATTCCCTTACTGTTTTACGCTGCCTTGCACCCATACGTAAACATAGAAAAAAGGGAACGTATTATCCCGCCGGGTATGGATCTGGAAAAATACATGGAATACATGAAGCAGTGGATGGAGGAAAGCCAAAAGATAGCAGAGGTTGTAGCCCTAAGAAGGGCGGGTTATAAGCCGATAATAATGGGAAGGGGAGCAAGGGTTGTGGAAATAATGGAAGACAGCCCCGCCCGAGGCTTAATATTACCTGAGGATATAATTACCAAGGTAGATGGTATAAAAGTTAACTTAGCAGAAGAGGTAGTAAATTTGGTAACAAGGCGGAGGATAGGCGAGAAAGTAAATATTGAAATCGAGAGGAATGGAAGAAAAATATCTTTAACGGTGCCCACGGTAGAGAGCAAAACCGAGAAAGGAAGACCTATGATAGGCGTCTTAATAACGACCTTAGATTGGAAGCCGGTGCTGCCAGTTGACATAAAGATAGATACAGGCGATATAGGTGGTCCTTCTGCTGGTGTAATGTTTACCCTGGAGATACTGAACCAATTAACACCTGGAGATTTAACGAAAGGCCGAAAAATTGCTGGAACGGGTACGATAAGTCTTGATGAACGAGTGGGTGAAATCGGGGGTGTGACCCAAAAAGTGGCTGCAGCAGCAAGGGACGGCGCGGAAATATTTTTCGTTCCGGAGAAAAATGCAGAGGAAGCTTTCAAAGCTGCCAAAAATCTTAATATAGAAATAATTCCCGTTAAAACCCTACAAGATGTTTTGAATTACCTAGAAAAGTTATAAATAATGGATTATTTTCCTTTTAAAATCTAGGCCTCCATACCGGTTATTTTTTGACGGTCTTGCTAGCGAGTAAATATCAGAAGCTAAAAGGTCGGTTTCGAACATTCGCCGGGCATTGCCCAGCAAATTTTTATATTCAGCGGCTCTAGTAATGACGGGCAGGGTTGCTTCTTTTTTAATTTTCCTTAAGATTTCTAAACCTTTTTGAGAAAAACCTAAAACCCTTATATATTGCGGCGTTTTGCTAAAAACTAGCTCCTTTTCTATACGGAGAAGTATGTGGATTAGAATTCGCTGGATTCTGGTTTCGGGATATCTTTTAGATTTTGTTTCTTCAATTAATTCGGCAAGAGTCGAAGCTTTTTTTGCGGCGCGCTTGATGCGGTTTTCTAGACCTTCATTAATGTCAAAGAATAAAGAGAGTTCTTCTTTTAAGCTCCGCCTGAGGATGCCTAATATCAAAAGCTCGAAATCCTCAAGGAAAACAGGGCCGTTACCTTTTTCGATTTCACTTTTTATAATTTCGATGCAGTGGGCAGGTAGTGCTGAAGTTAAAAAATTTAAAGCTTCTTTATTTTGAATTTCCTTAAGATAATTCCGGATAGCAGTGGCGCTTGGAAATTCCTTTTGGAGGTCTTTATCGTGATAACCGGCGCCTTTCCTCAACACCGGTAAAATTTCCATATTTAATTTGTGTTTTTTTATTGCTTTCACGTATTCAACTGCAAGGATAAAATTAGGTTTTTTGAGCAATATAGATAAAAGCTGAAGTTTATCTTCTGGGACTTCAGAAGAAAGAAGCTCTACTAGCGCTTTTTCCCTTGCTGCTGGGAAAGAATGGCCTTTGTTTAAGTATTTTTTTATCAAAGATTGAAGCTGAGGGGGTTCCTTCGCAAAAAGTTCTCCTATTAGGTTCAATTCATCTATCCTATACTCCTCGATTCCAAAACTCAGGTAATTGACCAATCCGGTGGAATGTAAAAGTTTTACTGCTGCTTCTGCAAAGACTTCAGCCGTGGAAGAAGCGAAGCATGTGGGTATTTCTAAAACTAGGTCAGCTCCACCGCCGAGAGCCATATTAGCCCTAGCCCATTTATCGAAAACTGCAGGCTCACCCCTTTGCACGAAATTACCACTCATGGCGCATATAATTGCGTCGGGATTAAAATCAGAACGAATTTTGTTTAAGTGATACATGTGCCCGTTATGAAAAGGGTTGTACTCAGCAATGACGCCCACTATTTTCATTCATATACCTCCCAAATTGCATTTCTATTATATAACAAATAAAATTTTTTTAAAGAGAGGAAAAGAGCATTTTATGTAGAATTTATTACCTTCGGAATTTCAGTAAAGCCAATGTAGTTTTAATTTTTTTTGGAAATATTTTAAAATGGTAAGCAAAAATTTTCATAGAAAGGAGTAAAAAACATGGATTTGATCCAAAAAATAAGAGAACGGGCTAAATCAACAAAAAAAACAATTGTCCTGGCGGAAGGTAGTGATGAGAGAGTAATTCAAGCTGCATACATAATCCGCAGGGAAAAACTTGCGGAAGTAGTGCTCCTTGGGGATGCGAAAAAGATAAAGGAGTTAGCGGCAGACGCCGATATATCCGGTATTGAAATAGTGGACCCTGCAGCATCACCAAAGGCTGAAGAATACGCCGCTCTTTTATATGAGCTAAGGAAGGACAAGGGTATGACAGAGGAGAAGGCTCGGGAACTAGTTAAAGACCCGATATGGTATGGTACCATGATGGTTAAAGCGCAAGATGTGGACGGAATGGTTGCGGGAGCCATCACGGCCACAGCTGATGTTTTTAGGCCGGCTTTCCAGGTTGTAAAGACAGCACCCGGGGTTAGTGTGGTATCCAGTGCTTTTATGATGGTTGTGCCCAACTCTGAATATGGAGCAAACGGCGTAATGCTTTTTGCTGATTGTGCCATCAACCCCAATCCCGACGCTAAGCAGCTGGCTGAAATAGCCATCGCATCTTCTAGAACGTGGAAAGCTTTAATGGATGAAGAACCATATATTGCAATGCTGTCTTTTTCCACCAAGGGAAGTGCAGAACACGAAATGGTTGATAAAGTAAGAGAAGCTACGAGGATCGTAAAAGAAAAGGTACCGGAGCTGAAAGTAGATGGAGAACTGCAGGCGGATGCTGCGCTGGTTCCAAAGGTGGCAAAGACAAAGGCTCCAGAAAGTCAAGTGGCGGGCAGAGCAAATATTTTGATTTTCCCTGATCTTAATGCAGGCAACATAGGCTATAAATTAGTCCAGCGGTTGGCAAAAGCGGAAGCGATCGGCCCGATAAGTCAAGGTCTTGCAAAACCAATTAACGACTTGTCGAGGGGTTGCAGCGTCGATGATATAGTAAACGTTACAGCTATTACAGTGTTGCAGGCTGCTAGCATGAATATATAGGTTCTATAGGAGGGAAACGGAATGAAGGTTCTTGTAATAAACTGTGGAAGCTCTTCTTTAAAATATCAGCTTTTTAACATGGAAAATGAAACGGTGCTCGCAAAGGGTTTGATAGAAAGAATTGGCCTTGAAGGATCCATTCTGAAGCATCAGCCTGCCGGTAAGGAAAAGGTTGAAATTAAGGTTGAGGTTCCTAACCATAAAGTAGCGGTAAAATTGATGCTAGATGCTTTGGTGCATGAAGAATACGGTGTGATAAAGGATATTAACGAAATAAGTGCGGTGGGTCACAGGGTTGTCCATGGCGGAGAGAAATTTTCAGGATCGGTAAAAATCGATGACAAAGTGATGGAGACGTTAAAAGAATGTATTAAGCTTGCTCCACTACATAACCCGCCGAACATATGGGGAATTGAAGCCGTAAAAGAAATATTGCCAAATGTCCCTATGGTAGGGGTATTTGATACTGCTTTCCATCAAACGATGCCCGAATATGCCTACATTTACGGGGTTCCTTATGAGCTTTACGAGAAATATTCAGTGAGGAGATACGGTTTTCATGGTACCTCTCACAGATATGTTTCAATGAGAGCCTCTGAAGTGCTGAATCGACCATTGGAAACGTTGAAGCTAGTTACACTGCACCTTGGCAACGGATCGAGTATATCGGCCGTGAAAGGTGGAAAATCGATAGAAAACAGCATGGGATTTACGCCGGTTGAAGGCATAACAATGGGTACACGCTGCGGCACCATAGATCCTTATTTACCGATCTTCATAATGGAGAAAGAAGGAATTCCTTTAGAGAAAATAAACGATTATTTAAACAAAAAATGCGGGGTTCTGGGGATATCCGGAGTTAGCAGCGATTTTAGAGATATAGAAGAGGCGGCCGCAAAAGGCAATCGAAGGGCGAAGCTTGCTTTAGAAGTTTTTGCATACCAGGCTAAAAAGTATATCGGAGCATACGCTGCCGCCATGAACGGCCTGGATGCTGTGGTATTTACCGGCGGTATTGGTGAAAATTCATCTTTGGTTAGAAGCATGATCTGTAAGGATATGGATTATTTTGGGATTAAAATCGATGAAGAAAAGAACAAAGTAAGAGGTCAGGAAGCTGATATATCGGCAGAAGGATCGAAAACAAAAGTCTTGGTTATACCAACCAATGAAGAGCTTATGATTGCAAGGGACACCGTTGCTCTTATATAAACCTTGACATCGCCGATTGAAATTTTTATAATAAGATGAGTGATTTTTTGAATGAGGTGAAAAATTGAAGCTCTCTATTGAAGAAATAAAGCATAAAGTCGGCGAAGGGTATGATTTTGAGCTAAAAGAAAAGGTAGAGGAACTGAAATACAAAGGGGAAAATCTGGTTTTTTCAGAACCCGTCAAAGTGAGCGGCAGGGTTGAGAACCTTGGAAAGGGACTTTTCGGGGTTTGGGGTATGATTTCAACAGCTATCGAAGACCGGTGTTATAGGTGTCTTGCAAAGACCCGCTTGGAATTAAAGATCAATTTTAACTTTAAATTCAGCGAAAATCCGGAAAACTTTAAGGACGAAGAAGATGAAGTTTTTCCCATAGAAAAGGACAATATAGACCTTTATACACCTGTAATTAACGAAATAATTCTAAATCTGCCGAGCAAAATACTCTGTTCACCCGACTGCCGAGGAATTTGTCCTTCGTGCGGTGCAGATTTAAACGCAGGTGTATGCAAATGCAAAAAAACAAATGTAGACCCAAGACTGCAGGTACTAGAAAAGTTGCTGGATACCAACAATGATTAGGAGGTATGAGAAATGGCAAATCCAAAGCGTAGGTTTTCAAAAGCAAGAACAGCAAAACGCAGGGCCCAGTGGAAGCTGGCATTGCCTTCTTTAAATCAATGCCCCCACTGCCACCATGTAAAATTACCTCACAGGGTATGCCCTAACTGTGGATATTATAAAGGCCGGCAGGTAGTTCAAGTAGAAGCAGAATAAAAAGTTAAAAAATTAAAGAGGGAACATAACAAGAAGTTGTGTTCCCTCTTTTTATTTTTTTATGATTTCGGCTTTTTTAAGGTTGATTTGAGATGAAAAATAATATATATTTTTAGCAGCTGCTCTTGAAGGTGGTTATGTTTTGCTTGCGAGAAAATTTAACGTCAGCGTCCAATTAAAATACCAGAACTTCGCAAAGGAAAAAGTAGCTTAGGAAAACGACAAAGTCAAAGGCCAAATAGTGGGGTGAATGTATGAAAATTATAGTTGATGCCATGGGTGGTGACTATGCCCCAGGAGAAGTAGTTTTAGGTGCTCTCGAGGCTGCGAAAAACTTGGGAGTTGAGATCGTTCTGGTGGGATGTACAGAAAAAATTCAGCGCTATTTGGATTTGCAAGATTCTAAAATCGAAATTGTACACGCTGAGGAAGTAATAAGCAACGACGAACCACCTGTGGCAGCTATTAGAACGAAAAAAAATGCCTCTATTCCAAAGGGATTAAAGCTTTTGAAAGATGGTTACGGGAATGCCATGGTATCTGCTGGAAGTACCGGAGCTCTAATGGCAGGAGGGCTTTTTATCCTCGGACGGTTTGAGGGAGTGGACAGGCCAGCTATCGCAACTTTGATTCCCACAAGGAAAAAGCCTGTGCTTTTATTGGATGTAGGCGCAAACAGCGATTCAAAACCTAAAAACCTTGTTCAGTTTGCTATTATGGGGAGGGTCTACAGCCAGGAGATTCTAGGTGTGGAAAGCCCCAAAGTGGGCCTATTAAACATCGGCGTGGAAGAGGAAAAGGGAAATAATGCTGTTAAGGCCGCCTATGGGATATTGAAAAAGCTAGATGGTATCAATTTCGGAGGGAACATCGAAGCTAGAGACTTTTTCGAAGGTGATTTCGATGTGGTGGTGTGCGACGGATTTGTCGGCAATGTATTCCTTAAAACAATAGAAGGTGTCGGATATTTTCTGCTGGACCAATTAAAGAACGAAGTAAAGAAGAAAATTACATACTCATTAGGGGCTCTTTTAATGAAGCCCGTACTTAAAGCGGTAAAAGCCAAAATGGATTATTCCGAATATGGGGGTGCGATGTTTTTAGGCGTTGACGGAATTCTTGTAAAGTGCCACGGTTCATCGGACAGAAAAGCGATATTTAACGGAATTAAACTGGCAAAACAGTGCGTAGAAAGCAATGTTCATTTAAAAATAAAAAAAGCCCTTATTGGATTAGAAGGAAAGATTGAGTAGGGGGATTTTGTTTGCTGCCGAGCGAGTGAACTATGGTTGCGATAAAATTGTAAGAGTGGATGATGGATTTTTCTGACAAAGTCTGAAACTTAAATGGTGTTCTAGAGGGATAGAGTGGAGCATAAGTATTAAACTAGCCCGGAAAATCCCCTTTGGAAGATGCGAGAACCTGATGATGTGGCAATTCTAGTAGCTTTTTTTACTTCAGAAGCGTAAAGCTTTAAACTGCTCAGATTATCGCTATTGACGGTGGCACCACTTTATAATATTTTAAAATAAGGAATAAACTAATGTGGAAAATATAGTTTCACTCCGAAGAAAGGAAGGGGGTGAATGAATGGAGATTCTAGATAGGGTAAAGAGAATTATTGCCGACCAGTTGGGCGTCGATGAGGATGATGTGGTGCCCGAAGCTTCCTTTATAGATGATCTGGGTGCAGATTCGCTCGATATTGTTGAATTGATTATGGCCTTTGAAGAAGAATTTGATCTTGAAATACCAGACGAAGATGCCGAAAAGATTAAAACCGTCCAGGATGCGGTAGATTACATAAAAAATCGTGTCTCCTAAGGCAATCCGTAAGTCCCGTGATAATGTCGCGGGACTTACTTTGGAAGAATAGAATAAAAAAGGAGTGCGCGGATTTGCGCTGAAGTCTCGGGTTTTGGGGCTGCCGCGGATGCTTACTTGGGATTTTCACAACGCTATTATATTAATTTGGCAATAAAAAATTAAATGAGGTTTTAAAATGGTTATTGATGAAAAAAGGCAAAAGGAATTAGAAAAACTGCAAAAAATCCTGGGAGTATATTTTGATGACCTGAACATCTTAAACCAGGCCTTAATCCATCCTTCTTATGCGCATGAAAAAGGTTTGCCTTCTCAGGTGCACAATCAGAGGCTTGAATTTCTGGGCGATGCGGTGTTAGAATTGGTAATAAGCGAATGGATTTACAATTGTTATCCCGATTATACCGAAGGGGAACTGACTAAATTAAGAGCGTCTTTGGTATGCGAAGAAAGCTTGGCATATCTTTCGCGCCAGTTGACTTTAGGAGACTTTTTGATAATAGGAAAGGGCGAAGAAATCAGCGGGGGAAGAAAAAAAGATTCCATCTTAGCTGATACTTTTGAAGCCGTTGTAGGTGCCATGTATCTTGATAAGGGTTTAGAAGTTGTAACTGATTTTATCAAAGAAAAATTCAAAACCATCCTAGAGGAAGCGCAAGAGGGTAAATTATCTAATGATTACAAAACATTTCTTCAAGAAATGTTACAGAGATT
Organism: Thermosediminibacteraceae bacterium; assembly: GCA_021890755.1. Classification (GTDB taxonomy): domain Bacteria; phylum Bacillota; class Thermosediminibacteria; order Thermosediminibacterales; family Thermosediminibacteraceae; genus JAKKUQ01. The sequence continues at coordinate 106,371 of JAKKUQ010000001.1, read as the reverse complement.
TTCACCAGACAGGATTACTTATAATGTAGTGAAAGAAGAAGGTCCCGACCACGACAAGACTTTTTTCGTGGAAGTAGTGTGGAAAGATAAGGTCTTGGGCAGCGGTTATGGCAAAAATAAAAAAGAAGCCGAACAGGATGCGGCAAGATCAGCAATACGATTCTTAAAAAACAGAAATATGGAAGCATAATATCATAATCTTAGAAGGAATTTTGCGCAACTTATAGAATATATTAAATAAAAAAATTAAGGGGGTATATGTAGAATGGAAGTACTAAAAGTGTCAGCTCAATCAAAACCCAAGGCCGTTGCTGGTGCTCTGGCAGCCGTCCTGAGGGAAAAAGGAGTGGCTGAACTTCAGGCGGTCGGAGCTGGAGCAGTAAATCAAGCGGTAAAAGCAATTGCAATTACTAGAGGGTTTGTTGCTCCTAATGGTATCGATTTGGTTACCGTGCCTGCCTTTGCAGAGATTGAAATTGACGGAGAAGAAAGAACAGCAATAAAATTTATAGTAGAACCCCGATAAAGTTTTTTGGAAGTGAAATACCTGTCTTTTCAAAGACAGGTATTTTTATTTTGCTGTTTGTATGGTAAAATCTAAAGGGTAAAAAAAGGGTTGACCTCAAAGGAGGTTTACCTTTTGTATTTAAAAAGGATTGAACTGCAAGGTTTTAAATCCTTTGCTGATAGAATAGATATAGAATTTCAACCAGGCATTAACGCCATAGTCGGCCCCAATGGCAGCGGCAAAAGCAACATTACCGACGCCATCCGGTGGGTGTTGGGAGAACAAAGCATCAAAACGCTTAGAGGGTCTAAGCTGGAGGACGTTATTTTTGCAGGAAGCCAAAGGCGAAAACCACTGGGTATGGCTGAGGTATCAATAATTCTTGATAATTCAGATCACATGCTTCCATTGGAATATTCAGAAGTTTGTATAACAAGGCGGGTATTTCGCTCTGGTGAAAGTGAGTTTTATCTAAATAAGGTTCCCTGCAGATTGAAGGATATTCAGGAGCTTTTCATGGATACAGGAATAGGGAAAGACGGTTATTCTATTATCAGCCAGGGCGAAGTGGACGAATTTTTAATGGCAAGACCTGAAGAGAGGCGGTTGATATTTGAAGAAACCGCCGGAATTATGAAACATAGATCTAGGAAGCGTGAAGCGGAAAAAAAGCTTGAAGAAACTATGGCAAATTTGTCAAGAGTAGATGATATATTGGCGGAAATAAAATCGCAGCTTGACGTTTTGTTTTCGCAGCGAATGAAGGCGCTTGAGTACAAAAAATTGTCTGAGCGTCAAAAGCTGCTGGAGGTTAATTTGCATTTATTAGAACTTGAGAAAATCCGTGAAAAATTAGCCGAAGTTGAATTTAACCTGCAGGAAAAAAGTGCAGCTTTGGCGCAAATCAGGGATAAAAAGGCGCTTTTAGAGGATGAGCTTGTACATATAAAAGAAGAGTGTTCCAAAAAGCAAAAGGAGTACGAAAGGCTTCGCGGAGAGTTTTTCGAAAAAAATACGGAGAAAATGGAAATTGAAAAGGAAAAAAAGTGGCAGGAAGAAAGGCTCAAGCAATTGAATGAGAGCCTCGATATTACTGAGCAAAAACTTGATATTTTAAAAGAAAAGCTTTTAGATGCCCAAAACAACTTGTGTTCCAAGGTAGAAAAACTTGAGAAGAAAATTAAGGAAATAAACGAGGTTGAATCTAATTTACGTCGAAAGGAAGAAGAATTGACCTCTTTGAATTATGAGATAAAAGAAAGGCAGGCTGCTTTAGATAGCCTAAAGGGTGACATAATAGACCTTTTAAATTCGGCTTCAGAAATAAAAAATACCATAGCAAGTCTCAATGCCATGAAAAACAATATGCAAAAACGCCTGCAGCAGATTGAAGAGGATATTGGCAGGATAAATGAGGCTAGATCTTTTACATCGAAGGAACTGGAGACGATTGAAAACAGGCTGTTGGATTTTAGAAATACACTTTCTAGGTTAAACGAAAAAATGGAATTTGAAAAGAATCTGCTCAACGAGAAGAACAGGGAATACAACGAAAATAACAAATTGTTGCAGGAAAAAATTATTCTGTTCAACGAATTAAAATCTCGCTACAAAGCCCTGGAGGAAATAAACCAAAGCTATGAAGGGTATCAGTTAGGAGTAAAAAACCTTTTGTCCCATCTTAAAGCTGGAAAGGTTCACTTAAACGGCATTTACGGGACTGTCGTAGAAATTATAAAGGTCAGCGAAAAGTTAGAAACTGCCATTGAGGCTGCCCTAGGAGGGGCGCTACAAAACGTAGTGTGTGATAGCGAACAAAACGCTAAAGATGCTATAGAATACTTGAAGCAAAATAACCTGGGGCGTGTGACTTTTCTTCCCCTTACGTCGGTAAAGCCAAGGTCATTGAATCCCCAGGAAGAGTGGGTACTTTCGGTGCCAGGGTGTGTAGGCATTGCTTGCGAGCTGGTGGAATACGATAAAAAGTTTAGTCCAGTTATGCTCCATCTATTGGGTAGGGTGATTGTAGCAGAAGATATAGATTGCGCTCTTGAGATAGCTAAAAAAACGGATTTTGGCATTAAAGTTGTGACGCTGCAAGGAGAGATAATAAATCCCGGCGGCTCAATAACAGGTGGCAGCATGAGAAAAACAAGCCTGCTTTTGAGCCGAAAAAGGGAATTTGAAGAAATAAAAGAAAAAATGCGAGAAGTTGAAGGAGAGATAAATGCCTTAAAAAACACGATAAGCGGACTAGAAGAAACCTTAAGGACTTCTCAAAAATCCATTGATACCATGAGTAAAAGCATATATTCCTATAATCTGAATATAGCGAGTCTCGAAAAAGAGAAAGCTGAGAAAAAAGGACTTATAAAAGAAAGATTGGAAAGGCAAAAGGTATTAGAACTCGAGAAAAAACAGATAGAGGAAGAACTAAAAGACATAGAACTCCAGATTTTAAAAGTTGAACAGAATAAGAATTCTATTGAAGAGCAAAATAGAGAGCACCGGCTTAAAGTCGAGATTTTGCATCGGGAAATAGAAGAAAGAAAAAAGTCAAAGGATGCGCTTGAAAAAGAAATAAATAATTTAAGATCGGTTTTAAATGATATTAGGCAGGAAGGACTGGGGCTAAAATACCAAATTCAAAACCTGGAGCAGAATATAAGCGAGTGGCAGAAGCAGCAGAATGAATTAATGCAAAACATAAGTTCAATTCAGGCAGCGATAGAGTCCACAGAAAGCAAAATTCAGGAGTTACAGTCTAGGTTAAATGAGGACGTCAAAAAACAGGCAATTTTGCAAAATGCTTTGCAGGAAGTAAAAAGTCAAAAAGAAAAACTTGACGAGAAGTTAGAGACACTGCAAAAAAGAATAACAGAGCTTGAGCGAATGGAAAAAAGGGAGCAAAGTGCCATAGCTGAGTACAGGATAAGTCAGGCCTCTCTAAGAGTACAAATGGAACATATTGAGACAAGCTTAATGGAAAAATATTCTATATCTCTCCAGGATGCTTTACAATTAAAAGAAGACCTGGGTGGCTATGAAGAAATAAAACGAGAGCTTTTCTCTGTCAAGAGGAACATTGAGGAGCTAGGACCGGTTAACTTAAATGCTATCGAAGATTACGAAAACCTTAAGTCCAGGTATGATTTCATGAAAAGTCAGAGGGATGATCTTCTACAGGCGAAGATAAAGCTTGATGACCTTATAAAAGATTTGACGAGGACCATGGAAGAGATGTTTTTAAGCACCTTTAAAAGAATTAAAGCTGAGTTTCAAAAAGTATTCGTAGAACTTTTCGGAGGTGGCAAAGCAGAGTTAGTTTTAGACGACGAGACAAATCCCTTAGAATCTGGGATTGAGGTAATAGTCCAACCGCCAGGGAAGAAACTACAAAACTTGTCGCTGCTTTCCGGAGGTGAAAGAGCCCTTACAGCTATAGCGCTTCTCTTTTCAATACTGAATGTTAAAGCTACGCCTTTTTGTGTTCTTGATGAGATAGAGGCTGCTCTGGATGATGCTAATATAGAGAGATTTACCCGCTATTTAAAGAAAATATCTGAACATACTCAGGTTATAATAATAACTCACAGAAAGAGCACGATGGAAGTGGCAGATGCCCTGTATGGCATAACTATGGAAGAGACGGCAGTGTCAAAGTTGGTTACTGTCAAACTAGAGGAAAACTAGAAAGGATGAAGGGAAATGGGCTTTTTTGATAGCTTAAAACAAAGACTTGCTAAAACCAGGAATGCTTTGGCCGAAAAAGTCGAAAGTCTTCTCAAATTCTCCGCGAGGATAGACGAAGATACTTTGGAAGAACTTGAGGAAATTCTGATAACTGCTGATTTAGGGGTGAATGCTACAGAAAAGCTTATATCCCAGCTTAGGGAGAAAGTCAAGGCAGAAAAGATACGATCTCCGGAGGAGCTGAAAGAGGCTTTAAAAAATGAAATTGTAAAAGTCTTTCCCGATAAAAAGCTGGATATAGTGTCTCCTACGATTATCCTAGTGGTGGGGGTAAACGGCGTAGGGAAAACCACTACCATAGGAAAGCTGGCTTATAAATTTAAATCGGAGGGTAAAAAGGTAATTCTTGCTGCTGCGGACACCTTTAGAGCGGCAGCTGCTGAACAGCTTTCGGTCTGGGGAAATAGAGTTGGTGTGGATGTTATAAAGCACCAGGAAGGGGCGGACCCGGCGGCGGTTTTATACGATGCTATACAGGCAGGTAAAGCCCGCCGGGCAGATATAATTATTTGTGATACAGCTGGTAGATTGCACACTAAGAAAAACCTGATGGAAGAACTGAAAAAGCTTTACAGAGTCAGTGAAAAAGAATACAAAGATGCGCAGATCATAAGCTTGTTAGTGCTGGATGCAACTACCGGGCAAAACGCTATAGCACAAGCGAGGATTTTTAAAGAAGCTGTAAATATTTCTGGCCTAATTCTCACAAAAATGGACGGTACGGCCAAGGGTGGTGTTGCCGTCGCAGTAGCTTCGGAATTGAATCTTCCGGTGTTTTTTATAGGCGTGGGCGAAAGTTTAGAGGACCTGCAGGAGTTTGACCCGAAAGCCTTTGTGGAAGCTATATTTTAAATTATTGTTGACGAAGTTAACGCATTTGTATAAAATTAGGTATGTAAAGCTTTAGACCTTTACAGGTGAAACAATGCCGGATCTAGTGAGGATAAGCCTCTTGTATGATTTTTATGGCGCTTTTTTGACCAAAAAGCAAAGGGAATTTTTCGAACTTCATTTTTTTAAAGACTGGTCTTTGAGCGAAATTGCGGAGAATTTCGGGGTCACTCGGCAGAATGTTTCTGATGTCATACACCGTTCTACTGCCCTGCTGGAAGACTACGAAGGAAAGTTGGGTTTGGTAAAGAGATTCCTTACTATGACGAAGGATATGGAAAGAATCCTAAAGTCTCTCAAGGAATTAGAGCCATTCGTCAGAGAAGAAGGTAAGAATAGGTGGCGGAAGATATATAGAGAACTTGCTGAGCTTGTTAAAGAAGGGTGTGAATAATTTGGCGTTCGAGGCCTTGACTCAAAAGCTGGAGGCGGTATTCAAAAGATTAAGAGGAAAAGGGAAACTGTCCGAAGCCGACGTAAAACAGGCAATGCGGGAAATTAGGCTAGCTCTCTTGGAGGCCGACGTAAACTACAAAGTTGTAAAAGATTTTATTCAAAAGGTAACTGAGCGGGCTGTCGGCCAGGAAGTGATGGAGAGCCTAACCCCTGCCCAGCAGGTGATAAAAATAGTACACGACGAACTCATCCGGCTAATGGGTCCCAAAGATACCAAGATAAATTTTTCCCAGTCAAAAGTTACAACTATCATGCTGGTAGGGCTGCAGGGCTCGGGTAAAACTACTACGTGTGGAAAGCTTGGGCTATATCTTTCTAAAATGGGGAAAAGGCCCTTATTGGTGGCTGCAGATATATACCGCCCGGCGGCTATTAAACAGCTACAGGTGGTGGGAGAAAAGGTTGGATTACCCGTTTTTACCATGGGAGGACAAGACCCCGTAGCCATATCTAAGGCTGCTTTAGAGCATGCCTTGCGCTTTAACAACGATGTCGTTATAATCGATACAGCCGGTCGACTGCACGTAGATGAAGAATTGATGCAAGAGCTCATAAACATTAAAGAGGCTATAAAACCTGATGAGTTCCTCCTTGTAGTTGACAGCATGACTGGTCAGGACGCGGTAAATGTAGCTGAAGCTTTCCATAACAGACTGCAGCTTACGGGGCTGATTCTAACTAAGCTCGATGGTGATTCAAGAGGAGGAGCAGCACTTTCGATAAAAGCCGTCACCGGATGCCCGATAAAGTTTGTAGGTATGGGAGAAAAGCTTACAGACTTGGAGCCGTTTTACCCGGATAGGATGGCTTCAAGGATATTGGGCATGGGGGATGTGTTGACCCTGATTGAGAAAGCAACGGCAGCTATAGATCAGGAAAAAGCTCGCCAGTTAGAAGAAAAAATTAGGCGAAAAGAATTCACCCTGGAAGATTTTCTTGAACAAATAAAACAGGTCAGAAAAATGGGATCTCTTGATCAGATCATGAGCATGATACCAGGGTTTTCTCCACAAAAGCTGCAGGGCATTGAGTTTGATGAGAAAGAGCTCGTGCACATAGAAGCCATTATAAATTCCATGACCAAAGAAGAGCGCCAGAATCCGAGTATTATAAACGGAAGCAGGCGCAAAAGAATCGCTATGGGGAGCGGTACCTCGGTTCAAGATGTCAACCGGCTTTTGAAGCAGTTTGAACAAACAAAGAAACTTATGAAGCAATTGAGTGAACTGGAGAAAGGTAGGAAAAAAGGCAGATTTAAATTACCCTTTTTTAACTTTTAAAAGGAGGTGAAAAGATGGCAGTAAGGATAAGATTACGGCGCATGGGTGCAAAAAAGAGGCCTTTTTACCGGATCGTCGTGGCAGATAGCAGGAGCCCGCGAGACGGTAAATTTATAGAGGAAATTGGTTACTACAACCCGCTCACCGATCCGGCTGAAATAAAAATCGATGAAGAAAAGGCCCTGGATTGGATGAGAAAGGGCGCCCAACCAACCGATACCGTAAAGTACTTATTTAAAACTACTGGTATCCTTGAAAAATATAAAGCTCAAAAGTCAAACTCACAAAAAAATTCTGAAGCAAAGGAGGAATAAATCGTGACAGAACTTGTAGAGTACATTGCCAAAGCTTTAGTAGATCATCCTGAAGAAGTAACAGTAAACAGGGTGGAAGGTGAACAGTCTGTAATAATTGAACTAAAAGTCCACCCAGATGACATGGGTAAAATTATAGGAAAGCAGGGAAGAATAGCCAAGGCTATTAGGACTGTTGTTAAAGCAGCTGCTGCCAAAGAAGGTAAAAGAGTAATCGTGGAGATTCTATAAAAGGGTTAGGATATTACCTAACCCTTTTCTTCGAAGATGGGAGGCTTTTCCTTGAGGGAATATATAACTGTAGGAAAAGTACTTTGTCCCTGGGGAGTTAAAGGCCAGGTCAAAGTGGAACCTTTAACCGATGATATAAACCGTTTTAGAAAGCTAAAATCGGTGCTGGTGGAAGAAAACGGCGCTTTAAAATCCTTCGGTATAGAATCTGTAATTTTTCTTAAAAAACGATTTGTGGTTTTAAAGTTCCAGGGAATCGATTCAGTGGAATCTGCAGAAAGTTTCAGGGGCAAGTACCTTATGATCCACAGAAAAGATGCCGTGAAACTTCCCGAAGGACATTATTTCATTTGCGATATAATAGGTATGGATGTTTACAACGAGGAGGATGGGACTTTTCTCGGCAAAATTCGGGATGTCCTCAAAACGGGAGCTAATGATGTTTATGTTGTGGCTCTACAAGACGGCAAAGAATTACTGCTGCCTGCCATAAAGGAAGTTGTAAAGGATATTCGCCTGGAAGAAAACAAAATGGTAGTAAAACTCATGGAGGGAATGGTTTAGTGCTCGTATTTCACATTTTGACCCTTTTCCCTGAATTTTTTACCGGTCCTCTGGATATAAGTATATTGAAAAGGGCTCGGGAAAAGGGACTTATTAGAATAGAACTTTTAAATATCAGGGATTTTTCCAAGGACAAGCACAAAAAAGTTGACGACTATCCTTATGGCGGCGGAGCGGGCATGGTTATGAAACCTGAGCCCATCTTTGAAGCAGTAGAATTTGCAGCAAGTACCATTGAAACTGAAAAAAGGCGGATTATCCTGCTTTCGCCTCAAGGTAGAGTATTCGACCAGGATATGGCACGGGAGCTGGCTCAAGAAGAACATATCATACTTATTTGCGGTCATTACGAGGGAGTAGATGAAAGGGTTAAGACAATAATAACCGACGAGGTTTCGATAGGAGATTTTGTTTTGACAGGCGGTGAAATTCCCGCGCTTGCGATAGTAGACGCAACTTCTAGGTTGATTCCGGGTGTTCTGGGCAGCTACGAGTCGGTGAAAGAAGAGTCGTTTTCCAACGGCCTCCTTGAGTACCCTCATTATACCAGACCTGAGGTTTATAGAGGCCTCAGGGTTCCGGAGGTTCTGCTTTCGGGCAACCACCGGGAAATCGAAATGTTTAGGAGAAGGGAAGCGTTAAGGCGCACTTTCGAAAAAAGGCCCGACCTTTTCAAGAAATTAAAACTGACGGAAGAGGATAAAAAACTGCTTAAAGAAATGGGATTGAGTTGTCAAGATTAGTAGGTTGTGCTATAATTAGGTCTGGCATATTTAAGAAAGGAGGGAGAATATGTCGGATTTGCTCCGGGCAGTAGAAGAAGAACAAATGAGAAAAGACATACCTGACTTTAGACCGGGCGATACAGTACGAGTCTACACCAAGGTAGTGGAAGGAAACAGGGAGAGAATTCAGGTTTTTGAAGGCGTAGTTATAGCGAGAAAAGGCGGCGGATTGAGGGAAACGTTTACCGTCAGAAAAGTTTCCTATGGCGTGGGAGTAGAAAGGATTTTTCCTCTGCACTCGCCCCGTATTGAAAAAATAGAAGTTGTTCAAAGAGGAAAAGTTAGGAGAGCCAAGCTTTATTACCTGAGGAACCTAAAGGGAAAAGCGGCGAGAATCAAGGAGAGGGACTGAGATCAGTCCCTTTTATTAATTTGCTGGCAGGTGAAATTGGTGGATATACAGTGGTACCCTGGCCACATGGCCAAAACGCGAAGGATTATAAAGGAAAACTTAAAACTTGTAGATCTGGTGCTGGAAATAGTTGATGCTAGAGCCCCAAAAAGCACTCATATTCCTGATATTTTAGAGTTGATTGGATCAAAAAGGCTGATTGTGGTTTTGAACAAAGCTGATTTGGCGGATGACAAAGTTACAGAGAGCTGGGTAAAATTTTTTTCCAAGAAAGGCTTGGATTCGCTGAGCGTGGATTCACGAAGGAAAGTTGGATTTAAAAAGCTCGATGAAATCGTAAAAACCATTCCAAAACAAACAAGGAGACCTTTAAGAGGTATAGTGGTTGGGGTCCCGAATGTGGGTAAGTCCTCCTTTATTAACCAGATAGCAGGGAAAAAAGGTGCAAAAACAGGCAATAAGCCTGGAATAACCCGTGGGAAGATGTGGCTAAAAGCAGGAGATAAAATTGAACTTTTAGACACACCGGGTATTCTGTGGCCTAAAATCGAAGAAGAAATGGTTGGTTTGAAACTTGCTTTTTTGGGGTGTATAAAAGAAGAATTGCTGAATTTGGAAGAGGTATCTTTAAAATTGATAGAGTTTTTAGTAAAAAAGTATCCTGAAGCACTCTCGAACAGGTACGGGGTGGAACCTTGCGAGAATTCAACGTTGATTCTGGAGCAAATCGCCAAAAATAGAGGATTTATAATTGCGGGGGGAAGATACGATACTTTAAGAGCAGCGAAGACATTATTGAAGGAGTTTCAGGATGGGAAACTTGGGAGAATTTCACTGGAAGAGCCGGATGAAGAAGAAACACAAGAGGATTGGCAGAAATGCAAAACGTGTTGAAGGAGGCCGAATAAAGTGAGAATTAACATGGAGGAAGAAAAAAAGAGGGTTTATGAACTTTTTGCAAGGGAGAGAATGCTGGCGGAAAAAGGTTACAGGTACATAGCAGGAGTCGATGAAGCCGGAAGGGGGCCGCTAGCAGGGCCGGTGGTGGCTGCGGCTGTTATTCTTCCTCTAAATGTGTTTATAGCCAGCCTGAAAGACTCAAAACTCTTAAGCGAAAATAAAAGGGAGGCAGTTTACGAGGAAATAAAACAAAAGGCTGTAGCTTTTAACTTTTACGTAGTGGACGAAAAATACATAGACCAGCACAATATTCTAAATGCAACCCTATTCGCGATGCAAAAAGCGGTGCAGGGCCTTTCCGTAAAGCCCGATTTCGTACTGGTTGATGCCCTTGTAATTCCAGAACTGGATATGCCCCAGGAGAAAGTTGTCCATGGGGACAGACTCTCTGCTTCAATTGCTGCAGCTTCAATTGTGGCAAAAGTAGAGCGGGACAAAATAATGAAAAATTATCATAAATTATATCCATACTACGACTTTTGGAACAACAAAGGATACTGTACCAAAAAACATGTGGAGTCAATAAAAAAATACGGGCTTTCCCCCGTGCATAGAAAGACTTTTTCGATAAAAGGCTGGGATTTCGTTGAATCGTAAGGAACTTGGTAAGTTAGGAGAAAAATATGCTCTAGATTATTTGAGGTCCAATAATTATGAGATCATAAAAGTAAACTACCGGTGTAGATATGGGGAAATAGACATAATTGCAAAGGAAAAGAATATATTGGTTTTTGTAGAGGTTAAAACACGGACCTCCGATGCTTTTGGAAAAGGTTTAGAAGCAGTCGACGCTAAAAAACAAAGGAAAATAAAACAAGTGGCCCTATATTTTTTAAACAATTACCGTAAGCCAGTAGAAGATCTCAGATTTGACGTTATAGACGTTAATATCGCCCCTGGGCATATGCCGGAGCTCTTTCACTTAAAGCATGCTTTTTAGAGGTTGTCGTTGACTTAAAATCTTGAGAATACTTGCAAAAATTTAACTTTATGTAGAATATATAAAATAAAATAAACAAGAGTGATTTTATACAAAATTTGCATTTGATCTTTAGTATTTCGTAGCATAAAATAGAAAATGGTCCAAAATAAATAAAAATGACTCAAAACAGCAAAATAGGATATATTTGACAAAAAATAAAAATTATGTTATATTATCCATAGATTTCAAAAATATACTTAATTTAAGCATAATTAGGTAAATTTCAGGTTTTATAGGTCTAGAAATATAAGGGTATAGGACGTAGTGAATTTTTTCAAGATTAAGGTTTTTCTATTAAATATAGGCAACTTGATTTAAAACTTGAATCCGCTTATAATAGCGGATTCAAGTTACATAAACATTTATAAAAAAGGGGGTATTTGCAAGATGGCAACTTTAGAAGAATTAGCACAGGCTGTGGTGGATGGTGATGAAACACAGGTTGTGGAACTTACAAAGAGTTTATTAGGCAGTGGAGTAAATCCACAAGACATAATTAATAAAGGTCTGATGGCGGGCATAGAAAAAGTCGGTGAACTGTTCCAGAAAAACGAGATGTTTGTACCGGAGGTCCTTATGTCCGCCGAGGCTCTAAAAGCCGGAATGGAACTAGTGTTGAAGGAGACCCAGCAAGGAGTTGAAGTTACTTCCAAGGGTACAGTCGTAATGGGAACTGTTGAAGGAGATCTCCACGACATTGGTAAAAACTTGGTGTGCATGATGCTGGAAAGCAACGGTTTCAAGGTTTACGACCTGGGCGTGGATGTTAAACCGGAGAAATTCGTTGAGGCCGCAAAGCAGTACAATGCTGATATTGTAGGCATGTCTGCTCTACTTACCACCACCATGGTGAACATGAAGTCAACCATCGATGCCCTGGCTGCAGCTGGAATGAGAGACAAGGTAAAGGTAATCGTCGGTGGAGCACCTATTACCCAAAAATTTGCCGATGAGATAGGTGCTGATGGATACGCCCCCGATGCTGCTGGAGCTGTTGATCTTTGCAGACGTCTGGCAGGGTAATTAGACAAAATATGTATTATGGACGTAGGCCCTCAGACGGCCTGTAGCAGGTGAACCTGTGTAAAAAATGCGATTATTTAAAGAGGGGGAACCCATATGGATTACAAGCCGGTTAGAACTTTTAACGAACTTGCGATTAAATCCCTTGATGACTTCGTGTACGGGGTTGCGCCCAATCCCGTGAAGGCAAAAAACGGGATGGTAATAGGCGGAGGAACTGTTTATCCTGAAGTAAATATGACCCTTCCGCCGATGAAAATTGATGAAAGCACCATCTCTGAAGTTTACAGGCAGTATTCGGAAATGATAGAGGGCATTCTAAAGAGAGCAAAGGAACTGTATGCTCCTGGTATCATTGTTGAAGTGGAGCTACTCCCGGAAACCACGATGAAGCCAGAATGGGGTTTCGAGATCGTTAAGATATTGCTGGATAAGATGAGGGAGTACCAGGATAAGTATGGCCTTAAGAGCCTCCTGAGGTGCACTCCGAATGACGTCAGAGAGATGATCAGACCGCCGTTTATGAGGCGCGGTGAAATGCTCGAAAGCATGATAGCTACTTTCGAGAAATGCGCCGAGTATGGTGCTGACATTCTTTCAATCGAATCTACCGGCGGCAAAGAACTCCATGACGAGGCTTTGGTCAACTGTGATATAAGAAAGGCCATCTTCGCCCTTGGAGTTTTAGGAGTCAGGGACATGAGGTTCCTCTGGTCCAAAATAGTTGAGATAGCGCAAAAGACAGGTTCCATAGCGGGAGGCGATACGGCCTGTGGTTTTGCCAATACCGCCCTCGCCCTGGCAGAGCAGGGGATGATTCCTAGAGTATTCGCGGCAGTGGATAGGGTGGCTGTGGTTCCAAGGAGCTTGACGGCCTTTGAAATGGGTGCTACCGGGCCTGACAAGGACTGTGGTTATGAAGGACCTTACATGAAAGCTATAGCTGGTGTACCTATTTCGATGGAAGGTAAGACTGCGGCTTGTGCTCATTTAAGCGCAATGGGTAACATCGCAGCATGTGTTTGCGATATGTGGAGCAATGAATCAGTCCAGAACATCAAGCTGTTGAGCGCCCCAGCTCCCGTTGCTTATACTGAACAGCTTATCTACGATTGCCGACTGATGAATGAAGCAGCGGCCGATGGACGCGAATATGCCTTGAAGATGCGCGATTGGTTGGCAAGGTCTGATGCCAAGTTAGACCCGCAGGCATATGTTTTGAGACCGGATATAGTGCTGGAGATCAGCAAGGAGCTGGTAAAAGAAAAAGATCCGTTCATAGCAACTAAGAAAGCGGCTGCTCTTGCTGTTGACGTAATAAAGCGGGGTATGGAAAAAGGCGAAGTAATGGTGCTTCCGCGCGAGAAGAGATGGCTAGATATCATAAGCTCACAGATTGAAAAAATACCTGACGATGAAGAAAAGTTCTGGCACGAACTTCAGAAAGAACTTGATCTCACGAAGTGGAGACCTGAGGAATATGATTTAGAGGTAACTGCGGCGAAATAATAAATATAAAGCATAAGAGGAGGATATTAAATGGTAATTGTCGGGGAATTAATTAATTCAAGCCGCAAACCAATCGCTCAAGCCTTAGAAGCACGGGATGAAGCATATCTTAAGGATCTAGCAAAAAGACAAGTAGAGGCTGGAGCACACATAATAGATGTTAATTGCGCCATCTTCATGGAAAAAGAGCCTGAAGTTATGGAATGGCTGGTGGGTATTATTCAGGAAGCTGTGGATGTCCCCTTATGTATAGATACCCCTAACGTTGCAGCTATGGAGGTCGGGCTATCCTGCCACAAAGGGAGGGCTATGATAAACTCCATATCCGGCGAGACAAAACGCTGGGAAGAAATGCTCCCGCTGGTGAAAAAATATAAACCAATGGTAGTCGCCTTGTGCATGGATGATTCAGGCATGCCAAATTCAGTTGAGGATCGCTTACGGGTGGCTGATAAAATAGTGCCCGGTCTAGTGGAGGCAGGTATTCCCGAAGAGGACATCTATTTAGATCCGCTAATTAAACCGGTAGGGGTCAGTAGTTCTGCTGCGATAGAAGTGCTCGAAACTACACGGGCTTTGAAAGAGAAATATCCAAAGGTACATGTAATCAGCGGGCTTTCTAACGTCTCTCATGGATTGCCTGTAAGGAGAGTACTAAATCGGGCGTTTGCTGTGATGTGTGTTGAAGCAGGGATGGATTCCTTTATTGCTGATCCGTTGGATCGCCATCTAATGTCCTTATTCTTCGCAGCCGAAGCCTTGGTAGGGCGGGATAAAAACTGCCTAAAATATATTAAAGCATCCCGTGCAGGCAAAATAGTAGCCGAATGATAGCTAAAAAAATAATTGGCCGCGGCAGAAGCTGCCGTGGCCTTTTTTGCGAAGTCTTGTACTTGTTGGAATTTTGTTTATTGGTATAATTATTTATAGAATATATCAAGGTGTTCTATTTTAAAAATTTCGTTTCTATAATAACTTGATAGAATAGGAGGAGCATTATTAGTGAAAGGGGAGGTAAGAATGCAGAACCGTTTTAAGGAGTCTCTGCTGAATAAAAACGAATTTACAATTACCTGGGAACTAGTACCGGGTAGGGGTGCAAGGGAAAAGTCGCAGGAAGAGGTAATCATGGCAGCGGAGCAGGCAGCCAAGAGCGGAAAAATACATGCGCTTACACTAACCGACAACCCTGGCGGAAATCCAGCTATTCTGGCAGACTCTCTAGCAGTAGAGGTGCTTAAAAAAGGTATTGAACCTCTGGTTCACTTCACCTGTAAAGATAGAAACCGCAACCAAATCGAAAGTCAGTTGTATGCTTTGGATCGGGCTGGGGTCAAGAATCTTCTTGTAATGACGGGGGACTACACTGTTACGGGTTATGCGGGTCGTCCCAAGCCGGTCTATGACCTTGATCCTATCCATGTTCTCGACCTCATTTCCCAAATGAACCGGGGACTTGAGTATCCCGGAATGAAAGGAAAAACTATAAAGCATCAACCCAGCGACTTCTTTGCTGGTGCAGTTGTTTCCCCCTTTAAAGCCACGGAAGCAGAACAAATGGTTCAGTATTTCAAATTAAAGAAAAAGATAAAAGCTGGCGCTCAATTCATTATTACCCAGCTCGGTTATGATGCTCGGAAATTCCATGAGGTAATTCAGTTTATCCGCCAGCAGGGATGGGATATTCCGGTAATAGGTAATATCTACATCTTACCTCTCGCTACAGCTAAAGCAATGAACAAGAATAGGATTCCAGGTTGTGTCGTTACGGACAAACTGGTGGCACAGTTGGAGAAAGAAGCTGAGGCTCCGGATAAAGGATACCAGGCACGTTTGGACAGAGCAGCAAAGATGTATGCCTTTATGAAAGGAATGGGTTACGATGGCGTACACATTGGCGGTCACGGTGTTAAATTCGAAGATGTGGAGTATATTATTGAAAAAGGTGAGGAACTGAGTAAAAACTGGATGGACTTCATTCATGAATTTGATTTCCCGATTCCTGGCGGTTTCTATTACTACGAAAAGGATCCCAAGACCGGCCTCAATACTCCCAATCCGGTCGACCGCAAAAATAGACCCCTTGACGCTCCGGTGGAATTTATTTACCGGTTGTCTACATTTACGCATCGTTTGATGCTTGAACCCGGCACTCCTCTGTGGAAGCCTATGCAGGCAATAGCCAGAATGGTTGACGGGACCGCTTTAGAAAGGCCATACCATGCCTTTGAACATCTCATGAAAGTTTGCCTTTACGATTGCCAAAATTGTGGCGACTGTGCTCTCATGGATGTAGCATATGTTTGTCCCATGTCTCAGTGTCCCAAAAACCAGCGGAACGGGGCCTGCGGTGGCAGCTACATGGGTTGGTGTGAGGTTTACCCCAACAAGAAAAAATGTGCTTATGTCCGCGCTTATGCACGTCTAAAGCGTTTTGGGAAAGAGCACGAGCTGGAGAGCAATATTGTACCGCCGCCTAACTGGGATCTCTATCAGACCTCTTCCTGGCTTAACTATTATTTGGGTCGAGACCATTCGGCCAGTCGTTTTGGAATAAAGCGTTATGAAAAAAAGAATAAGAAAAAATAAACCAAAAGCGGACGAAAGTAGTTAGACTCTCATCATACCGTTTAATTGTCAGAGCTGGTATGCAGCAATTCTTTAAGATCCAATGAATTGACCAATGCGGCAGAAACTTTAAAAAAATGCGCTTTTTTAGGATCGCTGCTTATCGAAAAGGCTGTAGAAAATAGCGTTCCAGCGGGGGCGGCCCATGTCGTTGACAAGAATTTTTCCTGTGTTGTGACTTGTGCTATTTAAGAACACCCCTTGATTGAAGTTCGCGGGGAAGAGGTGGACACATTCCGTCGCTTACAGTGATAATAGGGACGGGACCCTTACATCCGGTTCTTTATCGAAAGCCATTAGCGGAATTGCTGGGCAGGGAATACCTCTACTTTTACGATGCCGCCCCCGTTATCACTCCCGACTCTATAGAGCGGAACATCACCAATTTTGGAATACTACCGCCACTGAGGAAAAAGTTAATGCTAACTAATTGACGGGATGAATTTTTTCATAATCAACGCTGCGGCCTTTAGCCTGATGGGAATAGGATTTTTTTACGGGTCTGGGTTAAAGACCGCTTTCTCAATTAAGTTTGGAATATTAACAAAAATAATAAAAAGAGGGGGGCGGAGCATTGTTCGCAATTAATAAGACCGAATGTGTCGGCTGCGGTACCTGTTATAAACTATGCCCCTACGATGCCATAGTAGAAACAACGTTCGGAGAAAAACAGGTTTATGAGATTAACGAAGAGAAGTGCATGGAGTGTTCACTTTGCTTTAAAGCCTGCCCACTTAGAGCGATTAATAATGAAGAGGAAGTTTGAAAGGTGGTGGTAGTGGTGACTGAATATGTAAAAACTATTTGCCCCTACTGCGGATGCGGTTGTGGGATATACCTTCACGTGAAAAACGGGAAGGTTGTTCGGACATCTCCCGCGGGCAAAGATTCAATAAACAAGGGTACGCTTTGCATTAAGGGATTGCTTGCCCATGAATTCGTGCATTCACCTGAAAGGCTTAAAACACCGCTTGTCAAAGAAAACGGAGTTTTCAGAGAAGCAACCTGGGATGAAGCTCTTGGAATTATTGCCGACAGATTCCGCAAGATAAAGGAAGAAAGAGGTAGCACCGCTTTTGGTGTTTTAAGCTCGGCAAGAGCTACCTGTGAAGAGAATTATCTTATATCAAAATTTGCGAGGGCCGTATTAGCTACGAACAACGTAGACCACTGCGCACGCCTCTGACATGCCCCAACTGTGGCCGGTCTGGCCCAGACAATGGGTGCTGGTGCGATGACAAACTCGATAGAGGAGATAACCGAAAGCCAAGTCCTGTTTGTGATAGGCTCGAATACTACGGAACAGCATCCTTTAATAGGTTCACGGATAATTGAAGCCGTAAAGAACGGAGCAAAGTTAATAGTGGCAGATCCAAGGAGGACGTACCTTGCTGAAAGGGCCAATATCCACCTTTGCATTTTGCCCGGTACAGATGTGGCTTTGATAAATGCCATGATGAACGTGATAATAGAAGACGGACTTATTGATGAAGATTTTATTGAAAAACGCACAGAAGGCTTTGAAATACTGAAACAGGACATCCTGCAGTGGACGCCAGAAAGGGCGGAAAAGATAACGGGAGTAAAAGCTGAAGATATCAGGCGGGCTGCTCGCATTTATGCCGGCGCAGAAAGGGCTATGATTCTCTACTGCATGGGCGTAACACAGCATAACTGCAGCACCGACAACGTAATAGCGCTGTCAAATCTTGTAATGCTTACGGGCAATGTAGGAAGGCGCGGGACTGGCCTTTGCCCCTTGAGAGGGCAGAATAATGTCCAGGGAGCCTGCGATATGGGAGCGCTTCCCGATGTCCTTACCGGTTACCAGAAAGTGAAAGACCCGGCTGTACGTGAAAAATTTGCCAAAGCCTGGGGAGTTGAAATTCCGGATGTTCCTGGATTGACAGTACCTGAAATGTTTAAAGCCGCAGAAGAAGGAATAATCAAGGCTATGTATATAATAGGCGAAAACCCTGCGGTGAGTGAAGCGCATCTCTCTCATGTCGAAAAAGCGCTTGAATGTCTTGAATTCTTGGTGGTTCAAGACATATTCTTTACGGAAACCGCAAGATTTGCTGATGTCGTACTCCCGGCCTGTTCCTTTGCAGAGAAAGATGGAACTTTCACAACGACAGATCGCAGGGTACAGAGATTGAGAAAGGCAATTGAGCCATTGGGGAATTCCAAACCGGATTGGCAGATAATAATGGAACTTGCTGCACGCATGGGTTATAATATGACTTACAAACATCCTTCCGAAATAATGGATGAGATCGCAAGCCTGACCCCATCCTACGGAGGAATATCCTATGACAGGTTAGAGGGGCCAGGTATTCAGGTACCATGTCCTCATAAAAATCATCCAGGAACACCTTACCTTCATAAGTACTCCTTTGCAAGAGGAAAGGGAAGATTCATTCCGGTAAAATACACGCCTCCTGCCGAAAAGACCGATGAAGAATATCCACTCATACTTACAACCGGGCGAGTGCTTTATCACTATCATACTGGCACTATGACGAGAAAAATCGATTTTCTCAACCAAAAATGTCCCGGACCTTTTGTTGAGATAAATCCTGTTGATGCGCAAAAGTTTGGGATTTCAGACGGTGATATGGTTTACATAAAGTCTAGGAGAGGGAAAATAAAGGCCCCCGCCAGGGTGACTGAAAAGATAAAACAGGGCGTAGTATTTGTACCTTTCCACTTTGCCGAAGCGGCTGCCAATTATTTGACGATCGATGCCTGGGATCCGATAGCCAAGACACCTCAATTAAAGGCTTGTGCTGTAACTATCTCTGTCGGGGGTGAAAAGCATGGCGATAATTGAAATAAATCAGGAACTTTGTAAAGGATGTACGTTATGTTCACAGGTTTGTGGTGTGGAGGCATGTTTTGGGGAACCTTTAATACCGCATGAGATTGATGAACGCCGCTGTGTTAACTGCGGACAGTGTGTAGTGACTTGCCCCACTGGCGCGGCTAAAGACCGGTCAGATCTAGAAAGGGTTAAAGCAGCACTTGAAGACGATAGTTATATTAAGGTCGTCCAGAGCGCTCCCGCTATGAGAGTAACCCTGGGAGAAGAGTTCGGCATGGAACCCGGTACAATAGTTCCGGGCCGGATGGCTTCGGCATTCAGAAAGCTAGGATTTGATAGGGTGTACGATACCTGCTTTGCTGCGGACCTGACCGTCATGGAAGAGGGGCATGAATTTCTCGAACGAATGGAAAAAGGCGGACCATTTCCCATGTTTACGTCATGTTGCCCGGCATGGGTGTTCTTTATGGAAAAAAACTATCCCGATCTTGTGCATCACCTTTCTTCCTGCAAATCACCCCAGCAGATGTTTGGAGCTGTGGTAAAAGCTTATATGGCGGAAAAAGAGGGCATAGATCCGGCGAAGATTTTTCTGCTTTCGGCTATGCCCTGTACTGCCAAAAAATTCGAGGCTGAAAGGCCAGAAATGAATTCAAGCGGAGCTAGGGATGTAGATGCTGTATTGACGACGAGAGAGCTGGCCGAATTGATCAAAGACAGGCAGTTAGAGCTGGCTGACTTGCAGGAGGAGGATTTTGACATTCCTTTTGGAGAGTATACCGGTGCTGGAGCGCTGTTTGGAACCAGTGGAGGCGTGATGGAAGCGGCATTAAGGACCGTGGCAAAGAAACTAACCGGGAAACCCTTGAAAAACACCGCCTTTGAGCCATTAAGGAAAGGTGGAGCTTTCAGGGAAGCCGTAATAGAATTCGGGAACAGAAAGATAAAAACCGCAGTAGTTCATGGCCTTAAGAACGTAGTACCGATACTGGAAGATATCAGAAAAGGAAATTCCGATTATCATTTTATTGAAGTGATGACATGCCCGGATGGTTGTATCGGCGGAGGAGGACAGCCGCGAATTCCGAAAAGATCATTGAGGCAAAAGACGGTGAGAAAACGAAAAGAGGCGCTATACTTCTATGAATTGGGCCTCCCCAAGATAGAATCTGGAGATAACCCCTCTATAAAAGCTTTATATGCGGACTTTTTGGGTAATCCCCTTTCAGAGAAGTCGCATAAGCTCCTGCATGTGGTACGTTCAAATAAAAAATGAATCCTGAAGGAGGATTTATAAATGAAGTTTAACGCTAGAAAAATCACTTATATTGCCATGTTCATCGTACTTAACATTGTGCTTACAAGAATAGGCAGCATAAGGATAAACATTGGTGGAGTGGAATTTTCAAGGATTGGATTTGGAGGATTTCCTACTATATTTGCGGGTATTGTAATGGGACCGGTCGCAGGCGGTATAGTAGGTGCCGTGGGGGATTTGATAGGTTACTGGATAAACCCAATGGGGGCCTATATGCCGCATTTTACGCTAACAGCAGCATTAGACGGTATAATACCGGCTCTGGTGATACGGATTTTTAAGAGTGAACAACCCGCTCTTTGGCAGCTGTTTTTAGCTATTGCAACTACGCAGATAATAACATCGATTATACTTGTCCCGTATTTCCTTTATACGCTGTTCGGTTTACCGCTAGTCTACAAAATGACCACAGCTGCTATAGTACAGGCTTTTAATGTACCCATATATACCGTATTTACCAATGTGCTTCTAAAGAGGGTTAACATCCGGTCCTTTGAAAAAATAAAAGAAGCACTTTGATATGGGAAAACCGGAGGAAAAAACCGGGGGAGGAACAGATCCTCCCCCGATTATTTCTTTCTTGATTCTATTATAAAAACTTTTAAAGGGAAAGATTCAGTGTTTGGTAATTGGTTTGTGCATTAAAATTGTATCCCAGATGAGTGATGTTTATTTTTTCTCCTCGATTGACAATGCAAAAATTATCATCATAAGGGCCTGTTAACATTTTCTTAAGCAACCACAAATCACCCTTTTCTATTATTAGCTCTAAGCCGGTAATTTCGGCAATTTTTTTAGCTTCGTTAAAACAATCTTCCACGCTGTAAGCTCCTGTATCTATCAGTATTAATTTATTGTAATTCTTCAGCATATACCTGAAAATTTTTATTGCCTTTTCTTCCCCATAACGCTCAATAGCATACTTATAGTCCATCATGAAGCTTTTGGGACTTTTTATCCAACCTCTTGTTAGATAATAAGCATCTTTTAAACGTTGAAGCTTTCCTTCCGGTTTACACAATAAAAGGGAAATACAATCATCGGTTTTAGGAAAAATCAAATTTGCGGTAGAGGCTATCAAACCCAATATTGCGTTGCCGCAAAAACCATATGCTAGTATTATGTTGTCGACGTTTTTTTGAGAGTCGATTTCCTGTTGGAGCTTTTTCCTTAAACGATCAGGGTTTAAGTGGTATTCCGAGTCTAACCAGATGACTGGATATTCACAACGCGTTTCATTAATCGCCATGTTTAATTCATCGTATATAGTCTGGCAGGCTATAACTACAGTTTTCACCGGTTTTCACTCCTGTAATCTTATCCATGCAGGAAAAAGAACTGAAAAATCTAGCAGCGAGCCAACTCCTTAATATGTAGGGTATGATGGCTCGCAATTTTTTTTGTTTAACCTTTTCTTGAGAATTTCATATTTTTAACGAATTCATTCTGGAAATGTGGACTTGCAGCTAACTCTATATGCGTTACTTTTCTTTGAATATCGTTGGCTTTTTCACGAATTTCTTTTGACAGCATGAAAAGCTGAACTCCCGCGCCAGCTGCATTTCCTATGGAACGGGTCGGGACTCCCCAGGAAGGCAAAAGACCTATATATTGTCCTTTTTCAATGTCGATATAATTGCCGAAAGCCCCAGCAATGAGAATTTCATTGATCTGTTCAGGTTTAATTCCATATTCCTGAACTAAAAGATTGCATCCAGTATATATGGCTGATTTTGCTAGCTGAACAGCCCGAATGTCTTTTTGAGTAATATATATCTTTTGGCCGTTTTGAGACTGTTCTTCGGTAGCAAGAACGAAGCAATTCATACCGTTTATTGTTTCCAACCGGTCTGCTAGTGCTCTGTATTCCGGAGGACATGTATTGAGATATTCTTCTTTTTTCAGCAGCTTTCCAGTCTCTGTAATAATACCGACCCTCAGCATTTCCGCCACGGCGTCTATCAATCCGGAACCACAGATACCCACAGGTTTTACTCCACCGATCACTTTAACATTGACGCTTCCGTTTTGAATGTTTACTCTTTCTATCGCCCCCGTAGTCCCCCGCATGCCAAACTGTATTCCGCCGCCTTCTAGAGCCGGTCCTGCGGCCGTTGAAGCGGCGAGCATTCTGTCTTTGTTGCCGACGACGATTTCACCGTTTGTTCCCAAATCTATTACCAATCTATATCCCATATGGTCGGCTTCGGGTAGAGAAAGTAATACTGCTAAGGTATCAGCGCCTACAAAACCTCCTATCAGGGGTAGGAAATGTACTATTGCATTAGGATTGATGTTTATATTAAGCTGCTTTGCTTTAGCAACAACACCGCTTGTTGTGGTACTGGTAAAAGGGGATTTGCCAAGGTACTCGGGGTTTAACCCCAAAAATAGATGCTGCATTGCAGAGTTTCCACAGAGGGCAACGTAATATATATCACTGTTATCTATATGATGTTCATTCACGGCTTGTTCAATTAACTGATTGATTGTATCTAAGATTTTCTCCTGAAGCTTTGCCAGGCCGCTGGGATTATTTATGCAAGCGAGAATTCTTGAAATTACATCGGCACCTTCTGAAACCTGTCCGTTTAATGCCGAATATATACCTACCCTTTCTCCGGTGTGAAGATTGTAAAAATATGCTACCACCGTTGTGGTGCCAACGTCTATGGCAAAACCGTATAAGTCTTTTGAGGTGTTATTTACGTCCAGGTCTATCAGCTCGTTGTTCCAATAAGTGAAAGTAATACCGTTTATATCCGGTTTGTGCAGTATATTTGATAATTTTTGAAGCAATTCAAGTGAAGGTGTTTTTATATCGGCATCTAATAAAGTCCTTATGTTTTCCCAGTCTCCTGAACAGGGAGGAGTTTTGAGGGATTCTTTTTCTATGAACACTTTTTTTACAGCTGGTTCAAATTCAACAGGTATAAGGTCGCTTTCTGTTAAAATACTCAATTTTTTACTTAGCTGATCTTTATTCAACAGTACTATCAGTTCATCACTTACTTTTTCCTGACATGCTAAAACCTCTCTTTTTTCACCGTTTTTTATAATTTCTACTTTACATTTCCCGCAGGTCCCCCTCCCTCCGCAAACCTGGTCCAGTGGAAATCCTGCAAAGGCGCAAGCGGATGCTATGGTTTCGCTTTCGTCAATCATGATTGTTTTATTTAGATTTGGGAAATTGACCTTGACCTTTTGAGTCAGAATAATCTCCCCCCTTCTTTCGACAGATACTTTTTATTCTTATAATCTTACTTTAATATTATCAAATTTCAGAGCAAAGTCAAAAATTACATCTTCCCAAAATTAACTATATATTGACAAATATTTAAAAATCTGTTAACTTAAAAATCAAAGATCACCATAGGAAGCTGGCCGGCTGAGCTTCCGGGCTGGAATGTGTAAGATGACTTGGTAGATATCTTTGCAGCATTATGCGAGATGATAAAGGTGTTTATAGAGTGTCACATCCATGTATCGATGAATGGTATTAATTTAAAGGACTGGCGCAGAACATTGTTGGAACAAAACTATAAGCCAATCTCCGAAATATTAGATCTGTACAAACGAAAAAACATCCTGATACTTCGCGATGGCGGTGATAACCTGGGAGCTTCTTTAGCAGCAAGAGAAATGGCAATACATAAAGGTATCATTTATAAAACTCCAGGATGGGCGATTTACAAAAAAGGAAGGTACGGAGGCATCATAGGCAGGCCGGTAACCGGTATTGAAGATTTTAAAGATGTGTTTGCTGAACTATTAAAAGTAAAGCCTGACCATCTTAAGGTTGTATTAACGGGACTCGTAGATTTTAGCTCGTATGGGCAAGTCGGCGGAGTCTCTTTTTCATATGAGGAATTGTATTACATAGTCCAAACTGCAAAAGAGAAGGAATTACCCGTGATGGTACATGCAAATTCATCTGAGGCAGTTAAGATGGCAATCGAAGCTGGAGCCGATACGATAGAGCACGGGTATTTCATCAACGATGAAGTACTGCATATGTTGGCCGAAAAAGATGTGATATGGGTACCGACCCTGTCACCTTTTGGTAATATTATCGAAAATGATGAGTTGAAACATAAATATCAAAGCCAGATTCAAAACATTAAAAGGGCTTATAACCAACAGTTAGAAACTGTTAAAAAAGCTGTTGAACTAGGAGTGAAAATTGCTATCGGAAGTGATGCGGGAGCGATCGGTGTATATCATTCTCAGGGATTTTTCGATGAGGTCAAACATATAAAAAGATGTGGAATTACTGAAAATCAAGTATTGAAGATGGCCTTTGAAAATGGACTAAAAGCTCTCAATATAAAGCCCTCTGAACTTAAGTTGTTAGAAAAATCAATCCACCAAAACAATAAAGAATTTTAAATACTGCTTTTTTTGAGATACGCGCTTTATATCTGTCTTCATTATAATACAAAATTAATGTTAATAATTGAACTGGGAGAAAAATATTATTTTACATAGGATTGTGAAAATATTTTCAAAAATAAAATTTTGTTATAACGGAGAGGAGTGATGTTATGGCTTTCAAAAGTGATATTGAAATAGCCCAGGAGGCTAAACTTGAGCACATAAGAGATATTGCCGCAAAAATCGGTCTTACCGAAGATGACATCGAATACTACGGACGGTACAAGGCGAAGGTTGATTACAACATAATGAAACGATTGGAAAATAAAAAGGATGCAAAACTGATACTAACCACGGCCATAAACCCTACACCTGCAGGCGAAGGTAAAACAACCACCACCGTTGGATTGGGTGATGCATTGAGAAGACTTGGTAAAAACGCCATGATTGCCCTCCGGGAGCCCTCATTAGGTCCGGTCTTTGGGGTGAAAGGTGGAGCGGCAGGTGGTGGCTATGCGCAGGTAGTGCCCATGGAAGATATAAACCTGCATTTCACTGGAGACCTGCATGCGATAGGAGCAGCCAATAACCTGCTGGCGGCAATGGTAGATAACCACATATACCAGGGGAATGAGCTAGGTATTGATCCGCGACGTGTAGTGTGGAAGCGTTGTATAGACATGAACGACAGGCAGCTAAGGTTTGTAGTGGATGGTTTGGGAGGAAAGGCTAACGGAGTGCCACGGGAAGACGGTTTTGATATAACTGTGGCTTCCGAAGTAATGGCCATTTTCTGCTTGGCTACCGATCTGGAAGACCTGAAAAATCGTCTTTCCAGAATTGTGGTTGGATATACATATGATGGTAAACCTGTAACTGCAGGCGACCTGAAAGCTCAAGGTGCCATGACTGCCCTGTTGAAAGATGCTTTTAAACCTAACCTGGTCCAGACTCTTGAAGGCACCCCCGCTTTCGTCCATGGAGGTCCCTTCGCAAATATCGCCCACGGCTGCAATAGCATAATAGCTACTAAAATGGCGATGAAGCTGGCTGATTATGTAGTAACTGAGGCAGGATTCGGTGCTGACCTGGGTGCCGAAAAGTTCCTGGACATAAAGTGCAGGTTTGCGGGTATAAGACCCGATGCTGTGGTAATCGTAGCTACGGTTAGGGCTCTGAAGTACAACGGAGGAGTACCGAAGGATAGGTTGAATGAAGAAAATCTGGAAGCCCTCCGCAAAGGTCTACCGAACCTTCTGAAACACGTGGAAAACATAACACAAAAATTTGGTTTGCCTGCTGTGGTCGCTATTAACCGTTTCCCCACCGATACTCAGGCGGAACTGGACCTGATAAAAGAAGAATGCAAGGCTTTAGGGGTAAATGCGGTACTTTCTGAAGTATGGGCCAAAGGCGGTGAGGGTGGAATTGATCTAGCCAAAGAAGTGCTCCGCGTCATCGACGAGGGCAAGAACAATTACAAACCACTTTATCCGTTGGAAATGGGTATTGCAGAAAAGATAGAGATTATAGCAAAAGAAATTTACGGCGCGGATGGTGTTGAATTCACCGCTGCCGCTAAGAGAGATATAGAGACGATCGAAAGTATTGGTTACAGAAATGTACCCGTATGTATAGCAAAGACTCAGTATTCCTTGAGTGACAATCCAGCTTTGTTAGGAAGACCAACCGGATTTAAGATAACAGTAAGGAATGTGCGAATTTCCGCTGGGGCCGGCTTTGCAGTAGCACTGACTGGAGAGATAATGACAATGCCAGGATTGCCGAAGAGACCGGCCGCAGAAAACATTGACGTGGATGCAAACGGAAGGATCACCGGGCTGTTCTAATGAATGAGAGCGATGGGGCGCAGGGATAAAAAACCTTGCTGCCCCATGCCCTTTTAATTTGTATTAGTTCATGTCAAAAGAGCGGGAGAAACGGTAATTAGGAGGGCATAATGTGTTAGTAAAAAAGAGTGTTGACGAATTTGTTGAGGTGCTAGCTTCCAACGCCCCCGTACCAGGAGGAGGGGGGGCAGCAGCCCTAGTCGGTGCCATAGGCATGGCACTGGGCAGCATGGTTGGAAATCTCACAGTGGGTAAAGAAAAGTATAAGGATGTGGAAGCAGAGGTAATTGAAATACTTAACGAGGCAAAAAAACTGCAAGCTCAACTGCTGGATCTTGTCGAAGAAGACGCAAAGGTCTTTGGCAAAGTTGCCGAAGTTTATAAAATGCCGAAAGGTACCGAAGAAGAAAAACGAAAGAGAAATGAGGCGATGCAAAAGGCCTTAAAGGAAGCATGTGGAGTGCCGCTTAAAATCATGGAACTCTCCTTTGATGCTATAAAACTTCACAGAAGACTGGCAGAGATCGGTTCAAGACTTGCTATAAGTGATGTAGGTGTTGGTATTTTGTGTTTGAAAGCCGCTCTACTTAGCGGTCGGATGAATGTGCTAATAAACCTTAACAGCATCACCGATGAGGAATTTGTAAAAAACACTAATGATTATATGGAAAAAATTTGCGCCGAAGCTCTATCGATTGCCGACGAGACATATGATAAAGTTGAAAGGACTTTAAAAAAAAAATAAAACCTTAAGTTCTGGGGAGGCGTGGTTGATGGCTGATATTTTAAGTGGCAAGGAAGTAGCCCAGGCTTTAGGGGAAAAACTCAAAGGGGAGGTTGAACAGTTAAAGTCGAGGGGAATAACTCCCGGGCTTGCAATAGTCACCGTCGGAGAAAGGCCTGATTCAATGTCTTACATAAAAAGTGCACAAAAAAAATGCGGTGAATTAGGCATCGATTACCGACTGGTTCAACTGCCTGGGGATATATCTGAAAAAGAATTTATATCAGAAATCCACCAACTCAATGATGAAAAGAGTGTTCACGGTATCCTCGTCATGAGGCCGCTTCCCGCTACTATTTCCGAAGACAGGGTAAAATACGAGATTTCGCCGCTGAAAGATGTGGACGGTTTTAATCCAGACAGTATAGCTAAAGTCATGAGCGGTGATGAAAGAGGATTTGCTCCATGCACACCGTCAGCAGTCATGGAAATCCTGGATCATTACGGCATAGAACTTCAAGGGAAAAGGACGGTAATCGTTAATTCCAGTATGGTGGTCGGAAAGCCGCTAGCAATGATGATGTTGAACCGGTTCGCCACCGTAACGGTTTGCCATATCTATACTGTTGACCTGCCGAAGGAGACTTCCAGAGCTGAGATTCTGGTAACTGCCACCGGAAAAGCAAAATTGATAAAGAAAGATATGGTGGCCCCTGGAGCTGTGGTATTAGATGTTGGAATTAGTGTCGATGAAAACGGCAAGATATGCGGTGACGTGGATTTCGATGCTGTAAAAGAGGTGGCCGGTAAAATAACACCAGTTCCCGGTGGAGTAGGTGTAGTAACATCAACAGTTTTAGCCAAACATGTCATCAAAGCCTGTAAGATGCAAATTGATAAGTAGAGTTAAATATGATATTATGCGGGGCGCCGAATAGTTGGTAACTCTTGCTGAATTATTGAGAGTGCTAGATTAACTAAATAGCTATGGGAGGGCGACAAGTCATCGATGCCATGGCCTGTACGCTAGCTTAGTAAAGAATCTACTAGCCACCATTGGCAGCGAGACCCTATATAGGTCTACATGCCAAGGTGGCTTTTTATATTCTTCTCATTTGCAAATGATTGCAAAGCTTATGCGGGACTTTTTTATTTTATTTAGTGTTTTTTCGGTTCTTTCAATTTACTGAAAGCATAGTAGATGCGAAGAAGAGGAAGAAACATCCGAGAGGTTGTTTAATCTGTGATCCAGGCAAATCGAAAAACGCGGAAGAATCGTAATGGTCGGGATGAGAAACAATCAATCTTCTAACCGAGCAGATGCAAGTTGTTCCCTGAACCCAAATCTGTAAAATGCAAGACTGGATGATTAATGATTGCAATTGTTGAGAACCCGCCCCTTTTTACGTTGAAACATTGTCTGAAATCATTTTTATATTTACGCAAAAGAAGAGAGATTTTATTATGTCGTAGACGAGAAGAGGGTGTGAATGTAAAAAAAAAGTTTGGTTACGGGTCACAGGGATCGTCCTCGCGGTGATCACCGGTGCTGTTATACTCGGCGGCTTGAAGAGCATTGCTAATGTCACGGAGAAACTGGTACCCTTTATGGCGCTTTTCTACATGGTAGGTGCCATAGCTGTCCTCATTATGAACGTGGAAAAAATATTACCGGCCTTTGGACTGATAATTAGTCAAGCCTTTACCGGAACAGCCGCAGTCGGTGGATTCGCCGGTTCTACCGTACTTATGGCTATTACCAGTGGTGTGGCACGCGGTGTCTTCAGCCACGAAGCTGGGTTAGGAAGCGCATCTATAGT
Source organism: Thermosediminibacteraceae bacterium (assembly GCA_021890755.1). GTDB lineage: Bacteria > Bacillota > Thermosediminibacteria > Thermosediminibacterales > Thermosediminibacteraceae > JAKKUQ01. The sequence continues at coordinate 77,225 of JAKKUQ010000001.1, read as the reverse complement.
CCACGCCACCGCCCGGGTAGAGCATCCCGTACAGCAGAGATTATGGGGTATATTCGAGGTCTTCAGCTGCTATGTGCATAAAGTGGCCTGCTTGAAGCTTGCGTGCTCTACCTAGTTCGTCCCTAAGTGCATCAAGTTGCAATTGGAAGCCGGTGCTATACTTTTCAAAGTGGTTGTCTAGGAGCACGTCGACGACACGGGAGGAAAGCCAAATGGAAGATAAATCAGGGCTAGGCATGACGTGCGACAATGTAAGGGGAAACTAAAGTAGAACTGTGGAAAACATGTTGGTCAAAGCCAACCTGCTCGGGATAACCTGACGGCAGGCAAAGAGCGAGTGAAAGTAAGTACGACATGCCTGACGGTTGTATTGCACCATTTTTGTTCATTTTCCGTGCAATAGAGATTCTCTTTTTCTGTTAGTTCGTACCGAAATGTTAATAATAGTCTGCCGTAATGCAGAATACTACCAGGTACCATGTTGGTGTAGTTTTTTATATTTATATTTTACTGCAAAAGGGCACTACTGCCAGGGGAATAAGCCCTTATAAACACTGAAAAACGGCGGTGTCCAAAATTTTAGCCCTGCATGGAGATTATCAGATGCTCATGTATCTATATAAGGAATTTTACCAAGGCTAAAGGATGCCATTCCCTTTACTTTTTTACCAAAATTAGAAATTATCGTTAGACAACCTATTGGTTTTAAAGGCGAGATTTTTCTTGTAGTGGCCGGCGGTATGTATTCATTTGCGGAGAGCCTTGCCGCCTTTGCGAAAGCCACAAAATGGGTGACGCTCCTCGGGAGGAGGACCGGAGGTGACGGCATCAGCCTGTTCCTATCGGCCCTTGTGCTGCTTTCGTGATCTTGCCTATAAGCGGCCTGATAGTCAGGTTCCAGCTGGAAATGGGGCTAGCCGCGAATGAAGCGATAACTAATAATTTGCAACAGCGTCGGGTATTTATGTGGACCAGACATACCCTCGATTACCTTGAGTATTTAAAATGGGTTAAAACGACCCCGGAAGGATGGGGGGGGCAAATCCTACGATACAGTACTGAATACGGTTTTGAAAATTATCTAATTAGGTGACTCAGGTAAGAGAATTCCAGATAGAGCTAAGAGAGGATACGAGAAAATACCCATATAGGGAAATGGTTGATGTGATAGAATATGAAGGCATATAGGTACTTTCTATGGTTGATTAAATGCGGAAACTAGTTTATTCTAAATAAAAAGGAAAATCCATAATTATGGAGAATTTTGAAAATAGTTTTCGGCATAGCCTAATCCAGGATAAGGCTACTTCCTAAAAGTAAATAGGGAGGATAAAATTTTATTTCGTTTAAAAGTTGTGCAATATGAAGTATCTATTTCAAGCGGCCTTCCAGCTTGCGAGATAGTTGGTCAAATTGCCCCATAAATGTATGGTCTATAGAATTATTTTTTACATGAAGTTACATGAAGCTCTGAAAAGTTGAAATGAATGTATGTGGGTAAGCGGTTCCTTAAATCTTGTGTGATACTATGTAATTGGAAATCGGGGGAGTGGGGGAAATGGGTATAACAGTGCGAGAGGCTCTTAAAATAGGGGGATTGAAAAGTGCAAGAGTGGTGGCAGGTGAGAAAGGTCTCGATAGAAAGATAGACTATGTTTTAACTATAGATGTGCCCGATGCAGCTAAATGGATTAGGGGCAATGAATTACTTCTTACAGCTGCATACGTTTTTTTGAAAAACCCGGAAATGGAAAAAAAATTCATATATGAACTGGTTGAAAAAAATTGTGCAGCACTTGCTATAAAACCGGGACGTTTTATAGATGCTATTCCTCCTCAAATGATAAAAGTAGCTGAAGAAAAAAATTTTCCCATTATTGAACTACCCTTAGATATTTCCTGGCATGATATAGTAAATCCAATTATGCAGGAGATTCTAAATAAAGAAGCTAGCAGAATCAAACGTTCCCAAGAAATTCACAATGAACTTATGAAAGTGATGATTTACGGTGGAGGACTAAATGCTATAGTTAGTTGTCTATCTTACATTTTGAATTGTCCTGTTTTAATTGTAGATGAAAGTCTCACCCTTTTATCGTTTTCAGATTATGAAGAAACCAAAAACGAACTAAGTCATAAAAGCCCGCTTAATGTAATTGAAGAACTGCAAAATAAAGGGATTTTAAAGAAGATTAAAAATTATAAGAAACCGATTAGAGTAAAAATAAAGAGTATAGTTCGTTATGCTGAAGCGGTAATAGCCCCTGTCATTGTAAAAGATGAAGTTTACGGGTATATAATTTTTTTGGTGAAGGATAGCCTGTTAGATGATCTAGATTTGATCGCGGCAGAACAGGCTGCAGTTGTAACTGCAATTGAAATTTTGAAGATGCAGGCGGTAAAAGAAGCGGAAGGAAAAGCAAAGAGAGAGTTTTTTGAAAATATCATTACAGGAAATTTAAGGAATCCTCAACAAATTACTAGCCGATTGAAATACTATGGTATAAATTTGAAAGAAGATATTGTCGTTATAATCATGTATATAAATTACGGGAATGTTCAAAATGCAGAAGAAAAATATAAGATTGTAGAAAAAACGCTAGAATCGATTTTGGAAGGTTACATTGTAATTAGAAGGGGTGAAGAAATAGTTCTAATTTGCAGTTTTTCTAATGATGAAACTATAGGGAGATATGATAAAATCAGTAACATATGTAAGGTTCTTTCGGAAAGCTTAGATTATGAAGATATAAAGTTTGGTATAAGTGATTTTCATAATGATGTATCTGATATAGCGGAAGGCTATAAAGAAGCCCGGAAAGCAATAGAACTAATGGATCTAATGAAAAATAAGACTAAAATAGCATTTTATAAAGATTTTTGGATATATGATTTTATTTTAAATTGCCCTGGAAGCAAGGAACTGATAAAATTCTGTGATAAGAAGCTTCTCAAGCTTCTTGAATACGACTGCAAGAATAAGGAAGAAAATCTTTTAACCACTTTGAGGATTTATCTTGATTGTATGGGAAGACATAATCTAGCTGCTGAAAAACTTTTTATCCACCGGAATACATTGAATTATAGATTAAACAAAATAAAGGAGGTACTAAATTGTGATTTAAATGACCCTTCTATTAGGCTTAAGTTGGAGGTCAGTTTAAGAATAATAGATTTACAGCAATGAAAAACTAGAAAAATGAAGTTTAGCAAAGTCCTTTTTATTGTTCATTCTGCACAGTAAAGGGGCTTTTTTTATTATTAATGCAATAGACTAAATATATTATATTATGCTAAAATTAAAAACAAATAAAAAATTAAGGGGCCGGGATGATGATATTAGACATAATAATCACTGTATCTACCGATTTATGGAATGAAAAGGTTAGAGTAGAGGCCGAAAAGGTAAAAAGTCAAGAGACGCAGCTAAGGGTTACGGAATTAAAAAAAGGTCCAGTAACGATAGAGTCTGAATACGATGAAATATTCGCAAGCCCTTGCGTCGTTTCCCTGGCGGAAGAATTAGAATTGAATGGTTCGAATGGGATAATACTCTATTGTTTTGGATAACCTGGTTTACATGCATGTAAGGAAAAATTGAGCATACCGGTGGTGGGGCTGAGGGAAGCGGCTATCTCCATGGCGAGAATTTTAGGGGATAGAATTGGTGTTATCTCAACTATAAAAAGTGCCGTTCCAAGGCATGTTAGAACTTTAACACATGAAATACATAAAGTAGTGGCTGTGGATATGCCCGTATTGAATTTTGTAAATGTAAGCGAACTAGAAAAACGGATAGAAATGAAAATCCAGGAATTAATAGAATACGAGTGCGATGTAGTGATTTTAGGATGTGGATCAATTTTAAATATAGACATAAATAGAATGCAAAATAAATACGGCATACCGATTATTGTTCCGCTCAATGCTGCCGTAGCCGTTTGTGAATATTTGATGAAAAACAATTTGAAACAGAGCAAGCTTGCATATCCTTATCCGCCGATTAAAGAAATCAAATAAGGTTAGGATTAATTTTCAAAGCGAAATAAAAGGAGTGATGGTCGATGGAGGATATTTTGAATGCAAAAATTGACGAATATTTCGATGAGATGGTAAAGGATCTTCAGGAATTTATAAAGATCCCTAGTGTTTTAGATGAGACAAATGCTTGTGAGGGCTATCCTTTCGGGATAAAAATCGGTGAAGCCCTTAAATGGATATTAAAAAAAGGGGATAATTTAGGGCTAAAAACGAAAAATCTGGACGGCTATGCAGGATACATTGAGATAGGAAGCGGGCAAGAGATGGTAGGAATTTTAAGCCATATAGATGTAGTCCCACCCGGAGCTGGTTGGTCGGTGGATCCCTTCGGCGGCGAGATTAAGGATGGAAAAATTTACGGCCGGGGTTCAATTGACGATAAAGGGCCTGCCCTTGCCGTATTATACGCATTGAAAGCGATCAAAGAATCCAACCTGCCGGTTACAAAAAGAGCACGGCTTATCATAGGGACCGATGAGGAAACCGGTGCAAGATGCATAAGGTACTATCTTGAGAAAGAAGAGATGCCGGTGTATGGCTTTTCACCCGATGCGGAATTTCCCATAATACATGCTGAAAAAGGTATTTTACGCTTTACACTGGTAAAAGACTTCGACGCAAGATCAAGATCTGGAGTAAACCTTAAAAGAGTGCGGGGTGGCACCCGTGTAAATATAGTGCCTGATGAGGCTGAAGCTTTAATAGAGGGTATAACTTTAGAAAAACTCGCGGAGAAAATTGAAGAAAGACTTAAAGAAAAGCTGAAAGTAGAGGAGACTCCTGAAGGAATTGTTATAAAAGCAAAGGGAATTTCCGCCCATGCTAGTTATCCAGAGGATGGGGAAAATGCCATCCAGATACTTTTTAACTTCCTTAGCCAAATTGATTTTGGAGGCAGAGAGGCAAAAGAATTCATAAACTCGCTGGTCGCCAAGTTGAATATGGAAGTGGATGGAAGAACTCTAGGAGTCTCTTGCAGTGACGAGATTTCGGGCACCTTGACCATTAATTTAGGTGTGGCTGATTTTGATGAAAATCGTGGGGTTCTTAAGTTTGACATTCGATATCCGGTTACGGTAGACGGCAATGAAATAATTGAAAAACTCAAAAAGGCTTTCGAAGATTTGGGGGTAGAATTTTTAGTGGACCAGCATAAATTGCCTCTGTACGTCGAAGCCGATAAAGATTTTATAAGAAAACTACAGCATGTATATAAAGAGATGACTGGTGAAGAACCAAGGCTCCTCTCGATAGGTGGAGGCACATATTGCAGGTATGTAAAAAATACGGTTTCCTTTGGCCCCGTATTTCCGGGCCAAAAAGAACTAGCTCACCAAAAAGACGAGTATATCTCTCTTGATGATTTTAGGAGAATAGCTAAGATTTATGTCCAGGCTATATATGAGTTAATAAAATAATCTTTAGGGTCTAAAATGGGTTAGAGGATAAAACAAAATAGGAGGTTGATGATTATGGAATTGAACATAGGGATAGAACCTACACGGGAATATTTAAGTTTTGAACTAGCTAAAGGAGCTTTTAAGCTGGTAAAAGATATAATGCTGGTTAAAGAAGGAGAGAATGTGGTAATTACAGCCGATTCCTCTACCGATAGACGGGTGGTGGAAGCTACAGCCAATGCGGTTTACAGCATAGGAGCCATTCCTACAGTTATATATTATCCTACAGCGCCTAATGCCTGCATGGAACCTCCTGCTCCTGTTGGAGCGGCAGTTACAAAAGCAGACGTTTGGATAGAGTACACTTATTCCTATATAATGCATTCTCCTTCCTGGAAGAAAGCTTTGGAAAATGGCTGCAGGTATATTTGTCTTACCGGCATGGATGTTGAAATGATGGTGAAGACGATTACGAGGGTTGATTATGACTTGCTCATTGAATTAGGGGAACTGTTTAAAGAAACTATCCAAGCTGCAGATGAGGTAATAGTAAAAAGTGATAACGGTACGTATTTGAAAGCATATAATCGTGGGAGGAAAGTTCGCCATTCGGGGCAGAAAGCTACTCAAAAAGGTTATCCCATTATGTTAGGAGGCCAGATAAGTTGGTGTCCGGTAGAGAGTACCATTAATGGGACATTGGTTTTTGATGGAGCATTATGGCCGCCGATGGAATTGGGTTTGCTCAAGAATCCCATTAAATTAGAGGTAAGGGAAGGCCGGATAGTGAGCATAGACGGTGGTGTAGAAGCCAAGATCTTTGAAAACTGGTTAAAATCCCTAAATGACCCGAACATGTACAGGATTGCCCACTATTCGCTTGGCTTTAATCCGGGGGTTACAAAGCCTACTGGTAGGATTGTAGAGGATGAGAGGGTATTCGGCTGTATAGAATTCGGCATCGGCAGTCAGGGAGCGTCAATCATGGGCGAGTGCTGGTCTGCAGCTTCCCATACAGATGGCACTTTGTTGAAACCCACAATTATTTTAGACGGTAAGATTTTTGAAGAAAACGGCATATATCAATTCCCCGAAGCAAGGGAGATTTGTAAAAGGTTGAATGTACCGGGGTATTGAAGTAATCCCAAGATATTTTTATAATAATTAAAAATATAGGTAAAAATTTAAATATTAATGCGTACCTAGAGTTAAATTTTATCTTAAAAACTTAAAATAATGGATGAAAGGGATGAAATGTTTATAGTGATACAAGACCTACTGCCGTGGTAGAACCTCAATGAGCAGTTGCGGTCAAGGAGCTGTCATAATAGGAGAGTGTTGGGCAACTGTGTTTCACACCGAGGGCACTGGGATAAAGCATATCATTATTTTGGACGGCAAAATGTTTGAAGAAAACGGTAGGTATGCTGCCAAAAACAGGAAATATACGCAGAAAAATTAAATATGCTGGGATATTGATTATATTAAAAACAATCTTTTCTTACGAAAGGGGTGAAAAGCGTGTGGGGGTTACCAAGTGGAACCGTTTTTTTAATATTCTATTTATTCATATTTGCGGTTGGGAATTTATTTCTCACATACCTTACAACGAAAAAATAAAAAATGAAGGAGGAAAGTGTAGTGGATAACGTTAGATTGATATATACTATTGTTCTTGTTTGTTATTTATTGTTTATGTTAATAATAGGTTATATAACTTCAAAAAAGATTACCAGTGAAGAAAGCTTTTTTGTAGCCGATAGGAGTTTAGGATTAATTGTGTCATTAGGAACGTTTGCTGCGACATTTGTGAGTTCAAGTTCAGTAATAGGGTATGTGGGTTGGTTGTATAGTGTTGGATGGAGTGGAATGTGGTCTATAGGAGGTACATTATTATCTGTGGCTATAGGTTCGTTGTTTATAATGGGTAAGTTAAGAGAGTATGGAGAAACTACAATTCCAGACGTTTTTGCAGCAAGATATTATGATAAAAAGATAAAAATAATACCAATATTATTAATTCTGTTAATGTATATCGTTTTTATTACCGTAGAAATTATGGGTGCCGGAAAAGTATTGAATAGCATACTTGGAATGAACTATAATGTGGCAGTTATTATAACTGCAGCGGTGTTTGTATTATATACTATGAGTGGTGGTATGTATGCAGTTGCTTGGACAGATTTATTCCAAGCAATTATGGGTTCTGGTTTTGTTTTAGCGTCAATTTTTGTGGCCTTAAATAGAGTAGGTGGATTTACCCAAATGAATATAAAATTAGCTCAAATAGATCCTTCTCTTGTTTCACCAATTACTGGTTCTGTTTCAACTGCCGTAATATTCATAATGCGGAACCATCTCGTATGGGGTACCGGCAACATATCACAACCAGCTGTCATTGTAAGGGCTTTATCGGCGAAAGACGTTAAGACAGCAAAAATTAGTACTGCATGGTCGGGAATAGTCTTTGTATTATTCTACTTTTCGTTGATGATCATAGCAGGTACATCAAAAATACTATATCCAAATCTTGAGGATGTGGATCTTGCGTTCCCAGTACTTATTCAAAATCTTTACCCTCCCATAATAGGTGGACTTTTAATTTCTTCAATTATAGCGTTAATCATGTCCACTGCTGATTCTGTATTACTTGTTGTTGGATCAACTATAAGTAAAGATTTATACAAAGATTTCATAAAACCTCACGCATCTGTTGAAGAAATTGTTAAAATATCAAGAATCGCTATTATAGGTGTAGGAATAGTGTCGTGTTTATTCGCATTGAGTAAACCGGCACCTATACTCCAGCTTCAGATTTTTAATTATTCTACAATTGGAGCTGCATTTTTCATTCCTATGATAGTGGGTTTTTACTGGAAGCGGGCTACGAGAGAAGGTGCTATGGCATCAATGGTAGGTGGTGCTTTAACAAATTTACTTTGGTATTGGTTAAAAAAACCGTGGGGCTTGGATCCCATTATCCCCGGTTTAGCGGTGGGCCTTGTATTAATTTACGTAGTAAGTATATTAACTCCTGCACCTCCCGATAAAGTAACGGAAAGGTTTTTCGGTAAAGCTTCGGAGGTGTTAAAATGACAGAGGCTTTAAATATTGCATTGGGTCAGGTAGAATTAGTTGATGGAGATATTACTCAAAATAAAATGACTATAACAAAACTAATAGAAGAGGCCAATAGATATAATATTGATATAGTCTGTTTTCCTGAATTGTCCCTAACAGGATATGAGTTCAAAACAATAAAGGATGTAAAAACTGATAGTATGATAAAACAGTTTTTTTCTGAATTGGCCAAAGAACACAAAATAGTAATAGTAGCAGGTATTTCTAATTACGACGATGGGAAGTTTTATGATTCGGCTGCTATATGGGATGAAAATGGAAAGTTGATTTATATTCATAATAAAATTCACTTATGGGCCCACGAAAGAAGTTTTTTCGAAAAGGGCAATCGTGTGGAAGTGATCGAATGTAAAGGGTGGAAAATAGGGATTGCAGTGTGTGCGGATGTTGGTTTTCCAGAAATAAGTAGAATATTTGCATTAAAAAATGCCGAAATTTTAATTTTTCCAAGCGCATGGGCTTCTCCATATGATGACTTATGGACATTAATGCTAAGAGCGCGGGCTGCAGAGAATCAAGTTTGGGTAGTAGGAGTTAATAGAGTAGGAAAAGGACTTTATTCACATTATTGTGGGTGCTCAATGATTGTTGACCCAAGTGGAAATATTAAAAAACAATTTGGCAATAAAGAGCAAGGGCTATTAGTGGAAAATTTAAGTAAAAATTGTATCCGAGTAAGGAGAAAGGAGATTCCATGGCTTACGTACAGGGTTCCCGAGCTATATTCAGAAATAATTAAAAAGTATAATTGATAAAGAAATTAAAACACCACAATTTTTTACAGCAAAATCGCTTTACACATGAAAATAATAGTATTATATACTTTGAACGTAAGCCAATTATGATGATAATTATACTAAATTGGAGTTTTAAAATGAATAGCCAAATGCTTTTAAAAAAGCAAAAAACATTTCGACGACTTTAGCTAAAACAAAGTTGCAATGGAAGTGATTTACAAAATAGATGCATCCATAGCAACTCTAAACTTGTAGGACAATGATGGCATTACTCAATGGTAAAGCCGGTGTAAGGATCAGCAGTTTATACGTATTCGAATTGATCTTTAACTGATCAATTATTAAACAAATACCTCCGGGTAATATTTGTATTCCCGGAGGTCATATTTTCTAAAATTGATAGTTAATTTAGAAAAGGGAATTTAAATTGTTAATAGGAAAGTAGAACTGTGGAAAACATGTTGGTCAAAGCCAACCTGCTCGGGATAACCTGACGGCAGGCAAAGAGCGAGTGAAAGTAAGTACGACATGCCTGACGGTTGTATTGCACCATTTTTGTTCATTTTCCGTGCAATAGAGATTCTCTTTTTCTGTTAGTTCGTACCGAAATGTTAATAATAGTCTGCCGTAATGCAGAATACTACCAGGTACCATGTTGGTGTAGTTTTTTATATTTATATTTTACTGCAAAAGGGCACTACTGCCAGGGGAATAAGCCCTTATAAACACTGAAAAACGGCGGTGTCCAAAATTTTAGCCCTGCATGGAGATTATCAGATGCTCATGTATCTATATAAGGAATTTTACCAAGGCTAAAGGATGCCATTCCCTTTACTTTTTTACCAAAATTAGAAATTATCGTTAGACAACCTATTGGTTTTAAAGGCGAGATTTTTCTTGTAGTGGCCGGCGGTATGTATTCATTTGCGGAGAGCCTTGCCGCCTTTGCGAAAGCCACAAAATGGGTGACGCTCCTCGGGAGGAGGACCGGAGGTGACGGCATCAGCCTGTTCCTATCGGCCCTTGTGCTGCTTTCGTGATCTTGCCTATAAGCGGCCTGATAGTCAGGTTCCAGCTGGAAATGGGGCTAGCCGCGAATGAAGCGATAACTAATAATTTGCAACAGCGCCGGGTATTTTTTGTGGAATGGAACTACAGGGATATCCTGAAGCATCCGGAATGGGTTAAAACGGCCGGGGACGGATGGGTTGTAAGCCCCCTAAGATACGGTATTGACCACGGTTTTGAAAATAATCGAGTTGGGTGACTCTGTGTAGAAGCTGATAGTGTTGAAGTTATATTTTATTTTTTATTTTGCGAGAAGGAAAATCCGCAATTATGGAGAATTTTAGAAAATAGTTTTTTACATAGTTTCACTCCAGGAAGAGGCTACTTCCTTAGAAGTTAAAAGGGAGGGCAAAATGTTAGCTTCGCTAAAAAGTTGCGCGATATATGGATTGGACAGCTTCTTAGTGGATGTGGAAGTATATATTTCAAGCGGCCTTCCGGCCTTTGAGATAGTGGGCCTTCCAGATACGGCCGTAAGGGAGTCGCGGGAGCGGGTAAGGGCAGCTATAAAAAATCAGAATTTTGATTTTCCCATAAAAAGGATTACGCTGAATCTTGCACCGGCTGATATAAAAAAAGAGGGACCTCATTTTGACCTCCCAATTGCGCTAGGTATTCTTGCTGCTACTGAACAAGTTCCTGCTAGTGCTCTTCAGGGGTATTCCATAGTGGGTGAATTATCTCTTGATGGAAGGGTAAGACCGGTAAATGGTATTTTGCCAATGGCGATAGAAGTAAAACAGAAAGGTTTAAAAGGAATAGTTGTCCCCTTTGAAAACGCTGAGGAAGCTGCCGTAATCAAAGGGATAGAGGTAATAGGTGTAAAGAGCTTGCAAGAAGCAGTGGGATTTTTTAAAGGTGAATTCAAACCCGATGATATTATACCCGAAGTAATGGACACAGTTACTACAGAATTCGAAGGGGATTTTTCGGAAGTAAAAGGCCAGGAGGTTTTAAAAAGAGCCTTAGAGATAGCGGCAGCTGGCCATCACAACCTAATTATGGTAGGGCCTCCTGGTTCGGGGAAAACGATGATAGCAAGGCGCATCCCCACGATTTTACCTTCAATGACTTTTGAAGAATCTTTAGAGCTAACAAAAATCTACAGCATTGCCGGGCTCTTGTCGGGAAGGTCCTCATTAATAAAGAAAAGGCCCTTCAGAGCACCCCATCACAGTATTACACCAGTAGGGTTAGTTGGGGGAGGTAGAATACCAAAGCCCGGAGAAGTTAGTTTAGCCCATCACGGCGTTTTGTTTTTGGACGAATTACCGGAATTCTCCAAAGAAATTTTAGAATTACTTCGCGAGCCTTTAGAAGAAGGTAAAATAACTATATCTAGAATGAACGCAACAGTTACCTATCCCGCGAGCTTCATGCTTGTCGGAGCTATGAACCCATGCCCGTGCGGGTATTTTCAAGATCCTTTCCATGAATGTTCCTGCCCCCCTCATAAGGTACATAATTACTTAAGCAAAATTTCAGGGCCGCTGCTCGATAGGATAGACATGCAGGTAGGTGTTTCGCCTGTTGCTTTTTCAGATTTGGAAAAGGCTAATTCCATGGATTCGGCTACTATAAAAAAGAGGGTGGAACTCGCAAGAGCCGTACAGCTAGAGCGATACAAGGGGCTAAACATTTTTTATAATTCCCAGCTAACACCCGCTCTAATTAATAAATACTGCAAGCTAGGCAGGGCCGAAAAACTTTTAATGAAAGAGGCCTTTCAGAGGTTAAAGTTGAGCGCAAGAGCTTACAATAGAATTTTAAAAGTAGCAAGAACTATAGCCGATTTGGACCAATCTGAAAATATTAAAGAAAGGCATTTGGCAGAGGCACTGCAGTTTAGAAATCTGGACAGATATTTTCAAAATATAAGGACTTAAGGATAATTTCCCGGGACATAGCAAAAAATACCATTTTGTGACATCTTTTAATTCCTAAGCACAAACTTTGACCAGAAATGTAATGTATGCTATTATTTTTTGTTAAAGGAGTGGTGATGTGAAGTCAAAAAAGGGTTTGGTTTTAGTATATACTGGGAATGGAAAGGGGAAAACTACGGCAGCTCTAGGGTTGGCTTTGAGAGCCATAGGACACGGCGAAAAGGTTTATATGATACAATTTATGAAGGGAAGTCCTGAGTACGGTGAAGTGCAAGCCATAAAATATTTGCCAAACTTCCAGCTGGTTCAGAAGGGAAGGGATTGTTTTGTAAAGAAAGGAGATCCACACCCCGAAGATTTGAGGCTCGCGAGAGAAGGTCTTGATTTGGCTCGTAAGGTTATTGCGAGTGGCGAGTATGATCTTATTATATTGGATGAAATAAATGTGGCGGTGGATTATGGATTGGTGCAGGAAGAGGAGGTTTTGGGCTTGATTGACTTAAAGCCCGAAGCGACCACTTTAGTTTTGACAGGTCGCTATGCCACGGAAAAATTGATGGAAAAAGCGGATATGGTAAGCGAAGTAAGAGAAATAAAACACCATTATATGAAAGGTATATCTGCTCAACCTGGTATAGAATATTAAAACCCGTAGAGAATACTAATATACTGAGGGATGATAATGGCGGAGCTCGAGCTGCTTGTGGCTCTGAATATGATCCCCTACCTCGGACCAGTGAGGATAAGGGGATTATTAAATTGTTTTAAAACTTATCACGATTTTATGAATGCCACAAGAAACACTTTTCTAGAAGTCCCCGGGATAAACCAAAAAATTTGCAATGTTATTCTTGAGTCAAGAAAAAAGGTTAATCCCTTTGAAGAAATAAAAAAGGCAGCAGAACTAGGAGCGAAAATAATAACCTTTGAAGACAAAGAGTATCCCCGACTTTTGATAGAAATTTACGACCCTCCCCCGGTACTTTATGCCCTGGGAGAGGTATCGGTTCTGAACCAGGAATCAATCGCAATAGTAGGAACTAGGAAGCCAACATCTTATGGACGAAAGATTGCGGAGCAAATGGCAGAGGAACTTGCTGAATTCAATATTAACGTGGTAAGTGGCTTGGCCCGTGGTATTGATTCTTATGCCCATAGAGGAGCACTAAAAGCAGGCGGGCCTACCACGGCTGTTCTGGGGTGTGGAATAGACATAGTATATCCTCCTGAAAACTATGAAATAATGAAGGAAATAATTAAGGCAGGTTGTGTCGTAACCAGTTTTCCTATTGGTACTAGGCCTTTATCTTCAAACTTTCCTGCGAGAAACCGGATTATCAGCGGCATCTCCAGAGGAACTGTAGTGGTAGAAGCCGCAGAAAAAAGCGGTTCGTTGATTACTGCCGATTTTGCACTGGAACAAGGAAGAGAAGTTTTCGCAGTTCCTGGAAGTATATTCAGCCCCTACAGTCGTGGAACTCACAAGCTCATTAAGCAGGGAGCCAAATTGGTCGAAAATGTAAACGATATTTTAGAAGAACTAAATTTGAAGAAGAAAACCGATTTTTCGATGGAAAATGGATCCGATATTACCAGTATTATCAGTACTACCCAAGAAGAAAATGAAGTGCTAAATCTCATTGATTATCACCCGGTAAGTATAGAACTTCTCGTTCAAAAGACTGGGAAATCCCCTCAGGAAATAAATGCTATTATAACCCGCCTCCAGTTAAAAGATTTGATAGTATTCTTACCGGGAGGATATGTCATTAAAGTTTGAGGTGGTAATATGGCAAAATCTCTGATAATAGTTGAATCTCCAGCTAAAGCAAAAACTATCAGTCGGTTTTTGGGAAGGGACTACAAAGTAGTGGCCTCTATGGGCCACGTTAGGGATTTGCCAAAAAGCCAACTTGGAATTGATATTGAAAATGGCTTTTTGCCTAAGTATATAACCATTAGGGGTAAGGGCTCAATAATAGAAAATTTGAGAAAAGAGGCTGCCAAAGCAAAAAATATTCTACTTGCCACTGACCCCGATAGGGAGGGGGAAGCCATATCATGGCATCTTGCCCACCTTCTAGAAATTCCGCTAGAATCTCCTTGCAGGGTGGAATTCCATGAAATAACAAAGAGTGCCGTTTCCGAATCCTTACGCCATCCTCGGAAAATAGATATGAACCTTGTGGACGCCCAGCAGGCAAGAAGAATTTTAGATCGCTTGGTGGGTTACAAAATAAGTCCAATTCTATGGCGTAAAGTCAAATGGGGACTCAGTGCCGGTAGAGTTCAATCAGCAGCTGTCAGGATGATATGCGACAGGGAAAAGGAAATAGCCGAATTTGTCCCTGAAGAATACTGGACTATTGAGGTAGAACTGACGGATCGGGATGATGGCAGTGTTTTCAAAGCAAAACTTCATTCCAGGGAAAATGAGAAAATAAGTCTGAAAAATAGAGAAGAAGTTGAAAAAATTGTAGCCGATTTGCAAAATGAAGTTTTTATTGTTGCGGAGGTCAAAAAAGGCGAAAGGCGTCGTAATCCATCACCGCCTTTTACAACAAGCACTATGCAGCAAGAAGCGGCGAGGAAACTAGGCTTTACTGCAAAAAAGACAATGATGATAGCTCAGCAGCTTTACGAGGGCCTCGATATTGAAGGTGAGGGCACTGTTGGCCTTGTGACGTATATAAGGACCGATTCGACGAGAATATCGGAACAAGCACAAAAGGAAGCAAAAGAGTATATATTAAAAAATTTCGGTTCCGAATATATAGGAGGTGGAGCGTCGTCGCAGAAACCCAAAAAAAACATCCAGGATGCTCATGAAGCTATAAGGCCCACCTCGGTTTTCCGGCATCCCGAAGCAATAAAGAATTCCTTGACTGTTGACCAGTATAAGCTTTATAAGTTAATATGGGAAAGGTTTGTAGCAAGCCAAATGGCGCCGGCTATATACGATACCGTTTCAGCGGAAATTAGAGCGGGAACTTATGTGTTCAAAGCATCTGGCTCAACCCTCAGATTTGCAGGGTTTATGGCTGTTTATACAGAAGGAGTCGATGAAGAAACTGAAAAAGATGAGGGTTTACTGCCTGACCTTTCTAAGGAGCAAAAGTTAACACTCCTGAAAATTATACCAGAACAGCATTTTACTCAGCCCCCGCCAAGGTTTACAGAAGCTATGCTGGTAAAGGCGTTAGAAGAAAGGGGCATCGGTAGACCGAGCACATACGCGCCCATTATCGATACCATTCAAAAAAGGGGTTACGTAAAAAAGGAAAAGGGGAGGTTTAAGCCGACAGAATTAGGACAAATTGTGACGGAAATATTAAAGGAATACTTTAGCGACATAGTGGATCTTGATTTTACTGCGGAAATGGAAAATCAGCTGGATAAAATAGAATCAGGAGAAGAAAACTGGCAGCGAATTGTAGAGGCATTTTACAGGCCTTTTGAGGAAAAATTGAAGATAGCAGAAGAAAAAATCGAGGAAGTAAAAATAGAAGATGAAATCACTGAAGAAAAGTGTGAGATTTGCGGCAGGAATATGGTAATAAAGCGCGGCAAATACGGTGAATTTATGGCTTGTTCAGGATTCCCAGAATGCAAGAATACAAAACCTTTAGTTGAAGGAACTGGTGTAAAATGTCCTGTCTGCGGCGGTGATATCGTCCTTAGGAAATCGAAAAAAGGACGAAAGTTTTACGGCTGCGGCAACTATCCCGATTGCGAATTTATAATATGGGATCCACCTTGCAAAGATCCCTGTCCGCATTGCGGCAGCCTAATGGTGGAGAAAACCACAAAAAAAGGAACAACTACAGCATGTACTAATCCTGAATGCGGTTACAAAAATCAAATGGAGGAGGGATAAACTATGGAAAAAGTAAAGGTTATAGGTGGCGGTTTAGCAGGGTGTGAAGCAGCATGGTATATAGCCAATATGGGTTTTAATGTAGAACTTTATGAAATGCGACCGCAAAAAATGACCCCTGCCCATCATACGGATAAGCTGGCCGAGCTAGTTTGCAGCAACTCTTTTAGATCTAACGAACTGACTAATGCGGCAGGCCTATTGAAAGAGGAAATGCGACTTTTGGGATCGCTCATAATAAAAAAGGCCGAGGAAAATAGCGTTCCTGCGGGAGCTGCCCTTGCCGTGGATCGGGAAAAATTTTCCTCGGCTGTAACTGAGGCCATTGAGAAGCATCCGCTAATTGAAATTCGAAGGGAAGAAGTAGATCGTATACCGGAACCTCCTGCAATAATAGCAACAGGTCCTCTTACTTCAGAGGCTCTATTCAAAGCTATAAGTGAACTTTTAGGAAAGGAACACCTTTATTTCTACGATGCTGCAGCACCTATTATTACGGCGGACTCCATAGATTGGAACATTGCTTTCTGGGGTTCTAGGTACAACAAAGGCGACGAAGATTATGTGAATCTACCCATGACCGAAGAAGAGTATATGGAGTTCTATAATGAACTGATTAACGCGGAGGTTCACACACCAAAAGAATTTGAAAAGCCCGTATTTTTCGAGGGGTGCATGCCCATCGAGGTAATGGCAAAAAGAGGTCCTAAGACCTTGCTTTTTGGACCGTTAAAGCCAGTTGGGATAATAGATCCGAGAACCGGTAAGCAACCTTACGCAGTAGTTCAGCTGAGAAAAGAAAATAAAGAAGGTACTCTATTCAATATGGTAGGTTTTCAGACTAGCCTCAAATGGTCAGAGCAAAAAAGGGTTTTTAGCAAAATTCCAGGCTTAAAAGACCCAGAATTTGTTAGGTATGGTTTCATACACAGAAATACGTTTATAATGAGTCCTAAGTTTTTACAGCCCTGGCTTGAATTAAAATCAACTCAAGGTCTATTCTTTGCTGGACAAATTACGGGCGTAGAAGGGTATATAGAATCCGCAGCGTCAGGGATAGTAGCGGGAGTAAATATGGTTCGCCGTTTGAAAGGGCAAGATCCTGTTCCTTTCCCATTAGAAACTATAATAGGAGCTCTTTGTAATTATGTAGCTACAGCTGATCCCAAGAACTTTCAGCCTATGAAGGCAAACTTTGGAATACTTCCCCCACTTAAAGAGAAGATTAAATCAAAGAAAGAAAGGAACCAGTATTATGCCCGGCGTTCCATTGAGGTTTTAAAAGCATTTATCGCTGCAAACGAAATAAAGGTGTAATGCAATACACATTTTAATAAAAATTTAACATATAATTTAAAAATAATTTAGAATTTAATCTTGCGTAAAAACGAAGGTTATGGTAGTATATTATTTGTTCATTGCGAGGCTGAATAACTATGGAATATGATGCAGTTGACAGTTTTTTAAACTATATAAGAGCCGCTAAAAACCAGTCGGAGAATACGCTAAAAGCTTATGCTAACGACTTAGGACAGTTTCTCGAATATTTGGAACAGAATAAAATATCCGAAACAATGACACTTAAAGATGTTACTCACCTAGATATTCGAGGTTTTTTGGCTTATTTGAAGGAAAAGGGAGTGGATAAGAAAACTATAGCCAGGAAACTTTCGGCTCTAAGAAGCTTCTTTAAATACCTTAGCTCTGAAGGATTGGTGACAGAGGATCCCACGAGAATAATTCAAGGTATGAAACTACCTAAGAAATTGCCTTTGTTTTTGTATCCAGCGGAAATTGAAGCGCTGCTTTCTGCGCCTGGTAAAGATGTGCTTGGTATCCGGGATAAAGCATTAATGGAACTTTTGTATGCCACTGGAGTAAGAGTAAGTGAACTTGTCTCGATAAAATTAAAGGACGTCAATATGGGTGCTAATTTTATCATCGTTTATGGTAAGGGGTCCCGAGAAAGAGTGGTATTTTTCGGTTCAAAAGCTGCCGAAAGCCTTGATGAGTACTTGAAGAAAAGCAGACCTTACCTTGTAAAAAATCTTTCATGCGAGTATCTGTTTTTAAATAAAAACGGGACGAGATTGACTGACAGGAGCGTAAGGAGAATAATAGATAAGTACGTTAAGAAGTTGTCTTTAAATAAAAACGTAAGTCCTCACACTCTTAGGCACACATTCGCAACCCACATGCTCAATAATGGAGCGGACTTAAAGACCGTTCAAGAGCTGCTGGGACATGTAAGTTTGTCTACAACGCAGATTTATACCCATGTTACGAAAGAAAGGTTGAAAGAAGTTTACGAAAGAGCCTTTCCTCGCACAGGGGAAAAGGGGGAAAGCTGATGTTTTCTGCAACTACTATAGTTGCTGTAGTTAATCAAAAGGGTGCTGCAATGGCTGGAGATGGCCAGGTAACTTTCGGTCAAAATACCATTATGAAGCACCACGCTAGGAAAGTAAGAAAAATATATAATGGCCAGGTTTTGGCTGGGTTTGCGGGTTCTGTGGCTGATGCGGTTACTCTTTTTGAAAAATTTGAGGCAAAACTAGAGGAATTTCACGGTAACCTGGTGAGAGCAGCGGTGGAACTCGCAAAGGAATGGCGTACTGACAGGATGTTGAGGAAACTAGAAGCTTTATTGATTGCCGCTGATAAAGAACACATTTTTATAATTTCAGGCAGCGGCGAAGTAGTTGAGCCTGACGATGGGATAGCAGCCATAGGATCCGGTGGTCCATATGCTTTAGCAGCGGCTAGAGCCCTTGCGCGCTTTACCGATTTACCTCCTGAGAAAATCGTTGAAGAAGCTTTGAAAATAGCAGCTGATATATGCGTTTATACGAATAACTTTATATCTGTGGAAGTTCTATAAGGAGGGAGGAATTTTGGAAGATTTAACTCCCAAAAGGATAGTAGAAGAATTGGATAAATACATAGTTGGCCAGCAAGAAGCGAAACGATGCGTAGCTATCGCGCTTCGCAATAGATACAGAAGGCAAAAACTTCCAAAAGAGCTCCAGGAAGAAATAATGCCCAAAAATATACTGATGATAGGTCCGACAGGAGTGGGCAAAACTGAAATCGCAAGGCGACTTGCAAAGCTTGTGAATGCTCCTTTTGTCAAGGTCGAAGCTACTAAATTTACAGAAGTGGGTTACGTGGGACGCGATGTAGATTCTATGGTAAGGGATTTGGTAGAAACATCCATAAGGATGGTTAAAATTGAAAAAATGGAACAAGTCAAAGACAGGGCAAAAGAACTGGCGGACCTTAGGATTGCAGAAATACTGCAGCCAGATCCTGCAAAAAGTACAAGTTTTAAAAATCCATTTGAAGTCCTTTTGGGCAACCTTTCAAAAGTTGAAGATGAAAAAGATGAAGAATACGAATCCAGATTGAGAATTGCGAAAGAGAAGAGGAAGGCTTTACTTGAGGATATAAAATCAGGCAAATTAGATAAAGAAATGATAGAAATTGAGGTAGAAGACAATTCACCGCCGGTGCTGGAGGTATTTTCCAGTTACGGAATTGAAGAGATGGGAATCAATTTTCAGGACTTATTTGGTGGCTTAATTCCAAAGCGTAAAAAGAAGAAAAAGGTAACAATTGAAACTGCGCGGAAAATATTTACCCAGGAAGAAGCCCAAAAGCTCATAGATATGGACGAGGTTATAACTGAGGCTATAAAAAGAGCCGAAGAGACGGGCATCATTTTTATCGATGAGATTGATAAGATAGCAGGGAGAGAGCACGGTGGAGGGCCCGACGTATCAAGAGAAGGGGTTCAGAGGGATATCCTCCCCATTGTGGAAGGATGCACAGTTGTTACGAAGTATGGCCCTGTAAAAACAGATCATATCTTGTTTATTGCAGCCGGGGCTTTCCACGTTTCAAAACCGTCTGACCTTATACCGGAGCTGCAAGGTAGATTCCCGATTCGTGTTGAGCTAAAAAGCCTTTCCAAAGAAGATTTAAAGAGAATTCTAATGGAGCCAAAGAATTCTCTCATAAAACAATATAAGGCTTTATTGGAAACTGAAGGTATAAAAATCCATTTTTCGGAAGATGCTATTGATGAAATAGTAAGCATAGCAGAATATGTTAACCAGCATACGGAAAATATTGGAGCGAGAAGACTCCATACGATTATGGAAAAGCTCTTGGAGGATATATCCTTCAATGCTCCTGAAATTAAGGATAAAATGAGTGAATTTGTCATAGATAGAAACTACGTTAATGAAAAATTAAAAGATATAGTGAAAGATAAAGATTTAAGCATGTACATTTTGTAATGAAACTAAGTATTTTAAAAAAAATCAAAAAAGGAGGAAATGTAGAATGAGCAATGATTTGCTAGAAAAGACAAGGAGAATAAACAAATTATTGCAAAGATCTGCGGGATATCCTGTAGATTTTAACGAAGTATGCAAAATATTAAGCGAAGTGCTGAATGCTAACGCATATGTGGCAAGCCGTAAAGGAAAGGTTTTGGGTTATGCGCTTCTTAGCGAATACGATTGCGACGTAATACAAAACAGGGTACTTGAAGAGAGAATGTTTCCAAAGGAATACAATGACAAATTACTGGAAATTCATGAGACGATGCCGAATATACCTCAAGAAAAGCTAGAATGTGTATTTGACAGTACCGCAAGCTGCCCCCATTCTGGGAAACTAGTTACAATTGTACCAATAAACGGTGGGGGAGAAAGATTAGGCACCTTAGTCCTTGCTCGATTCGGCGATAAATTTACAGACGATGACTTGGTGCTTGCAGAATATAGTGCAACCGTAGTGGGAATGGAAATACTAAGGTCAAAGACGGAAGAAATAGAAGAAGAAGCTCGCAAAAAGGCAGTGGTTCAGCTAGCGATAGGCACGTTATCTTTCTCAGAGCTGGAAGCAGTGCAGCATATATTCGAAGAATTGGACGGCAATGAGGGGCTGCTTGTAGCCAGTAAAATTGCTGATAGGGTAGGAATAACGCGTTCAGTTATAGTCAATGCTTTAAGAAAACTCGAGAGTGCAGGAGTTATCGAGTCCAGGTCCCTTGGAATGAAAGGAACATATATAAAAGTTTTAAACGACAAGCTGTTAGAAGAACTTAAAAAAGTTCGCTCATAAAAATGCGTGAAATAATTTTCACGCATTTTTTTTATCTTTTTATAGTCCCAAAGTATCATATACAAAATTATCCATGTGTGTTATAATATGACATAAAAAGACAAGTTTTCTCTTTTTATGATATTCTGCCTGTTTTGAAAAGTTGCTTTTGCTGCGAAGGAGATTTAAATATATTCCAAATATGAGGAAAAGGAAGGAAAAAAGAAATTTTTAGCAAATATAAAAGATATAATTTAGTAATTGTCGAAAAAAAGAAGGTGATTCGGGTGTTAAACTTATTCGAAATTCCGAGCTTACTCCAAAAGATGATGGATGCAAAATGGATAAGGCATGAAGTGTTGGCAAATAACATTGCCAATGTTGATACTCCCAATTTTAAAAGGTCTGAGGTGGCGTTTGAAACATTGCTGCAAAAATATATTAAAGAAAGTGGCTCAAAATTACCCCTTTCAACTACCAGCGAAAAGCACATTCCGAATTCGAAGAAGACTTTCGATTTAAAACCCCGGGTTGTGGTCCAGCATGATAGAACATTCAGAAATGATGGAAACAATGTGGATATAGACAAAGAAATGGTCGAACTTATTCAAAATGCCATAGCTTACAACATACTAGCCGATCAGGTTCAAAGGCAGTTTTCACTCTTAAGGTCTGCAATTACCGAAGGAAGGAGATAGTGGGATATGGGTATTTTCAGTTCAATGGAAATTAGCGCTTCTGGCCTTACCGCTCAAAGGCTTCGAATGGATGTAATTTCAAACAACATTGCCAATGTCAATACAACCCGCACAGAAGAAGGCGGTCCTTACAGAAGGCAAAGGGTTGTTTTTCAGGAAAGAAAACGAGATATTACCTTTAGGGATCTGCTCGAGGGTTCATATTTAAAACAGATGGGAGCAGGCGTTAGAGTCGTAGCTATAGAAGAAGATCCAAGCCCGTTTAAACTGGTTTACGACCCATCGCATCCCGATGCTGACGATAACGGATATGTTCGCATGCCGAATGTGAATATTGTAACAGAAATGGTAGACATGATATCGGCGACTAGAAGTTATGAGGCGAACGTCACCGCTATAAATGCAGCAAAAAGCATGATCAACAAGGCATTAGAGATAGGAAGAGCGTAATGATTAGGAAAATTTAAAAAGGGGTGGAACCTGTTGATTGTTAGAAGTGTTGGAGATTCAACCAGTATTGTAAGTGCGCCTCAAAAGCAAGGAAATGACTCCTTTAAAGATTTATTGGCAAAGGCCTTTGAAAAAGTAAACAGTTATCAGATAGAGTACGACGACGTGCTGAGAAAAATAGCAGCAGGAGAAGAAATTAATGTCCATGAGATAATGATTGCTGCAGAAAAAGCACGGCTTTCTCTGGAACTGGCTATTCAGGTGAGAAACAAGGCGATTGAAGCTTATCAAGAGATAATGAGGATGCAGATATAACAGGTAAGGTGGAATTGAATGGAATTTCTAAGCAATTTAAAGGAAAAAGCAAAGACATTCTGGGAAACAAGAAGCAAAACGCAGAAGATAAAACTTATACTGAGTGCGACCCTTGTTGTTTTAGTGATGGCTTTTTTGTGGTATTTTGTGAGTCGGCCTAATTATGTTCCTCTTTATTCTAACTTAGATGAGAAAGATGCAGGAGATATTGTAAAAAAGCTGGAAGATATGAAGATTCCCTATAAACTTGCCGATGGAGGAAAAACCATACTAACCGATGCAAAAGACGTTTACAAAGTAAGATTGGAACTTGCGCGAGAGGGCCTTCCGAAAGGCGGCGAAATAGGATTCAGCGATATATTCGGTAAAACAAGGTTGGGTATTACCGAATGGGAAAAGCAGATTCAATACAACCAGGCTTTACAGGGGGAACTTGCAAGGACCATCGAAGAAATGGAACAGGTAGAGTCGGCAAGAGTACATATCGTACAGCCTCAAAAAAGCCTTTTCATTAAACCGAACGAGCAAAAGGAACCCTCGGCAGCTGTATTCTTGAAACTAAAACCAGGTGAGGAAATTAAAGAAGAAGAGATCCGGGGAATCATTAATTTAATTGCCCATTCTGTGGAGGGACTAAAGCCCGAGAATATAACAATTGTTGATGAGTTCGGCAGGATATTGTCTAATATCCCGCTTTCCGAAGAAGAGAAAACTAATGAAGTTGTTAATGCACAGCTTGCAATACAAGAAAACTTTCAAAAACAACTGCAAGCAAGCGTACAGTCGCTGCTTGAACAGATATTTGGTCCTGGCAATGTAGCCGTGAGGGTCAACGCCCAGCTGGATTTTGATAAAAAAACAGTGGAAAATCGAATGTTCTCACCTGTAGATCAGGAGCTCGGCGAAGGGGTATTGCGAAGCGTCCAGGAATTAAGAGAGCATTTTTCAGGGCAGGGCAACGTTAACGGAGGACCCCCAGGTTCTGATTCAAATACAACACCTAATTATTCACAACTCAATACCGGAGAGTCTGATTACCAGAAAACCGAAATTATACGCAATTATGAATTAAACGAGTCAAAGGAGAATGTCACGGTTGCACCGGGTGCCATCAAAAAACTCACGGTATCGGTAGTGATTAACAGGGATTTGACCGAGGAAGAAAAGAACAGAATAGTCGCTCTCGTTGGTAATGCTGTCGGTTATGACATACAGCGAGATCAGATAACCGTAGAGGGAATGACTTTTGATACCCAGCTTGCTGATTTGCTCTCGAGACAGATTCTTGAAGAAACAAAGAGCAGGCAAAGACAGCAAGTGTTGATCTTCATAACTGCTCTATCTTGTGCGGTCCTCTTAGTAATTTTATACAGAATCGCGAACCAAAGGAAAAAGGAGCTTGAGGAAGCAAAACTTGCACAACAATTAGCTGCAGCTCAGCAAGCTGCTTCGGAAGAAGTCGATGAAAAACAAGATATACTTAAAGATATAGAAAGACTTGCCAGACAAAGACCTGAAGATGTAGCCAAAATTCTAAGAACCTGGCTTAATGAAGAATAGAGGTGTTTAAGATGCCTTTGTCTAAAATCAGTGGAAGACAAAAAGCTGCCATACTCATGGTTGCCCTAGGCCCGGAAATAGCATCAAACGTGTACCGCTATTTGAGAGAAGAGGAAATAGAGCAACTTACAATCGATATAGCCAGCCTAAGAAAAGTGAAAGATGAAGAAAGAAGAGAAGTTTTTAAAGAATTTTATCAGATGCTAATGGCTAACGATTATATTGCGCAGGGTGGGATTGATTACGCTAAGGAAATATTGGAGAAAGCATTAGGGACCCAGAAAGCATTTGAAATTATAAATAAGTTAACTTCATCTTTGCAGGTAAGACCCTTCGATTTTGTAAGAAAGGCTGATCCCGCTCAACTCCTAAACTTTATCCAGAGCGAAAATTCTCAAACGATTGCTCTAATAATGGCTTACCTGCAGCCCGAGAAAGCTGCGTTGATCCTTTCTTCACTGCCGCCGGAAAAACAGGTAGATATAGCCAAACGCATTGCCACAATGGAAAGAGTATCACCCGAGGTTATTATGGAGGTTGAAAAAGTTTTAGAACGCCAACTATCTTCTGTTGTAGTGGAGGATTACACCAACGTAGGAGGAATCCAGGCTATAGTAAACATTTTAAACGGCGTCGATCGCAGCACTGAAAAGAATATAATAGAAGCTCTCGAAATGGAAAATCCGGAACTTGCTGAGGAAATAAGAAGAAGGATGTTTGTTTTTGAGGACATCCTCACCCTCGATAATAGGTCTGTACAGCGTATACTGAGGGAAATCGATAACCAAGACCTTGCATTAGCTTTAAAGGGTGCAAGTGATGAGGTTAAAGATAAGATATTCAGCAACATGTCCAAGCGTCAGGCAGAAATAATAAAAGAAGATATGCAGTATTTAGGTCCAGTGCGGTTAAGAGATGTAGAAGAAGCTCAGCAAAAGATAGTAAATGTAATAAGGAGACTGGAAGAGGCGGGCGAGATAATCATTTCCCGCGGAGGAGGAGACGATATAATTGTCTAAAGTTTTAAAGCAGGTCGAGGTTTCGAGGGAAACTCCCTTCAGGATAAAGGATATGTATTCTAGAGCTTTTAAGTCCGATGATGTTTTGAGAGAAAGGGCATACCTTCCGATAGAAATGTTTTACAAAGACAATGCCAGCAGACTTTATGAAGATGCAATGAGGAAAGCAGCAGAGATAATAGAAAAAGCCAAAAGGGAAAGCGAGGCAATAATACAAGAGGCAAAGGAAAAGCAGGAACAAATGCAACGAGAGGCTTTTGAAAAAGGATATGCTGAAGGTTTCAGGCAGGGAGCAGAAAACGCTAAAAAGGAATTGACAAGCCTTTTTGAAGAAAACTTGAAGCAGTTTAACGAATTAAGAGAAACGCTTTTTCTTCAGAACAAAGAGTATTTGAAAACTCTAGAAAAAGAATGTGTGAAGTTAGCTTTACATATAGCGGAGAAAATCCTAAGGTCGCACGCACAAGTAGATAGCAGTTATATAATCGGCATAGTGTCTGAAAGCCTTGAGAAATTAGGAGAAGATAAGGATATTATAGTAAGAATAAGCGAAAAGGACTTCGAAAGAATTGAAGGAGAAATTCAGGCTATTAAGCAAAAAGCCAGGTACAAAAAAGTAAACTTCGTAAAAGACCCAACTTTGTCCGAGGGAGATTGTATAATTTTGGGAAACTGTTTTGAAATCGATGGTGGTTTATTCACCCAACTGGAAAATCTTAAAACTGAATTAATAGAAATGGATGTACTTGGGGATGATTAGTGAAATTTTTAAACATTACAGGGCAATTATAGATGATATCGAGACATTAAAACTCAAGGGCAAAATATCAAAAATCGTGGGCCTTACCATAGAATCCCATGGGCCTCCAGTAGAGATAGGAGAGATTTGCAAAATAAAAGGTCCTCGGGACGCGAAAAAGAACTTATTGGCTGAGGTTGTAGGTTTTCGGGATGATAGAATAATATTAATGCCCCTTGGCGATATGGAAGGAATCGCACCGGGAGAAGAGATTGAGGCAACGGGGAAAAAACTTGCGGTACCGGTTGGGGAACAGCTATTAGGTAGGATACTGGATGGACTTGGGAACCCCATTGATGGGAAAGGCCCAATAAAAAGCAGCCTTCACTATCCTATATACAACACCCCTCCCAATCCTGTAGAACGGGCACCGATAAGCAAGCCTTTGCCATTAGGAATCAAAGCGATAGATACTCTTCTTACTTGTGGGCGGGGCCAGAGGGTAGGGATTTTTGCAGGAAGCGGCGTCGGAAAAAGCACATTGCTGGGCATGATTGCCAGAAACACAAAAGCTGATGTAAACGTAATAGCGCTTGTGGGAGAGAGGGGAAGAGAACTTAACAGCTTTATAAAAAAGGATCTGGGAGAGGAAGGATTGAAGAGGTCTGTAGTGGTGGTCGAGACATCGGATAGGCCGCCGCTACTGAGAACCAAGGCAGCGTTCACGGCTACCGCTATCGCAGAATACTTCCGCGATCAGGGATTAGACGTATTGTTGATGATGGATTCTATTACAAGATTTGCTATGGCCCAACGGGAAGTGGGTTTAGCTGCTGGAGAACCTCCTGTAACGAGAGGATATACACCTTCGGTTTTTGCTATACTTCCCAAATTGTTGGAAAGGGCTGGGACATCGAAAACGGGTTCAATTACAGGGATCTATACAGTGCTGGTGGAGGGTGATGACCTAAACGAACCAATATCGGATGCCGTAAGGGGTATTCTTGACGGACACATAGTTCTTTCTAGGGCACTCGCGAATAAAAACCACTATCCTGCTATAGATGTTTTGGCAAGTATCAGCAGGCTTATGGGTGATATAGTATCTGAAGAACACAAAAAACTTGCTGCAAAAGTTAAAAGCTTAATATCAATTTACAATGAATCTGAGGACCTCATTAATATAGGAGCTTATGTCAAAGGGAGCAATCCCAAAATAGATGAAGCGTTAAAATATATCGATGCCATCAAAGAATTTCTTGTTCAAGAAGTTGATGAAAAGGTGGAGTTTGAAAAAGCTATTTTGGATTTAAAAAGCATTTTTGAAAAGGAGTAATTTATTCCGATGAAACGTTTCAAATTCAGCTTGGATGCACCTTTAAGGGTCAAACAGAAAATTGAACAAATAAGAGAACAACAGTTGATCGAAGCGCGTATGGAACTTGAAAGAGAAAAAAAAGAACTCAGGGTTTTAGAAGAGAAAAAAGGTAATATAAAGTCTAGTTTAGAGCAAAAGGTAAAGGAATCTTTAAAAGTAGCAGAACTTGCCTTTTTTGAGGCCCTGATTAATACAGTTAATTCAAAATTAAAAAATCAAGAACGTAAAGTTGCTGGTGCTTTCGAAAGATGTAAAGAAGCTATGGAAGTTTACATAATTTCGCGGCGGGAAAGGCAAGTTATAGAAAAATTAAAAGAAAAAAGATTTAATGCCTACCTTTCGGAATTAAACCGGGAAGAACAAAAAATACTCGACGATATTGCCTCACTCGCTTTTCTTAGGCGGGGAGAGGGGGAATATGCACCGTGAATGAGGATAAAAAAAATTCCACACCAAAAATTTTAGTGATCTTCTTAATAGTAGCACTATCATTCGGAATAATTTTCCTTGTTTGGTTTACTAGAGTAGGGAATAAAACACCCACTATAAATAATGTATTAGGTAGAATTCCCATTATAGGAACCATGTTCGCAAGTGAGCCTGCAGAGGAACAGAGCCTTCTTGAGAAATTAGAAGAAGAAAAAAATTTGTTAGAAGCTGAGTGGGAAAAAATCAACAGGCAAGTAGATGAAATAAGCCAAAAACAGGAGGAGTTAAAGAAAAAAGAACTTGAGCTGCAGGCAAAAGAAATGGAACTGAATCAAGAAAAAGCTAAGATTGAAGAGACTTTGACGGATTTAAAAAGCGTTGCACAATATTATGAATTAATGGAATCGAGCAAGGCTGCAAAAATAATAGAAACTTTGGAAGATGAGATTGCCATAAAGATTTTCAAGAATATGAAAAAAGAAGCCGTAGCAGAAATTTTGTCAAATATGGAACCAAAAAAAGCAGCAGCAATTACTAAAAAACTATCAGGCATTCAGTAATTATTTGAATGGAAAATAAAGGAAAGGAGGTGAGAAGGTGATTAGTGAAATGGCAGCAGTTCTAGCCGCTTATGCTAATGAAATAACAGATGTGGCTGCTTTTGGGAAAAAGTTAAAAGTAGATCCCCGAATTGGAATTATCTGCGGAGAGTACGGTAATTTTAAACAACTGCTGGAACTATTGTCGGTGAAGCCTGAAGAAGTTAGTGATTTGGAAAAGGCAAAACCTAAAGATGTTAGTGATTTGGAAAATAAAAATGTAGATACTGATGTCTACGTTTTACTGCTTCAACAGATTAATTTTACGTCCTGCAATGATAGTCCTGAATTAGATGCGAGAGATATTGTTACTGGCGAAAAAGGTAAAAAAGAAGAGTTGACAAAGAAGGTGGTATTGCATCTGGAAAGTAGTATAAGTAAAGCAGATGAGCAGGAGGATAACATCCAAATATTGAACCTTGGTAGAAAAACGCCTCTAGAGAAAATTGAAAATTTGGTGAGTTTTAACGAGGATAAAGAGCAAGTTCCAAAAGAAAAACTAGAACTTGGTTTTGAAAAATATTTTGAAAACCAGTCTGGTACCGGGGTCAAAAAAGAGCCTTTGACCGAAATTAATAAAGCAGAATATGAAGTGCTAAAAACCAAGACCGAAGTGGTCAATGAGTTGATAAAAAATAATAATCCAGTGGAAACTTTTGAAATTATTGTTCAAACACCTACTAAAGATGAGGTCACAGCAAATTTTAAGGATTTAGATTTATATGAAAAAGGAAGTGTAAGCACCTCCAAAAGCTCTGTAGAAAAAATAAAAGTATTAAAAGATGCAATATTCGATGAAATGGTGGAAAAAGTTCAAGTTGCTGTAAAGGGTCAAGTTAAAGAAATGAGGATAAAATTGAAACCTGAACATCTTGGAGAAATAATTGTGAAGATTACTGCTGATAAAGGCGAGATGAGCGCAGAATTCTTTGTAAAGAATGCACAGATTAAAGAAGCTTTGCAGTCAAGCGTTGCTGAAATAAAAAGTCAAATCCAACAACAGGGCTACGAGATTAACGAAATTAAGGTATATGATTTTCCTTTGCAATTTGATATGAATCAGCAAAGCGGTAGAAAATTCGAAAGCGACAAATTAAATAGTCCATTAAAGAGAATTATAAGAGAAACTAGCGAAGATAAGATATCCGAAAATTTTAAGGAGGTGGGTGAAATCGCTCTATACAGCGATTTTGGAGGTCCAAACAAGATAAATTATGTTGTATAAACGAAAGGAAGTGAAACCTTGAGCACGGTCAATTTTGCACCGGTTTTGGGAACATATAGCAATACTAATTCTACCGTTAAAAAATCCGCGCTTTCTAAAGATGACTTTTTGAAGCTCTTAATCACCGAACTTAAACACCAAAATCCCCTTGAACCTCTTGAAAGCAAAGAATATGTAGCCCAACTTGCCACTTTTTCAACTCTAGAACAGCTACAGAATCTGAACTACCAAATTTCGGCGATGTCTGCAACTAGCCTGATAGGAAGGATTGCTATAGCCAATGACAAAGAAGGCATTGTGTCAGGAGTGATAAAAGGCGTTGCCTTTAACCGGGGCGAACTTAATCTGATCATCGGCGATGAAGAAAGGCTGGTTTCTTTGAAAGATGTATGTGAAATAAGGTAACGCATAACGGATGGTGGTTTTAATGGATGAATACGTAAAAATTTTACCTGTTACTTTGCCCATCAATAGGATTGAACCTGTAAAGCAAGGAACAACAAAACAAGAAAGTGAAGGCGCATCAAGTGATTTCCAAAAAATTTTAGAGGAAAAAATAGGGCAGTTAAAGGTCTCAAAGCACGCAAAGCTCAGAATGTCTTCAAGAAATATAAGTTTGACGCCTGAGCAACTTGAAAAGCTAAATACTGCAGTAGAGAAAGCTGAGAAAAAAGGGGTCAGAGAATCACTTATTCTAATAAACGATATAGCTTTTGTCGTTAGCATAAAGAACAAGACTATTATAACGGCAGTAGATGGGGCCAACTTGAAAGAAAATGTGTTTACGAATATCGACGGTGCCGTAATTATGTGAGCCGGACCCTAAGGAGGCTCGGGGCTCTGGAACGACAGAAGGAGCCAGGCACCGCTTAGAAACAAAAAGCGGGGAGGAATAAGCTATGATGCGTTCGATGTTTTCGGCGATAACGGGTTTGAAAAACCATCAGACGATGATGGATGTTATAGGAAATAATATAGCAAATGTCAATACTGTTGGCTTTAAAAAGAGCCGCGTTACGTTCCAGGATGCCCTATATCAGACCATTAAAGGTGCGTCCTCTGCTCAGGGTAATCGCGGCGGAACCAACCCAATGCAGGTGGGACTGGGCATGACAATTGCGGCCATCGATACGATACACACTCCGAGCAGCCTAGAAGCCACGGGAAATATGACAGACCTTGCAATTGAAGGGGATGGATTCTTCGTACTGTCCGATGGCCAGAACTATTACTATACGAGAGCGGGCAATTTCGGGTTTGACGAACAAGGCAATCTGGTGAATACAGCCAACGGATTAAAAGTCCTAGGTTGGCAAAATACGCAGTCCAAGACCCCTCAGAATATTTCACCGATACAAATCCAAAAGGGTATTATGATGCCGGCCAAAGCGACAAGTTATGTTAGATTCGCCAAGAATCTAAACGCTGCTGATCCCGATGGAACGCAATATGATATTCCGTTCAAAGTTTACGACTCTCTAGGAAAGGTCCATAACTTTACCATTACTTTTGTAAAAGACTCAACAGTAGATCTAATTAACGGAAACGGCTGGCGTTATTCCATAAGTTACGGAGGGAGCACAATACACTCGGGTACTTTGGTTTTTGACAATAACGGTAATTTATCTGGTAGTGGGAATATCAGCATTGTGTTGCCTAACCTTTCGTTTGATATCGACTTTAGCTCTATAACCCAGTTTGCAAAAGAGACTACCGTAGACCTTTCCTATCAGGACGGCTACCCTGCAGGAACTTTGCTCGGTATTTCGATAGACTCAAAAGGTGTCATAACCGGAGTTTTTGATAACGGCCAGATCATGGAGCTTGCCCAGGTAGCATTGGCAGTTTTTGATAACCCTGCGGGACTTATAAAGGCCGGAGGAAACACTTATATGGCTTCCAACAACTCTGGACAAGTGCAAATAGGGATAGCAGGCACTGGAGGAAGGGGTACGATAAGCCCGGGGGCGCTTGAAATGTCCAACGTAGACCTGGCAGAAGAATTTACCCGCATGATAATCACTCAGAGGGGCTTTCAGGCCAATTCCCGGATAATCACAGTATCGGACGAAATGCTTCAGGAGCTGGTAAATATCAAGAGATAGTCTAAAGGCCCGGGCGCAAAGCCCGGGCTTATAAAAGAGTTTGAAAAGAGGTGTTAAATTGGTAGAACTTACAAGATTAAACGGTAAAAAATTTTACCTAAATGCAGAGCTTATTGAAACTATAGAGCATACACCGGATACTGTGATAAAACTTACTAACGAAAAA
Source organism: Thermosediminibacteraceae bacterium (assembly GCA_021890755.1). Lineage (GTDB taxonomy): Bacteria > Bacillota > Thermosediminibacteria > Thermosediminibacterales > Thermosediminibacteraceae > JAKKUQ01. The sequence continues at coordinate 45,280 of JAKKUQ010000001.1, read as the reverse complement.
ACGTATATTGTGCAGGAATCACCGGAAGAGGTGGTGGATAAGATCGTTGTATATAAAAGAAAAATTCTAAAGGGAAGTGAACAGTAATGGATCGTGCAACAATAATTGGGATAGTAGGCGGGCTTACCCTTTTCCTGTGGTCTATATACATGGGTGGAGACGTCAAAGCTTTCATAAATATTCCTTCGTTGATGATAGTATTTGGAGGGGTCATAGCGTCAACTCTGATAAACTATCCTCTTTCAAAATTCATAAGAGTGATGAAGATATTAAAGAATGTATTTATCGAAAAGGAAACAAGCGCCGAAGAAATTATAAAAACGATAGTAAAGCTTGCCGATATTGCAAGAAGAGAAGGTCTCCTTGCCCTTGAGGAGACTGCAGAAGAGATAAAAGATGATTTCATGAAAAGAGGCGTGTTGCTGGTGGTGGATGGCACCGATCCCGAGCTGGTTAAAAATATCTTAGAGACTGAACTTACATTTCTCGAAGAAAGACATAAGGAAGGCCAGAGTATTTTTGAGACAATGGGTTCTCTTGCACCATCTTACGGATTGCTGGGTACGATAATAGGTCTTATACAGATGCTGGGCAAAGTAAACGATCCCAGCTCGGTGGGGCCCGGAATGGCGGTGGCACTTATAACCACCTTCTATGGTGCAATTCTTGCATATTTTATATTTAATCCCATTGCTGGAAAACTGAAGGTTCGCAGTAGACAGGAAATTCTTTTAAAAGAAATAGTGATAGAAGGTATCCTTTCTATACAAGCGGGGGAAAACCCGCGGGTCATAGAAGAAAAGTTAAAGGCTTTTCTGCCCCCCGAACTTAGAAAAAAATTGAAGGAAAAGGAAAAGGAAACTGTTGAAAGCGGTGATAGCCTTGCCTGGCGTTAGAAGAAGGAATAGTGCAGATAATGATAATCCTCCTGGTGCACCTTTATGGATGACTACCTACGGCGATCTCATCACGCAAATTCTAATATTTTTCGTCTTGCTATTTGCTCTTTCAAATTTGGATGCTAAAAAGTTCGAAATGGCAATGGGTTCCCTGAGGGGATCATTGGGCATATTAGATGGCGGCAGGTCACTTGTAGAAGGTAGTTTTGTGGAAGAGGGGTTGGTTGGAGAAAACTTGTTTGCAGGAGAGGACAGGGAGCTAAATGAGTTAAGAAATACAATCCTTCAAGTAATAAAGGAAAACGACTTCCAAAGTATAAGGGTGGAAATGGACGAAAGGGGATTAGCAGTAAGATTCATGGAAGGTGCCCTGTTTGATTCCGGCAAGGCTAATCTAAAAGAGGATGCGAGGCAGGTCTTAGATAAAATCGCACCTATTTTAAAAAAAATCAATCGACCTATAAGGGTAGAAGGCCATACAGACGATGTACCTATTCATACGAAGGAATTTCCTTCAAACTGGGAGCTGTCCACGGCAAGAGCAGTGAATGTATTAAAGTATCTCATAGAAAAACATAATATACCGCCCCGCATGATCTCTGCTGCCGGTTACGGAGAATATCATCCTGTTGTACCCAATGATTCCGAGGAAAACCGGGCACTGAACCGTCGTGTGGACATTATAATTTTAGATTCTTCTTCAGAGTCTCAAGAACCCAGGTGAATGGAGGTCAATTCATGGCAAATAAGGAGCGTTCAGGTTTAAATCTGCTTTTAATAGTAGTGTTAATTATGATAATCAGTACAGTTACTACTTATTTAATTGCGAAATATATGCTGGCAAATGCTTCGGGAGAAGAAAAAGAAGAAAAACAATATATCACTTATCAGTTGGGCGATTACTTGACAAATCTTTCTGATAAAGGGTACATAAAGCTTTCAATCGTGTGTTTGCTGAACGACAAGGAGACCGAAAAACAACTGCAAGCCAAAGAATACGAGATCAAAGATAAGGTTTATGCTATTCTTCGATCGAAAACCTATGATTCTATAAAGGACAGTCAAGGCATGCAAGTTCTGAAAAAAGAATTGAAAGATATGATTAACAAGGCATTGGAAAATGGAAAAGTAGAGGATGTATTCTTTACGAGCATAATTGTAAACTAGCTAAGGAGGTCAGTGGTTTGTCAGAAATTCTTTCCCAAAGTGAAATAGACGCCCTCATAAGTGCGCTAACTACTGGTGAGATAAAGGCTGAAGAGATAAAAAAAGAAACTTCTGAAAAGAAAATAAAACTTTACGATTTTAGAAAACCCAACAAATTTTCTAAAGAGCAGCTCAATACGCTACACCTTATTCACGAAAATTTTGCAAGGCAATTAATTACGTATTTTTCTACGCAATTAAGGACGCTGGTACAAATAAATGCATCAAGTGTCGACCAGATGCCTTATTTAGAGTTTATCTCATCCATTCCTAACCCATCGCTCATAGGGATAGTTGATTTACAGCCATTAAGGGGAGCTATCATTATTGCGATGAACGTATCTTTGGGTTTTTCAATCGTGGAAAGACTTTTAGGGGGAAGTGGAGAATATGACGATAAGCCTAGAGAACCTACTGAAATCGAGGCAAATATCCTTCAAAGAGTCTTTATAAAAATGGTAAAACTGCTGAAGGACGCATGGCAAGATATTGTAGAGATTAATCCTGTTTTCGATAAACTTGAGACCAATCCGCAATTCGTTCAGCTGGTGTCGCCCAATGAAGCTATTGCTTTAGTTACATTCAACGTAAGGATAGGGCAAACTGATGGTTTGATAAATATTTGCATACCGTATATAGTAATTGAACCTGTTATGTCGAGGTTATCTGCTAAAATATGGCTTTCCACTAGCAAAAAAGAAAGCACTGAAAATTTTATTAAAACAATTTCTAGAAAGCTCGAAAAAGTAAACGCGGAAATAAGAATTGAGATAGGTAGAGCAAAAATTACAGTTAGGGATTTTTTAGATCTCAATGTTGGTGATGTAATTCAGCTGGATAAACGAGTTAACAGCGAGCTTGATATTTACGTTCACAATATACCCAAATACAAAGGGATAATGGGAAAGCGAAACGGACGCCTGGCAGTGAGGGTTACTAAAGTTATAAATGAAAGGGATGAAGCAAATGGATGAAAACCGGATTTTATCTCAAGAGGAAATAAATGAATTGTTAGCCAAATCTCTTTCAAATCAAAACGAAAGTGAGCTCCTCACTCAAGAAGAGATCGACACATTAGGGGAAATAGGGAATATATCTATAGGCACTTCGGCAACCACCCTTTATACCCTACTTAGGAACAGGGTAACTATAACCACCCCTAATGTAACTATCACAACGATAGAAGAACTTCAGAAAAAATTCCCCATCCCTTTTATTGCCGTTATGGTAGATTATACAGAAGGCCTCGAAGGAAGTACCATTCTAATCATAAAAGAAGATGATGCAAAAATAATCGCTGATCTTATGATGGGTGGAGATGGTAGTAATACAGACGTAGAATTGGATGAGTTAAGGCTCAGTGCTGTAGGAGAAGCGATGAATCAAATGATGGGGTCTTCTGCTACGTCGCTGTCTACACTTTTGAAAAAAAACATTAACATTTCCCCACCCAAATTAAAACGCATAAATTTTAGCGATGAGGTGTTGCAAAGTTATTTCAAAAAAACCGAAAAGATAGTAAGAGTTTCTTTTCAAATGGAAGTTGGACAGCTAATAAAAAGCCAAATCATGATTCTGATGTCAATACCGTTCGCAAAAAAATTGGTGAATGAATTAGTACAAACGTCCATAAGTGAAAGTTCCTCAAAAGATGCAGAAGTCAAAAACACTGAAAACCTTAGTTTGACAAAGTCCCAAAAACAAAAGCCCTTGACGGAAAAAAGCAATAAGGTTGACGTGAAACCTATTGAACTCGAAGACTTCGAAGAAAGAGAATCTGCAGGGAGAAAATCTTCTTTGGATCTTATAATGGATGTTCCCTTGGAAATATCTGTAGAATTGGGAAGAACTGTGAAAAAAATAAAAGAAATACTAGAGATAGGGCCTGGGTCTATAATAGAACTGGAAAAGATGGCTGGAGAACCGGTTGATATCCTAGTAAACGGGAAACGCATAGCGAGGGGAGAGGTTGTAGTAATTGATGAAAGCTTTGGGGTGCGAATAACGGAAATTTTGAATTCTATTGAAAAGATAGACTATATACAATAAAAAGGCGAGGAGGAGTAAGCATGGCGGGAATTTTGATTGTAGACGATGCAGCTTTTATGAGGATGATGATTAAAGACATACTCACAAAAAACGGTTTTGAAGTAGTGGGGGAAGCCGAAAACGGTGCAGTTGCTGTGGAGAAGTACAAAGCGTTGAACCCCAGCCTTGTGGTGATGGATATTACGATGCCTGAAATGGACGGAATTGAAGCCGTAAGAAGAATAAAAGAAATAGATCCAAATGCTAAGATAATTATGTGTTCGGCGATGGGGCAACAAGCGATGGTCATAGATGCCATACAAGCTGGAGCGAGAGATTTCATAGTAAAGCCGTTTCAGCCCGACAGAGTAGTGGAAGCTGTGAAGAAAGCTTTATCATAAAGAGGGTAAAAGTATGAAAAATAAGAAACAAAAAATATGTATTTATGCTGTGCTCTTTTTAACATTGTTTTTAATGGTATTTAATAGCAGTTCAAAGGCGTTGGGAGATAGTGATGACCCTCCAATTGATGTAAGAGAATTACAAAAATACAGCTTTGAAAAGCAGAGTGAGGTAAAGCAAGCTAATTTGAGTGGGATAAATATTGGAAGTTTGGTAGTATATTTTGGTTCTCTGGTATTTGTGTGTTTTCTTGCAGTTATAGCTACTAGATGGTTGGTACGGTATACCAAGCCCTCCCGGTGGAGGAGCAAATACATGGAGATACTCGATGTGCTGTATTTAGATCCGAAAAACCGGATATATATGGTGAAATCTCCTGCAGGGATAAAATTATTAGCTGCATCGGAAAAGGAGATGTGCCTCATAGGAGAATTAGATGAAAAAACAGCGGAATTGATTTATGAAGCTGAAAACACGAGTAATTTTGAAAACAGAAATTTTGGGGTTCAGCTAAATCAGTTCCTAAAAAAATTGAAAAATATTCACAGCATAAAAGACGGTGATGAAAAGTTATGAAGATTATCAAGAAAAAAAATCGGAGTGCGGTTTTAATTTCGGCGGCAATCCTCTTTTCTGGTCCTGCAAAAGCTCTTGCTGCTCCAGAACCGCCTATACCTGTACTAGATTTTATACGAACGGCCAACAATCCCCAAGAAACAGCTTTAACGTTACAGGTTCTACTCATTCTCACAATATTGTCTCTGGCTCCATCCATTCTTATAATGATGACTTCATTTATACGGATTATTATCGTGCTTTCCTTTGTTCGAAGTGGACTTGGAGTTCAACAAGTCCCGCCGAACCAAGTCCTTATAGGATTGGCTCTATTTATCACGTTTTTCGTTATGGCCCCAGTGTTTTCAGATATTTACGCAAATGCCGTTCAACCTTATATAAGAGAAGAAATAAGCTTTCAGGAGGCTTTGCAAGAAGCGCAAAAACCCCTGAGAGATTTTATGTTCAAACAGACCCGGGAAAAAGATTTGGCATTGTTTTTACATTACGCAAAACTTCAAGACCACGTAAAAACCCTTGACGATGTTCCAACCCATGTTTTGATACCAGCTTTTATTATCAGCGAATTAAAAACCGCTTTTCAAATGGGATTTATGATTTTTATCCCGTTTCTTGTAATAGACATGATTGTGGCAAGTACGTTGATGTCGATGGGAATGCTTATGTTGCCACCTGTTATGATATCCCTGCCATTTAAAATACTACTTTTTGTGATGGTAGATGGTTGGAACCTTGTCATAGGTTCGCTTTTATCTAGCTTCAATTGAAATGGTTGGGGTGGGGTAAAACTTGACGCAAGAGACTGTGATTTACCTGGCGCGAGAGGCGCTGAGCGTAGTGTTATTGGTATCGGCTCCCATGTTAGGTGTGGGAATGATTGTAGGACTTTTGATTAGTATTTTTCAAGCAACAACGCAAATTCAGGAGCAATCGCTGACCTTCGTGCCAAAAATTGTGGCGGTAATGGCAGCTATTCTAATATTTGGTTCATGGATGATTAGTATTTTAGTAAATTTTACAGAAACCCTGTTTAGGGAAATACCCTATTTTATTCATTAAAAAATAGCGAGGTAGTAAATGGAAGTTCAAGTAATTAATTTTCTTCTGATATTTAATAGGATTTTTGGGTTTTTTGTCATTACACCTATTTTCGGAAGGCGTGAATTTCCTTTCCAGGCCCGGTTGGGACTATCGGCCTTGGTAGCATTAATAATATATCCTGTTGTAGATAAAATAGTCGTGCCTAATATCCTTTGGGAAACAGTAATTCTTTTTGTCAGAGAGGCAGCGTTAGGCTTTTTGATGGGTTTCGTAACTTTTGTAATATTTTCAGCAGTGTATGTATGCGGTGAGATTATAGACTTGGAAATGGGATTTGGTATAGTAAGCGTTTTAGATCCGCAGTCAAACACCCAAGTGCCTATGCTAGGGAATTTCTTTTACATTCTCACAATACTTGTATTTTTAACCATTAATGGACACCACATTCTATTGAGTGCATTGATAGAAAGCTATAATGTCTTGCCCCTTGGAGGAGAAGCCATATTATTAAATCATTCATGGATTCATGGAATCCTTGAGAGTTTTCTTAGAATGTTCGAAGCAGGAATAAAAATGAGTATCCCTGTTGTTTCCGCTACCTTTCTTGCGGATTTCGCTCTTGGGATTATAGCTAGAACCGTTCCTCAAATGAACGTATTCATCGTAGGATTGCCTTTTAAAGTCGTAGTCGGTGTAATTTTCCTTATTTTAGCGTTGCCGATGTATTTGATTACCCTGGATGTTTTGTTCAACGGGAGTTACGAAATTATAGAGTCAATACTGCAAGGAATGTTGAATAAGCCATGAATCTGCAGCTTTTCGCCCAAGAGAAAACAGAAAAGGCAACTCCCCGGAGGAGACAAAAGGCAAGAGAACGAGGGCAGGTTTTTTCAAGTAGAGAACTCACATCATCCCTTGTTCTCTTAGCGGGTCTCGTTCTTATCAAAATTTTTGGGAATTTTATAATTGAAAATACAGCTTTGTTTTTGAAGTACGTTATAATAGAAAATTTAAAAAAACAAGAGCTTTCTCAAAGCAGCTTTTATAGTATATTTTACGCTTCTACGCTGCTCGTATTAAAACTCATAGCTCCCATAGGCATAGGAATTGTCGCAATTGGACTTGTTGCAAATTTTTTACAGGTGGGTTTTGTTTTTAGTCTAGAACCCGTTGCTCCTAAAATCGAACGATTAAATCCGATTGAGGGATTTAAAAGAATATTTTCGAAAAAAAGCCTGGTTGAACTTTTGAAGGCAGTCCTTAAATTGTCTTTAATAATGTATTTGGTTTACGGTGGCTTTAGCGAATTGAAAAATACCGCTGCCTTGATGCTGGACATGAGTCTTTCTGAGTCGCTGGGTTATTTTTCGAGTATGGTTTTTAAAGTAGGGCTAAAGGTATGTATCGCACTCCTTGCCCTTTCAGTTTTTGATTACGCTTACCAGTGGTATGAATATGAGAAAAGTTTGATGATGTCTAAGGAAGATATCAAAGAAGAACTAAAAGAAGTAGAGGGTAATCCCCAAATCAAATCAAGGATACGGCAGGTGCAGCGTCAAATATCGCGCCGGCGTATGATGCAAGATGTAAAAAAAGCCGATGTGGTAATCACAAACCCAACCCATATAGCGGTCGCGCTTGGATATGACGCATCGATCCATACTGCGCCAATAGTATTAGCAAAAGGTTCTGGGTTCGTTGCTGAGAGGATAAAAGAAATTGCCGAAAAGGAAGATATTCCAATCGTGGAAAATAAGCCGCTCGCTCAAACATTATATAAATCGGTGGAAGTGGGAGACGTAATCCCGGAAAAATTCTATAATGCAGTTGCCGAAATACTAGCTTATGTCTATAGTTTGAAAGGAAAGAGGGTGAGCAGTTGAGGTCATATGATGTGATTATAGCGCTTGCTGCGGTGATAGTTGTCATTATGATGGTCATACCTCTTCCTACGACTTTGCTTGATATTTTGCTCTCGTTTAACATAACGTTTTCTCTTATTATTCTCCTTGTGGCTATGAATATAGAAAATCCCCTTAACTTTTCTACATTTCCAACTTTACTGCTTATTGCAACGATTTTCAGGCTTGCTCTTAACGTATCTTCAACAAGGTTAATCCTATTAAACGGTTATGCGGGAAGGGTTATTGAAGCGTTTGGGAATTTTGTAATCAGAGGTAATGTGCTGGTTGGATTTATAATTTTCCTAATAATAGTTATTATCCAATTTATAGTAATTACACGTGGAGCCGAAAGAGTTGCCGAAGTGGCGGCAAGGTTCACTCTCGACGCAATGCCGGGCAAGCAAATGAGCATTGATGCAGATCTTAACTCGGGTCTTATCACGGAAGCGGAAGCCAGGCAACGCCGAATGAATATTCAAAAAGAAGCGGATTTTTACGGAGCTATGGATGGTGCCAGTAAGTTTATAAAAGGAGACGCAATAGCGGGTATTATTATAACTGTTATAAATATCATTGGAGGATTGATCACCGGAGTTGTATTCCAGGGCCTTGATGCGATGACTGCAGTAAACCGTTATGCGCTTCTTACCGTTGGAGATGGGCTGGTAACTCAAATACCTGCACTTCTGGTATCTACAGCTACGGGAATTGTGGTGACAAAGGCAGCAAGTGAAGGCAATTTAGGCGAGGAGCTTATAAAGCAGCTTCTTTATTACCCAAAGGTACACTTGATGGCTTCGGGTCTTCTCATCTTTTTTGCGATAATTCCTGGTTTACCAGATCTCCCCTTTTTAGTACTCGCAGCTATATTCGGGTATATAGGGTTTTCCATGCAGAGAGCTTCAAAAAATGAAAGTCTAAAGGAGCAGGAAATACAGAGAGAAAGAGAACTGGAAGAGATGCGCAAACCCGAAAACTTGCTGGCAATGATGCAGGTAGACCCTATAGAAGTCGAATTTGGTTACAACCTTATTCCCCTTGCTGATGTTAACCAGGGTGGAGATTTGCTCGACAGGGTGGTTATGATAAGGCGCCAGTGTGCTATGGATCTTGGAATGATAGTACCGATGGTCAGGTTGAGAGATAACATCCAGTTAAAGCCCAACGAATATGTCATCAAAATAAAAGGAGTGGAAGCAGCAAGAGGGGAATTAAAGGTCGACAATTACCTTGTGATGAACCCTGCTGGAGGACCGATAGAAATAGAAGGTATTGATACTCGGGAACCTGCTTTCGGCCTGCCAGCGAAGTGGATAACTCCCGACAAAAAGGAAAAAGCCGAAATGTTAGGGTATACAGTAGTAGATTCCGCTTCTGTTTTAGCTACCCATCTGACAGAAGTAATAAAAGCATACGCCCATGAGCTAATCGGAAGACAGGATGTAAAAAATATTTTGGACAGTTTAAAAGAACAATATCCCTCGCTTATCGAAGAACTGGTGCCTAAAGTTTTGACTTTGGGAGAAATTCAAAAGGTGCTTTCGAATCTGTTAAAAGAAAATGTGCCAATAAGAGATATGGTTACAATATTGGAGGCTTTGGGAGACTACTCTACCCTAACTAAGGACACAGACCTTTTAACGGAATACGTAAGACAGCGGTTAAGAAGGGTTATAACTCACCGCTTTATCGGCGATAAAAAAGCTAAGGTAATAACCTTGGACAGGGATTTAGAGGAACTCATTTTGAATTCAGTCTCGCAAACAGAAAATGGGGTTTACATCTCCATCGAACCTAGTACAGTTCAAAAAATTATAAGTTCGCTGGTCGAAAACATCAATCAGGTTACAAGGCGCGGACTGCAGCCTGTAGTCTTAACGAGCCCTCTTGTGCGGAGATATTTTAGAAGAATTATAGAACACAGCTTGCCAAACATACCTGTATTATCTTATGGAGAAATAGACCCGAGCGTAGAAGTAATGTCAGTGGGGACGGTGAAATTGTAAATGAGGATAAAGACATACATAGCTGACAATATTCAGGAGGCCCTTTACAAAGTAAAAAGTGAACTTGGAAGGGATGCGATAATTCTCCAGACCAGGCAAATTAAAAAGGGCGGGATATTAGGATTATTTTCCAAACCTAAAGTTGAGGTTATAGCTGCATGCGATGTAAATAGGTCTGAGAGGCCACAATTAAAACCTAATCCTTATGCTATTCCCTTAAGAGAAAACCACCAGGAGAAGTTAGAAGATATAAAAAACGAGATTAACGAGGTAAAGGATTTGCTAAAAAGTTTATCAGCAAAGCCTTTTTTGGAAATCCCACCCCCTTTGGGTGAAATATATCAAAAGCTCACGTCTATGGAGATAGAAAAAAATCTAATAGATAAAATGATTGAAGGTATAAAACAAAAAGTTACTAGCGGGGATTTTGATAAAAGTGACGTTATAACTTATCTTAAAAATCAGATTGTATCAATGATAAAACCTGCTGAACCAATAAGATTTTTAGAAAATGAACCGAGTAAGATAGCTTTCATAGGCCCTACGGGAGTGGGTAAGACCACTACAATAGCGAAACTAGCTGCTATGTACAGCCTAAACCAGGGGAAAAAAGTAGCACTGGTTACCGCTGATACATACCGGGTGGGTGCTGTTGAGCAGCTGAAAACTTACGGGGACCTTCTTGAAATTCCGGTGGAGGTAATATTTGAACCTACAGAAGTTCCGGTGGTCATGAAAAAGCTTTCTGACTGTGAGCTTATTTTAATAGACACCATGGGTACAAGCCCGCGAAATAAAATGCAGATCAAAAAGATTAAAAGTTTGATAGAAACAATAAAACCGACAGAAATTCATATGGTGATCAGTGTCACCACTAAAACAAAAGATGTGTATGAAATTTTAGAAAGTTACAAGGAACTAAATTATCAAAAACTTATATTTACTAAACTGGATGAGACAAGAAGTTACGGATTAATATTGAATGCCATATGTTCCAGCAATTGCAGCCCATCTTACCTCACGATCGGGCAAAATGTACCCGACGATATAGAAGTTGCTTCTGCCGCGAAAATAGCAGACCTAGTCCTGGGGGGAAGCAACTGATGAACGATCAGGCCAGTAAATTGCGGATTTTAAAAAAAACACAATTCCAACCACTAAAAGTATCAAATTCGGTCAGAGTAATTGCAGTAACTAGTGGAAAGGGCGGAGTGGGGAAAACCAATTTAGCTGTAAATCTATCCATTGTACTTCAGAAAATGGGAAAAAACGTCCTTTTGATAGACGCTGATCTCGGGCTTGCTAATGTGGATCTAATAACTGGAATAACCCCCCGGTTTAACTTATTTCATGTGTTGAACAGCCAAAAATCAATAAATGACATTATTTTGGAGGGTCCGGCAGGAATAAAAATAATCCCCGGGGCTTCAGGGCTTTATAGTTTAGCCAATTTATCTGAGAACGAAATCAATTGTTTAATAAAAGCTTTCAGCAATATAGATATGTCCATTGACATTATAGTAATCGATACTGGTGCAGGGATTTCTAAAAACGTTATAAATCTTGTACGTGCTTCAAGAGAGGTAATTGTGATAACAACGCCAGAATATACTGCCCTGACCGATGCGTACGCTGTTATCAAGTTAGTACATGAATATGTTGAAAAAATACATCTTGTGGTCAATAAAGCAGATAATTACAAAGTTGCTGAAGCAACAGCTCAAAAGTTAATTAATACTTCTTCAAAGTTTTTAAATACTACTATCTATTATTTAGGATTCATACTAGAAGATAAAACAATATTTCAGGCAAATATGGAACAAGTACCCTTTTATCTGAAATTCCCTAACAGCCTTTCTTCAAAATGCCTACTCAATATCGGAAGGAAGCTCTTGGAGTCTGAATTAGATTCTAGCACTGAAAACCAAACCGTAGGGAGCTGGCTTAAAAAATTGTTATCTTTTATGTTGCGGTGAATATGGGGGAGAAAGTGTATGGGTAATAACAGTTTGGAGATAGGAATGAGAGTCGAGATAGAAGTGGTAAGAGATGATGAAAAAATAATATTGCCGACTAAAGTTGAAGACCTTGGCGAAGACAGGATCTATTTAGGTATGCCCTTTTTGGATGGGAAACTCTTTTTCCTAGAATCCGATGAGCCTATAAAAATTTATTATAAAAAAAACGATTGTTTCTATTTCGTTAGAGCAAAAGTCGTGGAAAAAAGGTATGCACCCATTCCGATTATAGGAGTTATACTTCTTGCACCCCCGGAAAAGAATCAGAGGAGGGATTATTTTAGAGTCCAGGTAATAAAAAGAATAAGGATACGTCCTCTTAAGACAGAGAATTGGATGAAAGCGTTTTTGATGGACCTAAGTGCTAGCGGAGCGATGATATATTTTGGCAAGGAATTAGAAAAAGGCGAGGTAATTGAGATTAAACTCCCTCTTGAATCTAGAGAAATCGATATAAAAGCAAGGGTTGTAAGAATAGCTAAAGATCCTGTAAGGCGCGTACACCCCTATAACATCGGAGTTCAATTTATAGATCTTAAAGACCAGGAAAGGGATGAGATAATAAAATTCGTTTTAGCCGAGCAAAGAAAGCTACGCCAGAAAGGTTATATATAAAGCGAATCTATAGGAGTTTTCAAATAGGAGGGTTTAGACAGGAATGGATAGCCGTTATTTAAATGTTTTTTTGGAGGAAGCAACGGAACATATCGAAAATTTGAACAACAATCTTTTGGCCCTTGAAAAAAATCCAAGCCAAGAAATCATAGAGGAAATTTTTAGGTCTGCCCATACTTTAAAGGGTATGGCAGGGACAATGGGCTTTAATAAGATATCCGAATTAACTCACGAAATGGAAAATCTACTGCATGCGATAAGGAGTGGGGATTTTCAAGTAACGGAAGCCCTTATTGATGTGCTTTTTGAATGTGTTGATTTACTTCAAGAAATGATAAAGAAAATTTCTAGTGAAGGAAGCGAAGGGGAAACAGATATAAACTTAATAGTTGACAAATTGCACAAAATTCTGTCAGGAGAATCGTCTTGCAACGAAACTTACAAAGTAACTTACACCGAAAAAGAGGAGATTTTTAATGAATTTGAGCAAAGAATTATCGAAGAGGCGGCAAAGAAAAATTTAAAAATATGGCAAGTGCGCGTAGAGCTGCAGGATAACTGTCTCCTAAAATCAGCCAGGGCATTTCTGGTGTTCAAGAACTTGGAAAATTTTGGCGAGATAGTTAAGACAATCCCTCATGTTCAAGACATTGAGGACGAAAAATTCGAAAAGGAATTTTACGTTTATATTATAACCTCAAAATCGGAAAAAGAACTTTTGAATGCGGTATATTCTGTTTCAGAGATAAAAAGTGTCAATGTAAAGGAAGTAAAAGTAAATAAAGTAGAAAAAGCCATTGAAGAAAAAGAAAAGACCTTTGTTAAACAAACTCAGAATGATAAAAACAAGGTCAAGACCCCAGCAAAGACATTAAGGGTTGATATAGAGCGGTTGGACAATCTCATGAACTTAGTCAGCGAACTCATTATAATAAAAACTCGTTTGGAAGAACAGGATAAATTGACTGAACACGCACAAAAAAGGCGTGAATCCTTAGAGTACTTAGCGAGAATCACCTCCAGCTTGCACGATGCGGTTATGAAAGTGAGAATGGTGCCCATTGAGAATGTCTTTAACCGGTTTCCACGGGTTGTCCGTGATTTATCAAGAGAGCTCAAAAAGGAAGTGAATCTAATTATAGAGGGTGCCGAAACAGAACTTGACAGGACGATCATAGATGAAATAGGAGACCCGCTGATACATCTTGTAAGGAACGCTTTGGACCACGGTATTGAAACTCCTGAGGAACGTGTAAAAAAAGGTAAATCAAAAGAGGGCACATTAAAGCTGAAAGCCTTCCACGATGGTAATAACGTGGTAATAGAAGTATCGGATGACGGGCGCGGTGTGGATCTGGAAAAAGTCTTAGAAAAAGCCCAGAGGATGAACTTAGTAGATACATCGGCAGGGAAAAAATTAAAAGAAAATGAAATTCTGAATTTCCTGTTTGAGTCTGGCTTCAGTACGAGAGATAAAGTAACGGATATTTCTGGAAGGGGAGTAGGATTAGATGTAGTTAAGACAAAAATCGAATCCCTTGGCGGATCAGTTGAAATAAGGACAAAAAAAGATGAAGGCACTACATTTTTAATAAGGCTGCCATTGACTCTCGCTATAATCCAAGCTTTGATGGTGGAACTTGGGCGCGAAAAATACGCCATTCCTTTAAGTTCGATTAAAGAGATAGTAATTATTCAAACTAGCGAATTGAAGAAAGTACAAAATAACGAAGTGATTTTATTACGGGGAAATGTGGTTCCGATATTGAGATTACATGAAATCCTTGATATACCTAACGAAAGCCCCAAAGATGAGACTTTAACAGTTGTCATAGTTAAAAAAGGAGATAAAGAAGTTGGGCTTATAGTAGATACACTTCTGGGAGAGCAAGAAATAGTGATCAAATCCCTTGGGAATTTTTTGAAAAACATAAAATTTATTGCCGGTGCTACAATTTTGGGAGACGGTCAGGTTGCCCTGATTTTAGACATAAATACTTTGATTTAAAGGAGGTTTAACAGCATGGATGAAATCCGCCAGTTTGTGGTGTTTAAGCTGGGACAGGAAGAGTACGGTGTGAACATAATGCAGGTAAATACAATAGAGCGAATGATGCCCATAACAAGAGTGCCGAAAGCTCCGTATTTTGTGGAAGGTGTTATAAACTTAAGGGGCGAAATCATTCCGGTAATAGATCTTAAGAAGAGATTTGGTCTGCCTCCTGGAGAAATTAATGGGGATACGAGAATCATTATCGTTAATGTAGACGATTTGACGGTAGGAATGATTGTAGATTCTGCTACGGAGGTCGTGCAATTACCTCAGGATGCTATTGAACCGGCTCCATCGGTTGTTGGAAGCATTAGTTCGGATTTTTTGGAAGGAGTGGGCAAGATAGGTGACAGGTTGCTGATAATACTAAACCTTGAAAAAATACTAAGGCCCAGCGAGGCAGAAGCGAGGGCCGCAATGTGAGGTAAAAGATATGTTCACGGAAATAGAATTGGATGCCCTCAAAGAAATCGGTAACATAGGGGCGGGAAACGCGGCGACGGCTCTGTCGATGTTGCTCGCAAAAAAGGTGAAGATGAAAATTCCAGAAGTAAAGGTTTTGCCCTTCGATGAAGTAACAAAATCGGTCGGCGGACCTGAGAAGGTAGTTACTGGAGTTTTCTTTAGAGTAGAAGGAGAGCTAGCTTTCAATATTTTGTTCATTATGCAGCCTGGCGATACACTAAATTTACTTAGAGTAATACTTCGAGAATCAAAAGAAAATTTGGAATTGACACCTATAGAAGAATCCGCCTTGAAAGAAATGGGGAATATAATCGCCAGTGCTTTTGTGGCTGCTCTTGCAGATTTTACTGGACTACCTTTGAGAGTTTCCGTACCTTGTCTTGCCATCGATATGGCCGGCGCCATACTCAGCTTTCCATTAAGCCTTTACGGCTACATTGGTGATACGGCCTTTTTAATAGAAACCGAGTTTGAAGAAGGCCTGGACGATATAAAAATTCACTTTTTCCTTATACCCGATGATGACAAGGCTTTTAGCGCACTTTTAAACACTACTGGAGTGAGGTCTTTCAATGAAAATAATTCGAGTGGGAATGGGGGAATATAAAACAGCAAAAGCACCGGCATTGCTTGTATCCTTTGGGTTGGGATCTTGCGTAGGGGTAGCATTGTATGATAGCACAAAAAAAATAGGTGGGCTGGCTCATATCATGCTCCCCGATAGCAGTTTGAGCGGCAAAAAAGATTTCAATCCTGGAAAATTTGCGGATACAGCTATAGAACTACTTTATGAAGAATTAAAAAAGGCAGGAGCGAATCCCAAAAAACTCATCGCAAAGATAGCAGGGGGAGCGCAAATGTTTCAATTAAAGTCGAACAAAAACATTATGATGATAGGAAAAAGAAATGTGGAAGCTGTAAAAATGAAACTAGCGCAACTGAACATAGAGCTTGTTGCTGAAGATGTAGAAGGCAATTACGGAAGGACTGTAGAATTTTGCTGCGATACAGGAGAATTGACGGTGAAGACTGTAGGGCATGGGATAAAAATATTATAAGATTAGAGGTGATCGGGTGCAGGAGGCAGTCAGGGCCGAAAATCTTTGGATTGAGTACAAAAATACAAAGGATTTAAATGTTAAAGAAAAGCTTGTAAAAAAATATATACCTCTCGTGAAACATATAGCAGCCCGGCTAGCCATAAATCTGCCGCCGTCGATAGATTATGATGAT
The DNA here is from genome assembly GCA_021890755.1 of Thermosediminibacteraceae bacterium. Classification (GTDB taxonomy): domain Bacteria; phylum Bacillota; class Thermosediminibacteria; order Thermosediminibacterales; family Thermosediminibacteraceae; genus JAKKUQ01. The sequence goes on along the minus strand of JAKKUQ010000001.1, from coordinate 28,834 downwards.
CTGGTAAGTGCAGGTGTCATAGGCCTTTTGCAGGCCATTGAGCGCTATGATATGGAGAAAGGAGTTAAATTTGAGACATTCGCTTATTCCCGAATCAAAGGAGCAATGCTGGATGAACTGCGGAAGTTAAACTGGATACCTCAAAAGACAATGGAAAAAGCAAGACTTCTGCAAGAAACTTATTCCCAGCTGGAACAGGAATTGAATGGAAATGTGACAGATGAAGATATCTGCAGAAAATTAGATATTACTATGGAAGAACTTCAGCAAACTTATATGGAACTTGCGGCAACAAATCTAGTTTCTCTTGAGGAAATACTTTCGGTTGCAGCTGAAGAAGACGAAAGACCTGAACGTCATGTGGAAAAAGAAGAGTTGAAGAAATTATTGGGAGATGCAATAGAAAAACTCCCACAAAAAGAGAAACTGGTGATCGCGCTTTATTATTACGAAGGTCTGAACTTGAAGGAAATCTCTGTAGTTTTGAATCTTTCACCGGCCCGAATATCGCAGCTTCATACAAAAGCCATTTTGAGGTTAAGAGGAAGCTTGAGCAGAAAAAAAGCCTATTTTAGAAGCTAGGGGGTTATGCTAGTGGAAAAACCAAAAATAAGCGAAAAGGATTTGGTCCACTCGGGTACAGGCGATGAGTATGGTGTAGAAAAGATTGCGGATGCCCCTTCGGTGCAGGTGAAGATTTCCAAAGACGAAATGAGCGCGACCCTCACTTTGTTTCCTCCCCCCGAAAAAGATAAGAACTTTAGCCTTGAGGATATTATAATTGAATTAAACAATGCGGGGGTTGTATACGGAATAGACACAAACAAAATAAAGGAAATGCTAGAAAAAGGTATATTTAATACTCCAATCGAGATTGCAAAGGGTTTGGAGCCAAAGGCGGGGGAAGATGGGAAAATAATATATCACATTGAAATCCATAAAGAATTGAAGCCTAAAATCGATAAAGATGGAAGGGTGGATTTTCACGATCTTGGATTTATTACGAATGTAACAAAGGGGCAGTTGTTAGCAGAAATAGTACCGCCTGAAAAAGGCTCACCAGGAAAAACCGTAACGGGGAAAACAATACCCGCTAAAGACGGAAAGCAAGTTAAATTGCGCCAGGGGAAAAATGTAGTTTTTTCCGAAGATGGAAAAAAGATTTTTTCTGCTATCGATGGACATCCTGTAATAGATGGGGATAAAGTGAGCGTATTGCCCGTAATGGAGATAAGGGGAGATGTAGGCCCTTCTACAGGAAATATAGATTTTGTTGGTAGTGTAAAGATTTATGGGAATGTAAAAAGCGGATATAAAGTTAAAGCCGAGGGAGATATAGAAGTAGAAGGTTACGTAGAAGCGGCGGAAATAATATCAGGTGGCAAAGTCGTGCTAAAAAGAGGGATTCGGGGAATGGGAAAGGGAGTCGTTAAGGCTGCCCAAGATATTGTTGCAAAGTTTGTAGAAAATAGCACCTTAATAGCCGGGAGAAATATAATTGCCCACGAGGCGATAATGCACAGCCTCGTTTCTGCCGGAAGTAGGATAGAAGTAAGGGGGAAAAAAGGGCTATTAGTTGGCGGCACTGTAAGGGCAGGAGAGGAGATAAAAGCAAAGGTCATAGGTTCACCAATGGCTACCTTTACTGAGGTGGAAGTAGGAGTAACACTCGAACAGAAAAGAAAGCTACTTGAAATAAGTGAAGAACTCGAAAATGTGGAAAGCGCTTTGAGCAAAGCAAGAAAAGCAATTGAAATTCTAGAAAAGCAAAAAAATAAGGAGGACTTGTCCAAAGACAAGCTCGATATGCTGCGGAGATTAAAAGAATCAGAGATGATACTTGATGAAAAAAGAAAAGTTTTGCAAGAAGAAAAAGAAAAGCTCGCGCTTATTATGCAGAATTCAACGACTGCTAAAATTTCTGTATACGATGCCGTTTTTCCGGGTGTCACCATTATAATAGCTAATGCGAGTATGAAATTAAAGGATAAAATTGAACACGCTACTTTTTATAATTATGAAGGCCAGATAAAGTTCAGGCCTTATGAAAGTGAAAGTAGGTGAGTAAATCTTGCGGCCGGTTGACATGCAGGTAGTTATTCCAAAAGTGACAGAAATAGCAAAAGATCAGCAGACCCTGAAAGATGCTAGTTACACGATGCAAACAATGTTGGGTGTGCAATTTCAAAAGCGACAGGATGTTAAAAGGCAAAAAGTTAACTTAACTTCGAAAGCGGAGAACTTGCAGGTTACTTCCGAAAAAGAAAGAGGTAAAGAGGAAAAAAATAAAAAAAGGGGGAAATCCCCTAGCAAGAACTGCCGACATATAGATGTGAAAATTTAGCACACCTTTTCAGCTATAATTCCACCGCCCAAAACTACATCCCCATCGTAAAAGACTACTGATTGCCCAGGGGTTACAGATTTTTGGGGTTCGTCAAAAACCACCTTTACTTTGCCAGACTCCAACGGGAAGATTGAAGCAGGTTTTTCTTCAAAATTATAGCGGATTTTAGCAAGAACATGCCTTTTACTTGTCAAAGAATCGAAAGCTATCCAGTTTACTTTGTCTGCAATAAATTCTTTGGTCAGCAAATCGTTTTCATCGCCGACTATAATGGCATTCCTTTTTGGATCAATGTCAATCACATATAGCGGTCTTCCTGCAGAGATTCCTAACCCCCGCCTTTGACCTATTGTATAAAAGGCAATTCCGTTGTGTTGTCCCAGAATTTTTCCTCTTTTATCTAAAATTGGGCCTGGCTTTATTCTATCAGCGGCGTTTTCTTTTAAAAAATCTTTGTAATTTGTATTCACAAAACAGATTTCTTGGCTGTCGGGTTTTTCAGCTACAGGCAAGCCTGCTTTTCTTGCGATATCTCGAATTTGGCTTTTTGTGAAATTCCCTAAGGGCAGTAGCAAGTGCTCAAGCTGTTTTTGAGTCAAATTATAGAGGGCATAAGATTGATCCTTGCTTTTGTCTTTTCCTTTTTTTAATAGATATCTACCAGAAGAGATATCATATTCGATTCTCGCATAATGGCCAGTAGCAAGATAATAAGCATCGATTTCCATTGCTTTCTGTAAAAGAGCTTCGAATTTAATGTATTTATTGCAAGCAATGCAGGGGTTAGGAGTTCTACCCTCTAGATATTCTTCAATGAAGTAATCTATTACTTTTTTACTGAATACTTCTTTGAAATTCAAAACGTAATAAGGGATTCCGAGCTTTTCAGCAACCTTACGCGCGTCGTAAACGGCACCTATAGAACAGCATCCCCCCTCCCGGTACATATAATCTTCGGAGGGGTCTTGCCAGATTTGCATTGTAATACCTATGACTTCGTAGCCTTGTTCTTTCAATAAATAAGCGCAGGTGGAGCTATCCACTCCACCGCTCATTGCAACGACCACCCTATTCTTATTTAGCGACATTTTTGCTCTCCTTTTTCTTTTTGTAATCTTCTATTGCAGCATGGAGGGCATCAGCCGCAAGATTTGAACAGTGCATCTTAATAGGAGGTAACCCTCCTAAAGCCTCTGCCACAGCTTTGTTAGTAACTTTTAAGGCCTCATCGATAGTCTTGCCTTTGACCATTTCTGTTACCATGCTGCTGGTTGCTATAGCCGCGCCGCAGCCGAAAGTTTTAAATTTGATATCTTCAATCACGTTATCTTTAACCTTTATATATATTTTCATGAGATCCCCGCATACGGGGTTTCCGACTTCACCAATTCCGTCTGCGTCTGGAATTTCTCCTACATTTCTGGGATTCGTAAAATGTTCCATTACTTTTTCACTGTACATCTTTAGTTACCTCCTTCTTTGGGGAAAAGAGGAGACATCTCGCGTAATTTTTGTACGATACCGGGAAGAACTTCTAGCACGTAATCTACGTCTTCCTCAGTATTATCCCTTCCTAAAGTGAGCCTTAAAGAGCCGTGGGCTATTTCGGGTGGTAGCCCTATTGCAAGAAGCACATGAGATGGTTCCAGCGAACCCGACGTGCAGGCTGAACCGCTAGAGGCGCAAATGCCCTTCATGTCAAGGTTGAGGAGTAAGGACTCGCCTTCTATATATTTGAAACATACGTTGACATTATGAGGCAGACGCTGGGTTGGATGACCGTTCAAAATAACGTGTGGTATTTTCTCCATTATCCCTTTAATCAATTTATCTCTCAAGTAAGAAAGCTTTTTATATTGTTCTTGAAGCTCCTGCTCTGCCAGTTCTGCGGCTTTTCCAAAGCCAACGATACCCGGTACATTCTCAGTCCCTGCACGCCTCTTATTTTCCTGGGCTCCTCCTGTTATGAAAGGTTTTATCCGGGTACCTTTACGGATGTATAAAGCGCCAACGCCTTTGGGGCCATATATTTTGTGAGAGGAGATGCTTAGAAGATCTACTCCTAATTCATCGACATTTACAGGAATTTTACCTACGGTCTGCACTGCATCGGTGTGGAAATATATTTTCCTGTCGAGCTTTTTAAGAGCCTTACCTATTTCTGCAATAGGTTCTATTGTTCCGATTTCATTGTTGGCATGCATTATAGTGACAAGAATTGTTTCATCGGTAATAGCGTTAATTACGTCTTCAACTTTCACTAAACCGTATTTGTCTACTGGAAGATAAGTAACTTTGAAACCTTCCTTCTCCAAGTCTTCGCAAGTATGGAGGACAGCATGGTGTTCTATTGAAGTTGTTATAATGTGTTTACCTTTCTCTTTATTTGCGTGGGCAATGCCTCTTATAGCCCAGTTGTCTGATTCGGTGCCTCCACCGGTAAAGAATATTTCCTTCGGATCAGCCCCGATAAGGTGGGCGACCTTTTCGCGAGCTTCTTCGATAGCTGCCTTAGCTTCCCTGCCATATGAATATATGGTTGATGCGTTGCCAAATTTTTCGGTAAAATACGGTATCATAGCTTCAAGGACTTCTTTCCTAACTGGGGTAGTGCCTGCATGATCCATATAAATTCTTTTCATAACTTCATCTCCTTTTGACCAAAGAATGTTTTAAAAGAAAAGTTAAATATAATACATGTAACTTTCCTGTGAAGCCTTACGTTTTTCAGCTTCGTCGCACATATCCTGAAGCGTTATTGAATCTACTGCTTGTATTATGCTGTCCCTTATTTTTTCCCATACTAGGCGCATTATGCAATTTTCTGCTTTATCGCATTCTACTGGGTCCTGCTCCAGCACGCAATCGACAAGTCCGATAGGTCCTTCAAGTGCTCTAAGGACGTCACCTACTGTAATTTCCGATGGTTTTTTAGCCAGCATATAACCGCCTTGAGCGCCCCGGACACTTTTTACGAGACCGGCTTTTCTTAGAATCATTATGAGCTGTTCTAAATAATGTTCGGAGATATTTTGCCGGTCCGCAATGCTTTTTAAAGGAATTGGACCTCTCCCGTAATTAATAGCTAAATCAAACATAGCGGTAAGTCCATAACGACCTTTAGTAGAGAGCTTCAATTTAATTCGCCCCTTAATTCCTATCGTTTTAGTTGGTTTTCTGAAAATAATATACTCCAAACGAGAGTTAATGTCAAGTTATAGTAAAAGAAAGAACACCGCTTTTGGTTTAGACTTCAAAAGCGGTGTTCTTATGTGATTTTCATCGATTTGAATTAAACTGCCTGTACTTCCTTTACACCCGGTACTTCTTCTTTTAATGTCTGCTCAATTCCATTTTTAAGAGTCATTGTAGAGAACGGACAACCAAAACAGCTACCTTTTAATCTTACCTTGACGATACCTTTTTCTTCGTCCACATCCACTAATTCTACATCGCCGCCATCCGCTTGGAGCGACGGGCGAATCTTGTTTAGGACTTCTTGAACCTTCTCCTTCAAGATACAAGCACTTCCTTTCCTGGGAATATTTTTATTGTGAAATTAATTATATCAAAACCACCTCTCACTATCAATTATTTTGCGCGTTTTCATTGACTTTCTTACTTACTTATGTTATGTTTTTCGTTAATTTTATCGAGATATTACTTATGGTGCATAATAAGGAAGATATTGTGCACACTCTATATTAAAAGATAATAAAAAAAGGGGGAGTATTTGTGCCCCAAAATAAGAAAACAAATTCAAAATCAAACGAAGAGCTTGAGAAGTTAAAAGAAGAAGTAGCAAGGGAGCTCCACTTAGACGATGACATAAAAAAACGAGGTTGGGGGGGGTTGACTGCGAGGGAAACGGGTAAGATAGGAGGCCATATGGTAAAAAAATTGATAAAGCTTGCTAAAGAGCAAATTGAGAAAAAAGATGACTAAATAAAGTTGAAATAGGGAAAGTGAGCACATAAGGATATAGATGAACTTGATATTCAAAGAAAAAAGGCGATAATTTGTGGATACACTACATAAACAGTTATAACTAAGGTTCTTTGTTTTTGACAGTGAATAATTTATCGGGTATACTTAAAATTGTCTCGAGGGCGGATAGCTCAGGTGGGAGAGCACGTGCCTTACAAGCACGGGGTCACAGGTTCGAGCCCTGTTTCGCCCACCAAAAAATGTTACGCGGCCCAGTAGTTCAGTTGGTTTAGAACGCCAGCCTGTCACGCTGGAGGTCGAGGGTTCGAGTCCCTTCTGGGTCGCCATATTTTATCAAGCCTTGGTAGCTCAGTTGGTAGAGCAGAGGACTGAAAATCCTCGTGTCGGTGGTTCGATTCCGCCCCAAGGCACCACTTTATGCGGAAGTGGCTCAGAGGTAGAGCATCGCCTTGCCAAGGCGAGGGTCGCGGGTTCAAGTCCCGTCTTCCGCTCCATTTTTTATTTTAAATGGCGGCATAGCCAAGTGGTAAGGCAGAGGTCTGCAAAACCTCTATCCCCAGTTCGAATCTGGGTGCCGCCTCCAATATGCAAATACGCCGGGATGGCGGAACTGGCAGACGCACAGGACTTAAAATCCTGGGGGTAGCAATACCCATACCGGTTCGATTCCGGTTCCCGGCACCACGTAGTGGGCGCTTAGCTCAGTGGGAGAGCGCTTCCTTGACGCGGAAGAGGTCGTAAGTTCGATCCTTACAGCGCCCACCATTTTTATGCCTAAAAAAGGCTTTTTTTTGTCCAAATTCTAGGCCAACTCCCTTCTTTTTGCAGTATAAGACTTAAAAGTGTCAACATATAATATTTATAAGCCGGGAAGGGAGTGGCTTTGATGCGATTATTAACGGTGGGAATAATAAAGCCGTTTTCCAGTTTGGAGGAAAGATTTTGCCTTGAATTAGAGGACTTGAAGACAAAGAGAGCGGGAGTAAGTTTTCGTAAAAAAGTGTTAGGAAGTTCTATTTTTTACGATTTTGCAATAGCTGAGGAAATTTTTGTTTCTCTTGTTGAAATTCTGGCGGATTTAGTGATTGATTTATGGGAACCTAAACTAATAAAAAGAATTATAAAGAAATTTTTTTATTTTACGGAGGCTGAAAATAAAATTATATATGATTTTGCAAGAGAAATGCTAAATTATCCCAAAAGCAGCCAAAAAGGCACTTTTCCTGATAGGTCAAAACGTAAGTCAGTAATAATACATAAATTATTGGACTACTTTAGAGGTTGCGATACGGTAATCTTGGAAGGTTTTATTAATTTTAGGTTAAAAGAGTATATTGAAATGCTGGAAGAAGTCATCGATAAGGCTGTAGATGAATATTTAGTAGAAAAAGAGTATCGGGAGTTTATAAACCTACTTAAATTTATTGTTTATGTTAATGATCCCCGAGAGGAATTAGTCCATGTTTTGCTGTCCAATGGGGAATTTCATTTGATGAATGGTAATATGGAGCCCCTAGAAAGGGATGAAGGTATAGATATTTTAGCCAAGGAAAATCCTGATTTTAGCTTGGAAGATATAGCGCTGAGTATGCTCATCAATTTAGCTCCTCAAAAGATAGTAATTCATGGGTTTAACGGGATAGAAAAAAGTGAACTCGTAAATGTAATTTACAACATTTTTGAGGATAGAGTTTATTTTTGCAACGACTGTGAAATCTGCATAAATTCAAAGCGTGGTAAAAAGTGATTTAGCCCCAATTTATGGGGCTTTTTTATTGGCTATTTTACTTAATATGTGTTATATTATTTTTAAAAAAGCTATATAACTTGCGAGGTAGAAGCAATGGATCATAGTTACACGCTTTTGCAAATAATTCTTATGCCACTTGTAGGTGCTTTTATAGGTTGGGAAACCAACGTACTTGCAATTAAACTCATATTTCGCCCTTTGAGACCAGTTAAAATTTTAGGGGTTGAATTCCAAGGGCTTATCCCCAAAAGAAGAGCAGAGATTTCAAAAAATATTGGTGAAACTTTAGAAAAAGAATTTCTTTCTTATGATGATATACTGAATCAACTGACATCGGAGGAAATGAAGTTCCATATCCTGTTAAATCTCAAAAGTATTATAGAACAAAAGGCATATGAAGAATTACCGTATTTTTTACCGAACTCTTTAAAGACAGTAATTACAAATTTTTTAGGAGAAGCCATAGATCGCCATGGAGGAAGGATATTAGATGAATTAAAGAAAAATTTGGCCTCAAAAATCAAAGAGAAAATTAAACTGGGCAAATTAGTTGAAGAAAAAATCAATTCTCTTGAATTAGAGGAATTAGAAAGGCTTATAGTAAAGCTTTCAAAAAAAGAACTAAAGCAAATTGAGATCTTAGGTGGAGTTATAGGATTTTTCATAGGCTTGATACAAGCGGCATTCTTGTATTGGACCAATTTTTAAATTGGAAAACTTGACTTTATTTGCAAAGAGGGGGTATAATTAACTAAACTGAATATTGATTAAGGACTATGAAGAGAAGAGTAGGCTTACGATTTCTCCCAGAGAGGGGCTGTCAGGTGGGAACGCCCTGAGAATAGTAAGCTGAAAACCACCTCGGAGTCCAAAGGTAGCACCTTTATCGCTGTAAAGAGTTAAAATAAGGGTGGAACCACGGGAGCAACCTCTCGTCCCTTTCAGGACGGGAGGTTTTTCGGTTTAAAAAACTCATATACTGAAAAGAGGTGAAGGTGATGCAGGAAAAGGTGAGAGTTTTCTTAAAAGGTGATGAAGAGAGAGTTTATCCCAAAGGTGTCACTGTAATGGATGTGGCACGGGACATAAGCCCGAAGCTAGCCAAGGAAGCTTTGATAGCTAGGGTCAACGGTGTACTTGTGGACTTAAGTTACAAATTGGAAGAGGATTCTAAAGTAGAAATACTTACCTTTGAGGATGAGGAAGGTAGAAATGCTTTTAGGCATAGCACTTCTCACGTGATGGCTCAAGCTGTGAAAAGACTTTTTCCTGATGTGAAGTTAGGTATTGGCCCTTCTATAGAAGAAGGCTTTTACTACGATTTTGACAGGGACGAGAGTTTTACACCGGAAGACTTGGAAAAGATTGAAAAAGAAATGGAAAAAATAGTAGCTGAAGATCATCCGTTTGTCCGGATAGAAGTAACCAGAGAAGAAGCAATAAAAAAATTACAAGAAATGGGAGAACCATACAAAATCGAATTAGTCGAAAATCTCCCCGAGGACGCTAAGATAAGTTTTTACCAAAATGGAGAATTTATCGATTTATGTGCGGGACCTCATATACCGTCCACAGGAAAGATAAAAGCTTTGAAGTTGACAAGCCTCGCAGGCGCTTATTGGAGAGGCGACCAGCGCAATAAAATGCTTCAGCGAATTTATGGCACCTCGTTTCCTAAAAAATCCATGCTGGATGAATACTTAAAGAATTTGGAGGAAGCCAAGAAGAGAGATCACAGAAAACTCGGAAAGGAACTTAATCTGTTCAGTATGCACGAAGAAGGGCCAGGGTTCCCGTTTTTCCACCCAAAAGGAATGATACTCTGGAATACATTAATTGATTTCTGGAGAAAGGAACATCAAAAAAGGGGTTATAAGGAAATTAAAACGCCGATTATATTGAGTGAAGAACTGTGGAAACGCTCAGGACATTGGGACCATTATAAATCGAATATGTATTTTACCCAAATCGATGGTCAAGGTTATGCAATAAAACCGATGAACTGTCCAGGAGGAATACTAATATATAAAAGCGAAGTCCACAGCTATAGAGAACTTCCATTGAAGTTAGCAGAATTAGGTCTTGTCCATAGGCATGAGCTTTCCGGAGTGCTACATGGTTTGATGAGAGTTAGGAGTTTTACTCAAGATGATGCCCATATTTTTATGATGCCCTCACAGATTGAACAAGAAATAATTGAGGTAATAGAACTTGCTGATTACATTTACAATGTTTTTGGATTCGAATACCATGTGGAACTTTCCACACGGCCGGAAAACTCAATGGGCCCTGATGAACTGTGGGAGAAAGCTACATCGGCACTGAAAAATGCCTTGGAGAAAAAAGGTTTTGATTACAAAATAAATGAAGGTGATGGAGCTTTCTACGGTCCAAAGATAGATTTTCACCTAAAAGATAGCATAGGGCGGACCTGGCAGTGTGGTACGATCCAGCTAGATTTCATGATGCCAGAGCGCTTTGACCTTACCTACATTGGACCGGATGGAGAAAAGCACCGACCTGTAATGATTCATCGTACTGTTTTCGGGAGCCTCGAGCGCTTCATCGGGATCCTCATAGAACATTATGCTGGTGCGTTCCCGGTATGGCTTGCACCGGAGCAGGTTAGGGTAATTCCAGTAAGCCAAAAATTTTTGGAATACGGCCGTAAAGTAAAAAGTGAACTTGAAGAAAACGATATCAGGGTAGAGCTGGATGAAAGAAATGAGAAAGTTGGCTATAAGATAAGAGAAGCTCAGTTGCAAAAGATACCTTATATGCTTATCGTTGGAGAAAAAGAAGCTGCTGAAGGTACAGTTTCAGTAAGAATCCGAGAAAAAGGTGATATTGGAACAAAAGGGCTAAGGGAATTTATAGAAGAGATAAAAGAAAGGATCAAAAACAAGCAATAATTAGATAAAACGATTGACATTGAGAAATACCGTGTGATATATTAGATTAGGTAATTGAAAACAAAATAAAGGTATCAAAAAGCAGAAGAATTCATCTTCTCACCTTATGGCGAAAGCCTATAAGGTCCTAAAAAAGGTAAAAGTGGGCAGGTGGATTCTTCCTGCCCTTTATTTTATTTAATTTTTGGAGGTGAACGATATTACCAAAGAAAAAGAACTTGAAGTAAATTATGAAATAAAAGCCCGAGAAGTTAGGGTTATCGATGTGGACGGTAAACAGCTGGGCATAATGCCTTTAAAAGAGGCATTGAAAATCGCTCAGGAAAGACAGTTAGATTTAGTTAAAGTTGCGCCTCAGGCAAAGCCGCCGGTTTGCAAAATAATGGATTATGGCAAGTATAAATATGAACAAAGCAAAAGGGAAAAGGAAGCACGTAAAAACCAAAAAGTTATCAGCATAAAAGAAATCAGAATGAGCCCCAATATTGAAGAACATGATTTCCAGGTTAGGGTGAAAAATGCACTCAGATTTTTAGAAGACGGCAATAAAGTAAAAGTCACTATAAGGTTTAGGGGAAGGGAGATAACCCACACCCAATTGGGAGAGGATGTCCTAAAAAGGCTAGCAGAAAGTGTTAAAGAGAAAGCTATAGTGGAAAAACCCCCTGCTATTGAGGGGAGAAACATGGTAATGCTACTTTCACCAAAACAAAATACATCTAAGGAGTGAGTGCACTATGCCAAAAATAAAGACACACAGGGGTGCTGCCAAAAGATTTAACCTGACAAAAAGGGGAAAAATAAAAAGAGCCAAAACCAATAAAAGCCATCTTCTAACACATAAATCCAAAAAGAGGAAGAGACATTTAAGGAAACCGGCCTTTGTTAGCAAGGCTGATTACAAGCGAATTTTGCAACTCATTCCATACAAGTAAAGTAGGGGGGATAAATATATGCCAAGAGTTAAAAAAGGTGTTACTGCAAGAAGAAGACACAAAAAGATTTTAAAGCTAGCTAAAGGATATTATGGTGCAAAAAGCAAGAGGTTTAAGATAGCTAACCAAGCAGTTTTAAAATCCTTGATGTATGCTTATGTGGGGCGCAAGTTAAAAAAGCGCGATTTCAGAAGGCTCTGGATTACAAGAATAAATGCTGCGGCGAGAGCTAATGGCCTTTCTTACAGCAAATTTATAAACGGTCTTAAAAAAGCGGGTATCCAGATTAACCGGAAAATGCTGGCAGAAATGGCCGTTCATGACCAGGGGGGATTTAGTCAATTAGTAGAAATTGCAAAGGCTAACATCAAATAAAAGCGGCTTCGGTCGCTTTTTTTTAAATGTTTAGGAGGCGATTAAAAATTAAAGCTCTTTCAGTTGGCCTTCAGTTGAAATTAAGACCTGCTAAGATACTTGCGTTAGGTTTTGCAATAGTTATACTTTTTGGGGCCATACTGCTTTCGTTACCCGTGGCCTCAAAAAACGGTGAGAGTGTAGGGTTTTTAAACGCCCTTTTTACGGCAACTTCTGCGACATGTGTTACCGGACTTGTGGTGGTAGACACCTACAATCAGTATTCTCTGTTTGGCCAGATTGTGATTATGCTTCTCATACAAATCGGTGGCCTCGGATTCATGACGATGGCCACGTTAATATTTTTAATCCTGGGCAAGAGGATCACTTTGAGAGAGCGCTTGGTGATGCAAGAAGCGTTAAACCAGCTGACTCTCGCCGGGGTGGTGAAGTTAACAAGGTACATCCTTTTTACAACCTTAATATTCGAAGGAGTAGGAGCTTTTTTACTTTCTCTGCGGTTTGTCCGGATCTACGGATTATCAAGGGGAATATTTGCCGGAATATTCCATGCGGTCTCGGCATTTAACAACGCAGGATTTGACGTCATAGGAGACTTCAAAAATCTCGCTCCTTTTGTTGAGGATCCGCTGGTAAATATCGTGATAATGACCTTGATTGTTTTTGGAGGGCTAGGGTTCTCGGTAATATACGACTTATTCACGAAAAGAAAATTTCATAAGCTATGCCTTCATTCAAAAGTAATTCTGACAACGACAGGACTTTTACTTGTAATCGGTTTCCTTTTAATATACGCTCTCGAGTACTCAAACCCCAAAACCCTTGGTAGACTTTCGCCGATGGGAAAAATTCTGGCCGCAGCTTTTCAGTCTGTAACAACGAGGACCGCAGGATTTAATACGATAAGTCAACCTGATATGTCGCTAGCTGCCAAATACTTTACCATTTTATTGATGTTCATCGGAGCTTCACCGGGTTCTACAGGTGGCGGTGTAAAAACTTCAACTTTCGCTTTAGTTTTAATGATGTTATATTCAGTAATTACATCAAAGGAAGATGTGGAAATATATAAAAGGCGCATTCCCTGGGATAATGTGTTTAAGGCTTGCGTTATAATGGTAATAGCTCTTTTACTAGTAATCACCGTCTCATTCCTGCTTACGCTAACTGAAGAAGCCGATTTCATTACCATACTCTTTGAAACAGTATCTGCCTTTGGAACTGTAGGTTTATCTTTGGGACTTACTCCTCACCTGAGCGATGCCGGGAAGATACTCATCATTTTAACAATGTTTAGCGGGAGGGTAGGTCCGCTTACGATCGCGTTGGCACTGGCCAGCAAAAAGAAAACAGCTCCATTGAAACATCCCGAAGAAAGAATATTAGTTGGTTAATAGCAGGAGGCGACTTGCTTTGAAACAGTTTGTAGTTATAGGCTTAGGCAGATTTGGATCCAGCGTTGCAAAGACGCTGTACAAGCTAGGCTATGATGTGCTGGGTATTGACATCAATGAAGAAATAGTACAGTCTCTGGTTGATAGTATAACCCATGCGGTCCAGGCCGATGCTACGGATGAAAATACATTAAAAGCCCTGGGGGTTAGGAACTTCGATGTTGGTATTGTCAGCATAGGTGACGATATTCAGGCCAGCATATTGGTCACCCTGATTCTAAAAGATATGGGATTGAAATATGTAGTGGCTAAAGCCCAAAACGACCTCCACGCCAAGGTATTATATAAAATCGGGGCCGACAGGGTGGTATTTCCCGAGAGGGATATGGGTATACGGGTTGCTCACAACTTGGTTGCTTCGAATATACTTGACTATATAGAACTTTCTCCTGATTTTTCAATTGTGGAAATCCAAGCATTGCCCGAATGGTACGATAAGACATTGAGGGAATTGCAAATGAGGGTAAAACACGGATTGAACGTAATGGCCATCAAGCGCAATGAAGATGTGATTGTTTCTCCCGGTGCTGAGGATTTCATAAAAAAAGGAGATATTCTGGTAGTAGTTGGCCAAAATAAGGATATCGAAAAACTTGAAAAGCACATCTAGTGGGGGAAAGTTGAGAATTTTTGCCATAATAGATCCCAGTGAAGGGAAGCATTATCCGGTTCCCGATGAAGCTGGGAAGACAAATCTTCAGTGAGGGAATATGATGTTTGATTTGCCTTCAAAACGACAGATTAAACTAATTAAAGCCCTGGTACAACTTAAAAATTACAGGAAAAAACACGGGCTCTTTATAGTGGAAGGGCTCAGGGCCGCCGAAGAGGCATTGAATTCTGACTATTCAATTGAATTTCTGCTGGTATCAGATGATTTTTTGCATCGGCACGGAGAAAAAATAAAAAAGTATGGTAAGATAAAAACCTACATGGTACCCCGGAAAGAATACGAAGGTTTATCAGACACCGAAACACCTCAAGGTATTATGGCCGTTGTGAGGATGAAATCTTTCGAGTTGGAAGACCTATGTGAGGAAAACTTCCTGATTGTGGCTCTGGACGGAATTAAAGATCCCGGTAATATAGGAAGTATAATCCGGACAGCAGACGCTGCAGGAGCCAACGGAATACTTGCAGGAAAAGGGTGTGCTGATGTATACAGCCCAAAGGTGGTGAGGTCCACCATGGGTTCCATATTTCATGTGCCGATTATTGAGAGAGTCGACCTGCTGGAAGTGTTAAAGGAGTTGTCCCAAAGAGGTGCCAGGATTGTTACCACATATCTCGGTGCAGATAAGAGCTATTTTGATGCGAATTTAACCGGCCCTATAGTGCTGGTGTTCGGCAGTGAAGCTGAGGGCGTTTCTCCTGAAATACTAGAAATATCCTCGGAATTGGTAAAAATTCCCATGCCCGGTAAAGCAGAATCGTTAAATGTTGCAGTGGCCAGTGGGATCGTATTGTTTGAAGCGGTGCGTCAACGAAGTGTCTCTTTTACCTTGTAAAACAGAAGAAGCTATGTTATAATTAATCCAAACGGAGAGAAAGGGCGTGGTCTGGTGCTGGCCGCTGACTTTTTCTGGAATATTTTTGAAGCTACGGGTTCGATAACAGCCTACTTGATATATAGAAGGTTAATTTCCTCAATAAGGTCGTAATTTTTGAAGAGATAGATAGGAGGGGAGCGTAAGCTTTCGTCCCGGAAAGGGGACGAAAGTTTTTTTATAATTTATGTTTGAAGGAGGTAGTAAAGTCAGTGCGGGAAGAGCTGTTAAACATGAGAGAGGAAGCTCTTCATGATATTGAAAAGGCAAGGGATCTTAAAGAATTGAACGATATCCGAATAAAATACTTAGGGAAAAAGGGAAAACTCACAGCCATTTTGAGAGGAATGGCAAATTTAAGACCAGAAGAAAGGCCGGCAATAGGCAAATTGGCTAACGAGATTAAAGAAGTCATTGAAGAAGAATTTTCTAAAAAATCCAACGAATTGAAGGAAATTGTTAAAAATGAACGCCTAAAAAGAGAAGAAATTGATGTAACAATCCCCTCTAAGGTGGCCATAGGACACAAGCACCCGTTAACATTAGTGTTGGATGAAATAAAACAAATTTTTTTAGGGCTCGGGTATGAAATAGTGGAAGGACCGGAAATAGAACTTGACTACTATAACTTTGAAGCCTTGAATATACCCAAAGATCACCCCGCCAGAGACATGCAGGATACCTTTTATATAACAGAAGATATTCTCTTAAGGACCCATACCTCCCCTGTTCAGGTCAGGACGATGGAGAGGCGAAAGCCGCCAATTAAAGTTATAGTTCCTGGAAGGGTTTATCGTTCCGATGAGGTGGATGCAACCCATTCCCCCGTATTTCACCAGGTCGAAGGACTTCTGGTCGGAAAAAACGTGACAATGGCTGATTTAAAAGGTACTTTGATAACTTTTGCAAAGATGTTTTATGGAGAAGAACGAAAAGTTCGGTTTAGACCTAGCTATTTCCCGTTTACTGAACCCAGTGCCGAAATGGATATATCTTGTATCGCATGTAATGGAAAAGGGTGTAGAGTTTGCTCTTATACGGGATGGTTAGAGATACTAGGTTGTGGGATGGTTCATCCTAATGTATTAAGAAACAGTGGATATGACCCTGAAGAATTGACGGGATTTGCTTTCGGAATGGGACTAGAAAGGATTGCGATGCTAAAATACGGTATTAGCGATATGAGATTGTTTTTCGAAAACGATCTGCGGTTTTTAGAACAGTTTTAGTGAGGAGGAGAATTTATGAGGGTACCTCTCAAATGGTTGAAAGAATACGTGGATTATAAAGGAAGTGCTGAGGAATTAGCTGAAAAACTCACTATGTCAGGCTCAAATGCTGAAGGTATCGAATATGTGGGACAGGATATAAAAGGCGTAGTGATAGGTAAGATTCTGGAAATTAAAAAGCACCCCAATTCTGACAAGTTACTTATAACAACAGTCGATACTGGCGGCAAAGTCTTCCAAATAATAACGGGAGCTCACAATATAAAAGAAGGCGACAAGGTGGCAGTTGCTCTACCGGGAGCGACTATAGATGGCGGTATCGAGATAAAAGTCCAAAATATAAGAGGATTAGAATCGCAAGGAATGCTTTGCTCCGCAAAGGAATTGGGGCTGGACGACCATGGCTTGCCGGAAGATATGAAAAACGGACTTTTAATTTTGCCGGAAGATGCACCGATTGGAAAGGATATTAAAGAGTACATAGACCTTGAAGATGCTGTGATAGAGTTTGAACTTACCCCCAATAGACCCGATTGTTTTAGCATCATAGGAATCGCGAGAGAGGCTGCAGCTACCCTCAATATTTCTTTAAAGAAGTTTTCTAGAGGTCTTGAAAAAGAAAGATTTTGCGATAAGATTTTTGACAAGGTAAAGGTGACGGTAGAAGCCGGCGACCTTTGTAAAAGATATATAGCAAGAATAATCGAAGATGTAAAAATTGAGCCCTCTCCTCTTTGGATGCAGAGGAGGTTGCAACTCTGTGGAATTCGGCCAATAAACAACATTGTAGATATCACAAACTATGTGATGCTAGAATTAGGTCAACCGCTTCATGCCTTCGATTATGACAAATTAGCAGAGGGTTCGATAATAGTGCGCAGGGGCAAAAAAGGTGAGAAGCTGATTACCCTGGACGGGCACGAAAGGGAGATTACTGAAGATACGTTAGTGATTGCAGATGGAAAAGGTCCGGTAGCTTTAGCAGGTATTATGGGGGGAGCAAACAGTGAAGTTACGGCGCAAACCCGGACTGTATTATTGGAATCTGCTAATTTCTCAGGGGCCAACATCCGGCGGACGTCAAGAAGACTAGGAATAAGGACTGAGGCATCTTCGCGTTTTGAAAAAGGCCTCGATCCGAATTTAGCGGAGATGGCAGCCGAAAGGGCCTGTGAGCTTATCGAACAGTTGGGAGCAGGAAGGGTATTGAAAGAATTTGTCGATATATATCCCGAACCTGTTCTCCCCAGAAAATTGCCGTTGAAGGTAGAAAAAATAAATGCCCTGTTGGGCACGAAGATTTCAAAAGAACAAATGGTAGAGATTCTAAAGCGGCTTGGTATAGAGGTAGAAGATAAAGAAAGTGAGACCTTTATCATAATTCCAACATTCCGCTCTGATATCAATCAGGAGGCCGATGTGGCTGAAGAGATTGCCCGGATTTACGGATATGACAATATTCCATCAACTTTGCCCAGTAATATAGCTACCTGTGGCATATTAAACCGGATTCAAAAACTAACAGACGAAGTTAAGCAAACGTTGGTGGATTTAGGTTTTTCGGAAATTTATACTTATTCCTTTATTAGTCCTGGTGCTTTTGATGCTTTAGCAATACCAAAAGACCATGAAATGCGTGATGCAATAAGGTTAATAAATCCTCTTGGTGAAGAACACAGCATAATGAGGACCACCCTGCTTGACGGAATCCTGCAGGTGGTAAGGTTTAACATTAACCAAAAGAGAAAGAGCATAAAAGTTTTTGAAATAGGAACAGTTTACCTGCCAAAGCAGCTGCCTTTAAAAGAACTACCAGTCGAGAAGAAAAAACTGGGACTTGCAGTCTATGATGAGAACCTCGATTTTTACTACCTGAAAGGAATTATTGAGACGCTCCTAGTAAAATTAAAAGTGCGCAAAGTTGAGTTTTATCCTGCAAAGCTATTTTCTCTCCATCCAGGTAGGACGGCGAGAATTTCAATTGATGGTGAAATTGCAGGTTATATGGGAGAAGTTCATCCTGATGTAATGGAAAATTATGCCATGGAGAATAAAAGAGTTTATGTAGCTGAACTTGATCTGGAATTATTGTTAGATAAAGCTGTAACCGAAGTCAAATTCCAGCCGCTTCCTAAGTTCCCGGCTGCTGACAGGGACGTAGCTATAGTCGTTGAAGAAAGCGTAACTGCAGGTAGTATAATAGAAGCTATCAAGGAAATAGGGGGAGACTTACTAGAAAGTGTAGAGCTTTTTGACATATACAGAGGAGAGCAGATACCGGAAGGTTATAAGAGTCTTGCATTTTCACTAACCTATAGAGCAAAAGACAGGACGTTGACTGATGATGAGATAAACAGTCTACACTGTAAAATAACTCAGCACATACTGGAGCGATTCAATGGCCGCTTGAGGGAGTAGAGAGCGAGGAGGAAAAAAGATGGAAAAAGAGGCTGATGTAACAAGGGTAAAAGTCGAGATCTGTGGTGAAGATTATTATATAAAGGGGTCAGCATCGGAAGAATACATAAGGCAGCTAGCGAATTATGTGGACCAAAAAATGAAATTGCTTTCAAAGGTGAATCCTAGACTTAGCCGAGTTAATTTAGCGGTTTTGACAGCACTCAACATAGCCGACGAATATTTCAAAATAAAAGCCGAATACGATGAATTCCTGGAACTTTTTGAGGAAGAAAAAAATAATTAAATGCGGAGTTGTAAAAGGGTATGAAGAATTATATTGTATCCATCATCTTTTCAGATATTGCGGATATGCTGGAAATAAAAGGAGAAAACTTTTTTAAAGTGAGGGCATACCGCAAAGCCGCCCGGGCCATTGCAAACCTTTCAGAAGACATTGAAAGCTTAATAGAAACTTCGTCCCTCGCAAATATAGAAGGAATTGGGAAAGCTCTGGAAGGCAAGATAAGGGAGATTGTAACTAGTGGTACATGCGCTTACTATGAAAAACTTAAAAAGGAAATCCCGAGAGGGCTTGTTGAAATGCTAAAGATTCCCGGGCTTGGAGCAAAGAGGATAAGGACAATTTACGAGGCACTGGGAATAACTACGATTGATGAGCTAGAACAGGCGGCAAAGCAACGTAAATTAAGAGGATTGCCGGGAATAGGTGTGAAAACGGAACAGAGTATTTTGAAAGGAATACAGATGCTAAAGGGAAAAATGGGTAAAATGCTATTATCTACGGCTTTTTATGTTGCGGATGAAATATTAGAAATACTGCGTTCTTACTCTGCTGTGGATAAAGTAGACGTAGCCGGGAGCTTGCGGAGGAAAGAGGAACTAATAAGCGATCTTGATATTATTGTTTCGTCAAAGGATCCAGTGGAAATAGCTGATGTAGTACTCGCTTATCCTAGGATAGCTGAAGTTTTAAAGCGGGACGAAAACAGGCTGAGTGTATTGTTAGATCTCGGAATACGAGTGAACGTCCGGGTGGTTGAACCGCGGTCTTTTTGGATTGCTCTTCATTATTATACTGGCAGCAGAGAACACAACGCAAAGTTATTCGAAATAGCCCAAAAGAAAGGTTTGGAGTTTGACGAAAGTTGCGTTGTCAAAAAAGAAAGCGGTGAACTTTTTTATCCCGAAAGTGAAGAAGAGATTTATGGATTGCTCAAAATGCCCTTTATAATTCCCGAGCTTAGGGAGAACAAGGGCGAAATAGAGGCCGCATTGGAGGATAAACTCCCAAATTCCATTGAAGTTGGCGATATAAGAGGTGACCTTCACATACACAGCAATTGGAGCGACGGTATGAATTCTATAGAAGAAATTGCGGCAAAAGCCAGGGAAATGGGATATGAATACGTAGCTATTACTGACCATTCAAAATCTTTGAAGGTTGCACGAGGGTTGGATGAGGAACGATTGTTTAAGCAGATAGAGCTTATTAAAAAACTAAACAAAGAAATACAGGGTATTAAAATATT
This sequence comes from Thermosediminibacteraceae bacterium, assembly GCA_021890755.1. Classification (GTDB taxonomy): domain Bacteria; phylum Bacillota; class Thermosediminibacteria; order Thermosediminibacterales; family Thermosediminibacteraceae; genus JAKKUQ01. The sequence continues at coordinate 8,387 of JAKKUQ010000001.1, read as the reverse complement.
GACAGGCATAGAAGTAGACATATTGACCAATGATCTTTTGGACTTTGACGACGATGTACTGAAAGAGCTTGATGTTGTAATCGCTTCCATTCACAGTGGTTTTGGTCAGGATCGGGAGAAGATAACCCAACGAATTGTAAAAGCTATGTATAACCCTTACGTGAACATAATTGCTCATCCTACAGGGAGGATATTGGGTAAAAGGGAATCTTATGACGTGGATATTGATGTTATTCTAAAGACAGCTGCCGAAACAAATACCTTGCTAGAGATTAACTCTACGCCAGACCGGCTGGATTTGAATGATAACCTTGCAAGAAAAGCGAAAGAGATGGGTGTAAAATTGGTTATCAATACCGATACCCATGAGCTTGAAGGTCTCAAGGACATAAAATATGGGGTATGGGTTGCAAGAAGGGGTTGGCTTGAAAAAGAGGACGTAGTAAACACCCGGCCGCTTTCCCAGTTGTTAGAGATATTCAACAAAAAGAGGATGAATGGAGAGAAAAAATAAAGGGTGATCTTATGGATGAACGTGTCCAGAAAGTACTGGAGTTTGATAAAATAAAACTAAAGTTAAGCGAATATGCGGTATCTGACATAGCTAAAGGTCTGCTGACGAATTTGAAACCTGTTACCGATGAGCAAATGATAAAAGATATGCAGCGGGAGACCACCGAGGGCGTAACAATTTTGAAGGCGGGAATAAATTTAAATATAAACGAATTGCCCGATATCCGAAGGTCTTTAAAAAGAGCCTCAATGGGAGGAGTACTCGCAACGGGAGAGCTGCTTTCTATAGCATCGATAATGGAGACTTCCCGCATTGTAAAAACCACCTGGCTTGAAAAGGGGTTAATAGATTGCAAGATAATAAGCGGCATTATAGAGAAAATGCACATATTCTCATCCCTTGAGGAAAAGATCAAAAAGATAATTGTAAGCGAAGACGAAATATCCGATGACGCAAGTCCTCGATTGTTAAGCATAAGGAAGGAAAAAAAGATACTATTACAGAGGGTGAAAGAAAAGCTGGAATTTTATGTGAGTTCGCCCCAATATCAGAAATTTCTCCAAGAACCTATAATAACAATTCGAAACGGTAGATACGTAATTCCAGTAAAGCAAGAGTTTAGGTCAAGCATTCCAGGAGTAGTACACGATCAATCGGCAAGTGGGGTAACCATTTATCTGGAACCCATGCCCGTGCTTCAACTCAATAATGAGATAAGAAGGCTTGAGATTGAGGAACAAAAGGAGATAGAACGAATTCTAAAGGAACTTTCCGCGAAAATAGCAGAAAATAAGGAATACTTGGAAGATACCTTTGAAGCTCTTGTTCGTCTGGATTTTATACTAGCCAAGGCAAAATACAGCATTGATATAAAGGGAATTGAACCAGAATTTAATTCTAGAGGGTATATTAATATAAAAAAGGGTAGGCATCCTTTGTTGAAGGGTGAAGTAGTTCCCATTGATATTTATGTAGGCGATGAGTTCACAATTTTGGTGATAACAGGTCCTAATACAGGAGGGAAAACCGTTTCCCTAAAGACGGTAGGATTGTTTGCTTTAATGGCGCAAGCCGGTCTGCATCTACCTGCCGGGGAAGGGACAGAGCTTTCTGTTTTCAACGAGGTATTTGCCGATATAGGAGATGAACAGAGCATAGAGCAGTCACTGAGTACTTTCTCTTCCCATATGAAAAATATAAAAGAAATTGTCGATAAAGCAGGCCCGAAGAGCCTGGTCTTGCTGGATGAACTTGGGGCAGGTACAGACCCCACAGAGGGTGCTGCCCTTGCTATGGCTATCCTGGATTACTTTTATGAAAGGAGAGCCCGGGTAGTAGCAACAACTCATTACAGCGAGCTCAAAGCTTTTGCTCATGCAAGAGATGGAATGGAAAATGCAAGCGTAGAATTCGATGTAGAAACTCTAAGTCCGACGTATAAATTATCCATAGGTATTCCAGGAAAGAGCAATGCTATCGAAATTGCAAAAAAGCTGGGTTTGAAAAAAGAAATAATTGACCATGCCCGGAGCTTTTTGAACATAGAAAACATACAGATGGAAGATTTGCTACAAGATATTGAACTGGAGAAGAAAAGGATAGAACAGGAAAGAGAGGAAGTTGAGGAATTAAAAAGGAAGCTTGAAGCGAAGGTAAAAGAACTGGAGGAAGAAAGAGAAAAGTTAATACGAAATGAAGCAATGATAATAGAAAGAGCACGAGAAAAGGCTAAGGATATAATTGAAAAGGTACACAAAGAAGCAGAAACAATCTTTGAAAAGTTAAAGGAATTAGAAGCTCAGGATTCAAAGCAAATAAGAGATAGAATAGCAGAGGAAGTAAGGAAACGGTTAAAAAAAGCTGAGGAGGATTACACTCCAAAAGAAGATTCATTGATAAAAAGTGCAAGGAGAAAAATAGTTGTTGGTCCCTTGAACCCTGGCGATAGAGTAATGGTGGAAAGTTTAAATCAGGAAGGGTATATAGTGGCACTGGACGAAAGAGGAAAAACTGCTCAGGTTCAAGTAGGCGTTATTAAGATTAATTTACCGGTAGAAAGTCTTGTAAAAATAGAAGAAGATGAAAAAAAAGATGGAAGTAAGGTCACGTATTCGTTATTGACGATGGAAAAGACTAAGGAAATCTCAAGAGAAATAGATGTTAGAGGTCTCACACTGGATGAAGCTCTATTGAAAGTCGAAAAGTATTTAGATGATGCAAGCATTGCAGGTTTGACCAGTGTGGTAATAATACACGGTAAGGGAACAGGAGTGCTTCGCAAAGGCATCCAAGATATGTTGAAAACGCGCAAAGATATAAAATCCTTTAGACCCGGCAATTTGAATGAAGGAGGGCTGGGAGTCACGGTGGTGGAATTTAGATGATGATAATAAGCGCGTGCCTTGTGGGCTTCAATACTAGATACGACGGTAAAAATAGTTTTCATGTGGTTTTTGAGGATTTGGTGAAAAGAGGAAAAGCTATTCCTTTCTGCCCCGAACAAGCTGGGGGACTACCAACGCCTAGAATGCCATCAGAAATAATTGGCGAGGGTGGCCATGAAGTGATTGAGGGAAAGGCAAAGGTACTTACCCGTGATGGAAAAGATGTTACGGAAAATTTTTTAAAAGGGGCAAGAGAAGCACTAAAACTTGCTACTCTCATAGGTGCCGATACCGCGATCTTAAAATCAAAAAGCCCTTCTTGTGGGTGTAAATATATATACGATGGAAGATTTTGCGGAGCTTTAAAAAAAGGAATGGGAGTAACAGCTGCTTACTTAAAATCGCACGGTATAAAAGTGATCGATTCCGACGAATATTTAAATGAATTTTGTTAGTGGCGTTGCTTCACCATGAAAAAGGGGAGCTATCTGCTCCCCATTTTTATTACCTTTTTGATTAATTGATTAAAGTCGTTTAAACTTTTCAACTTTTCACTTTTATTATTGTTGTTAGTATTGACTTGGTCATTATCCTGTCTTTGCTCAATCTCCTGTAAATCCCCTTGATTTTGAGGTTGATTCTGATTTTGGGAAGGCTTCTGATTATTCATGTGAGTACCGTTATTTTTATTTTGGTTTTCATTATTATTGTTCCCTTGATTGTTTGAATTGCCGTTTTGGTTACTAGGATCTATTGGCAGTAACACTTCTTCTTGTAAATTGCCTCCATTAGGTAACCCTTCGCTGTGTAAATTACAATATTCTGTTGGTGGTTGGTATTTTGCGTCTAGCGGTATCTTGCCGCTGGGAGACGCTTTATAAGGAGGTCTATTTAAGAAAACTTTAGGTTGTGCCAGATCAGGCGGACAGTACGGAGTTGCCAGCAGTCCTGTAGAAATATCAATTAATTTTTCTACATGAACATCGCAGAATTCCGTAGGCTCGGTTCCTTTAATAAAGTATTCCCACCTTACCCTTGAACCTCTTGGGTCTTTGTTACACAGCTCTGTTGGAATCTTACCCGAATCTTGGCAAACTGCAATAGGGCCAACTATACCTGGGGGTTTTGGGAAGTCAGTTCGAGGTAAGTTTTTGTGAGCAGCAATCATAATTTGTTTCCAGATCAAAGCTGGCTGATAGCCGCCAGCTACTCCTTTCATAGGTGTAGGTTCGTCATGACCCATCCATACAGCCGCGACAAGATGTGGAGTATATCCCACAAACCATACGTCTTTATTATCCGAAGTGGTTCCGGTCTTACCAGCTACCGGGAACGGTAAATCAGCAAGCCGCTTTGCTGTTCCTTCGGTGATTACGCTTCGCATCATATCCGTCATTATGAAAGCTACTTGAGGACTTACGGCAGTCCACCTATTGGAGTTATGTTCCAAAAGAGTTCTGCCGTTTTTATCGACGACTTTTAATATGGCAACGGGCTCTACGTAGATGCCTTGATTGGCTAACGTACCATAAGCTGCCGCAAGTTCGAGAGGAGAAACCCCCTTAGTCAAGCCACCCAATGCTATAGAAAGCTGTCTGTCATTTTTGCGGCCCTCCAATACTAGATTTTTTATCCCTAATTTCTGCGCGTATTCAATTCCCCGATCTACACCTATGTTTTCCAGGACCTTCACTGCTACTACGTTAACAGAATCTGCAATAGCTTTTCTTATGGTTGTAAGACCTTTAAAATCGCGAGTATAGTTTTGAGGTGACCAAGAACCATAAGTAACCGGTGAGTCATCTACCACAGTGGCAGCTGTGTATCCCGTATCTATAGCAGCTGTGTAAACAACTATCGGTTTAAAAGCAGATCCCGGCTGTCTAAAGGATTGTGAAGCTCTGTTCAAACCGAGCCTTTTATAATGTTCACGACCTCCTACTAGAGCTTTTATATGGCCCGTGTGAGGGTCAATTACTACGGCAGCAGCCTGAGGCTGGGGAATGCCGTTTTTATCATTTTTTGTGTAGGGATAATTTTTTGGATTAGCCAAGGCTTTTTCTGCTGCTTCTTGGATTTCTAGATCGACAGTAGTGTATATCTTTAATCCGCCGTTATATATTTTTTCATAAGCTTCAGCTTCCGTAAGTCCAAGTTCTCTTTGAAACTCCTCCGCAAGCTGTGTTACTACGAAATCTGTAAAATAGGGTGCTTTATAATCAGCTTTTGCGTTTTCAAGCCCAATAAGCTTTATCTCTTCCTTTTTTGCTTTTTCCGCCTCTTCTTTTGTGATAAATCCCATCTCGACCATTTCATTTAAAACTACGGCTTGTCTCTCTTTAGCTTTTTCAAAGTTAATATATGGCGAGTAAATTGAAGGTCCCTTTGTTATACCTGCGAGCATAGCACTTTCCGCAAGGGAAAGGTCTTTTACGCTTTTACCGAAATAGGTTTGAGCGGCAGCTTCCACACCGTAGGCGGAATGTCCAAAGTATATTTGGTTAAGGTAGAATTCCAAGATCTGGTCTTTTGTATAATGCCGCTCTATCTGAATTGCCAGCCAGGCCTCCTGTGCTTTGCGTTTCAGTGTTTTTTCATGGGTGAGGAAGGCGTTCTTAACTAGCTGTTGGGTTATAGTGCTAGCTCCTCTTCGGTACTCTCTAGAGATAAGGTCAGTCCACAAAGCTCCTATGAGAGAACGTAAATTGATACCTTTATGTTTGTAAAAATACTGGTCTTCGATTGCAATAAAAGCTTGTTTAAGGTGTTCTGGGATTTCTTCCAAGGCAACCGGAATTCTGTTTTGACCTCCGTGAAGTTCTGCAATTACATTACCTTTAGCATCATATACAATAGAAGTCTCACTGGGCTTTAATTTTTGTGGATCAAAAGGAGGAGTATCCTTTACGTAGTATACAAATAATCCTAAAGCTACACCTGAAGATAAAAGCAAGGTAAAAAGTAAAAAAAACGCAAAACTCCTTGCGAGAGTGAGTTTTCTTTTTTTAGAATTGCTCATAGTTTACCTCCTCGGTTCTCTATATTTATCTCGAACCTCCATGTTGAGATTATTATACCACAATATAAATCCTGAGGGAAAGGCATTGTTTGAACTAAGAGCAGTCCTGTGCTATAATTATGGAAACAAAAAATCAAGAACGAAAGAGGGATAAAGTTGAGGCCTGAAGAGCAATTTGAAATCTTAAAACAGAATGTGGTAGAAATTATTTCTGAGGAAGAACTGCTAAACAAGTTAAAAAAATCTTATGAAAAGAAAAGACCTTTAAAAGTAAAACTGGGGATTGACCCCACAGCACCAGATGTTCATTTAGGACATGCAGTTGTGTTGAAGAAGATGAGGCAATTTCAAGACCTCGGGCACGAGGTGATATTGATAATAGGTGATTTCACTGGAATGATAGGGGACCCTACAGGGAAATCAGAAACAAGAAAACAGCTCTCTAGGGAAGAAATTATTGAAAACGCAAAGACGTATAAAGAACAGGTATTTAAGATCTTAGACCCCGATAAGACCAAAATAGTATTCAATAGTGAATGGTTAAGTCGTATGACTTTTGAAGAAGTAATAAAGTTAGCCTCTAAGTATACTGTAGCTCGCATGCTCGAAAGAGAAGATTTCGGTAAAAGGTTTGAGGAAGGTAGACCAATATCCATTCACGAATTTTTCTATCCTTTGATCCAGGGTTATGATTCGGTTGCTTTAAAAGCCGATGTGGAATTAGGGGCAACTGAGCAAAAATTTAATATTTTGATGGGAAGGGTTTTACAAAAAGAATACGGTCAGGAACCACAAGTTGCGGTACTCATGCCCATCCTCGTTGGTATTGACGGCAAGCGAAAGATGAGCAAAAGTCTCGGAAATTACATAGGTGTAAATGACCCTCCTGACGAGATGTATGGAAAGGTCATGTCCATTCCGGATGAAGTTATGATAGACTACTATAGGCTTGCAACTGACGTAGAACCTGAAGAGATAGAAAAAATAATAGAGGATATAAAAGAAGGAAAAGTAAACCCTAGGGATTTGAAGATGAGACTTGCTCGTGAAATCGTGAAGTTTTACCACGGCTATGAAGAGGCACTGAGAGCCGAGGAGAACTTCGTGAAAATATTTCAAAAAAGAGATTTACCCGAGGAAATTCCGGTGTTTGAGGTAAATAGCGATAAAATATGGTTGCCTAAGTTGATTACACAAGTAGGGTTTTGTTCTTCTAATAGCGAGGCTTTGAGGATGATAAAGCAGGGTGCGGTTAAAATAAACGGGGAAAAAATATTAGATGCCGTAGATATTGAGGTATCTTCTCCCGTTGTCCTTCAGGTGGGAAAAAGAAAGTTTATAAAGATAGTTAATTCTAAAAACCAGATTGTAACGAATTAAGATCCTCCTGCATATTTTATGTAGGAGGGGTTTTTTATGTTTTTTCGGTTTATGAGGCACAGGCGAATCTTCGTATATAAAATCATAAATATATACACCCTTTTAATTTCAATTGTAATAATAGCTTTTCTTATGTTTATCTTTATAGAAAGGCAAATAGCACCAAGTATTTTGGCTATTGCTGAGGCCCGTGCCAGAATCATAGCAACAGAAGCCATAAACCGGGCGGTTAAAGAGAAGATAACAAAAAATGTCCAGTACAAGGATCTTATTACAATCCATAAAGATGTAAACGGACAAATTACTTTAATTCAAATAAACACTATCGAAATAAACCGTATAGAAACTGAAACGTCACTCGAGGTGTTGAGGACGTTAAAAGAAATAAGTATAGATAAAATAAGAATACCACTTGGATTGGCTACTGGAAGCAAAATATTATCAAATATGGGACCTGCTATAAGTGTGTCTCTTTATCCAGTTGGGGCAGCTCAAGTTGATACTTCTGAAGCTTTCGAAGAAGCTGGCATAAACCAGACGAGGCATAAAATATTGCTGGATATAACAGCTCAGGTAAAGATAGTTCAGCCGCTTTTAAGCTCTAATGTAGAAATCAAGACACGTGTCCCTATAGCGGAAACAATAATTGTAGGAAATGTACCGGAGACCATATTAGACTTTAAACAATGAGATAATTTGGCGAAAAATGAAGAATTCTAGAGCTATATAAAATTTATTTGCATAAAAACAGTGATAATTTATGTCTTCAAAAATTGATGTAAGTGTTTGCTTATGGTATAGTATAAAACGCTGATGGCTTACTGCGAGTAAAAGTAAATTTATAATTAAAATATTAGGTGTTGACAAAAGGTAAATGAATAGTTTATAATAACAAATTGTCAGCCGAAAAAACGGTTGACAAGAATGAATAAAAATGTTACAATAAAATTCCGCTGATAAGTTTTGATCCTTGAAAACTGAACAGTGTCACGCCTGCGAGTTTCAACGAAAAAGGTGTGTAATTAAGAAAAGGCAAGCCGTAAGGCTTATTATGGATATTTAACCTGAGAGTTTGATCCTGGCTCAGGAC
>JAKKUQ010000140.1 GCA_021890755.1 Thermosediminibacteraceae bacterium | reverse complement strand
GGCGTTGTCCCAAAAATCGTGGAAAATGAAGGTGGCGGTCCCTCAATCCTCTGTGATATAACAGAGGTGGACAATCCTTGCTGGCCCCCTAAAAGGATTGGACTAAAACGTACGACATGATAACATTGAACTAGAGGGGGCACAGCAAAATGGCAGCGAGGAAAAATTTTAGCACTGAAGAGAAACTAGCTATCCTAGCAGAAGCCGAAAGCTCTTCCACTACCAAAATTGCAGTGTGCCGCAAGTATGGGATAGCCAAAAGCACCATTGAGTACTGGAAAAAGCAGCTCCTTGAGCCCACTAATGGTAATGGCCTGGCCACAGAACTGGCTAACCTGAGAAAAGAGAATGTAATGCTTCGCTCCATCATAGTAGACAAAGACCTGGAAATAGCCTACCTCAAAGAGCTGCTTAAAAAAACGAACCGGCTCTGAAAGAGAAGGTAGAGGTAATTAAGCTCCTTTATTCTCAAGGCTTTAATCTTGATTTTCTTTTAGGAATAGCCGGCATACCCAAAAGCACCTTTTTCTATCAACCTTCGGAGAGGAAAGAAAGTAGCCAGCGGGGGAAGACCTTTCCCGGGTATTCCCTTACCTTAGACGGATTTTTCCTTGAAGATGAAATGATTAAGACTTTGCTCTTTGACTTAGCGGAAGAATACCCTTTCTTTGGATATAAGAAACTAACCCATTTACTTCGGTCAAGATTTAGGCTGATAATCAACAAGAAGAAGGTTTATCGTCTTTGCCAAGAGATGGACTTACTTTTACCCGTGGCAAGGTATGGGAGCAACAACAGCGGAGACAAAATAGCCTTTGAAAAAGTTCCGGTTACAGCTCCTAATACCCACTGGCAGATGGATATAACCTATATCACCCTCTTTCCCCGCATACTTTTCTTACTAGACATAGTTGACACCTATACCTTAGAAATAGTGGGCTACAAAGTAGGTTTTTCTATAACAGCCAAAGAGGTGGTGAAGACAGTCCTAAAGGCGATTACGTTAAGAAAAGTATCCAAGGGGTTAACCATAAGGACTGACAATGGTCCCCAGTTTAAATCTCGGGAATTCCAGGAGTTTTGCGCCCAACAAGGAATATTTCACGAACGGATCCCCATAAAGTCTCCGGAGCGAAACCCCAATATAGAAAGGTTTCACCGGACATTCAAGGAAGAATTTGTCAATCTCCACGACTTTAATAATTACAGGGCCTTTTTTGAGGGCACTGACAAGTACATTGAGTTTTACAACAATGAGAGGCCCCATGAGAGCCTAAAGTATCTCACGCCCAGTGCGTTTTACGAAGAATTTCAGCGAAATAATGCGAGCCGTGGCGTGTTGGTCGTTTAAGTCCAAATTATCGGGGGCCAGTACAA
>JAKKUQ010000139.1 GCA_021890755.1 Thermosediminibacteraceae bacterium | reverse complement strand
TGGGGATATGAAAAGAGCTACCCTGGCCCGACGATCGAAGCTTATAAGGATCAGCCAATTTATGTAAGATGGATTAACAATCTCCCGGAAAAACATCTTCTGCCCATCGATAAAACAATTCATGGTGCTAAGGATAATCCGGAAGTTCGAACTGTAGTCCATCTACATGGTCTGAACGTAAGACCTGATAGTGACGGATTCCCTGAAGATTGGTTCACCCCGGGGAAATCAGCGCTGTATTATTACCCTAACAAGCAACAAGCGGCTACTTTATGGTACCATGATCACGCCATAGGCATTACAAGGCTTAATGTCTATGCAGGCCTTGTAGGTCTTTACATCATTCGAGATGAGCGTGAAGAACGATTGAACCTTCCTTCAGGAGAGTATGAAATTCCGCTTATTATTCAGGATAAGGATTTCAACGACGATGGATCATTGTCTTATCCTGCTCCTAATACCAATGGAGTAGAGCCGTCTATTGTTCCGGGGTTCTTTGGTAGCTATGCCCTAGTTAATGGAAAGGTGTGGCCATACCTCGTTGTGAAGCCAAGGAAATATCGGTTCCGCATATTGAACGGATCCAACTCGCGTAGTTATAAATTACGGTTTTCCGGAGAACCTGGGCAGATTTTGCCGGCATGGTATCAGATAGGCACTGATGGAGGATTCCTGGAAAGGCCTGTAAAGCTTGACTCTCTATTGCTTCTGCCAGCCGAACGAGCTGATGTGATTGTTGATTTTACAGGTCTGGAAAATCAAACCTTTACGCTTATTAACGAAGATGTTCCGCCTTTCGGCCCTCCACTTCCAGAAATTATGCAGTTCAGAGTTTGCGGAACTCCTGTAAAGGATAACAGCTCTCTGCCTTTAATACTGAACAGAATAAAACCGCTACCGGTAAAAAAAGCAAAGCAAAGGAATATAGAAATCATCGTTAGACAGGATGAGTCTGGCAGACCCATGTTTTTGCTTGAAAACAAAAAATGGGAAGATCCTATTACAATAAAACCAAAATTGGGAAGTGTGGAGATATGGAACATCATCAACACGTCCGCAGGTGCACATCCCATACACGTCCATCTTGTTCAGTTCCAAATTTTGAACCGGCAGCCTTTTGATGTTCAGGAATATACGGCAACAGGCAACCTTAAATTTATAGGTCCTCCAGTACTACCGGATGAAAACGAAAAAGGATGGAAAGATACCGTAAGGGCCGAACCGGGACATGTAACCAGAATTATAGCACGTTTCGGTGATTTTACTGGAATATACCCATATCACTGTCATATCCTCGAGCATGAAGACCACGAAATGATGCGCCCATTTGAAGTAGTGAAGCACAAATACGGAGGCAAAGGTAAAAAAATTTTTGAGGAAATTGACATTAA
>JAKKUQ010000138.1 GCA_021890755.1 Thermosediminibacteraceae bacterium | reverse complement strand
TTAGATATCATGTTTATGTATCTTTCCGTCTTGTTCTTTTCGGCTCGTATTTCGCTGAGATAACCATAATGCAGGATCGTCACATCCGCATTTTTATAAATAGGTAGCCGGTTTTCTTCTATATTCTTCAAGTTTTCGTGTATCGGATATACGTATTTTAGCCTGCCATTGTTTCTAAACAATCTAAAGTTGTAATGAACTTCGGTAAGGCCGCTGGAAACGCTGTCCCCTCCATAGTTTACGATTTTAAACATATAAGCTTCAACTGTATCGTCATTAAGAAGCGGCCGTATTTTTTCCACATCCTCTTTTTTTATCTCTTCATCAGCATCCAGAAACAATATCCAGTCTGATTTAGCATTTTCTATTGCTATGTTCCTCGCCTTGCTGTAATCGTCCTCCCATTTTGTATGTATGACCTTTGCGCCAAGACTTTCTGCGATTTCTACTGTCCTGTCCTTAGAGCCTGTATCTACAACAACTATCTCATCTACAATATCTTTGGCGCTATTTATACAGCGGGAAATATTTTTTTCTTCGTCCTTAGTAATAAGGCAAAGGGAAAGTGTTGGAACTTCTATATCTTTATATAGTAAATCAAATTGTTTTTTTACATCTATATCACAAAGCATTAACTTTCACCTCTGCTAAAGTTTGCATTATAAGTTTTTATAATATAATAAAGAACATCTTCCCACTTTTCAGCTATTTTATTTATATCAAATTCAAGAGCAGTTTCTCGCCCTCGTTTACCAAGGATCTCTCTCAATCTTTGATTTTTTATTAATTCAATTATGGAATATGCTAGAGAATCGACATCGCCAGGTTCAACCAAAATACCATTAAATCCTGGCTTAATAAAACTTTCAACTCCTCCGCACTTTGTGGATATTACAGGAACCCCTGATGCCATTGCCTCAAGTGGTGGCATACCAAACCCTTCATACCAAGATGTAAAAATTAGGATATCGCTATTTCTATAAATTTCCGCCAACTCTTCTTGAGTTGGCATTTTAATATTTATCCCCCGTACATTGGGAAGTGCTTGACATACCCAATTTACTTTGAATTTGTAACCTTTTTCATAGACACGTTGTAATGCTCTTAAAGCAACGTCAAAACCTTTAAATTTTAAAAAAGGATTACCTACTAGTAAAATGTTAATATCAATCTTATTTTTCTTATCACAAGGATAATAAAATTTGGTATCAATTCCATTAGGAATAATAATAGAATCCTTATTAAACCTCACAGATAATATTTTTGATATAATAGGTGAACAAGAAACCACTGAAACGGGATATGAAAAACATTTTTTTAAATGATTCCTAATATCGGTGTCAATAGCGGATTTAAATTGACCCATTTTCAACGGTTTTAAATTGACCCACC
>JAKKUQ010000091.1 GCA_021890755.1 Thermosediminibacteraceae bacterium | reverse complement strand
AGACGGTCGGAGTAGGTCAAACAGAGATAGATATAGTAAAATTAGCAGATACAGTGATTTTGGTGCTGGTTCCTGGACTTGGCGATGACGTTCAGGCTATAAAGGCCGGAATAATGGAAATAGCCGATATATTCGTTGTGAACAAATCTGATCGTGAAGGAGCCGATAAACTAGTTACTGAAATCGTTATGATGATGGAACTTTCTCCAAAAGAATTTGACTATAAACCTCCGATAATAAAGACAATTGCCACAATCGGCGAAGGTGTAGATGAACTAGAATCAAAAATAACAGAACACTTAGGCTACTTAAAAAAAAGCGGAATACTTGAACAAAAAAGAAAGGTAAAAGTAAAAGAAGAATTTGTGGAACTGGTGAAAGACCATATTGTCAATTTAATATTCCAGGAAAATGCATCTATTATAGACACATTATTACAGGATGTACAAAACAAGACAATGGATCCATACACAGCCCTGGAAATACTTATAAGAAAAATACTTAAGGGGGAAAAGTAAATATGAGAACATTAAAAATCGACCACATAGGAATAGCTGTAAAAAGCATAGAAGAGGCATCAAAGATATACACGGAACTTTTAGGGCTTAAAATGCGCGGTGTAGAAGAGGTAGCCGACCAAAAGGTAAAAGTAGCCTTTATACCGGTGGGTGAAAGCGAAGTAGAACTTTTGGAATCAACAGACCCCGAAGGACCAATAGCTAAATTCATAGAAAAATACGGAGAAGGGATACAGCACATTGCTTTCCAGGTAGACGACATTGAAAAGGCTCTCGAGGAACTCAAACAAAAGGGTGTTAGGCTTATTGACGAAAAACCAAGGTATGGTGCAGGAGGAGCGAAAATTGCCTTTATCCATCCCAAAGCTACGAAAGGCGTGCTCATAGAACTTTGCGAGAGATAAAGGAGAGTGAAAAAAATGGAGACAATGGAGCAAAAACTTGAACTCCTAAGGCAAAAAAGGAAAGAAATACAACTCGGGGGCGGCGAAAGCCGAATTAAAAAACAGCATGAAAGCGGGAAACTCACAGCAAGGGAAAGACTTGAAAAATTACTGGATGAAGGAAGCTTTGTGGAAATCGACGCTTTTGTTGAACACCGCTGCATAGACTTTGACATGGCAGACACCAAAGCACCTGGGGAAGGAGTTGTCACCGGCTACGGTACCATAAACGGGAGGCTGGTGTTCGTCTTTGCCCAAGACTTCACGGTAATAGGTGGATCGCTCGGCGAAATGCACGCCGCGAAAATATGCAAAATCATGGATATGGCCATGAAGATGGGAGCACCCCTCATAGGCCTTAATGACTCAGGCGGAGCCAGAATTCAGGAAGGCGTCGATGCTCTAAAAGGTTACGGTGAAATATTTTTCAGGAACACCCTCGCATCGGGAGTCATACCGCAAATATCGGTAATTTTAGGTCCCTGCGCCGGCGGTGCTGTATACTCACCGGCTCTCACGGACTTTATCTTCATGGTAGACGGCATAAGCAAAATGTTCATCACTGGTCCACAGGTAATAAAAGCAGTAACAGGCGAAGAAGTGACTCCTGAAGAACTGGGAGGCGGTCTTACCCACAACACAAAAAGTGGCGTAGCCCATTTCTTGGCTTCAAGCGAAGAAGAATGTTTAGAGAGCATAAAGAAATTGTTATCATACATACCTTCAAACAACTTGGAAGACCCGCCTTATATAGAGCCCAAAGACGAAGCATACAAAATAATAGATGAATTGAACGACTTGGTGCCAACAGACCCTAACAAACCCTATGACATGAAAGAACTAATCAAAAAAGTAGTAGATGAAGGCGACTTCTTCGAAGTACAGCCCCATTTTGCCCAGAACATGATAACCGGCTTTGCAAGGCTCAATGGAAAAAGCGTTGGAATATTGGCCAACCAACCAAAAGTCCTAGCCGGCTGCCTTGATATAAACGCCTCCGACAAAGCAGCAAGGTTCGTGCGCTTCTGCGACGCTTTTAATATACCGTTAATAACCTTCACCGATACTCCAGGGTATCTGCCGGGCGTAGCCCAGGAACATGGTGGCATTATAAGGCACGGTGCAAAACTTCTCTACGCATACTCAGAAGCCACAGTACCCAAAATAACCGTTATAGTGAGAAAAGCCTACGGAGGCGCGTATATAGCCATGTGCTCAAGGCATCTGGGCGCCGACCAGGTATTCGCCTTCCCCACAGCAGAAATAGCCGTAATGGGTCCAGAAGGGGCAGCCAACATCATCTTCAGGAAAGAAATCGAACAATCAGCTGATCCTATTAACACTAGAAAAGAAAAAATAGAAGAATACCGGAATAAATTCGCAACCCCTTACCAAGCAGCTAAAAGAGGTTACGTCGATGATGTAATAGAACCCTCAACCACCAGGATAAAACTTATAAGCGCTCTTGAGATGCTGACCTCTAAAAGAGAAAAACGTCCCGCTAAAAAACACGGCAACATGCCCGTCTAAAAAGGGAAGGGGATGAAGAAAAATGATCGAATTTACCAAAGACCTTGCAGAATCGATGAAAACAGCCTTTCTAGGTATGGGGATAACCATATTATCACTATATCTACTCTCCCTTCTTCTAGACCTCATTCGGGTTGTATTCCATAACCCGGCTAGCAAACAAAAATCCGAACCATTACCAGCCCCCGATCGAGAAGAAGTACCCCCTCAACAAAGAACAGAGGAAGGAGAGTGGGAGGAACTGGTAGCAGTGATAACGGCAGCCATTTCGTCGTACCTCCAAAAGCCTACCGACCGGATAAAAATAGGATTTATCAGGCGGATTCATGAAAGAACCCCTATCTGGGGCATGGAATCAAGGCTGAATCCAATGGAGTAATTAGATTAATATCAACTCAATACAATAAATTACACAAAGAAAGGAGAAAATACGAATGAAAAAATACAGGGTTACGATAAACGGAAAAACCTACGAAGTCGAAGTGGAAGAAATAGGAGGTGAAGAAAGACCAGTGCCCACAGCCGCGCCTGTACCTGCTCCTAAAGGAGAAGCAGCTGCGGAGCCCAAAGCTGAAGTCCCTAAAGCCGAACCCGCGCCGGCACCTACAAAGGCGCCTAAAAAAGACGCTCCCGCCGGAAAACTCACAATAAACGCCCCCATGCCGGGCACAATCATTTCAATAAAAGCAAAAGCGGGTTCAAGCGTCAAAAAAGGCGATGTTATAATGATCCTTGAAGCTATGAAAATGGAAAACGAAATCCTCGCACCCCAGGACGGCACCATCCTTTCCATAGAAGTAAGCGAAGGGGCTTCCGTCAATACCGGTGATATTTTAGCTGTAATGGAATAAAACAAAAAAGGGGGGAGGAGAAACAAATTGCTCCACCAGATAATAAACTTTATTAAATCTACTGGCTACTTTAACGTCACGCTGCCCCAGCTAATAATGATAATCATAGCCTTTGTGCTCATGTATCTTGCAATAGTAAAAAAATACGAGCCGCTGCTTTTGGTACCCATAAGCTTCGGCGTACTTCTTGCTAACATACCCGTGGCGGGTCTCATGGAACCGGGCGGATTTTTATACTGGATATACCAAGGAGTAAAACTCGGCGTATTTCCGCCCCTCATATTCCTTGGAGTAGGAGCTATGACCGACTTTGGTCCCTTAATAGCATACCCCAAAAGCCTCCTTTTGGGGGCCGCCGCCCAGCTCGGTATTTTCATTACATTCCTGGGGGCAACACTTTTGGGGTTTGACGTAAAAGAAGCTGCCTCCATAGGTATAATAGGCGGGGCGGATGGCCCAACGGCCATATATTTAACAAGCAAACTTGCTCCGCACCTATTAGGTCCGATAGCAATAGCCGCATACTCCTACATGGCTCTAGTTCCTGTAATCCAACCTCCAATAATGCGCCTCTTGACCACCAAAAAAGAGCGCACCGTAGTAATGGAACAATTAAGGCCCGTATCAAAGACGGAAAAAATTATATTCCCGATAATAGTCACGGTACTGGCAAGTTTTTTAGTACCCTCTGCAACGGCGCTCATCGGCTGTCTCATGCTGGGTAACCTCTTCAGAGAATGTGGCGTAGTGGATAGGCTCTCCAAGACCGCCCAGAACGAATTGATAAACATAATAACCATATTCATAGGCCTAACCGTAGGAGCTACCGCCAGCGCTGAGAATTTCCTAAGGATCCAGACTATAGAAATTATAATTCTCGGGATGGTAGCTTTTGCGGGCGGTACTGCGGGCGGAGTACTTTTCGGCAAACTGATGTATCTTCTCTCCGGCGGAAAAGTAAATCCCCTCATAGGTTCTGCTGGGGTTTCGGCAGTGCCCATGGCCGCCCGAGTATCTCAGAAAGTTGCCCAGGAAGAAAAGCCCGGCAACTTCATATTGATGCACGCTATGGGTCCCAACGTAGCCGGCGTAATA
>JAKKUQ010000090.1 GCA_021890755.1 Thermosediminibacteraceae bacterium | reverse complement strand
GCAAAAGTGGGGATTTTATTTTGCAACTCTGTCCATTTTAATTATGCAATAAACAGCCAGGGCACCCGGAAGGCAAAATAGAAGATGGAGATATAGTAGTAATTGCTAACAACATGTTGGGAGCTGATGATGGTGGCATGGAGTCTGAAGATTTAAAAATCATAGGTGTAGATCCTGAAGGGATAAAGCGGGGATATGCTGTTGTAGCCGTGGGCAAAAAGGGCAGTAAGATCGGATCTGCTTTATACGAATCCGCTCCGCCAGGATACGATGGAGAGTTATCGATAGAGACTGTCATTGACGGTATCTTAATCCGGGCGCGAATAAGTTTTAACAAGAAACGCCTTGAAATAAAAATAAACGAAAGTAATTTCAATTACGATTATCTATGGGCCGCTGGACATATGGTTATACTTAACGGGAAGGATCATCATATAAAGTTTTACCAGTGTAGGGGTTACACTTCGCGTAAAGAAGATATGAAGCTCGTATTACTAGGGCAACCTTTTAAAGGTAAGGGAAAGTACCGCAGTACTTTTGATCCTCTTAATAAACATATACTTGAATTGCATCCGGAAACGGAATTATTAAGGGCTCTATTAAATGTAGCACGCGGAAGTGATGAAATTTTTAGAGGTATCGAATCCTTTATAAACGGGATACCTGTACGCTGCTCTATCAAGGCTCTAAATGAAGGCGACAAAAGAATAGGAGCCCTGTTGGAGATAATGGAAATAACCGAACTTAGAGCAATTCAGGAGAAATGGGAACAGGCTTTAGTTAATTTAAATAATTTAAAAAATAAAGTAATGTCTGAAAAGATTAAAGAGCAAGCTTTCAAAAGTATTATAGGCCATAGCCATAAAATTATAAATACTATAGAAATCGCCAAAAAAGCGGCCGAAACTGATTCCACGGTTCTTTTGCTGGGTGAAAGCGGAACAGGAAAAAATCTTTTTGCTGAGGCAATCCATAAAGCCAGTCCTAGAAGAGACGGTCCCTTTGTTTATATTAACTGCGCAGCCATTCCTGAGAATCTCCTTGAAAGCGAATTATTTGGGTATGAAAAAGGTGCGTTTACCGGAGCCACGTCTCAAAAACTAGGCAAATTTGAACAAGCAAATCACGGTACAATTTTTTTAGATGAAATTAATGAGCTACCATTAGTACTCCAGGCTAAGCTGCTACACGTTTTGCAGAACAGGACCTTCACAAGGATAGGAGGACTTAAGCCTATAAACGTGAACGTGCGAATAATAGTTGCGTCAAATAAAGATCTAGGAAAGCTTATAACAGAAGGCAAATTCCGGAGTGATCTTTTTTACAGAATAAATGTGCTTTCGATTACCATCCCCCCACTTAGAGAACGTAAAGAAGATTTATATCTTCTTTCGGAGTATATAGTTGAGCGCTTGCGCAAAAAGCTCAACTGTTGTAAAAAGTTAATCTCTCCGGAGGTATTTAATATATTTTTCGATTACGATTGGCCTGGCAATATAAGGGAACTAGAAAACGTCTTAGAGAGGGCGATGATCATGTCGGAAAAGGTAATATGTCCCGAACACTTGCCCGAGTATATGCTAAGAGAAGCTAAGCAATACACACAGAAGAAAACCTTTGTCGATATAAAGAATGTCGGTCCTATTAAGTTGATACTGGAAGAAGCAGAGAAAAAAGCCATAATCAAGGCCCTTGAAATAACAGATGGTAGTCGAAAAAAAGCCATGGAACTTTTGAAAATGGGAAAAACAAATTTTTATATAAAGCTAAAAAAGTTCAGTTTACTGGAATAAGAGTTCATTTTTTAGGAGAAGCTTTTTATCCAGTTTCAAAATTAAAATACTTTAGATATGAATTTCTTTTTTTTTACAAGAGTTTAAAAAAACAAACTTTTTAACTTTATTATATAAATTACCACACTTCCCTCCAATTTTGATAACCTCTTAACTATCATAGAATAAATTATTTTGGCACAAGTTATGCTATATATCAACTAATGAAACAAAAAATAAATTTTTGTTGGATTTTGCAATAAGCAAAATAACCTGCGATAATTTCTAAAACATATTATACGAGGGGGAAGCGAAATTGCAAAAATCTAAGATTGCCGTCGTAGGTTACGGCCATGTGGGCCAGGGGGTTGTCGATGCGGTTTTAGAAAGCCCTGATATGGAGCTAGTGGGGATTGTTGAACTTCCTCGCATTGTAGAAAGTCTTAAGAAAAAAATAAAAGATGTTCCCGTAGTTAGTGATGTTAAAGAACTGGGGCATGTAGATGTGGCCATATTGGCTATTAACAGCAGAGCGGTACCGGAAGTTGCTTCAATTTACCTGAAGATGGGGATAAATACAGTAGATGCGTATGATATTCATGGAGAGGCAATATTACAATTAAGGGCCAGTCTTGATAGATTAGCAAGAGAACATGGTGCTGTTGCTGTAATATCGGCGGGATGGGATCCGGGAACCGATTCAATAATAAGAACCATTATGGAAGTCATTGCGCCTAAGGGTATTACCAATGTTAACTTTGGGCCTGGAATGAGCATGGGACATACGGTGGCAGTTAAGTCAATACCGGGTGTAAAAGATGCCATTTCTATTACTGTTCCAAAGGGGATGGGACTACATAAGAGAATAGTTTATATTGAACTTGAGGAAGGGTACGACTTCGAGAAGGTATCAGAAGCTGTAAAAAAGGATCCGTATTTTATCTCTGCTGAAACCCACGTCTTTCGTGTGGAAAATGTAAGTAACCTTATAGATATGGGACACAGCGTTTACATTGAAAGAAAGGGGGTATCCGGAAAAACGCACAACCAGAAAATGGAATACACTATGTCTATTGTAAATCCTGCAGCCACGGGGCAGGTAATGGTAGCGGCAGCAAGAGCAAGCCTCAAACAAAAGCCCGGCTGCTACACCCTTTTGGAAATTCCTCCTATAGACTTTCTCTATGGGGATATAGAAAATCTATTGTGCCGACTTGTATAAGTGGTGAACGCTAAGCTCAAATATCAATTGAGGAGGTGATTATAAAAAGACGGTTATAAAAAGAACTTAGAAATATTACAATTAAAAATTCAAAAAGGAGGGAAAATGTTATGAGTGAAAATAAAAAGCAAAGCGTCTGGAGTTCCTACAAATTTCCTATCATCTTAATGTGTTCTATAATCCTAGGCAGTTTATTGGGTGTAATATTAGGAAAAAAAGCTGAAGTATTTAAACCCTTTGGCGACATATTTTTGAATGCGATGTTTACTATCGTGGTGCCTTTGGTCTTTATAACGATAAGCAGTGCAGTGGCTAGCATAGTAAGTTTACAAAGGTTAGGTAAAATCCTAACTTACATGATTATTGTCTTTGTTGTGACCGGTATGATTGCATCAGTTATAATGATAATAACTGTTAGCGCATTCCCGCCTGCTCAGGGTGTTAAAATTGAATTACCTCAAGCTGAAGAATTAAAGCCATTAAACACAGCAGACCAGATAGTATCAGCAATTACGGTTACTGATTTTCCGGATCTTATTTCCAGAAAAAACATGATGCCTTTGATTATCTTTTCGGTATTTTTCGGGTTTGCAATAAGTATGCTCGGTGAAAAAGCAAAACTTTTAGTTGACATCCTCAATGTTTTATCGGATGTAATGCTAAAATTGGTATCCATTATCATGTATTACGCTCCTATAGGACTTGGTGCCTATTTTGCATCGCTTGTTGGAACTTTTGGTCCGCAGCTTTTGGGTTCCTATGCAAGAGCCATGGTGGTATATTACCCCATCACGATATTGTATTTCTTCATTGCCTTTGCGATATATACATATTTTGCAGGCGGCAAAAAAGGTGTTACGACGTTTTTCAGGGAGATTATACCTCCAGCTATAACTTCTTTGGCAACTCAAAGTAGTATCGCCACACTGCCTGTGAACCTTGAAGCTGCAAGGAAAATAGGTGTTCCAAAAGATATTCGTGAAATAGTTCTCCCAATTGGTGCAACAGCTCATATGGATGGTTCATGTTTGAGTGCGATATTGAAAATATCCTTCCTATTTGGTTTATTTGGAATACCTTTTTCAGGAATTGGAACTTATATAAGTGCCGTCATTATTGCAGTGTTAAGTGGCGTAGTTATGTCGGGAGTGCCGGGCGGCGGCTTGATAGGTGAAATGCTTATAGTCAGCATGTATGGTTTTCCGCCGGAAGCTTTCCCCATCATAGCGACTATAGGATATCTGGTTGATCCACCGGCTACCATGGTCAACTCTACAGGTGATACGGTGGCAGCGATGATCGTTACCAAGTTTATCGAAGGGAAAGACTGGATGGAGAAAAATTTAGGTTGATTTTAATAAAACAAAGCGGTTCTGATAAAAGGGCCGCTTTGTTATTATTAATTAAGACGTGCTATGAAAAGTCAATAGACTAAAGCAAAAAGTTCTTGACAATCA
>JAKKUQ010000007.1 GCA_021890755.1 Thermosediminibacteraceae bacterium | reverse complement strand
GCTCTGCCGTCTATGATGATGATGGCTATATGGTCTTCGGTTGGTAACTATATGGTGGTGTTTCTTGCGGGGTTGCAGGACGTACCAGCGGAACTTTACGAAGCTGAAGAAGTAGACGGAGCAAACAGTCTTCAGAGGTTTTTTTACATCACCCTTCCCATGCTGAAGCCTGTTGTATTTTTTAACCTGATCGTGTCCCTCATAGGTACTTTGCAGGTGTTCGACCAGGCTTACGTGGTTTCGAGAGGGGATGGCGGTCCCTTGAACGCTACCATGACTGTGGTACTGTTCATTTATCGGCAGGGTTTTAGGGAGTTCAACATGGGCTACGCTTCGGCTGCTGCTTTTGTGCTGTTTATCATAATACTTTTACTCACGCTAATCCAGAGGAAGATATTCCGCGAAGAGACCGCTTAGGGGGTGCAGGAAATGAAAAATGAAATAAAACTTCAGACAAAGGTAGAAACGAGCTTACCCGGCATTGATGTTAAAAAGATATCGCTGAAAATCCTGCTTTATGCGGCACTCATCCTTTACGCAGTAATAACCCTGGGCCCTTTTATTTGGTCGGTGATAACGTCGCTGAAGCCCACCAGCGAGATAAGTACATTCTCCGTAAATATAAAGACTCTGACGCTGGAAAACTACAGGATGATCTTGACGAAATTCCCTTTTGGTCGGTGGTTTTTCAATAGTTTACTAGTGGCGCTTATTGTCACCACTGGTAACATCCTCTTCAATTCAATGGCTGGGTATGCCCTTGCCCGGATAAACTTCCCCGGAAGAAATTTTCTTTTCATGTTAGTTCTAGCCTTGATGATGATCCCCGGACAAGTGGTCATGGTGCCTACTTATATCCTTCTTTCCCGGCTTGGGTGGGTCAACACTTACATAGGGCTTACGGTTCCGTTTCTCTTTAGCAATTTCGGCATATTCCTGATGAGGCAGTTTTTCCTGTCGCTTCCGAAGGAACTGGAGGAAGCGGCCATAATAGACGGCATGTCCCGCTGGGGTATATTTTTCAGGATTGCTCTGCCCCTTGCCAAACCTGCGCTGGCTACTCAATTTATCTTCATGTTTACCGGAAACTGGAATAGCTTCCTTTGGCCGAGTCTACTCGCTTCTAGCGAAGATATGTATACATTGCCTGTGGGCCTTAACTCCTTCTATGGCCAGTACTACCAATTTTGGAACCAAGTTATGGCAGGTGCATTGCTTCTGACACTACCGACTATAGTAGTCTTTTTAGTTTTCCAAAGGTACTTTGTAAAAGGTATTTCCACAACCGGACTTAAATAAAAATTTTTAATAGCACTAGTAATCATTTTCTCTTGCAAAATACAATAAAAAAATTGTATTATAATAGATGTAAAATACTTTTACAATTGATTCATTACGGAATTATTCATTTAGATTGGGGAGGGAAAGTGGAATGGCAGAAAAAAAACGAATAGTAGTGCTGGGAGGTGGATACGGAGGATTAACGGCTGCTCAAAAGCTTAACAAACTTTTGGCAAGACGGGACGACGTAGAGATTTACTTGATAAACAGATCGCCCTTTCAAGTATACCTGACGGAACTTCACCTAGTAGCCGGCAATAGGGTTAAACCAGAAGGGGTATTGTATTCGCTGGAAAAAGCCCTTGAAGAGACAGGGGTCAGGCTGGTAGTAGATGAAGTTGAAGATGTTGATATAAAAGCCAGAACTCTAAAAGGGAAAAAAGCAGATTATCCCTTCGACTATCTGATCCTTGCATGCGGAAGCCAACCCGAGTACTTCGGCATTCCCGGCATGAAAGAGCACGCCTTTACATTGTGGTCTTATGAAGATGCATTAAGGATCAAGCAAAGAGTAGAAGAGATGTTCGAAAAAGCAAGATACGAAGCTGATTCGCAAAAAAGGCGTGAGTATCTGACCTTTGTAGTAGGAGGCGGCGGCTTTACAGGCATAGAAATGATTGGCGAACTGGTGGAATGGGTTGAGGACCTATGCAAAGAATACGGCATCAGCCGCAGTGAAGTCTCGCTGATGGTAGTAGAAGCGCTGCCCAAGATCTTACCAAACCTTTCCGATGAGTTGATTCAAAAAGCCACCTCTTATTTGGAAAGGAACGGAGTAAAAATAATTCTGAATTCACCTATTGTGAGTGTTGAGTCCGATGGGTTTACACTAAAAAGTGGAGAAAAGATAAAAACCCACACCCTTATATGGACAGGTGGGGTAAGGGGAAATGCCCTTGCGGAAAAACTGGGGCTTGAAACTGGAGGCCGGGGAAGGATAAAGGTCAATGAATACTTGGAGACCAGCGAAAAAGGTATATACGCTATAGGAGACGTAAGTTTTTATGTTGACGAAAAAAATTTTGTCATGCCAGCGTTAGTGGAATCCGCGATCCAGTCCGGTGAGTGCGCAGCACACAATATAGCAGCTGAAATTCTAGGTAAGCCAAAAAAGCCCCTGAAGCTTAACCTCCACGGAAATATGGTATCGATAGGTGAAAGATACTGCGTCGCTGAAGTTATGGGACGAAAGCTTACCGGATTCATAGCTACTTTTATTAAGCACTTAGCCGATATCCATTATCTTTTCGGAGTGGGGGGGATTAGTTTCGTGAGAGAGTATATTGGACATCAGTTCTTCAATAAGAACCGTAAGAAATCTTTCATATTAGAAAATCTCGGTGTGAGCACCAGTGCTTTCTGGCTGGCAATTCTAAGGATTTATCTGGGTTATAGATGGTTGATGTCGGGACTCGAAAAGGTGCATTCTGGCTGGCTGGCAGCGGGTGACAAGTTAGTGGCAGGAGCTTCTACAAGTCCGATAGGGCCCAATACACCGGAATGGTACGCTCAGTTCGTAGAAAAATTCATATTCCCCAACGCTCTGTTTTTCCAGACTGTAATAACACTGAGCGAACTTGCAATTGGTACCTGCCTTATTTTAGGACTCTTTACGATGCTTGCATCACTAGGGTCGCTCTTTATGCTGATTAATTTCATGATTTCCGGTTCGGGCGATATGTGGTTCTTTATGGTGTCGCTGTCCGTATGCTTCTCTGGAGCGGGCCATTGTTTCGGACTTGACCGCTGGGTAATCCCGTGGGTGTCTAGGATAATAAAGAGAGTTGTACGAGGAGGGGGCCGGAAACCAGCACTACCCGGTTCTGTTAACAACGTAGTCAGCTAAGAGTATGAGAGAGCTCTTGGCGGGAATGTCTTTTAGGACTGATAGTTGATTTTTAGATTTTGTGACATAACGCTCGGCTATATGCCGGGCGTATTCTATTCCACCTGATTTTTTGACGATTTCGATGATTTCGTCGATAGTATTGGGGCCCCATTGAGAAGGCTTAGAAAGAAGCTCGCGCAGTTTGTGGGATTTAGAACCATTGTTAAGGGCGTACAAAAGGGGTAGAGTAATTACGCCTTCTTTTATATCATTTCCCCGGGGTTTGCCAGTCCGGCTTTCTTCTTCTGTTAAATCTAAAATGTCGTCCATAACCTGGAAGGCCATTCCAAGCATCATACCGTATTTTTTTAGCGCAGATATAGTTTGGGGTTCTGCATTTGCACCTCTTGCACCCAGTTCGCAGCTAATGGCAAAAAGAAGAGCTGTCTTTTTTCGTATCCTTCTCGCATAGTCGATAAAGCTAATATTTAAATTAAAAGCTTCCGTTTTCTGGCGCACCTCGCCTTCGCATACTCGGTACAGGACGCCTGATACGGACTTTAAAATATCAAGGTTGCCATGATCGACCAAAATTTTCAAAGCTTTAGCAAGGACGTAATCTCCAGCGTACACTGCTGCATCTTTCCCAATTGAAGCCTGTACCGTTGGGATTCCTCGCCTCAAAGGAGAATCGTCAATGATATCGTCGTGAATTAATGTAGCTGTATGTACCAATTCCACCGCCACAGCCAAAGGCTTAATTTTCTCATAATTGTAGTCGCCAAATTGTGCTGAAAGATACACTAACGCAGGTCGTAATCTCTTCCCGCCAGCTTTTATAGTATTTTCTAATGTCTCCCATAAAAGTGTTTCTTTAGTTTTAACCGATGCCAGGAGTTCTTCTTCGAGGCAATACATTTCTTTTAAAATTTGCTGATAAAATTCTAATAATGCCATATTTTACTTCACTCGTTCGTAATTTTCTATATTTGGAAAAAGCGATAATTATAAAAGAAAGGGCATACATTTTGTATGCCCTTTACTTCCTTTTGCCAGCTGTTATTTTGCCAGCGAAAGGGCTTCAGACATTAAGTTCTTGAACTTGTTGGTAGTTCCGGTGGCACCCGTTACGGTGTCTAGCTGTGCAGCATCTTGCTTTTCTATTAAAGATTTCGAAAGGGCTTCGATAGCTTTAGCAGGAGTTGTGCCCGATTTTGCTTCCATATTCTTCGCATATTCTTGGTCGGTAGACTTGTAACGGCCATCGTCTTTGTTGATTTCATCAAAGAACGCTGATTGAATCTTGCCGTCCTTGATGACTACCGCGGCGATAGCTTTCCAGCCGTGATCGTCAAAGTCGGCTTCCGCGGCTTTGTAAAGGCCATCCTTCAGACCGTCTTTTGCTTCAACTGGCGAACCTTTCAGCGCTTCGGCTGCAAGTTTCTTAAACCTGTCAGAGGTGTGAGTGGCGCCAGTTACAGTATCCACATCTTCAGGTTTCTGCTTTTCAACCAGGGCTTGCTCCAGTTTTGTAATAGCTTCTAACGGCGTGGTTCCGGATTTTTCCTTCATCCTGGGACCGTATTCTGGATCGAAGGTCTTCAGCTTGCCTTCCTGGTTGATTTCATCGTAGAACACGTTTGTTATTTTTCCATCTTTCACAATTACAGTCACAAGACCCTTCCAGCCATGGTCATCGAATTCCTGCTCCTCAGCGTAATAGGTGCCATCCGTCAGTGCTCCCTGCTGCTCATTTTGCTGGTTCTGTTGCTCTTGCTGTTCTTGCTGCTGCCCTTGCTGTTGATTTTGGGAGCTGCATCCTGCTACAAGAGCAACTACCATCAGGAGTACTAGCGATACGACTAGTAACTTCTTCATATACTTCCCCCCTGATAAATTTATGTTTTTTTGGTTGATTATTTATTTAATTTTACCTCACTAAATATATATTATACACAAAAAGTTAAAATCCTTCTAAAGGAATATTTAGAAATTTTTAGAAATTTTTACAAAAACTTGCTAAACAGCGCGCCTATAATTAGCATTAATCCGGTGAGCTGGTATATCTGCACGGTTTTTACATTAGCTTTTATAAGATTGGGTATGTCGTTGTAATAAAGTTTTGCAACTTTAACGGCCTCCCATGCTATGGGAAAGGCACACAATGGGAGAAGGAACAAGAGATTTTTAGAAACCAAAACAAGTATAGGACATACAGTGAACGCTGCTATAAAAATTGCAAAATACACAGAAGTTGCTCTTTTTTTACCAAGCCTTACCACCCAATTTCTCTTGTTGCCCTTAAGGTCCGCCTCGTAGTCGGGGAACTGGTTGATCCAAAGGACATTGGCGATTAAAAACCCAAGAATTAGCGAGGCAAGAACAGCTTCGATGGTAATTCGGTGAGTTTGAACAAGATAGGTTCCGCAAGTAACGAGAGGTCCGAAAGTGAGACCTACTGTAATTTCGCCAAACCCTCTGTAGCAAAGCTTGATAGGCGGCAAACTGTAGACAACGGATAATATGAAACCAGCAACACCTATCCAAAATACAGCGGGCTCTCTTGTTAGTGCAATGTAAATTCCAATAAGCCCTGCCAGCGTCATTGTTACCCACGCAATGGCTTTAGCTTCTGATAAGGTAAGTATGCCGTCCACTATTGTTTTTTTGCCGCCACTGAAAGGAGTTCTTTTGTCTGGCGTAACGAAAGTATCGACCCCAGATTTGTAGTCTACAACTTCGTTTATAGCATTTTTGCCTATTTCTATTAGATATACCCCCACCGCGCTCCACAAAAGCCAGTATAAACTAAACTTTCCTTCAAGGCCGTAAGCTAAGGCTGCACCGACGGCCATAGGAACTGTGGAGGCAATCCATATTTTTGGGTCGGCCAACTGCCAGAATCCCTTCCAGAAACGGGACCAGTTATTTTTGTACATGATCTCCTCTCCCTGGAAGATAGTTTTTTTCGAGTTTAATATTAAAGCACTGTCGGTATCTTGTCAATATATTGACAACTTGGATAATGTTGCAATTGGTTAATAGTTTGTATATAATATAATGGACGATATATAAACATTTAAATAATAGTTCAAATGACGAAAGGGGTGGTAAGGTGGGGAAGGAAGTAAAAGATGTTAAAGTATACAGAGTTGAGGGTATAACATGACTCGATTGTGCCGCCAAGTTTGAAAAAAACGTGGCGAAGCTCCCTGGAGTTACCAGGGCTTGCTTGAACCCAACTACTGGAAAACTCACCGTGGAAGGCAAAATAGACCTTGAGGTAATTCGGCGAGAAGGCCTCAAGGAAAACTATAAAATATTCCAGGTCGAAGAAAAAGAGGAGAAGGTTCAAACGGTGATAGGAATAAACAGAGAATTGCTTCGAGCTGCGATGTCTGCAGCTGTACTTTTTGCGGCTTATATCGGGAAAATGGTAGGTATAAAAGCTTATATTTATGTACTTCTGTACTTGCTTGCTATGATCACCGGAGGCTGGGGGAATTTTCGGAAGGCTTATTATTCTTTAAGATGCCTTAATTTCAATATGAGCGTGTTAATGAGTATAGCTGTTATTGGAGCAGTGGCAATTGGCGAGCTGGAAGAAGGAGCTGTTGTAGCTTTCCTTTATTCAATTTCAGAAATGCTGGAATCGTGGACAGTGGAGAGAACGAGACGATCAATACGATTGCTCATGGACATAGCACCCAGGACTGCAAGAATAAAAAAACCATGGGGCGAAGTGGATGTCCCTGTGGATAAAATTAATATAGGTGATATAATGGTAATTCGTCCCGGGGAGAAGATAGCAATGGATGGGATCATAATAAAGGGCGAGTCTGCTATAAACGAAGCAGCTATCACAGGAGAATCCATACCAGCAGATAAAGGGCCCGGAGACGAGGTATATGCGGGGACGCTTAATATTCAGGGTTCATTGGAAGTTAAAGTGACGAAACGTGTCCAGGATACTACTCTTGCGAAAATTATACACCTGGTTGAGGAGGCCCAGACAAGGCGAGCTCCAGTTCAGGCCTTCGTGGATCGATTTGCAGCTGTATATACCCCCATTGTACTTGTGCTTGCTGGTGCCATAGCGCTACTCCCGCCGCTTTTCCTTGGCTATGAATGGCAGTCCTGGATTTACCGCGGCCTGGCTTTGCTGGTGGTATCTTGTCCGTGTGCTCTAGTAGTTTCAACACCTGTCGCTATAGTAAGTGCAATAGGCAATGCGGCAAGGCACGGGGTATTGATAAAAGGCGGAATTTACCTGGAAGAAGCAGGAACGTTGAAGGTTATCGCTTTTGACAAGACTGGCACTCTTACGAAAGGGGAGCCAGTGGTCACTGACGTAATACCGGTGAGTGTTGAATCAGAAAGAGAAGTTCTGCGTAAGGCTGCAAGTGTAGAAAATCTATCGGAACATCCTCTTGCGAATGCTATAGTTAGAGCTGCAAAAGACCAGGGTATAGAAATAATACCGGCCGAGGATTTCACAGCTTTGACTGGTCGAGGGGTAAAGGCTACAGTGGAAAGTGAAGCAGTACTTATAGGGAATTTAAGGTTGTTTGAAGAAATGGGTATAGAGACGAAAGGAATAGCATCTACCGTAGAGCGCCTCCAAGAGGAAGGAAAGACGGCCATGCTGGTGGGTACAGAAAAAGACATTATAGGAATTATTGCAGTTGCCGACGAGATAAGGGAATCGAGCAAAAAGGCTATAGCTTTACTAAAACATACCGGCATCGAGCGGACGGTCATGCTCACCGGCGACAATAAAGCTACAGCTGAAGCTATAGCCAACCGTGCAGGAGTCGACGAATTTCTCGCCGAACTGCTTCCGCAGGATAAGGTGAGGGCTCTCGAAGATTTAATAAAAAAATACGAGAAGGTAGCCATGGTGGGAGATGGCATAAATGATGCTCCGGCATTGGCGGCAGCTACCGTGGGAATAGCGATGGGGGGAACCGGAACCGATACGGCTCTTGAGACAGCTGACATAGTTTTAATGACCGACGATCTGACCAAAGTTGCTTTTACGGTTCGCTTGAGCAGGGCTGCTATGAAGGTTATAAGGCAGAATATAACCCTGTCGTTGCTTCTTAAAATTGCGGCGGTAATTGCCACATTCCCGGGGTGGTTGACGCTCTGGCTTGCAATTATGGCCGATATGGGAGCGACTATACTTGTGACGTTCAATGGGATGAGGTTGTTGAGGATGAAAAGTTTTGTAAAGTAATTAAGCTCCTACAATACTGCGATATTGTAGGAGCTTATTTTTCTGCATCGCTTAATTTATTTTTCAGGGTTTTCAGCCTGAAAAAGTCCTCTCTTTCCTTTTCCTCAAGCATTTCCGAGATCGTTTTTACAATAGACTCTAATTTTGGTATCTGTATGTTTTTAAGGGCATTGGCCCTTTTCTGGGTTCTTTTTATCTCAACTGCGAGTTTATAAACCGAATCTTCCACTTCTGCAAGTTCAAAGAGCAGGTACTTGACCTCGTGAAATTTTTTAAGGGCTACATCTAAAGCTGCATTGGTATGGTAAAAACTATAATAGTGCTCAAGTTTGTTCTTTTGGTATCTGACGACTGGGATTTCCACGCCCATTACACTGCGGGTAAGTATGGTAAACTCTGCAGTCTCCGGAATAGACCTTGCCACTTGGTAAACCTGGGAGATACCCAAGGTTATATTGGCCATTTGAAGGGCCTCGTAAGCTTCGCTGAAGATTTTATTTACTTTATCCTGAATTTCCGCAGCCCTTTTCATCAATCCCATCATTTCTCTTATGAGTACGTTCCTTTTTTTGTCCAGGAGTTCGTAACCCTTCCGTGAAAACTCCAGGGCAGCGGCTGCAGCTATAAGATTGGCCTTTGTGGGAGCTATATTTTCCCTCATAAGTTCACTTCCCAAGGTATTTATTTACAAGAGCTGGATCGATTCTGGTAATTTCAGACCTGGGCAACACTTTAAGGATATCCCACATTAGGTCAAGAGTCTGTTCTATGCTTCTGTTTTCGTCGAATTTCTGAGCAAGAAAAACTCTTTCAAATTTGCGACCGAATTCCATATAGGCTTTATCGGTTTCCGAAAGCTCCTCTTCTCCTATAACCTGAGCTAGGGCTCTGACTTCCTGTACCCGGGAATATGCTGCAAATATCTGGTTTGCAAGGTCTGGGTGATCTTCCCTGGTATAGTCGGCACCGATACCATCCTTCATGAGACGCGAAAGAGAAGGGAGGACGTTGATAGGAGGATAAATACCCAGTTGGTATAAAGACCTGGAAAGCACTATTTGTCCTTCGGTTATATATCCAGTAAGATCCGGGATGGGGTGGGTTATGTCATCGTTGGGCATAGTAAGTATAGGGATCTGGGTTATGCTGCCGCCGGAATTCTTTAAAATTCCAGCCCTTTCGTAGAGACTTGCAAGGTCCGAGTACATATAGCCTGGGTAGCCCTTTCTCGAGGGTACTTCTTCGCGAGCGGAAGATATCTCCCGCAAGGCATCACAATAACTGGTCATATCGGTCATAATGACAAGTACATGCATGTCGCACTCAAAAGCCAAAAATTCTGCAGCGGTGAGGGCGCATCGGGGAGTTATGATCCTTTCCACCACCGGATCGTCGGCAAGGTTGACAAACATCACTACCCGATCCATTACTCCTGCTTCTTCAAAGCTCCTCACAAAAAAATCAGCTTCGTCGTGCTTTATCCCCATAGCTGCAAAAACGACTGCAAACTTCCCGGATTCCTCTTCTGATATACCTGCTTGTCGAACTATCTGAGCTGCCAGCTCATTGTGTGGTAAACCGTCACCGGAAAATATGGGAAGTTTTTGTCCCCTTATAAGCGTGATAAGTCCGTCAATGGCCGAAATTCCAGTTCTTATAAAGTTCCTCGGGTAGAGCCTCGCTACTGGATTTATAGGTCTTCCGTTTATGTCGTAAGTTTTTTCAGAGTAAATCTCTCCGGCCCCATCTATAGGTTTTGCGATGCCGTTAAAAATCCGCCCCAGGATTTCCCTGGAGAGGGGGATACGCATGGGGCTACCTGTGAAACTTACGCTCACATTGTCGAGCGATATTCCGGAGGTTCCTTCGAATACCTGGATTATCACCTTGTTGCCGCTGATTTCTACTACTTTTCCTATGCGAGTTCCGCGTCCGGGAACTTCTATTTCTACGATTTCATCGTAGGCGGCTTCTTTTACGTCTTCCATTATTATAAGCGGGCCCTCGACCTTTTCCAATTTCATATACTTAACTTTCATGAATCACACCTTCTTTGTACATACTATCGAGGTCGTTGAAATATTCGTCTATCTTATTCAAGAGTTCATCGAAATTGAGGGTGTACTTCATCATAATGACTTCGTTAAAGAGCTTTTCATTTTTAACCTTGGTTATTGGAATGCCTTTTTTGACTGAAGATTTAGCCCTCTCGTAGAGCCTGTCGATAACCTTCAGCATTTTGTACTGTCTTTCAAGAGGAACATAAGAGTCTTCTTTATGATAGGCATTCTGCTGTAGATAGGCCATTTTAATTACTCTTGCAATTTCCAGCACTAGCCTTTGATCATCGGGAAGTACATCTTCGCCCACCAGTTTGACTATATCCATAAGTTTGTTTTCTTCTTGAAGAAGTCCCAACATCTTTGCTCTGAGCTGGAGCAGGTCAGGTGCCACGTTTTCTTTAAACCATTCCTCCAACATCTTTACGTATCCACTATATGATAAAAGCCAGTTTATAGCCGGAAAATGCCTTGCATAGGCCAATTCCCTGTCCAAAGCCAGAAAAGCCCCGACTACCCTCTTAGTTGCTTGAGTTACGGGTTCAGAAAAGTCGCCACCAGCCGGGGAAACGGCACCGATAATAGTTATTGATCCTTTGGTGCCATTTAGATTTTGAAAATAACCGGCTCTTTCGTAAAACTGAGCAAGCCTTGATGCAAGATACGCAGGATAACCTTCCTCGGCAGGCATTTCTTCCAGTCTACCAGCAATCTCGCGCAGAGCCTCAGCCCAGCGCGATGTAGAGTCAGCCATCAGTGCTACGTTGTATCCCATATCCCTGAAATACTCCGCGATGGTTATTCCAGTATATATGGATGCCTCTCTTGCAGCAACGGGCATATTTGAGGTGTTTGCTATGAGCACGGTCCTATCCATTAGAGGTTTACCTGTTCTAGGGTCCTGTAATTTGGGAAAGTCCTCCAGCACCTCGGTCATTTCGTTACCGCGCTCACCGCATCCTATATATACGATAATGTCTGCGTCACTCCATTTGGCTAGCTGGTGTTGGGTTATGGTTTTGCCGGTACCGAAACCGCCCGGAATGGCTGCAGTTCCTCCCTTGGCCAACGGGAAAAACGTATCTATTACCCTTTGGCCGGTTACCAGAAGTTTCTCGATAGGCAACCGCTTAGCTACTGGCCTTGGTTCTCTTACAGGCCACTCCTGGTACATTTTAAGTTCAAATGCCTTTCCTGCGTTTTCAAGTACTGCAAGGACCTCATTTATGGTGTAACTGCCGCTTTCCTTTACACTCACTACCCTCCCCTGCAAGCCGGGGGGTACCATTATGCGGTGGACTATCATGGAGGTTTCCTGTACTTCTGCGAATACATCGCCTTCCTTTAAGTAATCACCTTCTTTGACAAGAATTTTTACATCCCAAAGTTTATCTTCGTCAAGAGATATTAGCCCTATTCCTGGTGGTATAAAGCTCGCTCCTTCTTTGTAGATGCGCGAAAGAGGCCTTTCTATACCATCAAATATATTGCCTATTATTCCCGGTCCTAGCTTAATCGATAAGGGCTTGCCGATACCTGTCACCGGTTCTCCTATGCGAAGGCCCGAAGTTTCTTCGTAAACCTGGATTGTAGCCACATCCTTATATAGAGATATGATCTCGCCAATAAGTTTTTTTTCACCGACAAGCACCATCTCTCTCATAGTAAAGCCTTTCATGCCTGAAGCTCTGACGACGGGGCCATTAATGTGAATTATGCTCCCTGCCCCCATCAATCACACCTCCCTGCCAATACGGGAAAAGAAAAGCTGAGCCAGGACCTTGCGATTTTCTTTTAAAAGAGTGTTAATAGATAAATCCACCTCTAGTCTTCCGCTTTCGCTTCTTGCCAGGACCCCGCCGACTATGCTGTCTCCCGAAACTATTTCAAAATCTCCCTGGGGCTTCAGGTTAAGAAGGAAAATCCTGATATCCTCTCTGTGTTTATCCAGATCGTTTGGAGTAAAGATGTAAAATACTTTTTCTCCTTGGGGAAAACGTGAGGTTACGTGAATTAATGCATCCTTTAAAAATTCCCAGTACTTAGGCGTATCTAGAAACTCTTTTATTTTTTCGTTTACTTCATTAAACAGTTTCTGAAGAAGCTCCTCTCTCTTTCTCAAAACTTCAAAATGAGCTTCTGTTCGGGCTTTCGATACCATATGATCTCTTTTTAAATTTGCCTCCTGCGTTGCTTCTGAAACTTTTTCCGCCATTTTTTTCTTGAACTCAGCCGCGATAGCCTTTTTTTCTGCCTCATAATATTCCACAAGCTTTTGTTTTTTTTCGCTGTATTCATTTTCCAGCTTTTCAAAAATAACCTTTGTAAAAAGTGATATTTTATCGTCAATGGTTGTCGCCATATTCTCACCTCAAATCTTAATTCCGACCGATTCCTTGATATACCGCGTCAGGAAATCTGGCGGGCGTCGACTGCCATGTCTGTCGGGAACTTCAATTATTATGGGAAGTCCCTTTTTGAGTTTTAAGCGATGTATTTCGTCCTTTACCTTTTCTGCAAGGCCTTCGGTTATTATTACAAGGCCGATATCTTTTTTCTCGTAAATCTCTTTTAATTCTCTTAGGATTTCTTCTTTCTCGTGTACTATCTTGCCATCTATGCCCGCTAATCTCATACCGGTTAACGTATCGATGTTATCGCTCAGAACAAAAGCTTTCATAACTATCCCTCATAGGTTGCCCAGGATCATTATCGAAACGATAAGACCATAGATCGCTATACCTTCTGCAAGGCCTACATAAATAAGGGTTTTACCCAGAATTTTTGGATCTTCAGACACCGCTCCAAGTGCCGAGGAGCCTACAGCTCCTACCGCGTACCCTGCTCCTATTGTAGCAAGGCCTGTAGAAATTGCTGCTGCCATAAAGGCAAGACCCGCCGAAGGATTATCCGGACCTTGGGCTTTGACCTGGGCAGGCATTATAAACATTAGGAAAACTGCAATTAAGAGCGCGTAAAGGCTTATGCTCCACCTAAGTGCCTTTCGAGCTTTTATGCCATCTAAACGCAAATAAAATCCTGCAGCTACGGTTAAAACTGAAATTATCATCGCAAAAAGGACAATTGTATACATTTTTAATATTCCCTCCACTTCTTAAATTGCATAGTCCAAACCAATGAATCGTTTTATCAGATTCTTTCCTCTGAGTGGTTTATGAGTTAGTCTTATTTTTACGGGCTCATATTCTACACCATCTCCCCTGAAATATTTGCTGAATAATTCATAGTATTCCAGCCTCAAAGCTTGTATAAAAACTATCAATCCTTCAAGACATATTATCACCACATTTCCCAGTACCAACAGCAAATAGCTTGCGATTCCGGAGCTTGCCATTTCAGCCATAGTGTCGAACGCTATATAAAGACCAACATGGTTCAAAGCAAAGGCACCTACACGGATAAAGGAAATAGTGTTAGACATCGCGGAAAGGACCGTCTCGAGAGCGCCAAACCCTTCCTCTACGTAATAATCCACCGGTGATTCTTTAAAGTGTATTCCTGTTCCCATTAATCTGCCGGCAAGTGGTTGCTTAAATACCATAAGCAATATCAAGACAACCAGTGATATTGGTATAGCTGGAGAAAGAACTCCTGTTCCAACGGCGTAACTGTAGACCGCATATATGAGAAGAATATAAAATACAAGGCCTGTGACGCCGTTTCTGCTGAAAATACCATCCTCGAGGTTCCTGTCGATATAAGAATTTATTATATTATAGATAAATCCAAAAATTGTAAGAACAATACCCAGGGCAACAGCACCTGCAAGCATGAAATTAATATTAGCCATTGGCCTTACAAGGAGAGCCGGAATTACCTCTTCCGAACCAAAGACGCTGCCATAAAGAAAACCGAATATAGTGGAGCTAAGACCGATACTTGCTAAGACTCCACCAAAGACGGTTTTTGACGTAAGATATTTTATTAGGAGACCCGAGAGGAATAACACAAGGCCTTGACCTACGTCTCCGAACATGGCTCCGAAGAGCAGGAGATAGCTTAGCGCGAAAAATAAAGTCGGATCCTTTTCGTTGTATGACGGGACCCCGTACATTTTTACCATTTCTTCAAAAGGCCTGATTAGAGCTATATTATTTAGCTTCGTTGGGGGAGTTATACCCGGCGTTTTCTTTTCTGCATCTTCAATGATTATTATTATG
Source organism: Thermosediminibacteraceae bacterium (assembly GCA_021890755.1). Lineage (GTDB taxonomy): Bacteria > Bacillota > Thermosediminibacteria > Thermosediminibacterales > Thermosediminibacteraceae > JAKKUQ01. The sequence goes on along the minus strand of JAKKUQ010000007.1, from coordinate 50,033 downwards.
TCCTCTCCAAAAGTACCTTTTAGAGATGATTTCAACTTATCCACATAGCTTGCTGGCACAAATCCGAACATAAAAAACAGGTTTTTACCTATGGCAAGATTGGTTTTAACCTCTTCTACTTTCTTCTCCATTTCAAGTCGGGCATAAGCCTTTTCGATTTCATGAGAGTACTTTGTCCTGAAATCTTCTATTGACTTTAGCATGGAATCTATAGCGCTATTGTCTTCATTTATACTGGCTTCAAGATGTTTTATGGCAGCTTTTGAAGTTCCATCAAAATCTTCTGGGAGTGGAAGTTCTGTAAAATTCAGGGAACTGAAAATCCTTTCAACGGTTTCATCAAGGCTCTTTGGGGTTATCGACGCTACCACCACGTTTTTGCCTTCATCTGCAATTTTCAGAACCACCGCAGGGATATTTTCATAGTTTTTCTTTAGTTTCATGTAATTTTCCTTAGATAGTTTTATCAACTTGAAACTCAGAAAATGCATTTTGGAAAGCTTGCCGATATTGAACTTGTAATTTTCCAAGTATCTCAAATTATTTATATAGACCCTTTTTTGTTCGATAGTTCTTTTTTTAGCTTCAATACTCTCGGCTATGGAATGAACCGCTGAATGTATTTCGAAGATTTGCTTCATGAAATCATCGAATTCATAATCCTGATCAAAATACTCTGGCTTTATGGCCGGATTTAAATCGAATATATCAAGAAGGGATCTTACTACCTCTTCCTCCCGGGAAAAGTCCCGACGCGATGTATACGGTTTAAGAAAAGGCACCTCTTCGAGAGCTTTTATATTTTCTTCGTTGGGAGGTAGCACGAAATCATTGGAACTAACTTTGGTAAGCGAGTTTATAACGTGCATGCTACCGCTTAATATGATGAGTCGCAAGATTTTATTCACTTGGGTGATTTTGCCTATTATACCTATAAGCTTCATTTTTTCGATTGCCATGAAGAGCTCGCCTCCTAATCATAACACCCTTATCAAGAACCTCCCGGATTCCTCCGGAGAAAGGTTGTACCTTATGCATTCTGCTATCGAAATAATATCCCGGATTTCAAATTCCAGAAACTGCGTATAGGCGATAGCTTGTATTATGCTCATGGGGTAACGCTTTGACAATGCTCTGAGTCTATAATATAAAAATCTATTTATCCTCCTTTCCATGTATATGTCGCCGGTTTCTTCCTTTTTGAAAAGAAAGCCGTAACCAAGCTCCCGGGCCATATTATTTAGTTCTTCGAGATTTCTGGAATAGCAAAGTTGCCGGCGTTTGAAAAAATTAATGCGATTTCCCATGTCTATAGTGTAATTGAGTAGTTCCTCTGGAGATAGCATGTAATATTTTTTGCCTCTGTATATCCACTGCAGGTTATATAAATCCGAGACCATGCCTTCATATTCTTCTACAATTTTTCTATCTCCTTTTTCTAGTTTTTCTGAACTCTTTTTTAGAATGCTAAAATATGCCATATCCAGGGCCATTTCTAGGCGGAAAAGATTCTCCCTTTTTCCATCCAAGAGGGGCTCTACGTAATCGTAAAATTCTGATCCTTCCAGCGCCAAGATGAACTCTCTTAAAGTAACCGCTTTAAGCACATGTTCAGATGATACCTTACTGTACTTTCCTATAAAGGAATATGGCCTGTTTTCCAGGTCGCTCTTGGAGTTGTTATATATATCTCTTGCAAGATTCTTTAAATCCTCGATTTCGTATTTCAGGTAGAGCGCCTTTAAAAATTCCCTGTAAGTTCCGTAAAAAAAATAAAGAAGCTTATCTAAATTATTGACCATATTGCGCCTTAGAATTTCTTCTAGGGTTGCTCTGTTCACTGCATCTGGATTTATATCTCCAAGCAACTTGCGGTAGGGAGTGTTCTCTTTCAGATAACCAGCAAGCTCTTGAATAGACTTTTGACGAAGCATCTCGACGTAATGTTGATTTTTTAAAAAATCTCCTTCCAACGCCCTTATTTTGGTGTTGACGGCTGCAAACCGTGTAACTCTGTCCATAATCAATACCTCTTTAAATCAAATATCATGTTAATAAATTGATCCTTAATTTCTTCCTTATTTTCATTAAATATCCTTTCCATATTTTTTATCATTTCTGCTGTATCTTTTTGGATTTTTTCAACTTCTAGTGTGCCCTCCTGAATTGCTTTGGAAAAAATGCCTTTTACTTTTTCTTCAATCTCCCGGTCGAAGTTTTCTCTCATTTCACGGATTTCCTGACGATATTGAGATTCGAGATCAGCAAGACTTTTTTCTCTCTTTTCTCTAATTTCCAGGGCTTTACTGTCAATTTCTAAAAACCGGGCTATTGCCTGTTCTGTTATTTTTTCTTCCAAGTTAAATCACCTTACTTCGAATACTGTGTTTCTTTATTCAAACCATACTCCTCTAATACTATAAAAGCAAATTTAAGAGAATATAAAATTCTACCTATTTGGGGTGGAAAGCAGCAGTTTAACCTTTCAAATCAACCGCTATCTTAAAATATCTCACATTTTTAATAAAAACCGATAGATTTTGACGGCAATCTTTATGGTAGTCTTTATTTTAGTGTGAATTTGATGTATAATATTCCATAGATAATAAATTCTCTTTTAGTGAATTATTTATTCATCACAATTAATATGAATTATGTGAAATACGTGCTGGGGGAGCTTCGGCTGAGAGGAAGCCCGTGAACCGGGCTTCGACCCCATAACCTGATCGGGGTAATGCCCGCGTAGGGAAGCACGTGAACCTTAAGGTTTACTTGCCCACCTATACGGGTGGGCTTATATATTTTTTAGGAAAGGGGATAAAGTTATGGAAAGAAAAGCTTTGTCAACGTTAATCGAAGGCGCTCTGATGATAGCAATAGCTACAATACTTAGTTTCATAAAGCCCTACCAGGCTCCTTTCGGAGGTTCAGTTACCCTCGGCAGCATGGTGCCTATTCTCCTCTACTCCATGAGGAATGGAGCTGCTAAAGGAATTCTCGCAGGGGTAGCATACGGACTTTTGCAGCTTGTCATTGAGCCTTATATAGTCCATCCTGTTCAGGTAATCTTAGACTACCCGCTGGCATTCGGACTGCTTGGCCTTTCCGGATTGTTTGGTAAAAGGATTGTCGCCGGTGTAACCGTAGGGATTCTGGGACGGTTTCTCTCGCACTTTCTTTCTGGCGTGATCTTTTTTGAGTCTAACGCTCCCGAGGGGATGAACGTGCTATTTTACTCAGCAGCTTACAACGGCAGCTATTTACTCCCTGAGCTGGTAATAAGTCTTCTTGCAGTGAGATTTGTTTTTTACCGCTTTATTTGCCGTGACCGAGACCGCAGCTTTTCCAATTAATTTGAAATGCTGGGCTAAAAACCAAGGAAGCGGTTTTTTAAACCGCTTCCTTCTTTTTTACAATTTAATAATCCAAGAAAACAGCCTGTAAAGAGACGAGGTTAGAAAACAAACAAGAAATGCAAGCGATGTCGTAAGAACTGCTGCGAAAACCGCCCACCTTGCCCCTCCTGTTTCGCTTTTTATGGTCCAAAGTGTAGTAGCACAGGGAAAGTGAAGCAGAGAAAACAACATGGTATTTATAGCAGTTAGGGTAGTCCAGCCATAGCTTTCCAATAATTCCTTTAAGCCTGTTAATTCATCGGGTGAAACCATAGTTCCTTGAGCAAGATACCCCATAAGAAGTATTGGCAGAACTATTTCGTTAGCTGGTGACCCTGCGATAAAAGCCAGTAGAATGTAACCATCAAGACCCGCAAGTCGGCCGAGAGGGTCCAGTAAAGCTGCAGCATTAGCTAAAAGATTTTGGTTTTCAAATTTTATGTTAGCCAAAAGCCAGATTATTCCTCCGGCAGGAGCTGCTACTGCAATAGCCCGTCCCAGGACCAATAAAGTGCGCTCATATATGGAGCGAATTATTATGTGACCTATATGGGGTACGCGATACGGTGGAAGTTCAAGGATAAAGGAAGAGGGTAGACCTTTGAGGAAAGTAGAAGAAAGTAGTTTCGATACAAGGAGAGTTATTAATATTCCAAAGACAACTAATCCTGCTACGGCAAGGGAAGCAAGCATTCGCCCAAGATTTGGCATAATACCTCCTATAAAAAGGTAGGCAAGAAGCATCAGCGTTGGGAAACGGCCGTTACAGGGCACAAAGCTGTTGGTAAGTATTGCTATCATGCGTTCCCGTGGCGAGTTTATTATCCGGCAGCATGTAACCCCGACGGCATTACATCCAAAACCCATGCTCATAGCGAGGGCTTGCTTTCCCTGCGTGCCCGCTTTTTTAAAAAAATAGTCTAAATTGAAGGCAATACGCGGCAAATACCCTAATTCCTCCAAAAAAGTAAATAAAGGGAAAAATATCGCCAGGGGAGGTAGCATTACTGATACAACCCAAGCCATGGTTCTATACATTCCGTCAACTAAAAAATCGTTGACCACACCAGGTAACCCAATTTGATGGAGAAATCTTTCAAGATAACCCTCGATAACAAAAAGAATCTTTGCGAGGAGTTGGGAAGGATAATTTGCTCCAACGAGCGTAAGCCAGAAAATAACACTTAAAAGCAATAGCATGGATAAAATTCCTGTGGCTTTAGATGTAAGTAGCAAATCTATCTTTTTATCGATGTCTTCCTGGAACTTGTCATATCTTACTGCCTTTTGTGCTATGCACTGGGCTTTTTCGTATATTTTCTCCACAATTATATCTTTTAAATAATCCATGGGTGCTTTCCTCCCGGTTGTTTTCGCTCTTTTTCACAAGTTCTTCTAGGTCTTTGATGGAATAATCGCCTGATATTATACTCAATGCAGCCCACCTTGGATTGATAGTGCCTGAAAATTTATTTTCAATGAAAGGTATCAGCTCTGCGATTGCCTTTTCAACCTCTTTGCCGTAATTGATTCTTTGTGGTGAGGGTTTTATTTTTCCGGAATATACTTTGAAAATCATTTCTTTTAGTTCTTGTAAGCCTAACCCCGTGCGGGCAGCAGTTAAAATTACGGGGACCCCCAATTCCTTTGAAAGAATGCTTTCATCCACAAATATTCCTTTTTTCTTTGCCTCGTCTATTAAATTCACACACACTATAATCCGGTCGGTAATCTCCATTACCTGAAGCACCAGATTAAGGTTTCGCTCAAGGCAGGTTGCGTCGGTTATAACCACTATGACGTCGGGCTTTTGGAGTAGGATAAAATTGCGAGCTACCTCTTCTTCCGGCGAATTGGCAAGGAGGGAGTAAGTACCCGGAAGGTCGACGATGCAAAACTTTATATTGTTGTAGAAAAAACTTCCCTGGGCCAGGGTTACGGTCTTACCAGTCCAGTTGCCGGTGTGCTGTTTTAACCCGGTTAAAGCGTTGAAAATCGTACTCTTCCCGGTATTTGGATTTCCTGCGAGGGCCACAAGAGGCCTGGGGAAATTGCCATAGGGTATAAAAAAGTCCATATTCCTCACCCTATAAATTTTCTTCTATATTTATTAATATTTTTGAGGCATCCTCTCTACGAAGGGCGATGGTGGTTCCGCGAATCCTATAGGCTACCGGGTCGCCAGTGAAGCTTGAAAAATAAGCAGTAATGAGCGTACCGGGGACGAAGCCGAGGTCCAACAGCCTTCGGCGGGTGAGTCCTTTGTGTAAAATTGAGACTATTTTACCGGTCTTTCCGATGGGAAGTTTATCGAGAGTTGTAACGCGCATGTCTATCATCCCGAGCCTTCTTTCGTCTTTTTATAAAATATGATTTTTACCCCTCAACGGTTCCGGCTATTAACATAGTGTTGTGTTGTAACATAAATTTTTTTCTTAAAATTTTATTGTTACAGAAGGAAATTACAAATTATGGTCGAATTGTATATATTGGGATGTTACGGAGGGATCGTATGGGGGAAAATTTAAATAGAGAGGAAATTATTAGGCATTATGAGGAGATCATAAAAAGGATCAAAGATGTAGTTTCCGCCAAAATTATTACAACGCCTGATGGTAAAATATCCGAGATCCATGTGTTGGCTAATTCTAACAGGAATCCGAAACAAATAGTGAGGGATATCGAGTCGGCACTTGTAGCAACTTTCGGTTCAGAAATAGATCATAAAAAAATAAGTGTGGCTCAGCTTAATAAGGATGAAATTTTAGGAATAGAATCTCGTCTAAAAGTTGATAGCTTAAACGTAAAGAAAAACAACTATAATTATGAGGTTGCAGTAACTTTGAAAGACACCGAGGATAGGGTGTATGAAGGTAGGGCATCAGGAGCAGGAACTTTTAAGTGTTTCTTAAAGCTTGTTGCTCAGGCTACTATTAATGCTATTCAGCAGTACTTGGGTAAGGATTTTATAATTTCTTTGGAGGATATTAATACTTTTAGAATTGGAGAAAAAGAAGCTATCGCTGTACTTGTATCTATAATGACTGATAGGAGTGAGGAATCCTTTTTAGGGTCAACTCTTTTAAGAGATGATAAAGGGGAGAGCGTTATTGTGGCAGTGTTAAATGCTGTGAATAGAAGAATAAGTTTCCTTATAAAAGAAAAAAATGAGTAGTTAAAAAAAGGGCCGACAGAAGCGGAGCGGTTTCTTGTGGCCTGCTCTAGTAGCGGTGGGGCAGAGCACCGTAGACGGGAGGGGGCTGCAATAATGAAAATCAATGCTACTCTTGTAAAGATTTTGCTGGCATTGATGGCTCTTGTCCTTGCCGGCGGTGCTAATTTTAGAATGGCTTAAAATAGAATGTGTCGGCCCTTTTACTAATGTTAATTTTAGTAGTTTTTGTTGGGGGAAATTGAATGTTAAAAGCAGATAAACCAACTCTATATATTAGTGCGATTGGAATAGTTGCTCTTTATCTTTTAATAATTTCATATAAAACTTTGTATACTGTAGATGTTAAAACTTTCATTATTTTTACTCTCCTCTCATTATTTGCGGAAATTTTACCAGTTAGACTTATGAATGATGCAGCAGTTACTGTAGGATTCGCGGTATTTATTGGATCAATTTTGATCCTTGGGTATAAAGCAACTATATGGATTGCTTTTATTACAGCAATATTATCTCAGCTAAGGCAAAAAATAGACAGTTATGCTTTTTATAAAAAGGTTTTCAATGTTAGTTTATATATAATAATGGTGGGAGGTTCTGGTTATGTTTACGAAGAATTAGGAGGACATCCTGGGTATATAAATCTTCAAAACGGTTTTTTAGGCTTTTTTTCTTTAATTATTGCCTATTTTTTGATAAATGTAGGATTGTTAACAATCGGTTTAGCTATACTTTATAATAAACCGATTAAATATATATATACAACGAATTTTAAATGGGCTCTTCCCAGCTATATAGCCCTTGCTCCTTTAGGAATTCTATTAGCGATAATATATATTAACAACGGAGCGTTGGGGCTTGTGCTATTCCTAATCCCTCTTTTAATTGCTCGCCATTCTTTTAAATTGTATATGGATATGAAAAAGGTATATCTAGAAACAATACAAGCTCTAGCTACAGCTATAGAGGCAAAGGACCCATATACGAGGGGGCATTCTGAAAGAGTTGCGAGATTAGCGGTGGCTATAGCGGAAGAACTCAAGATGGATAACGATTTTATAAGCAATTTACACTACGCCGCGCTTCTCCATGACATTGGGAAAATAGGTATTCCTGAGGAAATTTTAAACAAACCGTGCAAATTATCAGAAGATGAGTTTGCCAAGATAAAAGCCCATCCCGAAGTAGGGGCAAGTATAGTGCAAAAAGTGGATTTTTTGGCTCAAGCTTCTTCTTTTATAAGATACCATCACGAGAGGATGGATGGAAGCGGTTACCCATTTGGTCTAAAAGGTGAAGAAATTCCGATAGGTGCGCAGATAATAGCGGTGGCAGACGTATTCGATGCCCTCACTACGGATAGGCCATACAGAAAGGCGTGGAAAGTTGAGGATGCAGCGGCGGAATTGGAAAAGTGTTCGGGGGTGCAGTTTCAGCCGAATGTAGTAAGGGCGTTAAAAAAAGTTTTGGAAAAGGAGAAAATCCGGGAATATGTTACTTGATTTCATGGCTCTCTCAATAATAGTAGGAATTTTACGAAGGGGAAAATTTAAAAATCTGGCAGAAATCCCTTTAAAGAAAGTAGAAATTATATTTCTTTCGTTCATCATCCGGTATATTCCTTTATTTATGAAAAGCTCATTTAAAGAATTTTTTTCTGAGTATATGTTGTTGATATCGGTAACATCGTATGTGCTTTTGTTGTATGGTCTTTGCTCAAACTGGCACCTGAAACCCATGCGACTGGTCGCACTTGGAGTTTTGCTCAATTTTTTAGCAATAATTGCAAGTGGCGGAAAGATGCCAGTATCTCTATGGGCGGTCGATGCGGCGGGGTTGGAGGAATTCAAATCAGACCTTTTCAATCCTGATTATCCATATCATGTGGCGATGACATCTACAACTAGATTGAAGATTTTTGGCGATATCATTCCTCTGCCCAGGCCTTATCCGCGACCGAAAGTGTTTAGCATCGGTGATCTTTTAATGGCAATAGGAGTGTTTTTCTTAGTCCAGGAGGCTATGTTGAAAAAGAAGTCTTTAAGTGATAAAATAGAAAAAAAGAATTAGGAAGGGAACCTATAAAAAGGTTCCTTATAAATTTTTTCGGAAATTTTTTGAGGTGATAAAATGCTGGGGATCTTGAAAAAAATATTCGGCGATCCCAATGAAAGAGAGATTAAAAAGCTAATTCCTATAGTGGAAAAGGTTAACGATTGGGAATCCAAAATAAAAGTGCTATCCGATAGCCAGCTTCGAGAGAAAACTAATGAGTTTAAAAATAGACTGGCTGCAGGAGAAACCCTGGATGACCTTTTGCCTGAGGCTTTTGCGGTTGTTAGAGAAGCGGCAAAAAGGACCTTAGGCATGAGGCCTTTTGATGTACAGGTGATGGGTGGTATAGTACTGCACCAGGGCCGAATAGCTGAAATGAAAACTGGAGAAGGAAAGACGCTCGTGGCTACTATGCCGGCCTATCTTAATGCCCTGACCGGGAAAGGAGTGCACATAGTTACTGTAAACGATTACCTGGCCCGACGGGACAGCGAGTGGATGGGAGTAATTTACAAGTTTTTGGGGCTTGAAGTAGGCCTTATAGTCCACGGGCTTAATTTTGAAGAAAGAAAAAAAGCATACAATGCAGATATAACTTACGGTACAAATAACGAGTTCGGATTTGATTATTTAAGGGATAACATGGTACTTTATAAGGAGCATATTGTCCAAAGGGAGCTGAACTATGCCATCATCGACGAAGTAGACAGCATTCTGATAGACGAAGCACGTACACCCCTAATTATATCAGGACAGGCTGAAGAATCTACTGACATTTATTATAAATTTGCTCGTTTTGTGCCGAGGTTAAAAGCCGGAGAGGATTATATAGTTGACGAAAAGGCACACAGCGTAATACCTACCGAAAGCGGAATCAAAAAAGCTGAAGAATTCCTAGGTGTAAACAACCTTTACGATGAAGAAAACATCGAGCTTTTGCACCACTTCCACCAAGCACTTAAAGCTCATGCCCTTATGAAGAGGGACAGGGACTATGTGGTGAAAGATGGCCAAGTTATAATAGTCGATGAATTCACCGGCAGGCTAATGTACGGCAGAAGGTACAGCGAAGGGCTCCATCAGGCTATCGAGGCAAAGGAAGGGGTCAAGGTAGAGCGAGAGAGCAAAACTCTTGCTACCATAACCTTCCAGAATTACTTTCGCATGTACAAAAAGCTTGCGGGCATGACGGGTACCGCTGCCACCGAAGAAGAGGAGTTCAGAAAGATATACGGCATGGACGTAGTGGTGATTCCCACCAATAAGCCGATGATCAGGATAGATTATCCTGATGTAGTATTTAAAACAGAAAAGGCCAAATTCGAAGCAGTGGTCCGCGAAATCGAAGACTGTTATCGGAGAGGCCAGCCTGTGTTGGTGGGTACCATATCCATAGAAAAATCCGAAATGTTGAGTGAGATGCTGAAAAAGAGGGGCATCCCCCACCAGGTATTGAATGCTAAGTACCACGAGAAAGAAGCCGAAATCATAGCAAGGGCAGGCCAGCGGGGAGCTGTGACGATCGCCACCAATATGGCCGGTCGCGGAACCGATATCGTGCTGGGAGAAGGAGTAGCTGAACTTGGAGGCCTGCACGTTATCGGCACCGAACGACACGAATCGCGGCGCATTGATAACCAGCTCCGGGGCCGTTCAGGTAGACAGGGAGATCCGGGTTCTTCCAGGTTCTACGTCTCTTTAGAAGATGACCTGATGAGGCTCTTTGGATCCGATAGCATTAAGGGATTGATGGACCGCTTAGGACTTGAAGATGACCAGCCTATTGAACATCCGCTTATAACAAAGGCTATCGAGAATGCCCAAAAGAAGGTGGAAGCAAGGAACTTCGAAATAAGAAAGCAAGTCCTCGAATTTGACGATGTAATGAATGCCCAAAGGGAAATAATTTATTCTCAAAGAAGAAAGGTTCTAGAACAGGAAAACCTGAAGGACAGTATAAAGCAAATGATAGAAGATGTGGTTGACCGCTTGCTAGATATATACGTTAGTAAGGAACTCAATCCTGAAGATTGGGATATTAAAGGTCTTGCTGAGTATTATGCGGATATATTTACAATAAAGAATGTGATTGATTCGGTTAATCAGGAAGACATAAGCAGGGAAGAAATAAGGAATATACTAGTGAAGCGGGCTTTAGAAGCTTATGACCACAAAGAGGCAGAAATTGGCGAGGAAACGATGCGAGAATTGGAAAGAGTGATAATGCTCAGGGTTGTGGACCAAAAGTGGATGGACCACATTGACGCCATGGACCAGCTTCGGGAGGGCATAGGACTTCGGGCGTATGGCCAAAGAGACCCGCTTGTGGAATACAAGATTGAGGGCTACGAGATGTTCCAGGAAATGATAAGGAATATCCAAGAAGACACACTGAGGTATCTTTTTAGGGTCCAGCTGAAAACTGCACCGCAAAGAAAGGAAGTAGCCCGAAACCTTTCGTACTCCCACGGAGATGGTGAAAAACCCCAGCCCGTGAGAAAGGGTCAAAAGATAGGGAGGAACGATCCGTGTCCTTGTGGCAGCGGCAAAAAATACAAGAAATGCTGCGGCAGGGCTGTCTGATTTGTATTTAAATTTTAATCTAAAAGCGAACGGAGGCGATGAAGATGCTGGAAGAGCTAAAAAGTGAGATTGAAGCTTTCGAAGTTCAAATAAAAGAGATGAGGGATGCTCTTTGAAATAGATAAGCTCAAAGAAGAAATCAAAAATCTAGAAGAAAAGACCTTTGCGCCCAATTTTTGGGATGATCCCCAGGAAGCCCAGAAAGTTCTCCAGAATTTAAATGAATTAAAAGAAACTGTAGAAAAGTATGAGACAATAAAAAAGAAATGGGAAGATTTGATGACGCTTATAGAACTAGGCCTTGAGTCAGCTGATGAAGAGATTTTTAAGGAAATAACCCATGAAGCCGAAAAGTTCAAAAAAGAATTTGAAAAGATGAAAATTCAGACCCTGCTAAATGGTAAATACGATAAAAATAATGCCATACTTTCGCTCCACGCCGGTGCCGGGGGAACCGAGGCTCAGGACTGGGTGCAAATGTTACTTCGAATGTACACCCGCTGGGCCGAAGATAAGGGCTACCGGGTCAAGGTTATGGACATGCTGCCGGGTGAAGAAGCAGGAATAAAAAGCGTTACCGTCCTCATAGAAGGGCCTTATGCTTATGGATATCTTAGGGCAGAACAGGGTGTGCATAGGCTGGTGAGGATTTCCCCCTTTGACGCAGCCGGCAGAAGACATACTTCTTTTGCATCTGTAGACGTTATTCCTGAAATAGACGATGATATAGAAATAGAGATAAAGCCCGAAGATTTGAAAATAGAAACATTTAGAGCTGGTGGAGCCGGCGGCCAACACGTAAATAAGACTGAATCGGCAGTACGAATTACCCATTTGCCCACAGGCATTGTTGTGACTTGTCAGAACGAACGTTCGCAACAGAGCAACAAAAATACCGCCATGAAGATATTAAAGGCGAAGTTATTTAATTTGTACATGGAAGAACAACAAAAGAAGATAAAAGAGCTGCGCGGCGAACAAAAAGAAATTGCCTGGGGCAACCAAATAAGGTCCTATGTATTTCACCCGTACAGTTTGGTGAAAGATCATAGAACCGGTGTGGAAGTAGGCAACGTTCAATCGGTCATGGATGGGGATATTGACGTATTCATAAATGCATATCTCAAAATGAAATCACAGGGATAAGATGGGGGTGAAAACATTGCGAAGGTTTACAAATATTATCCTGATAGCTTTAGCTTTGGTACTATTATTAGGTTATGGGATAAGCAGGGCCAATATTGGAGAACCTGGTTCCGCAGAAGACCCTCTTGTGACAAAAAGTTATGTGGATAAAGTGGTGGCTGAGTTAAAAGGTTCTTTAGGTGGAAGTTCACCGATTGGGCAACAAACCGGAAGCTTTGAAGTGGTAAATTTGAATAAAGGTGAACGCTTAATAGCCGGAAAGGGGACTGAAATAATATTAAGAAGCGGAAAAGCTGTCGTTGTGGACAGCGAATTAGGCGGCATAGCTGATGTAACCAATGGTAAGGACCTAAAAAAGGATGAAATAGCGCCCCAGAATCATCTCCTCATTGTGCCACGAGATGACGGGAGAGGACTTATCGCGCAGACTGATGTAGTTCTTGTTGTTCGAGGAAGTTTCAAGGTTACTCGGTAAGACCCTTTACTACACTAATGCTAAGTGGTATACTTCTTTTTGTATTAGTTAATTTTTTTCGAGAGAGAGGCCTCTTTGATGAAGAAACTCACGGTGTTATTGGTTCTCATGGCTCTTAATACTGGCGGAGCTGAAACTCACGTAATATCTTTGGCAAGACAATTGAAAAAAGAGGGTGTCAATGTTTTGGTTGCCTCCCATGGAGGGGAACTGGTGAAAGAACTTAGTGCAAGCGGCATTGAACATTTTTCTTTACCCCTCCACAGCAAAATGCCGGGGAGCTTGTGTACATCAATATTTGGACTGGCAAATATTGTGAAACGATATAAAGTAGACTTAATCCATGCCCATGCACGCATTCCAGCCTGGGTTTCCCAATGGGTTTCTTATATTACAGGATGTCCTTACATCACAACTTCTCATGGCATTTACTCTACGAGCTGGGGGATGGGCTTTTTAACGGCATGGGGAAGCAAAATTATTGCCGTCAGTGAAGATGTAAGGGAACACCTCGTTAAAAATTTCAAGGTAAAGCCAGAGAAAATATATGTGATTCCAAACGGTATAGATTTGGAGCTGTTTGACCCAGGTGTGGATACTTCGTCGATTCAAAAAGAGTTTGGCTTAGGTGCTGATGAAATGAAGATTGTGTACATAAGCAGACTCATGGGGGCTCGGGGTGAAATTGCACTGAAGTTGATCGAAGCCCTGCCAGAAATCTGCTCATCTTTTCCTAAAATAAAACTTCTTGTGGTGGGAGAAGGTGACAAACTAGAAGCCATAAAAGAACAGGCCGAAAAGTATAATGCCGCTTTAAAAGGTCAAAAGATTATCGTGACAGGGGCAAGACTAGATACTTATGCTATAATGGGTTTAGCCGACGTAGCGGTAGGTGTGGGAAGGGTAGCACTAGAAGCTATGGCTATGAAAAAACCTGTGATTATAGCGGGAGAGGCTGGTTTTATGGGCATACTTACGCCTGAAAACTTTAACGATGCAAAAAAGCACAACTTCAGCGGTAGAGGGGCGATGGATAAAACCGATTCATCAAAGCTTGCAGCGGCCATAAAGCAGCTATTAGCCTCTCCGGACTGGAGAAAGGAATTAGGGGAATTTGGCCGTAAAAAAATAGAAGAATACTTTTCCATAAAATCCATGACAAAAAATGTCATGGAGGTTTATACAAAAGTTCTAGAGGAAAGTAAAAAAGGGTCCTATTAGGGGGCTAGTGGGGGGTATCTAAATACCGCCTGCTGGGTGTAGGTGCTCCCCGAAAAGGCGGAATACAAATAGCCCAGCCCTCAAACTTGTGCAACTTGCACAGTTTGAGATGCAAGGTGAATTAATTATGGCGTTGATAGATAAAAAGGGCAGGTTATTTGGCCTGATAAACGTAATAGATTTGTTGGTGATAATTCTAGTAATGGTAGTAGTAGCCAGGTTTGCAATAAAGGCTAATCAGAAGCCTTTGGCGAATGTAGAGAAAAAGCTTGAAGTTGTGTTGTTGGTGAAAGATGTAAGAGATGCTACTGCCAATGTGATAAAAGAGGGAGATATTGTTCGAGAGACCAAAACCAACAACCTGCTTGGCAGTGTGACAAAAGTAGAGGTAAAACCTGCTGAGACTCTTGTGAATACCGCTGATGGCAGAATATTAAAAGTACAACATCCAGTCTTGAAGGATGTTTACATTACCTTAGAAGGTACCGGAACAGTAGGTGAAAACGCAATTGTTTTAGGTGGCACAGAGATAAGAATAGGTACCACACTTCAAGTAAAAACTAACATTTATTCGGTTGCTTCAACGGTTATGGAAATTAAAGTAAAAGATTGAAGGAGAAAGGCTTATGGAAGCCGTATATCAATGGATATCTGAAAGTTTAATTGTAAAATTCATAAGTTATCTTTTTTCGAAAAAGGTTTATGAAAATAGCCTCCTTTATCGGATTTTAAAAAGAATTTTCGGCTTAGCGATAAGCCTGTTCAAGGGAAGTTTTATCGCACTTTTTTTTCAAAATGAGCCATGGGAGAAAGAAGCCTGGGTATACAGCCGTTTGTACAAAGTGCTTTCCAGACTGTCCAATTTTTATGCTGCATTAAGGGATTTGGTAAATAGCGTTATACAAAATAGCTTCAGCTATAGATTTTCCAAAAAAGCATGCCTTGATTTTGCGTCTCAGCCTTTTAGAACTTTTTCTTTAGTTTTTATACCAGCAATATTTGCGTATTATGCGCTGAAATACCTTTATTTCGGCTTATTGGACAAGGAAGTAGTGCTAGTTTTGTTGGTAACAGCTATTTCAATTCCTCTGTATTTTGTAAGCTTGCCACTATCCCAGATACTGAAGGGCAGCTATTTTTTGAAAGCGGCATTCTGGCTGGCTGAAAGTTCTGATGTAGAGCTGCTGAGGACAGAAGAAAGACAACCGGGTTTTAAATATGCGCTTTTTGGCACATTAATAGGGGCACTTTGTTTTGCAATGTCTGCTTTAACTGTTGTAAAGCTAGTAGGTATAATTGCACTAGGATTTTTAATATACGAAAAGCCCCATATAGGAATTTATATTGTGGTTCTTATACTTCCTCTTGTAGACACCCTCTACAGTGTCTTACTGATGGGACTTACTTTCGTTGCGATGTTGCTTAAAATCGACAAGGGGAAGCTAGGCATTCCTAACGGGGTGGTACCTGCTTTTTTCTTTCTTGCTTCGGCTGCCATAGCAGCGTTTTTTTCAGTCGCGAGGAATGAGAGTTTGAAGATATTTCCAATTTATGTAGCGTATTTGATGACTTTCCTAGTTTTCTATTATTTTTCCAAAGATGAAAAGGTAATGAAAATCGCTCTGCTTTTTCAAATAATTTCTACAGTCGGAATATCCTTTTATGGCATATACCAGTTTTTCTTTGTTAGAATACCTACTGCAGCAGCTTGGGTAGACACAAAACTTTTCCCGAAAATTTCAATGCGGGTTTACGCCACGCTTGAAAATCCTAATGTGCTGGCAGAATACTTGGTATTTGTTATACCGATAGTAATAGCCTTCATATTGACTTCGAAGAAAATTGAGCGTAAAGCGGTATTTAGCGGATTGCTAGGAGTTATATTAACGTGCCTTATCATGACCATGTCAAGAGGTGGCTGGTTAGGCCTTGCCCTAGCCATAGTCATTTTTGCGGCAGTTGCTGAACGCAGGCTGTTTATAGTGCTGGTTTTAATTGCTCTGATATCGCCCTTGTTTTTGCCCTCCGTTATAATTGACCGAATAGCGAGCATAGGAAGTTTGCAGGATAGCTCCAATGCTTATCGCATAACCATATGGATTGCAACTCTTAGGATGCTGAAAGATTACTGGTTAACAGGATTAGGGCTTGGACTTCAAGCATTCTCCAGAGTCTACAGGGACTACATGATTGCCGGAACTTTTGCGCTTCATTCCCATAATTTTTACTTGCAGATGTGCCTTGAGTTAGGAATGCTGGGTTTTATTTCCTTTCTCTGGTTTGTCATAAAAGAACTTAAAGGCACGGACCGTTTCTTGAAGGCGAAAAAAAATAGCTGGAAAGCCTTATTCGCAGTAGGAATTGTAAGTGCAATGTTCGGTCACTTGTTGCATGGACTCTTTGACCATGTTTGGTTTAGCCCGAGGATAGCCCTTGTTTTCTGGGAGATGGCGGGAATTTTGTCGGCTATTATTACGGAGGCCAAAGATGAGGAAGTTTGTAGAGAAGGCGGTAAGTTATGAGTAAAGTGCTGCACGTCATAACCGATACCAATATAGGGGGTGCCGGCAGGTACCTGCTGAACCTCCTTTCCGCTTGGCAAGAAGACCGTTACTCTGTGGCGGTTGCCTGTCCTGCTGGAGGAGAATTGGAGAAACGCTTGAAGAGCCTAGGGATTAAGGTCTTTACTTTAAAGGGCGGCGAAAAATCTTTTAGGTTTTCCCATGTGGTGGAGTTGTTGAAAATTATTGCCCGGGAAAAGGTGGATTTGATTCATACTCATGCCAGCCTTTCAGGCAGGGTAGCGGGCAAGCTCATGGGCTGCAAAGTGGTTATGACGCGCCACTGGATGGGAAAAAAAAGCGAAATGGGGTTTTTAAGGCGTTTATTAAACAGGATAGTTTACAGCCTACTTACTGATCGGGTTATTGCAGTGTCAAGGGCTGTAAAGGTGAGCCTTATAGAAATAGGTGTGCCTGCGAGAATTATAAAAACGGTATACAACGGAATTCAGATTCCAAATTTTTCTGGAGACGGCTCTGAGCTGAGGCGAGAACTCAATATCCCCGAAAATGTTCCTCTAATAGGTATAATTGCTCGCCTTGTACCGGAAAAAGGTCATGAATTCGCCATAAAGGCTTTGCCAAGTATTCTGGAAAAATTTCCTGATGCCCGCTTGGTTCTAGTAGGAGATGGCCCATATAGAGGTTACCTCGAAGACCTATGCGGAAGAATTGGAGTTAAGGACAAGGTTATTTTCCTGGGTTATAGAACCGATGTGGAAAGGATAGCGGTAGACTTTGACGTAATCCTCATGCCATCCGTAAGTGAAGGATTAGCCCTTGCTCTTTTAGAAGTTATGGCGTTGGGCAAGCCCGTTGTAGCCTCAGCAGTGGGGGGGCTTCCGGAAGTGATAAAAAACGGGCATAACGGTATATTGGTCCCCCCTGGAGACATAAAAGTGCTTGCAGAAAAAGTTATAGAACTCCTGAACTCAAGTGAACTGAGGAATCGCTTAGGGCAAAAGGCAAAAGACACTATATTGAGCAAGTTTACAGCTCGGGTAATGGCCGAAAGTACCCGAGAAGTCTACGATGAGGTAATGAACTTCAAGCGCTCTGTTAGTTGATTTTTAGAATATGCCGGAAAGGGAATGAAAAAGATGAAAAAGGTACTGGTCTCGGGGTATTATGGATTTGGTAATGCCGGAGATGAAGCGATATTGATGGCTATCGTAGAGTCCTTTAAAAAATTAGACAATAAAATATGTATAAAAGCTCTTTCGGCTAATCCCAAAGAAACAGAAAGCATGCATCACATCGAGGCTGTGAACAGGATTAACCCTTTCCATGTTGTTAAAGCCATTGCCGAGGCTGACCTAGTGTTAAGCGGCGGTGGAGGCCTCCTTCAAGATTTGACCAGCAACAGGTCGATTCCCTATTACCTTCTTATCGTCTACCTAGCAAAGAAGATGGGTAAAAAGGTGATGTTTTACGCCAACGGAGTAGGCCCGGTCACCCGGAAAATCAACAAGCGAATGATTGCGGTAGTGGGTAATAGTGTAGATTTGATTACGGTAAGAGATGAAAACTCCCGAGACCAGTTAAAAAGCCTTGGGGTGCAAAATCCTCCTATTTATGTAACGGCAGATCCAGCCTTTGCATTAAAACCTGTAGACGATGAAACCGGCTATAATATACTTCGGCGAATTGGAATAAGTTTAGATGGTGGCGATCTCAAGATAGGCGTTTCCGTAAGGCCCTGGAAAGTAGGCAAAAGCAGAGAGGTCATCGCAAAGGTTTGCGATTATCTGATAAAAAATTATTCAGCAAAGATACTCTTTATTCCAATGCAATTTCCGCAAGATTACACTGAATCTCTAGAAATAATGGGCCTTATGGGTGAAAGAGCTCAAATAATTAATGAACCGCTGGGACCCAAAGAGCTACTTTGGATTTGCGGCCAGATGGACCTCATTTGTGGAATGAGGCTCCACGCTCTGATATTTGGCGCTATGATGGGTGTGCCCTTGGTAGGATTGCCTTATGATCCAAAAGTTGAAAATTTCCTGAAACGTGTCCAGCAGCCTTCTGCAGGGGCATTTCAGGATTTAAAAGTAGTAGAGCTGTGTCGCCTTATTGAAGACGCTATAAAGCAAAGAGACGAAAGCCGCTGTAAACTCCTTGCAAAAAAGAAGGAGCTGGAAGATTTAGCACACGAAAACGCAAGGTTGGCTTTAAAGCTACTGGAGGGTGACTATGAGGGAAACATTAAGGATTGAAATTCTTGGTGTGCCGCTGGACAAAGTAACGTTGAAGCAAGCGGTAACTAAAGTTGAAAAAATGCTGGAATCTGGAAAAACCAGGATCATCGTAACCCCAAATGCTGAAATTATCATGGCGGCACAAAAAAATCCAAAGCTTTTGCAAGCAATATCGCAAGCCGACCTCAGCTTACCCGATGGCATTGGAGTGGTTATTGCCTCCCGGATTTTGGGAAACCCGCTGCCTGAAAGAATTGCGGGTTTTGACCTGATGGTAGAGATGCTTAAAATAGCCGAAAGATATCAACTTTCGGTTTATTTGTTGGGAGGCAAACCTGGTGTTGCTGAAAAAGCAGCGGCGGCCATTAAGTCGAAGTTTCCAGGTGTCAAAATAGTTGGTACCCATCATGGATATTTCGACGAAAAAGAACAGGAGAAAATAGCAGATAAAATTAATGATGTAAGACCCCATTTCGTATTTGTCGGCATGGGCGCACCACGCCAGGAACTTTTTATGACGGAAAACAAAGATAAAATTCATGGAAGCATAATGATGGGCGTGGGCGGTAGTCTAGATGTGCTTGCGGGCAGAGTAAAAAGGGCACCGGAGTGGATGCAAAAAACAGGTTTTGAATGGCTTTACAGGCTACTGCAGGAACCCTCCCGAATTAAAAGGATAGCTAAGCTCCCTCTGTTTTTAGTAAAAGTAGCTGCAATGAGGGGGGATAAAAAGCTTGAAACTTAAATCTGTTCTAGATTACGGACAAATAATTATTGGTTGTTTTGTGGCTTCTATAGGTCTTACCATGTTCCTAGTACCGAACAAAATAGCGGCAGGTGGGGTAAGCGGACTTGCCACAGTGCTTCATTACCTTTTAGGCGTGCCTGTAGGCTGGACGATGCTGGCTTTCAATATACCACTTTTCATAGCTGGGGTAGTTTTCCTTGGTTCAGGTTTTGGGGCAAAAACGATACTGGGGACGCTCTTGCTTTCGATTTTCACGGAGCTTACAAAGAATTTCCCAGTGCTAACGAGAGATTTATTGCTCTCCAGCGTTTACGGCGGAATAGTATTAGGCTTGGGACTAGGACTTGTGTTCAGGACCAGGGCGTCTACGGGCGGCTCTGATGTGGCCGCTATGCTAATTCACCATTTTCTGCCCTCGGTCAGCATAGGACAGGGGATATTGCTTATAGATTTCTTTGTCATCGCCCTGAATGGTATTTCCTTCAATTGGGAACTGGCAATGTATTCCTGGATAGCCCTCTATGTCAGCAGCAAAGTCATCGACATCGTTCAGGAAGGTATTAACTACGCAAAGGCTGTTTATATTATTTCCGACAGGAATGAAGAAATTCAAAAAAGAATTTTGGAAGATCTGGGTCGGGGTATTACCCTTTTCGAGGCAAAGGGTGGCTATACCGGAGAAGAAAAAAAAGTAGTCATGTGCGCTATAACTCGATTGGAGCTTCCAAAACTAAAAAATACAATCTGGGATGTGGACCCCCGAGCATTTATAATAGTGCACGATGTACATGAAGTTCTGGGAGAGGGTTTTACCCATGTAAGTTACAATGATCATCAAGATAAAATAAGAGGTATGAGGTGATAAAAGTGGCAATAGCGAAGGAAAAACTGGAAGAACTAAAACACATAGCGCGCAGGGTGAGGCGGCACATCATAGAGATGACCGCTGAAGCTGGTTCCGGCCATCCCGGCGGTTCGCTATCCTGCACCGACATCTTAGTGACTTTGTATTTTCACGTAATGAAAGTTGACCCTAAAAACCCCGATTGGCCAGATAGGGACAGATTTGTGCTCTCGAAAGGACACGCGGCCCCCGCTCTTTACGCGGTTCTGGCAGAGAAGGGATATTTTCCTGTAGAAGAACTAAAAACCCTGCGCAAGATAGATTCTATACTCCAGGGGCACCCCGACATGAAAAAGACACCGGGGGTAGACATGACCACAGGATCCCTTGGGCAGGGGCTTTCTGTAGCCAACGGAATGGCAATAGCCGGCAAACTAGACGGCAAAGACTACAGGGTATACGCGCTTCTAGGGGATGGGGAACTTGAAGAAGGCCAGGTATGGGAAGCAGCCATGGCCGCAGCCCATTACAAACTGGACAACCTCACAGCATTTGTAGACCACAACGGTCTGCAAATAGACGGTCCCATAACCCAAGTAATGTCGCCGGAAATAATCCAGGAAAAATTCAAGGCCTTTGGCTGGCACGTAATAGACGTAGACGGCCACGACTTTGAAGGGATAATCCAGGCGATAGAAGAAGCCAAAACCACTAAAGGCAGGCCCACTGTAATAGTGGCCCAGACCGTAAAAGGCAAAGGAGTTCCGTTTATGGAAAACCAGGTGGATTGGCACGGAAAAGCACCCTCCCGTGAGCAAGCCGAAGAAGCGCTAAAACTGCTTGTTTAGGAAAAAGCTACGACAGACGAAGGAGGTAAAAAAATGCCCAAAATAGCCACAAGAGAAGCCTACGGCGAAGCCCTAGCCGAACTAGGAGAAGAAATAAAAGAAATAGTAGTATTGGATGCGGACCTTTCCAAATCCACCAAGACCAGCATATTTGCCAAAAAATTTCCTGAAAGATTCTTCAACATGGGGATAGCCGAACAAAACCTAATTGGAACGGCAGCGGGACTTGCCACCTGCGGCAAGATACCCTTTGCCAGCACCTTTGCCATATTTGCCACCGGCAGGGCCTTCGAACAGATAAGAAACTCCATATGCTACCCCAACCTAAACGTAAAGATAGCCGCCACCCATGCCGGAATCACTGTGGGAGAAGATGGAGCAACCCACCAATCAATAGAAGACATAGCGCTAATGAGAGCGCTGCCCAACATGACGGTAATAAGCCCTGCTGACGCAGTAGAGACTAAGAAAGCTGTAAGAGCAGCAGCACTGCTAAAAGGCCCCGTATATCTGAGGTTGGGCCGCCATCCGGTGGAGACCGTATTTAATGAAAGCTACGAATTTCAGCCCGGCAAGGGATTAGTATTAAAGGAAGGAAGGGACGTAGCCCTCATAGCCACGGGTGTCATGGTAGCAGAAGCATTGAAAGCAGCCGAAATCCTTGCCAAAGACGGCATTGACGCCATGGTCATCAACATCCATACCATAAAGCCAATAGATGAAGAAGTAATCCTCAAAGCAGCTGAATGCGGAGCCATTGTCACCGCCGAAGAACATTCCATAATCGGCGGCTTGGGTAGCGCTGTGGCCGAAGTGCTAATGGAGAAAAAGCCTGTTCCTATGAAGAGGATAGGCATCCGCGACGTTTTCGGCAGGTCCGGCAAACCAGAAGAACTGATGGAAGCTTATGGCATCACGGCTGAGGATGTAGCAGAGGCTGCAAGGTCGTTAAAGCGGTAGAGGTTGCCGCTTATTTGATAACTGCTGCCTGTTCTTTTTGGCCGCTTTTATTTCCGTAATTTTTACAGGAATAAAAGCGGCCGTATATTTTGATTATGTTGCATGATAAAATTGCACGTACTTACGTTACCCTAGATGTATAGCTTAAAACCCTTGACAAAATGGAAAAAATGTTTAATTTAAATAATTAGAAAATATAACCTTTCTTGTCATAGATAACTCTGATTTCCATCAGAGTTTTAATTTTCTTTGTCCTAAAAAATTCCTCGCGATGATGCTATACTCGGCGAAGGGATAATATAGCTTGTTTGAATGTATAATAAGAATGATACTGGTTTTACTGGAAATCACAGCCCAACTTTGAAAAATTTTTTCTTGCAATTAAGAAATGGGGGATGTATATGAATCTGGCTATATTATCCACTTATCCTCCTCGGGAATGCGGTATAGCATCATTTGCAAAGGATTTAGGGGACAACCTTGCCCTTTGGGGGCAAAACGTAAAGATACTGGCCATTACTGATAATGATGCCTCCTATTCTTACCCGCCTGAAGTTGCCTTCGAACTCCACGAGGAAAATAGAGAAGATTTTATAGCATCAGCGGAATTCGTAAACGCAGCCTATATTGATCTCGTAATTTTGGAACATGAATACGGAATTTTTGGCGGTTGCGATGGTAGCTATGTCCTCGATTTTATAGCCCACCTGAAGAAACCCTTCATTCTAAATACTCATACCGTGCTTTCCCAACCTTCGGTAAGCCAAAAGAGCATATTGATGAAATTAGGACAAAAAGCTGCGGCAGTAATCTGTATGACAAGGCGATCGGCAGAACTGCTGCATGAGGTTTATAAAATACCGCTTAATAAAATCTACGTAGTACCTCATGGTGTCCCGGTTTTCCCCAAAAAAGACAGGGAAAGACTAAAGGAAACTTACGGGATAGCAGGACGCCCTGTGGTTACTACTTTCGGATTTGTGGGGCCCGGCAAAGGTATAGAACTGGGAATAAAAGCTATAGCAATTTTAAAGGAAAAATATCCAAATATTGTCTATTGGATAGTGGGCGAAACCCATCCTAAGCTTAAAAAGCGTGAAGGGGAAGTGTATAGAGAGTCCCTAGAAAAACTTGTTGATTCTCTAAAATTACACAATAACGTTCGCTTTGCCAACAAATTCTTGACTCTCGAGGAAATTGGAGATTTCCTCTATATGACCGACGTTTACCTGACTCCTTATCCAGGTAGGCACCAAGCTGTAAGTGGTACATTGTCGTATGCCATAGGATGTGGAAGAGCCATTGTTTCGACACCTTACGAATACTCCTTAGAGATGTTGGCAAGCGGAAGGGGACTTGTGGCGTCGGATGCAGATCCCGAGGAACTTGCACAGTTGATAGAAAAGGTATTAAGCGACCCGGTTTTAAAAACTCAGTTAGAAAAGAAAGCTGCAAAGTTAGGGAAGACTATGACCTGGCCTCAAGTTGCGAAAAGCTACCTAGATATTATAGAAGAAATTCTGCAGCCCAATTACAAGAGGAGGGCGGCAAAGGATGTATAATCATCTTGTTAGAATGACGGATTCCACTGGAATAATACAGTTCTCCGAGAAGGGTCGCCCTCTAAAAAGCAGTGGGTACACAGTCGACGATAATGCCAGAGCTTTATTAGTGGCAATGAACATGAAGGATAAGGTAAGAGAACGGCTTTCTAAAATATACACAAGCTTCCTAGAAGAGGCTCAGGATGAAAGCGGCTATTGGAATAATCTAAAAATAGAAGATCAATTTGTTCCAGTAATTAATTCAGAAGACTGCATCGGTCGCGCCTTTATGGCAGCAAGTTTCGCAATG
The DNA here is from genome assembly GCA_021890755.1 of Thermosediminibacteraceae bacterium. Classification (GTDB taxonomy): domain Bacteria; phylum Bacillota; class Thermosediminibacteria; order Thermosediminibacterales; family Thermosediminibacteraceae; genus JAKKUQ01. The sequence continues at coordinate 25,970 of JAKKUQ010000007.1, read as the reverse complement.
GGCTGTGACATGGAAGATATAAAGCAAGCAAGTGAAAGGATGATTAAAAAAAGCCTGGAAAAGGTGTTGAATGTAGAAGCACCTAGGGCTATAGCTTATGTGCTCCTGGGGCTAGTTTACCTTATCGACAACTTTAAAGTTTATTCTGAACTGTACCAAGCAGCCAAAAAGATGGCTTACAAGCTCGTAAAGTTATATGAGGAAAATTATACTAAGAGCTGGCACTGGTTTGAGGATAAACTAACTTATTGCAATGCACTCCTTCCCCATTCCCTCTTTTCCTACTACGCTATTAGTGGTGACAAAAGAGTATTAGAGGTGGCCCAAAGTACTTTGAGATTTCTTACAGATGCCCTCTTCAAAAGGGGTTATCTTAACATAGTAGGAAATAGGGGATGGTGGAAGAAGGAAGAGAAGATCCCATTATACGACCAACAGCCCGTAGACGCTGCTTCCATAATACTTGCCTGTCTGCAGGCATTCCTTTCGACAGGAGAAAAAGAGTACTTTTTTAAGGCGAAGGTAGCATATGATTGGTATTGGGGGAAAAATATAAATGAAATCCCTCTTATTAACCGGGAAACGCAGGGTTGCCATGACGCTTTAACTCCCGATGGAGTGAACCAAAATCAGGGTGCAGAGGCAATTGTGTCCTTTCTTTTAGCCCATCAGATTTTAGAAAAAATAGATGAAAAAAAAGAAATGGTGCTTATTCCGGCAGTTTAGGAGGTAAAAAGTGGAGTCGAAACTTTTCTATGACACCCTTGAAAGCATAAAAAAGCTTGTCAAAAATAAACAAAAGATAGATGTAGTGATAGGCATTCCCGCTTTCAACGAAAAAACCCTAATACAAGTGGTTAGAACTGCGGAAGAGAGTTTGCTTTCTGAGGGGATTACAAAACTAATAGTGTGCGTCGGAGACCCTTCGGGTAGAGATATTATGGAGTCTGTGGATAAAAAAGATGGACTCCTTTGCTTTTTTATGCCCGAGGGGGCAAGTGGCAAGGGATTTAGTGTAAGAGCTATTTTTGAAGTAGCACGTTTTTTGGAATCGGATGTAATACTGATGGAAGCTGATTTCAACCCACAGTGTCTAAATAGACTTTATATACCCATAACCGAAGGTTATGATATGGCCGTTGCAAGCTTTCTGCGCCATCCTCTTGAAGACACAATTGGCTCTCTTCTGGTGTCGCCACTTTTTACCGCTTTGTACGGCGTAAGCATCTCCGACCCATTGAGCGGAGTTTATGCCATTTCGCACGACCTGGTGGAAGATTTTTGTATTGAATTCGACCAGCACAATGAGCATGCAGGGGGCGAAGGTGTTACCGCGTGGCTGATTGCAACAGCGCTCCGATGGGGAAAAAGAATGTGTGAGGTGCGATTCGGTCCCAAACTTTCGTCCCCATCTTTTTTTGACAAGAAGAATGAAGTTTTTAAGGCTTTATGCAGGGCTACTTTCGAGTGCGCATTGCGAGATGAAGACTTTTGGTTAAAAGATAGGTTTATGATAAAAAGGCCCGATATCGCACTGGAGGAAGGGGAAGCTCCTCCACTAGAAAATATAAACATTGAAATGTATGTGATGTCTTTTAAAAAGAATTTCGAACGTTATGAAAGCCTCTTTGAAATAGTATTAGAAAGGGACTCGTACGACGCAGTAAAGAAAATCGCTTTTAATGAAAAAGGAGGTTTTGAGTTCCCTGCTGAACTTTGGGCAAAAATTGTCTACGATTTCCTGATAGCATATTCCTTCCAAGATAATGTCCATCGAGAAGACATTCTGGATGCTCTTTATTGCATTTACAACGGCAGAGTTGCAGGATATGCAGGAGAAATCCTTGCGCTGGAATCGGCTTTAAGTAAAATAGGTTTTAATGAAAAAAATGTTGTCTGTTTTAAGGCAAAAAGCCTAATTGAAGCCCAAGAACGGGCATTTATTAAAAACAAAAATGCTTTCAAGGTTCGGTGGAAAGAAAGGGGCAACAGGACAAAGCAGCTCATTACTCCGCTTGATTACTTGGAATTCATCCCCTCAGTTCCGATCGTACTTCCGAAAAAACTGAGGGGTTACCGGGGTAAGGAAATTTATCCCAGCGAAATATTTAAAAGGCTTCAAAGAAAATACAGTGAGGCTTTTGAAAACTATATTAGAAATGTCCTAAATATAAAAGAAGATGATCCAGGGAAAATCGTCAGCGGGTTTGAAAGTTTCATAACTGAATTGGAAAAAACCATTGATAACTTTTTTCCGGGCGATCTTACCACCGAAGAAGGCGTTTTGGAAGTATGTGAAAAACTTTTCAGGCTATTTCCACACAGAAAGGTACTTTGCGTGAAATGGGAAATACTGCGAAAACTGCTTTATGAGTTTCCGCCAAGAAACTTGCTGGTAAGGCTAAATTTCCGCAATATGAGACAGTTGCTGGATAATATGGATGTGAGGGATATCCTGACGCTGGCTCAATTTACTGAGCCCCCGGAATATTATGCACGCCTTTACGAGTGGCTCAAAGACAACCTGAGACCCGACAGTTTCGAAGAAGTGGAGCTTCTTCCTATAGTTCTAAGCAGTAGTAAATTTCCGGCTCTGAACGACCTCGGAGATATTACGAAGTACAACAGACTTACCGCGAGAATAGCGGTGGTAAACCTCAGCAAGGGAAAGGGAGGCAAGTACCCCAAGCTGCGCTATTTCACGAGGATAGCAAAAAGCATAATCGAAGCAGAACATTATTCTCGCATATGGGAAATTTATGCCAGCGAACGCAGAGAAGTTGGCCAGAAATTTGTAAATTCAATAACAAGGCATTACGGTAAAGAAGTTTTTTCAGCCCACCGGGTATTTGAAAACTGGCATCAGAGAGAATTTGTAGCAAGGCTCAAGAAATTTGCAAGAAATATTTCAGAAAATGGTAGAAGAGAAGAAGCTCAAAGGCTTTGGGCTATGGCTGAAGGTTACGGCCTAAGCCTCACTTTGCAGGATGGGACTTTCCTTCCGTGTTCAGCGTGGACGTGGGCCAGTTACAGCTTCAAAGGGGGAAAAGGGGTGCCAACCCCACTTTCGCTGCACGTGGAAAGGGATTGGTTCAACCATGACCTTTTGGAAGAAATTTATAAAGAGATGGGTTATAATCCAGAAGATATAATGGATCAAGTGTTTCAGCTAATAGGCCTCGGAAGGGAATATCAAGACCTGAGAGATGTGCTTTTAGGAGTAAAGCCCCCGAAAGAAGAGGTAGTGGTACAGGAAGTGGAGGACTGGCCACCAGCTGGAGTCCTCAAAAGATACGAAAAAAATCCGATTTTGAATCCGAGAAAAGAAAATTGGTGGGAAAACAAATACGTACTGAACGCTGCAGCCCTCAGGATAAAGGATAAGGTTTATCTACTGTATAGGGCTTTCGGACAGGACGAGGTATCAAGGATTGGCCTTGCTATTACCGATGGATATACCGTTCTAGAAAGGCTCAGTGAACCAATTTTTGTTCCCGAAACCAAGGAGGAAATAAAGGGCTGCGAGGATCCGCGAGTAGTAATTATAGACGATGAGATCATAATGCTTTACACAGCATACGACGGTGTTGTGGCACAAATCGCAGCCGCTTCAATTTCGGTAGAGGATTTCTTGAGCCGCAACTTCGACCGGTGGAAGAGAAGAGGACTGGCCTTCCCTGGACTCTGGGATAAGGACGCTATACTGTTCCCAGAAAAGATAGGAAATAAGTACGTAATATACCATAGAATAGAACCCAGTATTTGGGTTTCCTATTCCGACAAGTTGGTATTTCCTTGGCCTCAAGAGGGCCATAAGATAATAATTGGTCCCCGCTCGGGGATGATGTGGGATTCCCTAAAGATTGGGGCAGGAGCGCAACCTCTAAAAACCAGGTTTGGATGGCTTTTGATATACCACGGAGTAGACCATCAAATGGTATACAGGCTCGGGGTGATTTTGACCGACTTGAACGACCCGGGGCGAGTGTTATACCGTTCTCCCAACCCCATTCTTTCCCCGGAAACCGAGTGTGAGTTGGGGAAAGAGGGCGAATGTTGGGTACCAAATGTGGTGTTTACCTGTGGAGCAGTACCTGCTGAAGATAAAGAGATCCTGGACGAAAACGATGAAATCCTCGTATATTACGGAGCGGCAGATACAAACATTTGCGTGGCTACTGGTAAAGTTGGAGATCTTATACCAGAAAAAGTAAGGCAGCGCTTGAAAAGGAGAAGCGAGTGGGTATCTAAGTAAAAAGGCCGCAAGATATCGCATGAGTTTTATTGGCGATACTCGCGGCTTTATTTTTTTAGGTATATGCGTTTTAAGCCTGAGGCTTTGGCGATTTCCAGAGCCCTCCTATACTCATTAGATGTAATGCGTCTTGAAAGGGCCGGATATTGCCAAGCTTTGTGGGCAGGATAATACTGGTCCATTATATTGACAAAAGTATTTGGAGAGATTTCTTCAGCCAGAAATTTCATAACTTCTTTTGTTTGAGCAAGATCATTTGGTAGCACGAGGTGCCTCACTATCAAGCCTTTTATAGCTAATCCTCGTTCATCAATTGTAAGGTCCCCTACCTGCCTATACATTTCTTTCACTGCACGCTTTGCTACCGTAAAATAACCAGGGGCAGAAGCGTAAAGTTTTCCTGCCTCGTTTTCTCCGAATTTTATGTCCGGCATGTATATGTCGATTATGCCATCGAGCAATTTTAAGGTTTGAACAGAATCGTACCCTCCCGTATTGTAAACGAGGGGAATCTTTAGGCCGTCCAGCACAGCAAGTTCTAAAGCTTCAAGGATCTGTGGTACGCAATGACTAGGGGATACTAAATTTACGTTATGACACCCAATTTGCTGCAATTCTAGCATTATATCAGCAAGCTCACGGGGTGTCATTTCTCTGCCTTCCCCGTAATGGCTTATCTCGCAGTTTTGACAGAATCGGCAGGCCATATTGCAGTAAGCGAAAAATATAGTGCCAGAGCCGTGGGTACCGACCAGCACATCCTCTTCGCCGAAATGCGGTCCCCAACTGCTCACGACAGCATAGCGGCCGGTACGGCAAAACCCTCTTTCTCCTTTTAGGCGGTTTACATGGCATTCCTGGGCGCAGACCGCGCAATCGGATAATAGTTCTATGGCTTTTTTCACACGGCGGGATAATTCTTCAATTGAAAAGTCGCGATAGCTCATGTCACAACACCTGCCTGTTTCGGAAACTTTTTTAATATTATTCTACCTTGTCCGGCTATGGAGATAAAGTATTGTGATCCCATGACTTATAGTGAATAGCCGCTTTTAAAAATTTTTTCGGGAATATATTACCATAAAATATAAGCCTTGAGGGGGAAGGAATTTTTGGATTTGTGTCGAAGTTAAAGAAATAGTCATTGAGAGGTGGTTTCAGGTGCTACACATGATCGAAATGATAGGGGTTTCAAAAGTATACCCGGGCGGTTGTATCGCCCTTAAAGATATAAATGTTAAAATCGAAAAAGGCGAGTTCGTCTTTCTGGTGGGGCCCACCGGAGCAGGAAAGTCTACGTTTCTCAAACTAATTTTTCGCGAGGAATTGCCCACCCGTGGCCAGATTTTTATAGGCGGCAAAAACATAACGCGCTTAAAACCTAAAGAGGTACCTTATTTGAGGCGAAAGTTGGGCGTTGTATTTCAGGATTTCAGGCTGCTTCCACAAAAAACCGTTTACGAAAATGTAGCCTTCGCGATGGAAGTAGTGGAAGCTTCCCCCAGGGAGATAAAAAAGAGGGTTCCAAAGATACTGGAAATGGTGGGGCTCTCACACAAAATGAATGCCAGACCCCATGAGCTATCGGGAGGAGAGCAGCAGAGAGTAGCCCTCGCGAGGGCCCTTGTCAACAATCCCGATGTCGTCATAGCGGATGAGCCTACCGGCAATTTGGATCCGGATACATCCTGGGAAATAATGGAATTATTTAACGAAATAAATAAAAACGGAACCACCCTAATTGTGGCTACTCATGCCAAAGAACTAGTTGATGCCATGAGAAAGCGGGTTTTGCAGTTGGAAAATGGAAGATTAGTAAGAGACGAAGAAAGAGGGGTTTACCGCGGTGAAACTTAGAACCATACGCTATTTCTTCAAAGAAGCATTTGTAAACCTTTTCCGGAATGGATGGATGAGCTTGGCGTCTATTGGAGCCGTAGCTTCAGCGCTGATAATATTCGGCTCTTTTTTGATAATTTCGATTAACTTTGATTACATAGCAAAAAATGTAGAGTCCCAGGTGGAAATCACCGCTTACCTTGAAGATTCTGTAAATCAGCTGGTGCTAAACCAGGTCGAATATAAGATAAAAAGCATAGATGGAGTCAAAGAAGTTGTCTTTGTTTCGAAAGAACAGGCTTTAGAGGAATTCAAAAAACAAGTTGGAGAAGAATTGCTGGAAGGCATAGAAAACCCACTCCCTCATTCTTTCCGCATAAAAGTTGAAACTCCTCAGGAAGTAGCGGCTGTTGCTGAAAAGATACAACAAATACCCGGCGTGGAGGAGGTAAAGTACGGAAAGGGTGTGGTGGAAAAACTATTTAAGATCACCCATTGGGTGAGACTGGTAGGTTTCGCTATAATGGTGATCTTCGCCATAATTTCTATCTTTATAATATCAAATACGATTAGGATTACAGTTTTTGCTCGCAGAAGGGAAATAAACATTATGAAATACATAGGCGCCACCGATTGGTTTGTGCGCTGGCCCTTCCTAATAGAAGGGATGCTTCTAGGTTTTACCGGTTCTTTAATAGCTATAGTTTTACTTACTGTTGGCTATAACTACCTATATGAGATGGTGAAGTTGAATATTCCAATAATTTCGCTATTGCCTATAGAAGAATTTTACGATTATAGTTTAGGTTTGCTGACTATAGGCACTTTTCTAGGGGCTTTTGGCAGCGGATTTTCGATTAAAAAGTTTTTGAGGGTGTGAGCCGGAGGGAGGTATAGATTTGAAAAATCTCAAAATCAGAGCAAGAAACGTCTTTGGGTTGATCCTAACTTTATTTTTGATAACTTCGCTGACCCCGGCTAGCGCAAATGACCTGCAGGACTTGAAAAACAGGCAAAGTAAGATATCGGAGAAGTTACAGGAATTAGAGAATGCCTTAAAGAAGGTAAAAGCTCAAAAAAATAATATACTGGAAGAGCTTGAAGCAATAGAAAAGGATCTGCAAGAAACACAAAAAAAGCTCGCTGTTACAGAAGCTGAATTAAAACTCACCCAGCAAAAACTTGCCATGACCCAGGCAGAGCTCGAAAAGGCAGAGAAAGAGGTAAAAGAGCAGGAGGAAAATTTAAAAACACGCCTGAGGGCAATGTACAAGGCCGGGCCGGTAGATTATTTGGAAGTAATGCTGGAGGCTACAAGTTTTGCTGATTTTCTAACCAGAATGGATATGGTAAAACGCCTTTTGGATTACGATAAAGATCTTCTTGCGGACTTTCGAGCAAAAAAGGAAATGATAGAAAAGAAAAAAGCAGAGTTGGAAGCTCAACGACAGGCCATAGCACAGCAGCATCAAATTATAAATAGCCATAGGGCAAAAATAGCTTCACGCCAGCAAGACCGACAAAAATTATTGGCAATTTTGGAACAGCAAAGGAGAGAATACGAGCGCCAGCAAGATCAGTTAGAAGCGGAATCCAGGAAAATAGCTGAAATGATAAGGCAGATTCAGGCTCGAAACAATAAGGGGTATGTAGGAACAGGGAAATTTCAATGGCCCGTTCCCAGTTCCAGACGAATTACTTCTGAGTATGGCTGGCGCATCCATCCCGTGTACGGATCTAAGCGATTCCACACTGGACTTGATATAGGTGCTCAAATGGGCGCCGACGTTGTGGCAGCCGATGATGGTGAAGTGATATATGCAGGGTACTACGGCGGCTATGGATATACCGTAATTATTGACCACGGTGGCGGCATTTCAACTTTGTATGCGCACCTTTCAAAGATCCTTGTAAGTGAGGGTGAAAACGTGAAAAGAGGGCAAAAAATCGCCCTTGTTGGCAGCACAGGCATTTCTACGGGGCCGCACCTACACTTTGAGGTGCGAAAAAACGGTCAGCATGTTAGCCCTTGGAATTGGGTAAAATGAGTGATATAATGATATATATATGTAAATAACAACTAGGGTGATTAAGATAAATGCTGACCGATAAAAGCAAACGATTTGTTAAGGCAACAATTTCATATTTGCTTGTATTTACAATTGCATTTTTATTAGGGGCTGTTTTTGGAGTCAGGCCCCTTTCTGCTTTAAAGGAAGAAACTCCCTCAGTCGATGTTTCGTCGGGAGATGACGAGTTTTATGAGCTAAAACCGGCTTTGGATGTGTTGAATTATATCCGCAAAAGGTATATAGAGGATGTTCCGGTAGAAGTCCTGGTTAAAGGTGCTATTAAGGGAATAGTTCAGTCTCTAGGAGATCCTTATTCAGTGTTTATGGACGCGAAGGAATATGAGGATTTTATGATCTCTGTCAATGGGAGTTTCGAAGGAGTGGGCCTTTCTCTTGGTGTAGACGAAAAAACTGGTTCAGTGATTGTAATAGCCCCTATTGAAGGGACTCCGGCGCACAAAGCTGGAATTAGACCGCGAGACAGAATAGTAAAAGTGAACGATGTGGAGCTCAAAGGAAAGACGGTGGATGAGGCTGTAAAGCTCCTTCGCGGCAAAAAGGGGACGAAGGTGACGATTTATATTGAAAGGCCAGGGGTAAAGGACCTTTTGAAGTACGAACTTGTGAGGGATAATATTATATTAAAAACCGTAAAATGGGATGTACTAAGGGATGGAATTGGATATGTAAGAATATCCTCCTTTGACTCCCACACGCCAGAAGAATTCAGGAATGCGCTGCTGTTTTTGCAACAGAAAGGCGTAAAAGCACTGGTACTGGATCTCAGGAATAATCCCGGAGGCGCTCTCGATGCGGCGGTAGAGGTAGCTGACGCGTTAATGGGCGAAGGGCTTGTTGTTTTTACAAAAGATAAATACGGACACCGGTTGGAAGAATATTACTCCGACAAAGCAAAAATCGATCTTCCGCTTACAGTGCTGATAAACGAAAATAGCGCCAGTGCTGCAGAAATTGTTGCAGGGGCCCTTCAGGATACAGGCAGGGCTATCCTTGTAGGCAAAAAGACTTTTGGGAAAGGGACAGTGCAGGAACTTTTGCCTTTGAGAGACGGCTCTGGTATTAAGTTAACCATAGCCAGGTATTTTTTACCCAGTGGCAGATGTATAGACGGAAAAGGAGTTGAACCTGATGTAGAAGTGGCTCTGCAAAATGTGGATTACTCGTATGAAGTTCCGAGAGAAAAAGATGAACAGTTAAAAAAAGCTATACAAGTATTAAAGGCCCACTTTTAAAGTGTATGGTGGGGAGAAGGGCGCATGTTTCCGTTATTACGCATATTGAGATTTATACTTGAAGGATTGCCACTTTCAGTGGCCAATCCCTTTTTCTGGATAGTGATATTAATTATATGGCTTCAGTACAGAAAAACTGCTGATCTAGAAGAAAAAATGTTTGGAGTTGTGAGAATAAGTCCAGGAATTAAGGTTCTCCACTCCATGCTATTAGGTACATTAGGCGGTATTATAGGGAGCTTAGTGATAGTCTTTTTAGGTATAAGCATCACAGGAGCAGGTCTTACTTATGTCTGGCCCCTTGCGATATTTTTAATGCTGGTACACCCTAGGTTTATATGTTTTTCTTACGCAGGCGGCATCATTTCCCTTTTTTCTCTCATATTTGGTTTTCCGAAGGTTGATGTGGCAGGCCTAATGGCCTTAGTGGGCGCTCTTCATTTGGTGGAAAGCCTCCTCATTTATACGGCGGGCTACCTAAATTCAGCACCAATCTTTATCCAGGACAAAAGATACGGAATAATAGGCGGGTTTTCCCTCCAGGAATTTTGGCCCGTGCCGATAATGATGCTGGCTGTTGTTGTGGGACAACTTCCACTGGAGGATATGGTTGACATGCCTGATTGGTGGCCGATAATTAAGCCTCCGTCAGAGATACTGGAAAGGCAGGATGTCGTTTACCTCATGATGCCTGTGGTTGCCGCCTTAGGATATGGGGATATAGCCCTTACGAGAACTCCAAAATCGAGGAGCAAGGCATCAGCGTTAAATCTTTTGCTTTTCAGTACGGTCCTTTTACTGCTTTCTATTGCAGCCTCAAGGATTCAAGCTTTTAAATTTTTAGCGGCACTTTTTGCGCCTTTAGCCCATGAAGCTCTAATTATTTTCGGAAAGAAGAATGAGAAGCAAAGACCACCGATGTTTGCACCTTCCGAAAGGGGTGTCAAGGTCCTGGATGTAGTTAAGGGCTCTCCTGCAGAAAAAATGGGGATAGAGCCGGGGGATGTGGTGCTTTCTATAAACGGCCGGCAGATCAATGAAGCTGAAGACATAAGGAAAATAAAAGAAAGCGCGCCATGGTATGTTTGGATAGACGTGCTAAAATCATGCGGTGAATTTAAAACTTATGAAATGAGCGCATACCCTGAAGGAATTAACACATTAGGGATATTGATTGTTCCGAAAGATCCGGATGTGCCCTTTGTGGTAATGGAGGAAAAAGGTCTGTTGGATCGATTAAAAAAGTTTATAAAAAAAGAATAAGATGAGTAAATGACAAAAAAGCTGCTTTGCAACTTTTATTTTTTTTTCCAAATATGAATAATGGGCGGTAAAATGAGGGAAAATATTTTCCAGAAAGGAGGGATAGGGAAAGGGGAAAGTTTATAAACGGAAATAAAAATTTAGAAAATTTTATGTTATTTATAACTTACATACTTGATAAATTTTTTATAGTCTGATATAATGATTGTGAAAGAAATAACAGTCATAAACCTTTAACTAAGAAAACAATGCATCAAGGAGGGAAAGCAATGACACGGCAACAGTACTTAGAGAGAGAAAGAGATATGCTTCTAAGAGCATACTTAACAGCTTCGGAAGAAGAAAGAAAGCAGATTATGTTAAAGATTATGAACATTGATTCTTTACAAGAGGATAAGGATACTTACGGTCAAAGATCCGGAGGGTTTTTTACCCGTCGTAGAAATAAAATAATTTACGTTAACTAAAAGGAAAAAAAAGGGGAGGAAACCAATCCTCTCCATATTTTATTTAATTGGCATGTTTATTGCTTAAATGCTATTGCTGGAAAAGAACTTATGGGGGTTTTAGAACAATGAGAGGTGATAACTCGGAAAACGTAAGGGTAGATCTTGAAATTCCATTGGAGAGCATTCTGGAGCATATAAACGAATGTATTTGTGTGATTGATCGTAATAGACGCGTTGTCTACTGGAACAGACAAGCCGAAAAGCTCTACGGCATAAAAAAAGAGAAGATTCTGAGAAGAGATATAGTTCAGTTTTTTCCAAACGCTTTAGCTCTCCAGGTTCTGAAGACCGGAAAACCTATAGAGTACGTTGAACACAGACCAAGAGAAGGCAATGTGGTTGTAATCAGTTCCATTCCTATAAAAAAAGGCGATGAAGTGGTGGGCGTAGTGTCTATAGATCAGGACATAACCGAAATAAGAAAATTAAATAACGAACTGCAAAGGGCGAAAGATAGAATTAAATATCTTGAATATCTAGAAGAAGAGATTAAAAAGCTGCACTCGGACTATAGCTTTGAAAATATCGTGTATAAGAGCAAAAGCATGTACGACCTTATCCTTTTGGCGATGAAAGTTGCTAAAAGCGATGCTTCAGTTTTGATTCAGGGTGAAAGTGGAACGGGTAAGGACCTGTTTGCCCGCGCTATACATCAGGGCAGTCATCGAAAGGATAAACCTTTCATTGTGGTTGACTGCAGTTCTATACCGGAAAGTCTATTAGAGAGCGAACTCTTCGGATATGAACCTGGAGCTTTCACTGGCGCTCAAAAAAAAGGGAAACCTGGAAAATTTGAACTAGCCGAAGGCGGAACAATTTTTCTGGACGAAATTGGGGAAATGCCTTTGGAAATGCAAGCAAAGCTACTCAGGGTGCTGGAAAGTCGAGAATTTTATCGTGTCGGAGGTGTAAAGCCGGTAAAAGTAAATATAAGGATAATAGCGGCTACCAACAGGGATTTAGCGGAAATGGTAAGACAAGGGCGTTTTAGAGAAGATCTTTTTTATAGGCTTGACGTTGTGTCACTAAAAATACCTCCCCTGAGAGAGCGTCCAGAGGACATTCCAGTTTTAATAGATTATTTTCTAAAAAAATATTCTGTGAAGAATAAAAAAGTGATTGACTTTATCGAACCAGTCGCTGTTGAGATGATGCTAAATTACCCGTGGCCCGGGAATGTAAGGGAACTTAAAAATGTCGTTGAGAGGCTGGTAATTCTGGCTGAGGACAGTAAGATTTTGGCAGAGCATTTGCCACAGTCCATCAAAAAATATTTTGAAGACATATCCGGGAATATTAAAAAAACTGAAATAAAAACATTAGATCAGGTGGTGGCCGAGGCTGAAAGGCAGGCAATCAAGAATGCTTTGAAAATAACTGGGAATAATAAAGCAAAAGCTGCCGAGATACTAGGAATCCCCCGCAGCACTCTTTATTATAAAATTCAAGCGCTCCAAATAGAATGTCCAACTAACTGACAGATGTCAGGGAGTTGGACATTATTTTTATGAGCAAAGATTTTAAAGTGTTTATTATAATTTTCACAAATATGATATGTCGGTACACTGACTATATTATTTTTTGCCAAAAAGCAAAGAGAATAATAGCGAACATGCTAGCTGATACTAACTAGTGTAACCTTGAAAAATTTTTGTCTAATTGTGGCGAGTCTTGGCACACATATTGCAATTAGTTTGTTATGAAAATCACAAAGGGGGTGATATGTGTGGACCACACTTTTAAGATACCGCTGCAGCAACATATAGGGGCACCATGTAAACCTGTTGTAAATGTGGGAGATCGGGTAAAAAGAGGACAGCTTATAGCAGCTCCGGAGAAATTAGGAGCCAACATTCATGCAAGCGTCAGCGGCACGGTGAATGCAATAACTGATGAGTTTATCGAAATAGAGCCCGACAAGGAGCAAACTGAAGATTACGTCCCCATAAAGGAAACCTCCAGCATCATAGAAGCTATAAAAGAAGCAGGCATAGTTGGCATGGGTGGTGCGGGATTCCCAACCCATGTAAAGATGGACGTGGATTTACAGGGCGGTGTAGTAATTGCCAACGGTGTAGAATGCGAACCATTACTCAATCACAATGTTCGACAAATGGAAGAAGAACCGGAAAAAATATATAAAGGTATAAAGTATGCCATGGAAGCTACCAATGCCTCACGAGCCTACATCGCTATAAAGGCCAAAAACAAAAAAGCTGTTGAAGCAATGAAATCGGTAATAGATGATCCACGGATAGAAGTAAGGGAAATGCCAGATATTTATCCGATGGGGGAAGAAAGGGCTCTGGTTCGTGAAATTTTGGGCATGCTTTTGAAACCCGATCAGCTCCCAACGGCGGCAAAAGCAGTGATATCAAACGTAGAAACCCTTTCTCGCATATGCGAGGCTGTTGAAGAGAGAAAACCGGTCATATCAAAAAACGTAACGGTAATAGGCCGATTAAAGAGTGGTCGCCAAGCCCATGTATTCTTTGATGTGCCTATTGGAACGCCTATAACAGAGCTGATAAACAAGGCGGGCGGCATCGAGGGAGAGTTTGGGGAAATAATAATGGGAGGACCTTTTACAGGAAAAGCCGTCGACCTAGACAGCGTAGTTACTAAGACGACAGGAGGTATAATAATCACCGATCCGTTGCCTCGGGAGAAAAGAAAAGTTGGACTTCTTGTATGCGGCTGTGGTGCCAACGAGGCAAGGCTGCGAGAGGTAGCTGAAAAGATGGGTGCCTGCGTCGCTGGAGTTGAACGCTGCAAACAAGTTGTAGATGTCAGAGGCGGAATCAAGTGCGAAAATCCCGGAAACTGCCCCGGTCAGGCTGAAAAAATCCTAAAGCTCAAGAAAAAAGGAGCCGAGGCACTCATAGTCGGGACATGCAGCGACTGTACCAACACCGTAATGGGTGTTGCGCCCAAATTGAAAATGCCTGTTTACCACCATACCGATCATGTTCTCCGCACTGTGGGTCACCCCCTGGTGCGAAGATTGAAAAAATAACAAAAGGAGGTAGAAATTTATGTCAATAACGCCAGAAACTGCAAATCAGCATAAAAATGATCCGGCAGTAGTCTGTTGCCTCACCCAGGAAGGAACAATAATCAGCCCTGCTGATCTAGAAGACCCTGCCATCTTTCCGGATCTAGAGGATTCTGGCCTGCTCAAGATACCAGAAAACGTTCTCACAATAGGCCAGGTTCTCGGAAAGAAATTATTAAAAACAGTTGATGCTTTAACTCCTCTTACTCCTGACTTGATAGAAGGAGGGCTTGAGGAGACAAAACCCGAGGTTATAAGCGAAAACGTCAGCGCAGAAGCTAAGGCTACTCCTAATGTAACAAGCACGGGTAATGTGATAAAGATTCACATCGAAGAGGGTAAAGGCATAAATCTGGAAATCCCGGCAATTATGACGGCAGCAGGCGGCACCGAACGGGCAGCAGAGCAACCAGAAAGGAAAGAAGAGATTGAAAAACCCAAGATTGAAGACAGGGTAAAAAGGACACTTTTAATGCGGGAATTTGATGTTAAGGAAGTAAGGCTCGGCGATGAGACTTCATTTGAAAATGGAATTCTCACTATAAGAAAGACTTTAGCACAGGATGCTCTAAAGGCCGATCCTTTGGCGAAAAAAATGGAGATAGATATAATTACGCCCGACAATAAGAACGTTTTCACCAATACCATAATGGACGTTATACCGATCGCTACGAAAGTGGAAGGTTCAATTGGCGAAGGTATCACCCACGTTTTATCCGGTGCAGTCGTAATACTCACTGGTGTGGATGAAAGCGGCGTTCAGGTACACGAGTTTGGTTCCTGCGAGGGAATAATAGGTGAAAAGGTAAGGTTCGGCAGACCCGGCTGCCCCGATGAAAACGATATTATGATCCGCATACACGTTACGATTCAAGCCGGAACAGGGATGGAGAGAAGAGGACCCTATGCAGCGCATAAGGTATGCGATGCGGTAATCCAGGAAATCCGCGAAGTGCTCAAAAAGAAAGATGCCTCTGAAGCTGCAAGGGTAATCGAATACAAGGATATAGAAAGGCTCGGAAGACCGAGGGTAGTAATAGTAAAAGAAATCATGGGTCAGGGCGCAATGCACGACAATGTAATCCTACCGAAGGAGCCAGCGGGCGTATTTGGTGGAAGGCCCAATGTTGATTTAGGAAACATTCCGGTAGTGCTTTCTCCCAACGAAGTAAGAGACGGAGGAATTCATGCCCTTACCTGCATAGGCCCTGCTTCTAAAGAGAACACGCGCCACTACTTCAGAGAGCCGCTTGTGAACCTTGTAGCAGAGGACGAAGAAGTCAATTTAGTAGGTGTAGTATTTGTGGGAAGCCCGCAGGTTAATGATGAAAAGTTCTATGTATCGGAACGTCTTGGGGCTCTAATAGAAGCGATGGGTGTGGATGGAGCTATAGTTACCACCGAAGGTTTTGGAAACAACCACATCGATTTTGCATCTCACATTGAACAGATTGGCAAGAGAGGAATTCCAGTAGTAGGAGTAACTTATGCAGCCTATCAAGGACAGCTAATTGTAGGAAATAAATATATGGATGCGATGATAGAGCTCAACAAAGATCCAAACGGCATGGAATCCGAAATTTTAGGAGACAATACTTTGACCCGAGAAGATGCTGAAAGGGCGCTCGCTATGCTGAAGGCGAAAATGGCCGGAGTAGAAATCAAGCCTGCACCCAAAAAATGGGATCAATCAGTGATCGAAAGAAATCAAAAGCTCGTAAAAAAGGCTTAAAGGAGATGCAGAATGGAAATTTACCCGGGTACCCGGCCTATAAAAGGAAGGATTATCGAGCTCACTGAACGTGATGTGAAAATTGAATTTTACGGTCGGATGGGTATGCTGAGAATCCCCCTGCGGATGCTTATCTGCGATAAGACACCGCAGGTAGGGGACGAGGTCGAATTGGAGATGAGTTACGTCAAATTAAAAAAGTGATGGGAGGTAATATTAATGAAGCTTACCGTTGTGGAAGGGCTTCAATCGGAAATTTACGTGCCGATTACTCCGCCACCAGTATATACGCCCTTTACCAAAGAGCTCAAAGACTGCACCGTGGCTCTAGTGTCTGCAGCAGGTATTCACATGAAATCTCAAAAACCATTTAACCTGGCCGGAGACTTTACTTTCAGAGAAATACCGGGAGACACACCATCCTCCGAGTTAATGGTGACCCACGGCGGCTACGATAACACCGACGTGAACAAGGATATAAACTGCATGTTTCCTATCGATAGACTCAGGGAACTCGCCAAAGAAGGTTTTATAAAAGCAGTTGCACCCGTGCACATTGGATTTATGGGCGGAGGAGGTAATGTCAAAAAATTCCAAGAAGAAACGGGTCCCCAGATTGCAGAAATACTCAAAAAAGAAGGAGTTGATGCGGCCGTTTTGACCGCTGGGTGAGGGACCTGCCACCGCTCTGCCGTGATTGTGCAGAGAGCAATTGAAAGTGCGGGAATTCCGACGGTCTTAATAGCTGCTTTGCCGCCTGTGGCCAAGCAGCAGGGTTCACCGAGGATGGTCGCACCAATGGTACCCATGGGAGCTAACGTCGGCGAACCCAACAATAAGGCAATGCAGACTGCAATTTTGAAGGATGCATTAAATGCCCTTGTTACAATAGACACCTACGGAAAGGTAGTCTCCCTGCCGTACGAATACAAAGCAAAAATATAATGATTTTTGCCGGCAGGCTACATGGGCCTGCCGGCGGGTGAATCTTTTTAGCCAGGCGAAAGGAGGTGGAGCAAAGTATGGTTAAAATATCCATTGCTCAGGCAAAAAGCATAACCATGGAAATGCCTGAAAAATATGCCGAACTTGCTTTGAAGGAAAAATCGAAAAAAGATAAAGCAGCTGCGTCAATCTCTTTGCCAAAGGAAGAGGTATTGCGCACATTAACATGGCGAGAATATTTAGTGAATGATGTAAAAATTTCGAATAAAACCAAAATTGAGGGCAATCTACTATATATTGACGCTGATCTTGCTAAGAAGGCGATTAGTGTTAACCCGATCGTGAAAAAAGTAACGATAAACGTAATAAAACCCGGCGAGCGAGATATTTTCACAAATACAATAATGGATATAATGCCAATAGCTACCAAAGTCGATGGTAAAATCGGCGAAGGCTTTACCCACTGCCTCCGTGGGATAGTGGTATTTTTGACTGGTACCGATGAGGAAGGTAAGCAGATAGCTGAATTTGGTTCTTCTCATGGAATTTTAAAAGAAAAAGTGGCGTTTGGGATGCCCGGTACCCCAGGAAACGAGGAAATTATACTAAACATCGATGTAGTAATAGAAAAAGGTGCTGGAATGGAAAGGCGTGGTCCTTTTGCAGCCCATCAAGTATGTGACTGGATTCTGGATCATATAAGGCAAGAACTTAAAAAAATGCCACCCCAGGAAGCTGTATATACCCATGAGTTTAAAGATGTGAGGCGTAAAGGCAGACCCAAGGTTCTAATTGTAAAAGAAGTGGGGGGCCAAGGGGCCATGCACGAAAAAATCCTCATGCCGGCAGAGCCCGGCGGAGTGAGGGGTGGAAAATCTATAATAGACCTGGGTAACGTGCCGATTATCCTTTCCCCTAACGAATTGAGGGATGGCGGCATACATTCTATGACTTAGGAGGGTGACAAGTGGGTATAGGACCTTCGACTAAAGAAACTACACTGCATCACATGAGAGATCCATTGATAGAGGTTGTTCAAAGTGATAAAAACGTGGACCTAATAGGAGTAGCGATTGTTGGAAGTCCTCAAGACAACTCAGAAAAGTTTTACGTGGCAAAAAGATTGGGTATGCTGGCAGAGGCCTTAGGAGTCGACGGCGTGCTGATTTACGCAGAAGGGTTTGGAAACCAGCATATAGATTTTGCCGCCCACATTGAAGAAATGGGCAAAAGGGGAATTCCGGTAGTGGGCCTTACTTTTGCCGGCAATGGTTTGGTAGTGGAAAATGAGTATATGGAAGACGTAATCGATTTAGACAAGGCTGGCGAGGGCATGGAGACTGAAATTGTCGGTCAAAATTGCGTAACCAAGGAGGATGCAATCAAAGCATTTGAAATTTTAAAGAAAAAAATGAAAACCAAAAGGAGAGATAGTAAATGAGATTCAGCAGGCTTTTAATGGCAGTGGATTCCCATACAATGGGTGAGCCTACAAGGGTTGTTATTGGAGGTATTCCCCACATCCCGGGGAAAACAATGGCGGAAAAAAAGGCTTATTTGGAACAAAATATGGACCATATAAGGACCGCATTGATGCATGAACCGCGTGGTCATAAAGATATGTTTGGTTCAATAATCACGGCTCCGGCAAACCAGGAGGCGGATTTTGGAATAATTTTCATGGACGGTGGCGGATATCTCAATATGTGCGGCCACGGGTCGATCGGCGCAGTTACAGTTGCCATCGAAACGGGAATGGTAAAGCCCGAATCGCCGGTAACCCACGTAAAGTTGGATACCCCTGCAGGCTTGGTGGAGGCAAGGGCTGAAGTTACGAATAATGTAGTAAAATCTGTGACCATAAGGAACGTTCCGGCATTTTTATACGAGGCCGATGTAAGGATTGATGTACCCGAATTGGGAAAAATTACTGCCGATATAGCCTTTGGAGGCAGCTTTTTTGCGATAGTCGATGCAAAACAGTTGGGAATAAAAGTAGATACTTCAAATATAGACCGACTGATCAAAGTCGGAATGGCAATAAGAAAAGCTGCCAATGAACAGATAAAAGTTCAGCACCCGGAAAAGGAGCATATAAAAACTATTGACCTTGTAGAGATTTACGGTGAAACAGAAAATCCAAATGCTCATCTCAAAAATGTAGTTATTTTTGGCGACGGACAAGCAGACCGCTCGCCCTGCGGCACCGGTACCAGCGCCAAAATGGCGACCCTTTATGCTAAAGGAAAACTAGCTCTCGGTCAGGAATTCCTTTACGAAAGCATTATAGGCACTATATTCAAAGGTAGACTTGTAAGCGAGACTCAAGTAGGACCTTATAAGGCCGTGGTGCCTGAAATAACCGGCAGCGCCTATATTACGGGCTTTAATACGTTCGTCATTGATCCTGAAGATCCAGTAAAGTACGGTTTTCTGCTAGGGAAAACAGGATCGGGCGAATGTTGTAAGACAAATTAAACAAGGAGGGAAAGCATGACTCAAGCTATACTTTCGGTCTTAGTACTGTTTACACTTGGATTTTCCTACGTTTATATCAAGGATACTGTGAAAAATAAGCACACCTTTTCCGATGCTAGTTGGGCAAAGCTTTCAGTAGTAGGATTTATCGTGAACTTTTTCGATACTCTAGGAATAGGCAGCTTCGCGCCAGCTACCGCTTGTTTTAAGCTTATGAAACTCGTTCCAGATAGGCTGATACCCGGCACTCTTAATGTAAGCATGACGATTCCCGTAGTTCTTGAAGCCCTAATCTTCATAACTGTAATCAAAGTTGAGCCCATAACGCTTATTTCCATGCTGGCTTCGGCAACTATAGGCGCTGTCCTCGGTGCCGGAATAGTCGCAAAACTACCTGAAAAGAAAATACAGCTTGGTATGGGCATAGCCCTTCTCGTAGTTGCTCTGACTTTCCTTGCAGGTTTACTTAACCTTATGCCCGTCGGAGGCGAAGCTATAGGCCTGACCGGCATCAAACTCATCATAGGTGTCGTTGGCAACTTCATTCTCGGTGCACTAATGACTATAGGTATAGGTCTTTATGCTCCTTGTATGGCTTTGGTGTACGCTCTGGGTATGAGCCCGAGGGTAGCCTTTCCTATAATGATGGGTTCGTGCGCATTTTTAATGCCTGCTGCTTCGATAAAATTTGTGCAGGAAGGAGCTTACGACAGAAAGGCTTCCATTGCAATTACTATAGCGGGTTCCTTGGGTGTTTTAATAGCAGCGTATATTGTGAAGTCCCTGCCGCTTACTTTACTGAAGTGGCTCGTAGTGTTCGTAATAATATATACCGCCATCACAATGCTGAGATCTGCTTTAAAAAATCCTACAGATAAATAACAAAGTGCCGCTTTTTGGATTGTAGATAATGCCGCTTTTAGGATGCATAACCTAAAAGCGGCTTTTTGTTGCCATGCTTTTCTTTTATATCT
The DNA here is from genome assembly GCA_021890755.1 of Thermosediminibacteraceae bacterium. Classification (GTDB taxonomy): domain Bacteria; phylum Bacillota; class Thermosediminibacteria; order Thermosediminibacterales; family Thermosediminibacteraceae; genus JAKKUQ01. The sequence continues at coordinate 5,595 of JAKKUQ010000007.1, read as the reverse complement.
TCTGCTATTTCCACGTAATGTTCCCATATATGCCGAGTTTTTTTTGTGTAATTTTTACTCTGATTACATTGCAAACGCATAGGGCATTCTCGGCAGATTTTGGAATCGCTCTTATATTTCCGGTATTGCTTCCCCCTAGATTTCTTTCTTATTGGGGTTGTGTATGATATAATTTAAAAGGTGAAATCATTGAAGAAGGTGGTTATATGGGGGAGTTTCGGGTAGTTTCGAATTTTACCCCAAAAGGAGATCAACCCAAAGCTATAGCTCAATTATCTGAAGGAATAAAGAAAGGGTACAAATTTCAGACCTTGCTTGGAGCTACCGGTACAGGTAAAACCTTTACGATAGCTCATATCATTGAAAGGGTGCAAAAGCCAACACTTGTTATAGCTCACAACAAAACACTAGCAGGCCAGCTCTGCAGCGAACTCAAGGAATTTTTCCCGAACAATGCTGTGGAATATTTCGTAAGTTATTATGACTATTACCAGCCCGAAGCGTACATCCCCCAGACCGATACTTATATTGAAAAAGATGCTTCAATAAACGACGAAATAGATAAGCTTCGCCATTCTGCTACTGCCGCTTTGTTCGAACGACGGGATGTTATAATAGTCGCTAGTGTTTCATGCATATACAGTTTAGGATCACCGGTGGATTACGAAAACCAGGTAATATCTTTAAGGCCTGGTATGGTAAAGGATCGGGATGAGGTAATTCGAAGGCTAGTGGAAATTCAGTATACACGGAATGAATATGATTTCACACGGAATACCTTCCGAGTTCGCGGTGACATTTTGGAAATCTATCCGGCATCCTTCACAGAAAAGGCTATTAGGGTTGAGTTTTTCGGCGACGTCATCGAGAGGATAACCGAGTTTGATACCCTCACCGGAGAAGTAATTGGAGAGAGGAGCCATGTTTCAATTTTCCCAGCTTCCCACTACGTTACGCCAAGGGACAAGCTGGAAGCTGCTATAAAATCCATACAGGAAGAGCTGGAGGAAAGGCTGGCTGAACTCAGGGCTCAAGGAAAGCTTCTAGAAGCTGCCAGGCTCGAACAGCGCACCAATTACGATATAGAAATGCTCCGAGAGACCGGTTACTGTAAGGGGATTGAAAATTACTCGAGGCATCTTACCGGTCGAAAGCCGGGGGAACCGCCCTTCACTCTCCTAGATTATTTTCCAAAGGATTATCTGATAATAATAGATGAATCCCACGTTACCATCCCGCAGCTTCGTGCCATGTGGGCGGGAGACAGGTCACGAAAGGAAGCGCTGGTGGAACACGGGTTCAGGTTACCTTCGGCCTTCGACAACAGGCCCTTGACCTTCGAAGAGTTCGAGGAAAGGATAAACCAGGTGATCTTTCTTTCTGCAACTCCCGGGCCCTACGAGCTTGAAAAGAGTGCTCAGGTTGTCGAACAAATAATAAGGCCCACCGGGCTTTTGGACCCGGAGGTAGAGGTAAGGCCCACAAAAGGGCAGATCGACGACCTAATAGGAGAAATAAGAAAGAGAGCAGAAAAAGATCAGAGGGTCTTGGTTACTACATTGACAAAAAAGATGGCTGAGGACCTTTGCGATTATTTACAAGAATGCGGGATAAGAGTGAAATACCTGCACTCGGAGATTAATACTCTGGAGAGGCTGCAGATTCTACGAGACCTGAGGCTTGGAAAATTTGACTGTTTGGTCGGTGTCAATCTCCTTAGGGAAGGCCTTGACCTTCCAGAGGTTTCCTTGGTGGCAATTCTCGATGCCGATAAGGAAGGTTTTTTGCGTTCGGAAACCTCGCTTATTCAGATGATCGGCCGCGCGGCGCGAAATGCTGAGGGCCGGGTGATAATGTATGCCGATACCATAACTGAGTCGATGGCAAAGGCGATAAGCGAGACTAACCGCCGCCGCAAGATACAGATGGAGTATAACAAAAAGCATGGTATCGTGCCCACTACCATCAAAAAAGGCATCAGGGAATTGATTGAGGCTACGAAAGAAGTGGATAAAAAAGAGGAAGATTATCTACCTGAGAAAGACCTGGCTAAAATGAGCAAAAAAGAACTGAAAGCCTACGTTGAAAAGCTGGAAAAGGAAATGAAACAAGCAGCCAGAAATTTAGAGTTTGAAAAGGCAGCTCAACTTCGTGATATAATCCTTGAGATTAAAGCCCAAGCTTTCAGCGTGGTAAGGGAGATTCGCGCGTCAAACAACAAAAAAGGGTTGTGATAGCCATGTCCAAAGATAAAATAATCGTTAAAGGTGCAAGACAGCACAACTTAAAAAATATTGATGTAGAAATTCCAAGAGATAAGCTGGTGGTAATAACTGGTATATCCGGTTCGGGCAAATCCACTCTCGCCTTCGATACTATTTACGCCGAGGGACAAAGGCGATACGTGGAGTCCCTGTCGGCCTACGCCCGACAGTTTTTGGGGCAGATGGATAAACCCGATGTGGATTATATAGAAGGATTATCCCCGGCTATCTCCATTGACCAAAAGACCACAAGCAAGAATCCGCGTTCCACCGTAGGAACGGTTACAGAAATTTACGATTACTTAAGGCTGCTTTTTGCAAGAATAGGAAAGCCCCACTGCCCGCGTTGCGGAAGGGAAATATCTCAGCAGACCGTAGACCAGATGGTGGATGCGGTGATGGAACTGCCTGAAGGCACAAAAATTCAGGTGCTTTCACCTGTGGTCAGAGGACGAAAAGGGGAATATCAAAGGCTTATTGAGCAGATAAAAAAAGATGGTTTTATGCGAATCCGGGTCGACGGGGAAATTCGGGAGGTTACGGAGGAAATTAAACTAGATAAGAATAAAAAGCATAACATCGAGATCATCGTTGACAGGCTTATTGTAAAACCGGGTGTGGAGTCAAGGCTTGCCGACTCTATCGAAACTGCTCTCTCAAGAGCGGGAGGCTTGGTTATTATAGATGTAATAGAAGGAAAGGAAATACTTTTTTCCCAGAATTTTGCCTGCCCGGACTGTGGCGTTAGCTTGGAAGAGCTATCGCCCAGGATGTTTTCCTTTAATAGTCCCTACGGTGCGTGCCCGGCGTGCAGTGGACTTGGAGTAAACATGGAAATCGACCCGGATCTTGTTATACCGGATAGGTCAAAGTCTGTGGCCGAAGGAGCCATAGTGCCTTGGAGCAGTAGTCCCGATGGTTACTATTTTCAGATGCTTCAGGCGGTGCTGGAGCACTATGGTTATGATGTGGAAACCCCGATTGAAAAAATGGACGAACGCATGATTGATATTTTACTGTATGGTTCCGATGAAATTATAGATTTTTACTACGAAAGCCGCTACGGCAGCACGAGGCACTATCGGGGTTACTTCGAAGGTGTTATCAACAATTTAAAGCGGCGTTACGAAGAAACAGACTCAGAGTGGTCTCGGGAAGAAATTGAGCAGTATATGAGCACGAAGCCCTGCCCTGCCTGCAAAGGAGCAAGACTTAAACCGGAAAGCCTGGCGGTCAAGGTAGGCGGACTTTCCATAGCGCAGGTGACTGCTCTTTCTATAAAGGATGCCATGGACTTTTTCAGTAACCTACAGCTTAGCGAAAAAGAAAAGATTATTGCAGAGCAGGTATTAAAGGAAATAAAAAACAGGTTGCAGTTTTTAATAGACGTGGGCCTTGATTATTTAACTCTGGACAGGCCTGCAGGGACGCTATCCGGTGGAGAATCCCAGCGAATTAGGCTCGCCACTCAAATAGGCTCTAGACTGGTAGGGGTTTTGTATATCCTGGACGAGCCCAGCATAGGGTTGCACCAAAGGGACAATGAACGCCTCATAAAAACTCTAAAAGAGCTCAGAGATCTTGGAAATACAGTGATTGTGGTAGAGCACGACGAAGATACCATGAGAGCTGCCGATTACATCATCGACATAGGTCCCGGAGCTGGAGAACAGGGGGGCAGGGTAGTTGCAGCTGGGCCGGTGGAGATTATAGAACAATGCGAGGAATCCCTTACGGGACAGTATTTGAGTGGTAGATTGAAGATACCGGTTCCTAAAATGCGAAGGAAGCCCGACGGCCGGTGGATAGTGCTTAAGGGCTGCCGGGAGCATAACTTGAAAAATATCGATGTGAAATTTCCCGTGGGTCTTTTCACATGCGTAACTGGGGTTTCCGGTTCCGGGAAAAGCACTCTCGTAAACGAGATCCTCTATAAGGCTTTGAAGGAAAAGCTGTACAAGGTCAAGACAAAGCCTGGAGATTTTGATGGTATAGAAGGCGTCGAATATGTGGAAAAGGTAATAAATATAGACCAATCGCCCATAGGAAGGACTCCTAGGTCCAACCCGGCAACGTACACAGGAGTGTTCAACGATATCCGGGAAGTTTTCTCTCTAACCCCGGAGGCCAGAATGAGGGGCTACAAACCCGGCAGGTTCAGCTTTAACGTCAAAGGAGGTCGCTGCGAAGCGTGTAAGGGCGACGGTATTATAAAGATAGAAATGCACTTCCTGGCGGACGTCTACGTGCCCTGCGAAGTATGCAAGGGCAAGCGCTACAACAGGGAAACTTTGGAAGTAAAATACAAAGGAAAAAGCATTGCCGATGTGCTGGACATGACGGTGGATGAAGCACTTGAATTCTTCAATAATATCCCCAAAATAAAGCGCAAGCTGGAGACTTTAAGGGATGTGGGGCTGGGGTATATCAAACTGGGGCAGTCGTCCACGACGCTTTCGGGAGGAGAAGCCCAAAGAGTGAAACTCGCTGCCGAGCTTTCAAGGAAGAACAACGGCGGAACGGTGTACATCTTAGACGAGCCTACAACGGGGCTTCATCCGGCAGATATAAAGAAACTGCTGGATGTGCTCCACAGGTTGGTAGAAAGCGGAAGCACGGTAATAGTTATAGAACACAACCTGGACGTAATCAAAACTGCCGATTATATAATAGACCTCGGACCCGAAGGGGGAGACGAAGGAGGAGAGGTTATCGCTCAGGGCACCCCGGAAGAAGTAGCAGCCAACGAGAGGTCTTACACAGGGTATTATCTCAAGAAGGTCTTGGGGATGTGCGAAATGAAAAAGGTATCTTGAGCCGGTTAAACTTGATGTGATGAATAAAAAAGAACCCACTTTTTCAAAGTGGGTTCTTTTTATTTATTTGTTGGGCTTTCTTTATTTCTGCAAGGTGTAATCCTTGCGGTCAAGTTTATCTTCGATATCTTTAATTTCCTTCTTAATTTCTTTCAAACCGAAATCTTTGTGTTCAAGCATACTTTCAATATCTTTAATTTCCTTCTTAATTTCTTTCAATCCGAAATCCTTGTTGTCAAGTTTATCTTCAATATCTTTGATTTCCTTCTTAATTTCTTTTAAGCCGAAATCATTGCTGTCAAGTTTAGCTTCGATATCTTTTACCTCCTTCTTAATTTCTTTCAGGCCGAATTTATCATCATCGAGTTTCTTTTCTATTTCTTTTACTTCTTTCTTTATTTCTGCTAAGCCGAATTCCTTGCTGTCAAGTTTATCTTCGATGTCTTTTACCTCCTTCTTGATTTCTTTCAGGCCGAATTTATCATCATCGAGTTTCTTTTCTATTTCTTTTACTT
>JAKKUQ010000035.1 GCA_021890755.1 Thermosediminibacteraceae bacterium | reverse complement strand
CACTTTTTCTAAAAATCCTCTAAAAATAACAAGAAGGCTTTTTTAAAGCCTTCTTGTTATTTAACTCGGATTAAACTTTATTATATTACCCGGATACAGTTTTGGATTTAGATACACAAGAGGATTGCTGCTAATTACACTTACTATCTTTCCTTTGTCTATATCGAGAGGTTCTACCAAGATTTTGACGTTATTAATTTCTATCTCTCTAAAATCATATTTTCTATCTATTCCCTCTAAAACCACTTCTAGTGGTAAAGCTGTATATAATATCATTTTCTTTTACCACCCATATTTTTATTGAGCGTTTTTCTTTCGCTCTCTAATAAGTTCTTCTAACTTACGTACTGCTGCCCCCAACCCCCCTACTTCATCAATGAGGCCGTACTTTACCGCATCAGCTCCAACAAGAACAGTGCCTATATCCCTCGCTAGTTGTCCAGTGTTAAACATCAACTTTCTTAACGTCTCCTCATCAATTTTTGAGTGTTGCACAACAAACTTTATTACTCTGTCTTGCATTTTATCGATGTACTCAAAAGTCTGGGGTACTCCGATCACGAGACCACTTAACCTTATTGGGTGGATCGTCATGGTTGCCGTTTCCGCAATAAAAGAATAATTGCTGGCAACCGCTATCGGAACTCCTATAGAATGCCCGCCCCCCAATACCAAAGAAACGGTAGGTTTTGTCATGCTAGCTATCATTTCGGCAAGGGCAAGCCCTGCTTCTACATCCCCTCCAATTGTGTTTAGGATTATTAAAAGGCCTTCAATTTTAGGATTCTGTTCTATGGCCACTAGCTGAGGAATTATATGTTCGTATTTGGTGGTTTTATTTTGCGGTGGCAAGATAATGTGACCTTCAATTTGTCCGACTATGGTTATGCAGTGTATATTGCTTTCGGGTTTAGGGATTTCGAGTTGACCTAGCTGCTGAAGTGTTCCTACCGTTGGGGCCGGAATATTTTTTTCATTTTCTTCGTTGTCCATATTGGAAAAAAACAGCATCTGGTTTATCATCCTTCCAGATTTTAATTTAATGGCTGCTAGTTATATTAATTTATTTTTTAAATCAAAAATATACAAAAAAGGTATGACCAAAATTTGGCCATACCTTGTAAAGTTATCCTTCCATTATGATAGGAAGTGGATCTATTATTCAATGTTATAAACGCGAAGAGAATTCAAGTTTCCGTAAAAAACTCCTACAGTATGCTGCTACGAAACCAAGCCTGGCCAGCAGGCCCAGGTCGACTGGGGCGAATACACCTACATTGATGAGGTAACCGGCGAAATACGTAAGCTTTACCTTTTCGTTATGGGGGTAGGATATTCCAGAGCCATATATGTGGAATTCACAAACCGGTGCGATGTCAATACCTTCACGACGTATTGCTCACCGACAGGATGAAAACCGTAATCCTCGGCACCGACGAAAACAAAAAACCTATATGGAACTCCACCTTTAAAGACCTTGCTGCGACGCTCTGCTTTACCTATAGAGTTTGCAGGGCACGGCGACCTCAGACCAAAGGCAAAGTCGAAAGCGGGATAGACTTTAACTTCCTGCCGGGTAGGAAATTCATAGACTACGGCGACTTGAACCGACAGGCGATAGTATAGTGCGAAAAGAAAAACAGGAGAATACACGGCACTACCGGAGGAAGGTCCATTGACCGCATGAAGGAAGAAAAACTCAAACCCCTCCCTACCTCTGACAGATACCAGAAGTTTATGGAAGAAGTGAGAAAAGTCCACAAAGATGGCCTTTTAAGCTTCGGCGGCGTAAAGTATGGCGTCCCCTGGCAGTATAGCGGAAAAGAGGTGGGTGTAAGGGACAAACTAGGGCTTTTAAGCGCAGCGATTTTCCTCGATGCTCTTCTAGAAAGAGCTCAACGCGAGAATACGACGTATCTTGAGTTCTTAAACGACCTGCTCAAAGCTGAACTTAGCGAAAGACAAAGGCGGAACATCGAAGTGAGGTCAAAACTTGCCCGGCTTCCGTATAGAAAGACCTTAAACGAATTTAATTTTACGTTCCAGCCCAGCATTGATGAAAAATTGATAAGAGAACTTGCAACAATGGCTTTTGTCTACAGAGCGGAAAATGTAATATTCTTTTACCCACCCGGAGTAGGGGAGATACGCGTCGCAGTATGCCTTGCAATAGAAGCCTTATCACAGGGTATGTCAGTATACTTTACGAGCCTTTCAAGGCTAATTGAAGACCTCCACTTGATAGTCTTAGTTCTAACCTCTTTTTCCACCTGATAAGCGACCTGTATGAAAGGGGTAGCATTATACTCACCAGCAACAAAGGTTTTGGAGAATGGGGAGAGCTTATGGTACAAGTGCTTGCAACTGCAGTATTGAATAGGCTATTACAGCATGCCCATATGATCAGCGTACGGGGCAACAGCTATCGCTTAAAGGACAGGCTAAAGACCGGGTTATATAATAATCCACATAACAATGCTTAGATTTACCGGGGTGGGTCAATTTAAGTCCGTTGATAATGGGTCATTTTAATTCCACTATTGACAACGACTTCCTTCAGATTCTACCTATTCTACCTAGCGGCAAACACCCTTACCGTTCAATTAATGGTCGCCGCTGCTAGTCTCATGCAGACTTTCACTGCAAAAAACTTCGCCCATGCCGGGCGCACACAAAAATAGAAGGGTGAAAACACCCTTCACACCACAGACGGCTCGAAGATGAGCTCTCCCCTCTCAAATCTCCCAAGATCCAGCTTGTCGATGGGTATCGTAGTGGGAAGCCCCAGAATACACTCTGCCATAAGCACACCGGTGATGGGGCCAAACATGAATCCGTGACCAGAAAAACCAGTAGCCACGTAAAGTCCTTCCACTTGCGGAACCTTTCCGAGGATAGGTTGGGCATCGGGAGAAATTTCGTACAGCCCCGACCATTGGCGCACGACCCTGATGTTCTTGAGATAGGGCAGGAAGCGCACTGCTTTCCGACACATTTCTTCCAAAAAATCCCAAGACGAGGTAACGCTATAGGTTTCGTGTTCGGCCGGACCGTGGCCCATGATAAACTCACCGCCCGGCTCCTGCTGACAGTATATATTGCCTGCAAAGGACATTATCATGGGGCCCAGCCTGTGGTTTACCGGTTCCGTGACTAATATCTGGTGGCGTTCCGGTCTGACGGGTATGTCCACGCCGGCCATCGCTCCGATTTCCCTGGACCAGGCACCGGCCGCGATGAGCACCTTGTCGGTATATATATCTCCCCTGTTGGTATTTACTCCCTTAATTCTGCCGCCCTCGACCATAATACCCGTAACTTCGGTATAGGTATAAATCTTCACGCCGAGCCTCTTGGCGGCTTCCGCATACGCTATCATAGTGTGGAACGGGTTTGCATGGCCGTCCTTGTGGTGATAGGCGCATGCCAGTATGCCTTCTATGTTAAGGTCCGGCACTATTTCCAGCGCTTCTTCCGGTGTAAGAAGCACCGATTTTATGCCCAAGCTATTCTGAAGTGCTACGTTTTTCTTGAACTGTTCTACCTCTTTTTCGGTAACCGCCATGAGCAGGTAGCCGCCCTGTTTGAACTCGATATCCCCCTCGTAGTCCAGGATCTCGTTGAGGTTTTCGAATATCTCGCAGGAAGCCTTAGCCAATAGGCAGTTCATTTCGGTTCCCCACTGCTGCCTGACACCCGCGCCGCAGCGGCCGGTGGAACCGCTCATGAGATAACCCTTTTCGAGGACCACTACGTCCTTCATACCCTTGGCCGCCAAGTTATACGCCGTGGCAAGGCCTGAGATACCCCCGCCGATTATGACGATTTCAGCCGTTCTGTTCATCTTCAATACCTCCCAGTATCACCGACATTTTGACGTTTTTAGCAGGGGGCCGGAACGTGGTCACCTTGATATCGGCCGGATGGGTTTTTGTGGCCCTTGCGAGTTCGGCTAAAAGCAATGTCCTGCAGGTACGGCCCTGGCACTGGCCCATGCCGCAGCGGGTGATGCGCTTTATCTCATCCATTGAGGTATATCCCTTTTCTATCAACGCCTCGATTTCCTCGAGAGTCACATCCTCGCACCGGCAAACTATGGTTTTGCTCTTCATCTCCTATCCCCTCCGACCCTTATATTCCTCACTACCATGGAAAGCTCTTTGGGAACAGCAACAGTGATGACCGGGGTCCTGTCCTCGTATTTACCGTTCCTTACCTTGATAACTTTACCCCTTCCCACCGTCTTTCCGCTCCTGTCCAGCACGTCCACTTCTTCTCCCTCGGCGGGAAGTGGCAGAAACTCAAAGGGCAGCGATACGGTGGCTTCTGTCTCCGAATAAGTTTCATCCACGACGAATATTGCAAGCCCCGGGCACTTACTTATGCACAGACCGCAACCGGTGCATTTCTCGTAATCGATAGCAGGCAGGTCATTTATGTCTTTGAATTCCTGTATGGCACCAATTTTGCAGGCGGTAAAGCAAGGGTTGCAGGGTATTTTCTGGAAACACTCTATGACAGCTACCGATCCCTTTTTAAGTCTTTCAGCCGGCGGAATCCTGGGAGCTAGTTCTTCCGCCGTTGGAATACCGTCGGTAGCAAGCATACTCAGCCACCTCCCTCATGAAGCTAACTGGGCCAGGCCTTTGCGGATTTTCTCGCCCACAGGTCCGGAGCGCATATTTTCAAGTTCTTTTAAGGCCTCGGCTTTTTTCTCTTCGTACGTTCCGTCGTCATAGCCCAGGCTCTTGGCCGCCGAAAGGCCCGCTAGCCTTCCTTCCATCATCGCGCTGCTGGCTTCTTCTACGCCGGCCACATCGCCGGCCACGTAAATGCCGGAAACCGTTGTCTCCATATTTTCATTCCTTACGGGCACGTGCCCGCCCAGTTCCGGGACGTATTTCATTTTGCACCCGGCTTGCCACAGAATCTCGGCAAGAGGCGTCAGGCCCACCGCTATGCACATGACGTCAACGTTAAATACCTTTTCCGTGCCGGGTATAGGCTGCCATTTGTCGTCTACTTTCCATATGACGGCTCTCTCCAGGGCTCCGGTCATTTTATTGGGATAGGCTGCCTTTACCGTATACGAGGTGAGGATTGGTACCCCGAGCCTTGCCACCTTCGAGGCGTGTACCCAGTAACCCCCTATGGAAGGCGCGGCATCGATGATGGCCTTGACGTTCACCCCGGCTTGCATTAACTAATAACTTACAATCAGTCCTATGTTGCCGGCTCCGACCATGAGCACGTTTTTCCCTGGCATGACACCGTGCTCGTTCATGAGGGTCTGAACAGCGCCGGCTCCGTATATGCCGGGAAGATCATTGTTTTCAAAGAGCAGGAATTTTTCTGATGCTCCCGTGGCCACCACAATTCTCTCAGCCTTCATCTTAATCCACTTTTTTTCTTCTACCTCTATCCCCAGCACGCCGTCATCGGGATAGTAGGCGACAACGGTGGAATCCAGCATCGTCTCTATATTCGGGTTTTTATGCACTTTGGCGGACAATAACTTGCCTATGTCAATGCCCCTAATGGAGGCGTATTCTTTCTCCGACCCAAAAAATTTATGGGTCTGCTTCACAAGCTGTCCGCCCAGTCTGGAGTTCCTATCTATAAGGGTAACCCTTGCTCCCATTTCTGCCGCCGCCAGGGCGGCCATCATACCCGCTGGCCCCCCGCCTATAACCGCTATTTCCGTATGATTCACTTGAGATCCCCCCTGCCTTGCTGTGTTTCAATTACCATACCCTCGCGGAGTTTTTCTGTGCACACCCTGACATTGGGCTCGCCGTTTACGGTCATGAGGCAGGAGGAACAGTTACCTATGGCGCAGTAAAATCCCCGTGGCCTGTGGAGTTTCTTGCTGTAGCTCAATACCCGCACACCATTGGCGTGCAAGGCTGCAGCTATGGGCTCTCCTTCGTAGCCCTTCATCTTTTTGCCGTTGAAAGTGAATTCTACTTCTCTACCCCTCTCGAAGGTCAGAATTGGGTGCTCTTCAATCCGCATACATTCTCTCCCCTTTTGCCTTTTAAATCTTTGACGCTGAAGAGCATCACTTGACTAAGAGCGGAAATTGTTACCTCCGCTATTATGTGGTCATGGTCGGTTCTGCTTTGATTTGTTCGGTAGCCTGGGCTTGGAGTATTTGGTTGAGTACGGATTCCAATAGTTTGGCCATCCCTTCATCTTTAGCTCCATTTAGAAAAAGGTGGTGCAAAATTTCAGAATCGATGGTAATATTATATTGAGCCATTTCTCATCCCTCCAGTTAGGTTTTTGTGTTGGCAATTTAATTCTAACCAGAGGGATGGGGGTGGCTCAATCCCTTTTTACACAATTATATAGACTTAACTATCTTCTGGATTGTTTAGATTGTTTTTTAATATTTCTCTTAATTTGCTAATTCTATATATCAAAGTGTTTCTATGCAAAAAACATTCTTTAGAAGTTTTAGACAAATTACCACCATTAATTGCATAAATAAATAAAGTATTCATTAGTATTTCTCTTTCTTTCACAGATAAATTTTCAAATGGCTGCAGAATATAATCTACATATTCTCTTGCAACTTCCATCTTGCTTATTTCATTAAGGAATAATTAATAATTGATGTACAATTTCATGTAAAAATAATATATCCTTTTTTCAGGCAATTTGCGAATTGTTTTTAATGCTTTAATTAGCCTTTTATATTCGATTTGTAATTTTTAAAGGATCACTTATGAGTCCACTGATTAAACATATTACCTCTCCCTTTAATTCGTTAGTATATTCTAAATTTATAAAATTGCAAACTACTTTTTCCTTCCATTCCTCCGAAGAGTTAAATCCAAGAATAATTACATAATTACCATTTAACTCACCCGCTATAACACTAGGATCTTGAAAAAAGTTATTTATCTTCAATAATCTCTTTAAATGCCATGAATTATTATACGAGACTATAAGCAGCACTATAAATTTACTCCCCACAATATTGCAATTAAGTAAAGCTAATTTCTTCTTAAGTTCATCTAGTTCAACATATTCCGAATATAAAATTTCTTTCAATTTTTCACTAATCCATCTTTCTTCATTTTGTCTAATTAAAATCTCCTTTAAAAGAGGATGAGTAACTTCAATATATGGAACATCCGGGGGAAGTCCAATTATAGGTAAATCTACTTCATTTGCTTGTTTAATCATTACTTCAGGAATATTCTCTAGAAACCTATTGAGTTTAATTACAATCCCTGCAGCATTTACTTTATCCAACTCCAGAATTAATCTTTCTTGAACTTCTGGCTTATCTTTTATAGAATATCCTGTAGTCAGTAACAACTCCTCTCCTCTTAACCAGTTTATCGCGTCTGGAACTTCTAAAATATCTACATAACTAATTATCCTATCAAGACCTTTTTCTCCTGCAATTACTTTACCTTCTTTTAACCTACCTATTTTTAGAGCATCTCTTACTGTTATCCCAATTTTAAATCGCCCTCCCTAAAAATTAACACTACTCACTTTATCACAAAATTCAACACTAAAAGGTATGTATCCTTTAAAGGTATGTTAGCACAACTGTAAACATTAAGCAATTTGGGCGCTCGCAAAACTATGCTTCCATAAAAAACTAAAACAACCCCTATACCTGTCGAGCCCCTATTTGACAGATTATGGAATATGTTTTGCCCTAGTTTAAAAAAACTCGGCCGTCATCGCAGCACTATTTACCGCGAAATAAAACGTGGCACAACGACTCAATACTGCACAGATCTAACACATATGAAGCATACTTTCTGGAAACTGGACAGGCAGTGTATGAAAAGAACCGCTCTTCCTGCGGCAGAAAAAGCAAAGTCCTTCAAGTAGAATCCTTCCTCCAATATGCTGAGCAAAAGATACTACAAGACAAATGGTCCCCTGATGCTGTAGTAGGAACTGCCCGCCGAGAAAAACTCTTTGACCCCTCATTAATGGTCTACCCCTATACAATTATATCGACCGCTGCTTGCTCAAAGTTCGCAATATAGGCCTTTTTATAAAAACCAGACGTAAACCAAAAAAGAAGAACGCTTCTCGAAATCACAAGCGTCTTTACAGCAAGAGTATTAGCGAGCGCCATGAAAGTATCGAAAAGCGTGAGGAATTCGGCCACTGGGAAATCGATACCGTCCCCGGAAAACGCTCTAGTAACCATTTTTTGCTGACCCTAATGGAAAGAAAAACTCGCTATCACCTGCTCCTCCCATTGGTAAACAAAACTGCTGAGGCAGTCGATGAAGCGTTAAAGCGGCTAAAAAGTCAGTATGGTCCTATCTTTTCCCGGGTGTTTAAGAGCATTACTGCGGATAACGGTAGTGAGTTTGTCAATCTAAATGTTCACGGGATTGAAATCTATTATGCTCATCCCTACTCTGCCTGGGAAGGGGCTACCAATGAGGGGCATAATGGCCTAATCAGGCGGTTGATTCCTAAGGGGACAGCTACAAAGGAATTATCTTTTTCACAAATCGAACAGGTGCAGAATTGGTGTAATACCCAGCCCAGAAAAATCTTGGGTTACCGGCAGCCAGCAAAGCTCTTTTTCCGGAAAATAGAGCGGCTAACTTCTGAATATCAAAATTCATGATTGAGAAACCCAACATCATTCGGGTTTCCCAAAAATGTGTTGCACTTAATATTGCAATTTAAGCTTTTCATAGCACGTCTATTTTGATGCAAAATAGTTATATATAATCGAACCCAAATTATTATGAATTTTTATTCCTTTTAGATTATCTCTAAGATTACTCATCATCACAACAACAATAATCTCTCTCTCATTAACAAAAAGAATACCGGCATCATGTTCTATAGAAGGTAAGTCCCCCGTTTTATGGGCGAATTTCGTGCCAGCCGGCATTAACAATGGCAATTTATTATTACACTGCTGTTTTAAAAGTATGTCCAATATCTCCTGTCTGGAAGCTGAAGATATTCCTTCCCCCTTTGCAATATTTTTTAATATTAAATAGGTATCCTTTGCAGAAGTAAAATTATCCAATTCTTTAGCTTTTGCTCCCAAATCCATCATTTTTCTTTGAAGAACGGTATTAGTCATACCTAATTGCTTTATTTCTTCATTAATAGCGTTAATATCTAGAATGTCTATTAAAACATTAGTAGCAGTATTGTCGCTTAAAATAATCATTAAAGTTGCTAAATCTTTTATTGAAGGATTTAACCCCGAATGAAGATACTGAAGAACTCCAAATCCTCCTGCTTTAATTTCGTCTTTTAATATTATTTCTTGAGAGAGATCGATTTTCCCTCTTTCAACCTCTTTATATAACTTCCATAAAATCCAAAGCTTTATTATGCTTGCTGAAGGATAAACCTTCTCTTCGTTAATAAAAATTTTTTCCCCATCCTTCAAATCATGGATTATAACGCTGCATATACCTTCAAGACCATTTATAGCTACCCTTATTCTTTCTTCCAGCATTTTTCATCACCTCAACTTTAAAAATATCATGGGGATAGTGCTACAGCTTCTTACCATAATACATAGGAATAAGGGTCCTTACTCTCTCTATTATGGTTCAAACCTGCTAAAAAATGGCAGGGTATGGGAGAATAAATGATAATGATTAAGCAGTCGAAGGCCATTGAAAAGGGATAAGGTCTAAAATTTGCATTTTTCAATAGTAACTAATTAGCAACATGTGGATACTTCGGCTGTTTGGGGATAACGTTGAAGACAGGATGGGCCACATAAGATTACTTATTTCCTACCTTCTCAGTGGGATAGCTGCAAGGGCGTTTCACATGGTTTTTAATCCTCTACCACCGGTGCCGGTGAGAGGGGCTTCTGGGGCTATCGCAGGCGTGATGGGCGCATACTTCGTATTATTCCCATCGGTGAGGATAATCACTCTGGTGCCAACCTTTTTCATGGTTTCTCTTCCTGCAGATACCTGCTGGGGTCTACCCTCTTCCTGTGGTTCCTAGCCCAGCTCTATTCCAGCACGGTCTACTCCGTCATAGGCAGTACGACGATTGGCGCAATAACTCTGTGGACACATATTGGGGGGATTTGCCATTGACGTGCTTTTAACCAAGCTCTTTCTCATATTTGGTATTAATTATTTTCTTTCGCCATAAACCGTTCCTCAATACCCTTCCCGGGCGGGCGCCGGTATGCTTACCCTCCGATATGACAGGCACTCCATTGACTATGACGTGAACTATTCCTTTGGGGTAGGTCTTAGGATTTTCATAAGTGGCCATGTCCTTTACCTTATCAAGATCAAATATCACGATATCGGCGGCCATCCCTTCCATGATGATCCCTCTGTCCCAGAGGCCCAGGCGCCTCGCAGGAAATGAAGTCATCTTTCGCACAGCCTCTTCCAGGGTCAATATCCCCTGTTCTCTAACATACCGTGCTAGTACCCGGGGGAAGGTGCCGTAATTCCTGGGGTGCGGATGACTCCCTGACAGAATACCGTAGGGGGCCAGTGCACTCCCGTCGGAACCAATCATCGAGAAAGGACTGGTGAGGACTTTTTTCACATCCTCCTCGTCCATTGCAAACCTTATCATCCCCACCTGGCCCCTTTCCTCTACGATGAGGTCCAGAGCGGCGTCCAGCGGGTTTTTATTCAAAATCGCCCCGACCTCCTCAAGGCTCTTTCCCTGAAATCTCCTGTTGGCCTCAGTGGCCACATAGGTTATATACACGTTTTCATAACCGCTCAGGGCTTTTTGGATCGGGTCAGCCTCTTTTTTGATCCTCTCTCTGAGGATTTTATCCTGGAGCCGATGGATAAGCTTTTCAATGCCGCCTTCGTGAGCCCAATCGGGGACGATTGAAGTAAGTCCCGTCGCGGTAGCCATATATGGATATACGTCGCATGTTACGTCAATGCTTCTTTCTCTAGCCTCCTTTATCATCAGAAGCGTTCGTTCCACTTTCCCAAAATAACTCATGCCGCATGCCTTGTGGTGAGAAATCTCTACTGGGATACCAGCCTTTTCCCCGATCGCTATGGCCTCTTCTACCGCCTCCTCCAGCCTCTCGCCTTCATCTCTCATATGGGTGGCATAGATACCGCCGTTTTCGGCCGCCACCCGGCATAGTTCCACTATCTCTCCAGTTTCAGCAAAGGAGCCGGGCGGATATATCAGACCGGTGCTGAGGCCGAAGGCTCCCTGTTCCATGGCTTCCTTCAGCAGCACTTTCATCCTCCGCATTTCTTCCGGGGTCGGCTGTCTACGCTCGTATCCCATCACAGATTTCCGGATGGTTCCATGGCCCGCCAGCATGGCGTAATTTATGCTGGGTCGCGCCCTTTCCAGCGCCTCTAGATACTCTGCCACCGTGTTCCATCCTGCATCGATGCCGTATAAATCTCGAGCCGATCTTCTCTGTTCCTCATAAGCCTGCCCCAGAACCGGCGCTGCTGAATCGCCGCAGTTGCCGACGACTTCGGTGGTAACGCCCTGTCTTACCTTGCTCTCGCACTTGTAATTTACCATGGGTTCCAGGTCCGAGTGACTGTGGATATCGATGAATCCAGGGGTGACAAAAAGTCCCGATGCGTCTAACACTTTTTTGGCTCTGAAATTTTTCAGCCTGCCGACTGCCATTATCCGTCCTTTTGTCACAGCTATATCCGCGTAAAACCAGGGGTTGCCGGTGCCGTCGACAACCCTACCGTTCAATATGACAATATCGTACAAACAAAGCACCCCCTTTTAGCGCCCGTAAAGGTGGCATGCCACCATATGGCCTGGTGCGCATTCAATAAGCCCCGGTTCCTCCCGCCTGCATACATCCATTGCATAGCGGCATCTGGTCCAGAATCTGCACCCCTCCGGTGGATTGAAAGGACTGGGTACATCGCCTTCCAGTAGTATTTTTTGCCTGCGCACTTTGGGGTCAGGTACGGGTATCGCCGAAATGAGCGCCTGAGTATAGGGATGGAGGGGGTTTTTGTAGATCTCGTCGCTCTCCGTTATCTCTACCAGTTTTCCTAGGTACATAACTCCTACCCTGTGGGATACGTGCTTTACCACATTCAGTCCGTGGGCTATGAATAGATAAGATACCCCCAAACGGGCCTGCAGATCCTCCAGGAGATTCAGAATCTGGCTCTGTATAGAGACATCCAGGGCCGATACTGGCTCGTCGCACACTACAAGGTCCGGATTGGTGGCAAGGGCTCTGGTAATACCTATCCTCTGTCTCTGACCTCCGGAAAATTC
The DNA here is from genome assembly GCA_021890755.1 of Thermosediminibacteraceae bacterium. Lineage (GTDB taxonomy): Bacteria > Bacillota > Thermosediminibacteria > Thermosediminibacterales > Thermosediminibacteraceae > JAKKUQ01. Next base: position 7,432 of record JAKKUQ010000035.1, on the reverse strand, counting down.
GTGGGGAAATCTCCTCATGTGGTGGGGAGCCAGACCCACCATCTCCAGCAACTCCTTTACCCTTTCCTCCAGTTCTTTTCCTCTAGCGATCCCATGAAAAGCTAGAGCTTCGCCAATTATTTCTTTAACGGTAAGCCTGGGATTAAGCGAACTATATGGATCCTGGAATATCACCTGCATCCTGGGCCGTATCTTCCTGAGTTCTTCCCGGTTAAACTTCATAATATCTCTGCCGTTAAACAGGATGCGGCCTTTTGTAGGTTCTATCAGCCTCAGCATACACCTGGCGGTGGTAGTCTTGCCGCACCCACTCTCTCCCACGAGCCCTAGGGTTTCACCTCTTTTTATATTGAAGCTCACGTCGTCGACAGCTTTGACGTAACCTACTACCTTCTGGAATACTCCGGCTTTTACCGGATACCACTTTACAAGTCCCTGCACCTCAATTATGTTTTGCGAGCTCAACGGGCGACACCTCCTCAGGGCGGGAACCCCTCAAAAAACACCTTACTCTCCGCCCATTCGCCATCTCCAGGAGGGCGGGAGACTTTTCCCTGCATATTTCCGCAGCTTCGGGGCATCTGGGGTTAAACCTGCAGCCGGGCGGCAGGTCAAGGGGATTTGGTACCGTGCCTTCGATCACGTGGAGGCGACCTTTTTCCCCTTCCAGCTTGGGTATGGATTTCAAAAGTCCCTCAGTGTAAGGGTGGAGCGGGTTTTCGAAGAGGTCTTCGCAGGCGGCTTCTTCAACCACCTGTCCCGCGTACATCACTACGATTCTCTGGGCCATTTCCGCCACGACACCCAGGTCATGGGTTATCAGCAGGATGCTCATCCCGACCTGGTCCTTAAGCCGGCCTATCAAATCCAGTATCTGGGCCTGAATCGTGACGTCCAGGGCGGTGGTGGGCTCGTCGGCGATCAATAGTTTCGGGTTGCAAGAAAGGGCCATGGCTATCATCACCCTCTGGCGCATGCCCCCCGACATTTGGTGGGGATATTCGTAATACCGCTTGTCGGGGTTTGGTATCCCCACGAGCCTGAGCATCTCAACGGCCCGTTCCATGGCCTCCTTTCTGGACAGCTTTTGATGGAGTGTTATCGCCTCGGAAATCTGCCTGCCGACGGTGAGTACCGGATTCAAGGAAGTCATCGGCTCCTGGAAGATCATCGAAATCCGGTTGCCCCTTATCCGCCTCATTTCGGCCTCAGACTTTGCCAGTAGGTCCTCGCCTTCAAATATTATATTGCCGGAGGAGATTCTGGCTGGAGGAGACGGTAAAAGTCGCATGATGGCGAGAGAGGTAACCGATTTGCCGCAGCCGGATTCACCAACCATCCCCAGGGTCTCACCCCTCTTTATGTCAAAGGACACCCTGTCCACCGCCGTCACTACACCGTCGTCGGTGAAGAATTTAACCGTCAGGTCTTTAATTTCTATGAGTTTCTTTTCTTCCACATATGTCACCCCCGGTTAAGGGATAATCCTGTGCGCTCCCAAGTACTTCTTGTCGAGTATCTTTGAATACGCGGGGTCGTTCGGATCGAAGCTGTTTACGGCAACACCTGAGCTGCTGCCGGCGTGGATAAACTTCATATCGCCCAGATATATCCCCACGTGCGAGGGACCGGGTTTGTAGGTCTCGAAAAATACCAGATCGCCCGGTCTGAGGTCCTTTCTGTCCCGGATCGGCTCTCCCTGCTCAAACTGCATGTCAGCATCCCTTCTCAAAAAGTACCCACCCATTCTGAAGCAGAACTGCGTAAAGCCGGAGCAGTCATAACCATAAGCGGTGGTACCGCCCCAGAGGTACGGTAGGCCTACGTACTGCTTTGCCACGGCTATGACATAGGAAGCGTCTCTTTTTTCCGAAAACACCTCTTCCCTTGAGGGAAATTCCCTGATGTCTTCGGCCCTGACATAGACTTCACCTCCGTCGGGCAGCATTAGCCGCGCCCAATTCCCTTCCAGCGAAATCAATGGGAGTGTCGTCCCCTGTACAAGGTTCCTATCGAAAACCCTCCTGCCTCCTATGCCCGAAAGAGGAACCGCCATTTTTGAGACGACCAGGGCGAACCTCCCGGAAAGGTATCCGTCGAGAGAAGGCTTATCGGCGATCCATAATTTTGAGCCGTCGGCCCATCCCAGGTAGCCGTCTTCCATCCGAACCCGGTACCAACCGTCATATTCCTCGAGAAGCATCACCACGTCACCCATCCTTGCCTGGGTGACGGTGCTTTTGCCTTCGGCTCTGCCTGGCTCTTCCCCCAGGTTCAACACCGGCACCTTCACGACCCCGTAAATCCGGTCTCCAAGGGACCTGGATGGGAGAAGTTCAATCTTATCCTCAACTGTCACCCCTTCGATTCTGGACAGCCTGGCGATCAATTCTTCCTTCATGCGCCTGTCGCTCGTCTTGCCTTCCAGCACCAGTTTGCCGCTGCTAGCTGTCTTCGAAACCGTGAAGACTGTTTCCCTAGGATCGAATTTGTACTCCCTTTGAAGGTCAAATATAATTTCCTCCGCCTGCTGAACTATTTGTTCGTCGCTCAAAACTTTTTCACTACTCAATTTTACACCACACCCCCATATCCAAACTGCGGCTATTGTTAAAAAGACCGCAACGGTAATTTTTTTATACATGCAGTCACCTCACCCGTCTCAGCGCTTGAGCCTGGGATCCAGGGCATCGCGAAGTCCGTCCCCGAGCAGGTTAAATGAAAATACGGTTATCATTATGGCAACGCCGGGCCAAACGGAATACCACGGATTCGTCAGCATGTATCCCCGGGCGGCGTAAATCATGTTACCCCAGCTAGGGGTTGGAGGCTGCACCCCGAGCCCCAGGAAGGACAAAGTGGCTTCTGAAAGTATGGCCCCGGGAATCCCCATAGTGACGGATACGATGATGGGCCCCATGCAGTTCGGCAAAATATGCCTCAATATTATCCTGGCATCGGAAAACCCCTGTGCCCGGGCAGCCTCCACGTATTCCATCTCCCTGAGGTAGAGCACTTGGCTACGGACCAGTCTTGCCACCCCCGCCCAACCTATCAACGCAAGGGCGATGAATATGTTGTAAATACTTGGGCCTAAAGCGAACATTACCCCGATATAAAAGAGCAGCTCCGGAAAAGCAAAAAGGATATCGGCAGTTCGCATGACCAGCATATCCATCATGCCGCCGTAATAGCCCGCCAGCGCGCCCATGGTGACCCCGATTACCGTGACAATGGCCTGGGATATTATGCCCACGCTCAGAGAAATCCTCGTTCCGTAAATTACTCTGGAAAGTATGTCCCTGCCAAATTCGTCGGAGCCTAGGATATAAACGCCGTTTTTGCAGATGGCCGATGGGGCACCCGGAGGTTTGAGCCTGTTGGGAAGGTCGGTCTTTATCGGGTCGGCCGGAGAAATTACCGGCGCCATAACGGCAACAATGATTAAAACTATTATCACCACGAGGCCGGCGACGGCGGGCCTGTTTTTCTTAAGACGGCGCCACGCATCGCCCCAAAGGGAGGCACTTTTTGAATGAAAAGTTTTGTCCATTGTCCTTCCCCCTCACTGCAGCCTGACCCTCGGGTCCAAAAAAGCGTAAGATATATCGACAATAAGGTTTCCGATTACGAAGACCACCGCCGTAAAAAGCACGATACCCTGCACTAGAGGAAAATCCCTGTTGGACAAAGCCCAGATAGAAAGGCGACCGAGGCCTGGGATTGCAAAAATGGTTTCGGTGAGCAAAGAACTGGTCAAAAGCCCGCTTATCTGCATGCCTATTATCGTAACCACGGGTATCATGGCATTTTTCAGGGCGTGGCCGAAGATGACAGCTCTTTCCGCTAATCCCTTGGCCCTCGCGGTCCTTATAAAGTCCTGCCTTATAACCTCCAGAAAGGCACTCCTGGTGTAACGGGCTATAGATGCGGCGAACCTGATTCCCAGCACCACCGCCGGCAAATCATGTGCTTCGGCGATGAATACCCGGATATGGGAAGCCATTTCAGCTGAAGGCCGAATACGAGCTGAGCCACCACCGCAACCCAAAAAATCGGGGCGCTGATTCCGGCAAGGGCCGTTATCATCGCGGCATGGTCAAAAAATGAGTACTGCTTTACTGCCGAAATTATCCCTACGGTAATACCTAAAACTATCGCAACGAAAGCCGAAGAGAGGGCCAGCTTCACCGTCGTTGGAAAGGTATCCATTATCATTTGCGTCACCGGCTGGCCGGTCTTAAAAGATTTTCCCAGGTCTCCTCTTAACGCATTAAACAAAAACCGGCCGAACTGGACGTAAAGCGGGTCGTTGAGCCCCAGCTGCTCCCTTACCTTTTCCAGGGTAAGGGGGTCCACGTGTTTTCCCATCATCTCCAAAACCGGATCGCCGGGGACGACATTCAAAAGGATAAAGGTGATGAGGGATACTCCAACCAGCACAGGCAAGGCCATGATGAGCCTTCGCACGATATAACCTGCCAAGTTTGCACCTCCTCTTTAAAAGCAGGGGAAAGATGGGATTTCCTCATCTTTCCCCGCTTTTTGCCCTTTACAAGAACTTACATTCTATTCCTTGTAAGCGTAGGTGTAGATGTTGACCCCCGTCGGGTGCAGAATGATGTTTTTCACGTTCTTTTGGGTGGCAAGCAAGTTCTTTAAATGGAAAAGCGGTACTATCGCTACGTCTTCCCTGATTATGGTGTCTTCTATTTTCCTGTAAAGCTCATTCCTCTTTTCCATGTCCACTTCGTAGCGCGCCTGTTCCAAAAGGTCCTGGATTTCCTTGTTTTTATATCCCGAGGACATCTGGTTGGTCCTGGCAAAGAAAGTATAAAGGTAATTGTCGGGGTCGGGAATGTCCGCCCACCAGTTGCCGTAGGATGCCGGTATCTTTCCTTCACTTCTTGCCTGCCTGAATGCAGCACTTTCCATGATGGTTATTTCGAGGTCAAACCCTACATCCTTCAACATGGCCTGGATGGCCACGTTTGCGTCGCTTATCCGTTCGCCGCCCCACTGCCACGCTTGGAGTTTTCCGACATTTCCCAGCTCTTTTACAAGTTTTTTAGCTTCCTCAGGATTGTATTCGTAAGCTGGTCCCGTGCCCTGCTCGTAGGCCCCTGGGATTCCCGGAGTAACAAAACTCTTGGCCACGGTACCCCTCGGACCGTATAAGGCTTCAACCAATTTTTCCTTGTCTATGGCCATAGCCACCGCTTTCCTCAATCGCACATCGGACCACATGGGGTCGCTCAGGTTCATGATGAAGTAATAGGTGTTGAGGGCAACGCCTTCTAAAATTTCGTACTTACCCGAATCCTTTATCCTCTGATATTCGTTGACGGGTATGAGGCATACGTCAAGGGTCCCGTTTTCGAATTCCATGAGCGCCGTGGTGGCATCGGGAACGATTCTGTAATGGATGCCTTCAAGGCGCGGCAGGCCCTCTTCGAAATAATACGGGTTTTTCTCCAGCACTATTTCGGTGTTCGGAACGTAGCTTTTCAGTTTGAAAGGCCCGGTTCCAACGGGATTCAACCTCCAGTTGTCTCCGGCGGCTTTCACCAGTTTTTCCGAGTATATCGAAGCCGCCGGTACGGCGAGATTGTGCAGGAAGGGCGCATAAGGCTTTTCCAAAATAATCTGGAATTTATAGTCGTCTATCTTTTTGAAGCCTTCAATGGAGCTTGCTTTGCCTTCCATAAAAGCTTTTGCACCCAAAATGGGCTCGAAGAGCCACTTGCTCATCCCTTTTCCTTTGGGGTCGAGCATGCGCTCGATGGTGAACTTCACGTCATCGGCCACGAGCTCCGTGGTGCCGTCGTGGAACTTTATCCCCTTTTTCAGTTCGAAAGTGTAAGTCTTCCCGTCGGGCGAAATTTCCGGCATCTTGGCGAGAAGCTCCGGTTCGAGTTCCAAGGTATCGCCCTTGTACCTCAAAAGGGTGCTATATATATGGCGTGCTAGGTGGTACGACACTATGAGCGTGCTTTCCTGCACGTCAAAACCATTGGGGTCGCTTTCAAAATAGTCGTTCAAAATCCCCCGCTTTTTTCTCCTCCGGCACCTTCTTGGGGCGTTGACTGGTTCTTAGGACCGGAACAGCCGGCCAAAACGGCCGTGACCATCAATATCACGAGCAAAAAAGCGAGAACCTTCTTCTTCATCCTAGAAATCCCCCTTCCAAACCCTTTAAATATTTTGGTTTTCTGGCAAATAATATTCATCTTTTATCTTCCCTATGCCGAGCCCTGCACCGCCGGTAAAGAAGATTTCCGGACCGCGGTACACTATCCCCCCCTCCACCGGTATTTCCCCTAACAGGTAGGCCGCATCCAGGTCAAAGCGCGTTATGTTGTGGCAGGCCGCTCCCAGGTGAGCCGCTGCGGCAACGGAAATCGGGCTTTCTATCATGCTGCCCACCATGCATTCCATGCCCGCCGCTTCGGCCATGGCGTTTATCTTAAGGGCGTTATGGATTCCTCCGCACTTCATCAATTTGATGTTAATCATATCGGCCGCCCTCATGGAGATTATTTTTACCGCATCCTCTGGAGTAAATACGCTCTCATCAGCCATTATCGGCACCGGCGAGTTTTCGGTCACCATTTTAAGTCCTTCCAAATCGTGGGCGGCAACTGGTTGTTCCACCAGCTCTATGTCGTATTTTGCAAGTTGGCTTATGGCGTAAATTGCTTCTTTAGGCTTCCACCCCTGATTGGCGTCAAGCCTTATTTTCACATTTTTGCCCACGCTATCCCTGATGGCCCTTACCCTTTCTATGTCCTTTTTAAAATCACCTCCAACCTTTATCTTCAGATTGTCGAATCCATCGTTTACTGCTGCCAGCGCATCAGCCACCATGGTGTCCACGTCGTTGAGGCTTATGGTTATATCGGTCTTCACACTGTTCCTGTACCCGCCCAGGAATTCGTAAAGGGGTTTGCCGTAGTATTGAGCTAAAATATCGTATATGGCCATGTCACAGGCGGCTTTTGCGCTGGTGTTTTTGAGGATGCACCTGTGGAGCTTCAGCATCAGTTCGTCGAAATCCAGTATATCCATACCGGTTATCGCCGGCTTTATGTACTTTTCTATCGCCTCCAATATAGAGCCCAGGGTTTCCCCGGTTATCACCGCCGTGGGTGCTGCTTCGCCTATGCCGACGAGGCCATCATCGGTCGTAATCTTGACTACTGCATCTTCCACCTCCGTCGCCACTCTAAGGGCTGTCCTGAAAGTTTTTTTAAGCGGCACCTTTATTATGCCTGTCTCTATCTTTATGATCTTCGTTCTCAACACCTCCTTTGTACAATATAGTTAGCTCTAATAATGAAATTAAGGGTCATTTAAAGTTTTTTTGACAACCACGCGGATCAAGTCCAATTTTTTGTGTAAAATTCCCTCTGGTTAGAATCAGGTGATAAAA
>JAKKUQ010000089.1 GCA_021890755.1 Thermosediminibacteraceae bacterium | reverse complement strand
AACTGTATTAGTTAGTAATAATTTTTATAGTTATGACAATAGAGATGATAAATCTCTATTGGGAACAGTAACTAATATAATAGATACCTTAGAAGAAAAATTTGAATGTATTAAACCCGTGAAACCGAATGAAGATTTGTTTAAAGACTTTAGTGAAAGTAAGAAAGAAAATATTCTTAATGCTTTAAAAAAGTTAAAAGACAGTTTAGACGAAGCTATAAATGAAGAAGATGAAGAGAAAGCTTCAGAAATATTAAGAGAACAATTTGGAGATAGATTCCCAAAAGGCAAATCAAAGAAAGAAAATAAAATGAGTTCTTCTTTTATAAAAACAAAATCTCCAGGTGTAATAAATAATGATGGACATTCAGCTTAAAGAAGTGATTGAATATCTCCAAAAAAAAGGATATGAGTGTATTCCTATAGACAAACGAAATGGAGAATTTGTTGATATAGATATTCTTACAACTATTTGCGGAAAAGAGATTAGGTTGAGATGTAAATTTCCTAAGACTTTTCCTTATGATTTTCCAAAAGTTTATATTTTAGAAGAATTTTACAAAGATATTGCTCCAATTCCTCACATAGATAAAGATTTTTCTATTTGTACTTTTGATAAGAACGTAGCTATTCCTAATCATAGGGAGCCTTTAAAGTTGGTAGAAGAAACAATAAGTCAGGCTATTAAAATAATAGAAGATGGAATTAAAGGAGTAAATAAAGAAGATTTTATTGAAGAATTTAATTCTTATTGGGGAAATGAAGCACTTAATGAAATTGAAGTGTGGGTATTATCTACTCTTGATGATTATTCTCAGCATCTATATTTTTATTGTTACGAAAAAATTTTTTATGTAAGTAATGATAAGTTTCAATTGGAAGAATATCTGCGTTGTAGTAAAGGAGTGTCAATCAATAAAGAAAATATTAAAAGATGCCTTTATATCCCTATGAAAAATCGCTGGTATCCTCCATATCCAAAGACTAATAAAGAAGTATTCTTAAAAGTGAGAGAAGAAAAAGAAGCTTTTGAGGCTTATTATAAATTTTTAAAAGATAGGACCGAAGCTTCTTTAATTATTTTTTCTCAACAAATTAAAGGAGAAAAATATTTCGGAGCATGGCTTCATCAACCAGTTCAATCACCAAAGGGCTTTAGAAAAGGTAAAGTCTCGCCTGGATTAGCTTATCTGATGCAATATAAAGATGAAGAAATAATAAAGTTAAGAGTCCAATTACTTGACAGGAGAAGATTATTTAATAGAGGCGGAGATGGTACTGTATTATCTAATTACACAGTATCCATCACTGGATGTGGTTCAATTGGAAGTTATTTGATTCAAGCTTTGGCAGAATTAGGGATATATGAATTTACCTTAATTGATAATCAAGTGCTTACTTCCGAAAACATTGCAAGACATATTTGTGGGGCTTCCGATATATATAAATGGAAGACTGAGGCAATAAAAGAACAATTAATTAAACATTATCCGTATATAAAATGTAAATCAATATCGAGAGATGTTTTAGAGGTATTAGAAGATAGTTTAGATATATTTAATCAATGTGATATCAATTTTATAGTAGTAGGTTCTAAATCTGTAGAAATAAAATTTCTTGAATTATTTAATCAAGGGAAAATAACAAAACCATTAGTGATAATCTGGGTAGAACCTTTTTTGCTTGGGGGACATGCTATTATTGTGCAAAATAAGCAAGATATAGAAAGCTTAATATATGACGAGGAATATAGGTTTAAATACAGTATTCTTGTTGATGGGGGAAAGTATACAAAGAAAGAAGCTGGTTGTCAAAGCACATATATTCCATATTCTGCTTTTGAGGCTAGACAATTTGTTTATAATTTTATGGATTACTTTTATAACAATCATATGATAAAGGAAACAAAAGGAAATTATTTGTTTTCATGGTGCGGAAATCTAGAATGGGCAAGAAGACAAAATATGATGATTTCAGATGCATGGTTATCAAAATCAAAAAGAACAGTAAGTGTAAGAAGGTTAGATTTAGATGATCAGGTATAGGATTGACACTAAAACTATACTTTCAATAGAAAATAATGCAATTAACAAAATGCTAAAGTATTGCCAAAAAAAAGAATTTTATGAAAGTGGAGGAATACTGCTTGGCAAATGCAGAAAAGATTATTCGGAATTTATCATTACAGATGTATCAGAACCTTGTAATCGAGATAAAAGAGGAAGATATTATTTTATTCGGGATAAAGAAAGTGCACAAAAGGTTATTAATGAAAAATGGCAACAATCAAACGGAGAAATAAATTATCTTGGCGAATGGCATACACATCCAGAAATTATTCCAAAACCTTCTTTTTTAGATAGAAAAGTATTAAAAGAATGTCTTATTAATAATGAGTATCCATTTCATGGATTATTTTTGATTATTGTAGGAATCGAAGGAGATTTGTATGTAGGATACCAAACAAAAGAAATGAAAAACCTAAAACAATTACAGAAGATATAAAAAAGATGAAGGGGGTAAATAGGAATTGCATTCATATTCCGTTGATACAGATGAAAGAAGTAGAGTTGTTGCTTTTCTTGCAATTATTAGTGTTGGAATATCAAGTGTAATGTCCCCGATTTTTGATAAATTAGAATCTATGTCTATATTCTATATTTTCAAGATATTAAGCATTCATTTGTCTACACCGTCAGCTATGGTTATATTTTGGGTTTTATATAAGATATTTGATTTATATTTGTGGAAAGTCAAAATAATTAGAATAATATTCAAGATAGAAACTCCTATTTTACATGGTAAGTGGAAAGGTAAATATTACTCTAAACGTAGAAGTGAGAGGACAAGTGAACTAATAACAGAAGAAGGTGATGTAGAATTACATATTATTCAAACATGGACCAAAATTCGTATTACGCAAGAGAGCAGTACATCATATTCTTATAGTGAAATAGCAGGAATAATAACTAATGACCATATGGGAATTACATTAAGATATCAATATAGAAATGAATCTAAAGCTATAGGCGAAGAAACAATGCACAGTCATACTGGTTTCAATAAGTTAAGATACTTACCTGATAATAATAAACTGGAAGGAGATTATTTTACTGATAAGGATAGAAGAACTTATGGGACGCTATGGTATGAAAAAGTAAGTTAAAAAAAGTAAGACACCTATAAAAACTAACGCATTAAAAAGATGACTAAGCCCTCTCTTAGAACTGTGGACAAAGTAACAAATGAATGCCACAAAACACTTGAAATATTTAAAATATGCATGGAAATTATCAAGCAGGAATGATTCCTGTTATGCCTTATAAAAAGCCGAAGGCTAAAGATGGTTACTTTAAAAATCGTGGAATATATTTTTGACTAATATTATAATTGTTACATATTATAATTGTTACATATGTCCAAAAACAACAAGGTGATTAAAATGGGCTGATGTAGATCTGCAAAATAAGACAGTTGCAATTCGCAGATCTTTGCAATGGACTAGAACAGAGCAGAACTTGGTATTTTACTGAGTTAAAAAATAAGTAAAGTTACAGTACAATTACGATTGAGCAGTCATAGGCAAAATGTAGTAATGCTCCAGTTATTGAAATAAAAATCGCACATAATAACTCCCAAAAGAATATGTTAAAAGTCATAGTAACACCTCCATTAATATACATTTTTGGAGTGTTGTTTATTCGTTGAATTATCACTAATGAATTAACTTTAATAAAGATAGTTTGCAAAGATAGTTTGCAAGTAGTTTGCATTCTAAGGATAAAGCGACAAAGAAATTATGTGCTGCCCAGAAAACAGGAGGCATCGTGTGGAATTGATAAAGTGTCACTCCTTCGGCACCATTTAATTTAAATCAAGGGTTATGTGGGTCAGCCTCCTCAAAAAAATCCTGTGCGGTTGAGGAGGTTTTATTTTATTTATTTTTGCATGCTTTTTTAACTGGTGAGCGGATAAAGGCTATACCTTCAAATCCAACGGAAGCCTTAAAGAAGGCAAAGGAAATATAAGCAACGTCCGCTATGTTTCACTTGAAGAATGAAAAAGCTCTGCAACAGCCCGACAAAGTAGCAAAAACAAGAGTGGGCAGGGCGTAAGTCATTACTCCCTCTACCACTCAACAGCTTAAGAAATTCTAAAAAAGTTCGAAGTAATAGAGGATAATTACGCTTTTCGTAGAAAAATCTTCTTAGTAGAGACGTTCATACATACAATATTGCGCTAATTTTGGAGCGGAATAGCCGCTCCTTAAAAGAACACGGCTGGTATCAGGTGGCGGTAAAAGGACGCCGCGTTCATTTTAAGCGCAAAGAAAAATCGGGTAAGGTAAAATCTGGATTAAAATCTATTGATCTGAATGTAGAAAAGTAGGTCGCCCGCTTTCCTTCGTTTAACCGCTGCATTACAGCAGGATTTCAGGGAGCTTGCTGTGAACTTTGCGGCTTTTAGTAAGGTTTGATAATAATGTAATAGAACACGTTCAGAAG
>JAKKUQ010000088.1 GCA_021890755.1 Thermosediminibacteraceae bacterium | reverse complement strand
CCCAACATCATTCGGGTTTCCAAAAAATGTGTCGCATTTAATATTGCAATTTAAGGTATCTTTTTGTGTTAAAAAGCTCTTGAATTATGGCCATGTATATGGTAATATAAAAACGTAATGTGCCGAAGTGGTGGAATTGGCAGACGCGCCGGACTCAAAATCCGGTGGCCGATGAGGCCGTGTGGGTTCGACTCCCACCTTCGGCACCAGGAATATCAAGGCTTCCGGGGTTTGTAGGAGTACCTCGGAGCTTTAATTTATACCCTTAAGTACTGCAATTTTACTGCAATCCGTCTCAACGTTGCTCGCCTTGCGTTGTAGCAGGGCCTTTTTTATTGCCTAAAAGCCCATTAAGTGACTTTGCCGCCATTTCCTGCAAGCTAGGTATTAGGTGACTGTAAAGGTCAAGGGTCATGGTTATGGATGAATGGCCTAATCGCTCTTGCACTATCTTTGGGTGGACGCCACGGGCAAGTAAAAGGGTAGCATGGGTATGGCGTAAATCATGCAATCTCACTTTAGGTAATCCAGCTTTAACTAAAAGCCTCTGGAAGTGCTTTGTGAATTCCCTCGGGTCTAAAGGACTTCCATCTTCCTTGCAAAATACAAGGCCGTTGTCGTTATATGCTTTTCCCATTATTAACTTTTCTTGCAATTGCCGTTTTCTGTGAGCTTTAAGCTCTCTTACGGCGTCATCGGTAAGGTATATGCTCCTCCTTCCGCTCTTGCTTTTGGTCGTTTCCTCCAAAGAAAGGCCGTCTTTAAGGGCTAGTAATTGCCTTTTCACGGTGATTATTCCCTTCTCGAGGTCTACGCAATCCCAGCAAAGGCCCAATAATTCGCCACGCCGCAAGCCGGTGGTAACTGCAAGAACATAGGCCGCAAAAAGCCGGTCATCTCTGGCGACATCGAAGAATCTTTGTAGTTCTTCCTCAGTTAAGGGCCTCATTTGCTTGTTTTGTATGGTCGGCGGGTTTGTGGAATCGGCCACGTTCCGGGCAATAAGGCCTTCCTTAACTGCCTGCTGTAAGGCCTGGCGTATAACTGCATGGAAGTAACGCACAACTCGAGTGGATAAGCCGCCTTTCCCATCGGCTCTGCCGTTTTCCAGCTTATCGTTATAAAAAGATTGTATCATGTACGGTTGCAGTTTCGCCAGAGGAATGTCCCCTAAAGCCGGTTTTATGTGGACGTTGATTAGCATTTCATAGCTTTCGTAAGTGCTTGGTTTTAGCTGGCCCTTTTTGTAGTTCACAAGCCACTTATCTAACCACTCGCCAAAGGTCATTTCAGAAGGTTCAACATATACGCCTTGGTTAATATCCTGTAATATCTTCGCCAGCTTGTCGGCCACTTCCTTCCGGGTCTTTCCGTAAACAGTTTTACGTTTCAGCTTGCCGGTTTTGGGGTCGTAGCCAATACTTATTTGGCCTACCCATGTTCCGTCAGGCCTCTTATATATCGTTCCTTCGCCATTTCCCCGCCTTTTAGCCATTTACAGTCGCTCCTTCTAATTTAGTTATTAGCTTCTTCAATAGTCTGTCGGGCATAGTGCCAAAAATTTTAGCAAAGGCATACGCATATAAAGCAGTATGATAGTCATCGCAACCAATCCGTCTGGCGACTTCTTTAACACGCTCCAGGGTAAGGTTCTCGTAGCGATTTATCCTGTTTTTGTCATTCAACATCTCTTTTAGTACTGGAATAATCTCCTGTTTTTCTTTTAAAAAAAGCTCCGCCATAGTCCTTTCAAGCCTGTTCATCAGTTAAACCTCCTTAAGACGGTAATTTTACTTCAATTCCCTTTTCTTTCAGCTTCTCTACCAGCGAGTAAGCAGAAAAGCCTATTGTTTCTACATACCACTCCACCATATCTTTTGCCTTCGGGTCGTCCTTGTCTATGGCGTTCCATATCGCCTCATATATTGCGTAAGTGATGGGTATGTATAGGTCTTTCGGTATGGGAAGGGTTTTGTAAGGGGTTTGGGCAGTCATTTTTATCCCTCCTTTGTTTATTTTAGTTTAATTTGGTTCATTCTAGTTACAGTATATTACACTTCATTACACTAGTCAAGTGTTTTTGCATGTTTTGAAAAACATTGCAACCTATGGTAATATAGTGTTAAGCATTCCCTTGGAGGTGAAAACAGTGGAAAACTATTACACGCCGCAAGAAGTAGCCGAAAAGTTAAAGTTAAACATAAGGACTGTTTATAAGTGGATTAAAGAAGGCCGAATAAAAGCCGTTAAAATCGGCGATTTATGGCGTATTCCCGAATCGGAAATAAACCGTATTCTCAACATAGATTAGCCACCAGCTAGGTGGTTTTATTTTTTGAATCGCAAAAGCCTCGTGCCTTTAACGCAAGGCCTTACGAGTCCAATTTTGGGCCTGTTACTATGGCCTCGAGTTTTCCGATGGCGTTATTTTCTCTCTCATTTATCTATCGTTTTTGGGGTATCCTCTGCAAATTCTTGCAGTCCAATAAGCGACTGCAATTTCTTGCAGAGGAATTTAATTCCGGTCACAACCCTAACCGATGGGCCAATAATTTAAGCAACGCCAGAGAATACCTCATTGACTCAATAGCGGTAGTGAAAGCGAATTGGATGAGGTTTTTCATTCTTACATCCTCCTTTCACTAGATAGGCTATCTAGTAACACTCGCCAGAGCCTTGACGTACAAGACTTTTATTTTTTTGTACTGCAAAAGTAATGCAATTAGGGCATAATTATCGTATTACTTTCTTTGAAATGTTTTACTTTTATCTCCGGCTTTGGGGTCGCCTGTCGTATAGGACAATCGGCAGGGCAACCGTCTAACGGTGTAAGGTAAATACCTTTACGCCATAAACATATTTCCCGATAGCCGTATAAGCATATCAAGTTTTCTTGCATATCGTTTCACTCCTTATAGCCGCCGTATTCTCGGAGTTATTTCGTGCTCTCCATACCAGCAAGCTAATGCAGTAGCTAAAACAAGGTCATCGTGGACGCCTTCACGCCATGCCTCGTAACTGTCATGGGCTGTCTTTGGGTCAATCTTCACCTTGAAGTTTAACAGTTCCTCAATCAACGTCCTTGCCTCGGGTATACTTCCTGCCACCTTAAGCCTGCCGGTCTGAAATAGCACTTGCAAATTAGCCACAAGGTCACGCTTCGGCACATGATAACCGTCTTGGTCTTTGTTTACGGTATTCCCGCCGGTGATGGTAATTGCCACGGGCCTTAAGCCTACTCGCTTAAACATATCTACAACCGGAGCACCAACGCCGGTCTTATCAACCACAAGGACGGTCTTTCCTTTTAGCTGTGGGCTTTCCATCATCGCTTTTACTCTCTCCACGATGACGGGGTAGGGCGCTCCCAGCCTGGGCCTTTCAATATGCCGTATATGGTATTCGTTTTCTCGCTTTTCAGCTATCACCATAGCCGTGTAGTCCTGGGCCTGGCCTAAGTCAAGGCCGAAGTAAAATTTACTCATCGCTAACACCTCCGAATAAGGGTTCTATATCGTCATTTAAGGCTGTCATAACTTGCTCATAAGCGAAAACACTATCCTCGGTCTCCACGAATTCGCAAAGGTATTCTTGCCTAAACCACCAATCGCTCATTGTCTGGCGTTCTTCCTCGAGAAATTCTCTGCTTATCCTCGGGCAGTCATAGGCGGTTATCTTGATTCGCTCCCATGTGTCACCGCCTTCTGTCCATTCTTTGAAGAAATGGCCTCGCTTGCCGAAAGGGGTTGACATCAAGATTAACCGTCCATTGCTAACTGCTAACATGGGCCTTATCGCAAAATACAGGTCGTCTGATACTCTCGCCGCTTCGTCTTCGATAATCAAGGCCGCTCCCGAAAAGCCTCTTATCGTGCCTTCACTGCTGGGAAGGCTCACAACACGGCTTTTGTTTTTCATCACCAGCGATAATTTGTTATCCTCCAATAATTCGGGTTGCATTTCCGGCGGTAGTTCTCTTAAAAACTCCTGCACTTTGCGAAAAAGCTCGCTGGATTGACGCAAGGAAGGGCTTACTAGAAGTATAAGGCTTTTGGGGTAGAATAAAGCTCTATGCAGGGCCAAAATTGCCGTTGTCGTACTTTTACCGCTTTGTCTACTGCAACAAAGTAATAGCCTTTTACCGCTCCAGCGTAAAACTTTTTCCTGCCACGGGTCAGGGTGGAAGTTAAGGGCCTCTTTTGCGAATAATACGGGGTCTAACGCAAAGGCTAAATCAACGGCCAGCAACCCTTTCCACCTCCTTGAGTGCCTGGGCTAGCCTTATCCTTGCTTCTGGATAGGGTTCGAGGGCCTTAAGGATGATGGTTCTTATCTCTAACCACTCCGGCGATATGGTGATGTTTATAGTTCCTTCCTGTGCAAGCTCGCCTTGCAGTTTCGCAAGCAGTTCAAGACATTCCCGGGCTTCTTTTATGCCGTCTAATGCAGTTTTTAATTTCCCTGCTTGCTCCGCTTTTTCAAGGATACGCAAGGCCCTGTCTCGCAAGTCGGT